>JBAXTE010000036.1:0-42096 GCA_037130365.1 Bacteroidota bacterium
GAGAAGTAAGAAGTAAGAATGCGTGAACGTGAAAAGATTTTTCGTGAAACGTGAAATGTGAAATGTGAAATGTGAAATGTGAAATGTGAAATGTGAAAAGAGAAGTAAGAAGTAAGAATGCGTGAACGTGAAAAGATTTTTCGTGAAACGTGAAGAGACGTGAAAAGAAGAACTAAGGACTAAGAATATAGAATTATGAAGTAAAAATATTGAATATAGAAGTAAGAATATTGAAGTAAGAATGAGGAGAGTATTCTCTATAATGCAATTTCACAGAATAAAACCATACATCTTATTTTCTAATCTAAATATCCATATTTTGACTCATAACATTCATCTCTAAGAATATCTCAAGTAGAATTAAAACAATCTGTCTAAATAACGAAAAGTCCAAAGTAATGACTAAATACGTCCTCCTAGAATTGCTTATAAATCATCCAGTTCTAGGAGTTTTTTTAACTACAAATTCAACAAACAAAAAATATGAAAACAACCAAATTAAAAAAAGTATTAATTGCTCTGGATTATGATCCAACGGCAAAAAAAGTAGCTGAATTGGGATTTTTATTTGCAAAATCAATGAATGCAAAAATTGTCTTACTTCATATAATTGCAGATAGCACTTATTATTCAGCGATTGAATATACTCCAATTGTAGGTTCATTGGGTATTAGCGAAACTGAGGTTTCAGAATTCACCACAAGCGGAGGTTTGAAAAAAGCGACAAAACACTATCTAGATAAGATGAAAGATTTGCTCGAAGATTCATCCATCGAAACGATAGTTAAAGAAGGTGATTTTGCAGATACTATTTTGGCTGTTGCAAAATCAGAGCATGCTGATGCCATCGTTATGGGTTCTCATAGCCGAAGGTGGTTTGATGAAATTTTGATGGGAAGTGTTACCGAAAAAGTATTGCAAGGCTCATCAATTCCACTATTTATAATTCCAATAAAAAAACACGACTAACGTGAAATCAATCAACCTTTCCGATGTACACAAAGGACTTACATCATCTGAAGCAAGCAAAAAGTTGCTTACTGAGGGGGCAAATATTCTTCCTTCATCAAAACCAAAAAATTTCATAGCTATTGGTTTAGGTGTCGTAAAAGAACCCATGTTTATTCTTTTAGTTGCCTGTGGCTCATTATACATGGTTATGGGTGATATACAAGAAGGATTGATGCTTTTAGGATTTGTTTTTGTCATTATGGGCATTGAATTTTTTCAGGAAAAGAAGACTGAAAAAGCGCTCGATGCATTAAAAGACATGGCAAGTCCTAGAGCTTTGGTTATTAGAAATGGCGAAGAGTTGCGAGTTGCGGGTTTTGAAGTAGTAACCGATGATATTATTGTATTGCAAGAAGGTGATCGGGTTCCAGCAGATGCCACCATATTGGAATCCATCAATTTATTAGCAGATGAATCGCTGTTGACTGGCGAATCTGTGCCTGTTAGAAAAACCAATTGGGATGAGATCGAAAACCTAGTTCAACCTGGTGGCGATGATTTACCATTCGTATTTTCGGGATCAATGATTGTTCAAGGCAGTGGAATTGGGCGTGTCACAGCTACTGGAGTCAATACCGAAATTGGGAAAATTGGTAAAGCCCTCGATGGAGTTGCAGAAGAACCCACCCGGCTTAAACAAGAGATGGGAAAACTAGTAAAAACACTTACTATAATTGCCTTTACTCTTTGTGTTTTGGTCGTGATTGGATACACGCTATCACGAGGAAATCTCGTTGATGGATTTTTAGCTGGGATTACGTTGGCAATGGCAGTCCTTCCCGAAGAATTTCCTGTGATTCTTACCGTGTTTATGGCACTAGGAGCTTGGCGAATGTCGAAAGCCAAAGTGTTAACACGAAAACCATCGGCAATAGAAACGTTGGGATCTGCAACGGTGCTTTGCACGGATAAAACGGGGACGCTAACGGAAAACAAAATGACGGTTACTAAGATTTTTAACGGTACAGAATATCTAGCAGTTTCTGCTGATGATGAAATTCACCCAAAGTTTCACGAAATTATTCAATACGGAACACTTTCCAGCCAATCAAATCCATTTGACCCGATGGAAAAAGCAATTACCAAGATGAGTGATTTATTTCTGAAGGAAAGGCTTTTGGATGAAAAATGGGAAATGGTCAAAGAATATCCACTTTCGAAAGAGTTGCTCGCCATGTCGAGAGTTTTTTCATCCCCAGAAACTCACGATAAGGTGATTGCAGCAAAAGGATCGCCAGAGGCCATTTTCGAATTATGTCATTTAAAAAAAGATCAAAAAGAGAAGTTGATTCAAGCTGTGGAAAAACTAGCTTCCGAAGGATTAAGAGTTCTCGGCGTAGCTAAAGCTATGATTACAGCCAAGGGACTACCAGAAATCCAACATGATTTCACTTTCGATTTTATTGGATTAATAGGACTCTCCGACCCTATTCGCAAAAATGTAAAGCAAGCCATCAGCGAATGTAAGCAGGCTGGAATAAGAGTGATTATGATTACTGGCGATTATCCATTGACTGCCCAACATATTGCTAAAGAAATTGGACTCCAAAATCCTGAAAAATGTATTACTGGGTTAGAATTACAATCGATGTCGGATGCAGAATTGTGCAAGAAGATTGCGAGCACAAATGTATTTGCGAGAGTGATTCCCGAACAGAAACTCAAAATTGTAAATGCACTCAAAAAAAACAACGAAATTGTTGCCATGACAGGCGATGGTGTGAATGATGCACCCGCATTAAAATCGGCAAACATTGGAATTGCTATGGGTATGAAAGGGACAGATGTAGCCAGAGAAGCATCATCGCTAGTTCTTATGAATGATAACTTCTTATCAATTGTAGCCGCGATAAAAATGGGGCGACGAATCTTTGACAATCTTCAAAAAGCCTTTGGTTACACGTTTGCCATTCACGTTCCTATTGCTGGTTTATCATTAATTCCTATTCTATTGGGTAATTTCCCAATCATATTGTGGCCTGTTCACATTGTATTCCTAGAATTAATCATAGATCCAGCCTGCTCCATAATTTTTGAGGCCGAAAAAGAAGAGGCAAATATTATGAACAGACCTCCGAAAGGGATCAATGAACCATTTTTTGGAGGAAAAAAGATTTTGTTTAGTTGTCTGCAAGGTTTCGGAATCTTAGCCATTACGCTGACTGTTTATCTCTTATCGCTCCATTTTGGGTACAATGCAAAAGAAGTTCGAGCCATGGCATTTATCACTCTAATCGTTTCGAATATAGCAGTAATCTTAACAAATCGTTCCTGGACTGATCATATTTTCAAAATTATTTCAACCCCCAACAAAGCAGTTATTTGGGTAGTTGGCGGAGCTATTTTGTTTTTAACTCTCATCTTAAACATTCCATTCTTCCTTGATTTATTTCAATTTCAAAAACCAACAGCTTTAAATGTCGCCATTTGTATTTTTGCCGGTTTATCGACGATTATTTGGTTCGAGATTTATAAACAAATTAAACTTAAAAAACATGTTTCACTTTAAAAATTAATTTCAAACCACAAAAACAAAAGAATATGAAAACAATTAAAATGAGTAAAGTCTTGATTGCATTGGATTATGATCCAAGTGCCCAAAAAATAGCTGAAATAGGATTTAATTTAGCTAAATCAATGGATGCAGAAGTCTTCTTATTGCATGTAATTACAGAACCTGTGTATTATTCCACGGCAGATTACTCTCCGATTATGGGATTTACAGGATTCAACAACGGGCTAAAGCAACTAGACAATATAGATGACATAAGAGATGTAGCGTCAGAGTTTCTTGAAAAAACGAAAGATTACCTAGGAGATGAATCCATTAAAACAATTTTAGAAGAGGGAGATTTTGCAAAAGCAATTTTATCCAAAGCAAAAAGCATTCATGCAGATTTAATTGTAATGGGTTCTCACAGCAAGAAATGGCTGGAAAACATTCTTATGGGAAGCGTTGCGGAAGAAGTTCTTCGAGATTCAAAAATTCCTCTATTTATCATCCCAATAAAGAAACAAGACTAAAATTAATGTTTTTTTTAGTCTTAATATTTGAAAACCAGACGTTTTCTATAATCATTGAACAACTTAAATTAATACATTACAAAATAAAAATAACACAAAACAAATACCTTAAAGATGAAAAAAAGCCACAATAATCCGAATAAACCTAACAATGAAGTAGACGTAAATATTTTAGGTTACCCAACATATCCTGCTACTGAAGATATTTACAATAAATATAAAGAGGATAAAGATGTTAAGCCAGAAAACACGAATGAAGTTAAAGACCAAAATGACGACGGTGTATTTAATGAAAAAGAGTTTAAAGATGATTTTTCTGGAAATGACTTAGATATTCCTGGCTCTGAATTGGATAATAATCAAGAAAATATTGGTAGTGAAGATGAAGAAAATAACTATTATAGTATTGGAGGTGACAACCACAACGATTTAGATGAGAGTAAAGGGGATTTCTAAAAACTCCTTTGCTTTCATGCTATCGATTAATTAAAAAATGAAGATAATAGCGCATAATTCGTTTTCCAAATAATATTTATCAATAAGTAAAATGGCAAAAGCACGTACTTTTTTAAAAAAGACATTAAAGGTAATCATGTGGGTGGTTATCTGTTACGTGCTTTTGTTTTTTATAATAGCTGTACTGATTCAAATTCCTGCAATCCAGAATAAACTTGCTCACTATGCCACCTCTTTTATTAGCAACAAAACACACACGAAGGTCGAAATTGAAAGAATCAAAATTTCATTTCCAAAATCGGTCGTTATTGAAGGACTGTATTTGGAGGATCTCAATAAAGACACCCTGTGTTATGCTGGCAAAGTTAAAGTGGATTTGGCTTTTTGGCAACTGTTTAGAAGTAAAATTTTAGTAAACTCCTTGGTTCTGGAAGATCTCAACTTAAATGCCAGTCGCCAAGAAAATGATTCACTTTTTAATTACAATTTTTTACTCACGGCTTTTAGTGATACCACCAAACTAAAAACCGTTGAGCCAAAAACAAAATCTAAATGGACATTTGGTGTAGATTATGTAAAACTGAAAAATATCAATATCCACTATTACGATGATTATGGTGGAATTAGAATGGCTGCAAAACTTAAACAACTGAATGTAAAATTAGATCAAATTGATTTAGAAACGTTGGATTTTAAAGTTGATGTATTTATCCTTGACGGTCTTTCTGCAAGTGTTTTGATGAAGGAATCTAAAGTTATTAAAGAGGTTAAGACTACATCCAATTTGCCAAAAATAAGTGCATCCAGTATCAGCATCAACAATTCTGTGATTAGTTACGCAGATTCAGTCAATCGACAATCCATTTTTGCCCAGATTGAAGCACTCAAATTAAAAGATGCTACGGTCGATTTGCAAAAAGAAATTATAACTTTAGGGCGTCTAGACCTTTCAAAAAGCACGGTTCGTTATGCCGTTTCTGGAACTGATTCAACGAATATTGCGAAAGTTGAGCCCAAAATAGCATCAAAAAAGAGTGACTGGAACATTACAGTAAAAGGCATATTTTTAGAAGATAATTCAATTGCATACCATGTGCAAAATTTGCCGCAAACCAAAAACGCTTTTAATGCTTCTCATTTAAGTTTTAGTCACCTCACGCTTTCTGCGGAGAATTTATATTATTCATCGGCAAAGACAGAAGTATCCATAAAGAAATTTGAAGCTGTAGATCAGAATATGTTCTCAATTTCAAAATTTGAAGTGGATTTCAGCATGAATCAGCATTCCATCACCGCAAAAAACCTCATCGCCAACACTATTTCTTCTTCCATTGATGCCGATTTAACAATCACATATTCCTCTTTAACAGCGCTAAAAGATTCCATTCAGAATACGGGATTAACAGCAAACCTGAGGAAGGTGAATCTCAAAAATTCTGATATTACCTACTTTAGCCAGACGTTACTCAAGCAAACTTTCTTTAAAAACCCTTCGAATATCACGGCTGTTTCGGGAGTAATTCAGGGACCGATAAACCATCTTTACGGGAAGAATTTTGCTGTAAAAACTGGAACAAATACGATTTTAGAAACCGATTTCACGATTATCGGATTACCAAATATTAAAACAGCAACCTTTGATTTTCCAAACCTTAGGATAATTTCAGGGAGTCAAGATTTGAAAATAATGGCAGGAAATGTCATTCCAAAAACGATTGCGCTCCCCAATGAAATTAGTATTCAAATGATGTTTAAAGGACAATTTAAATCTTTTAAGACAATTTTGGGTATGAACACAAGTTTTGGGGAAGCAAATCTGGTGGCAACTATTGATAAAAAAGAAAATTTCAGCGCAAAATTGAACATTACCCGATTTGATTTGGGAAGCTTAATGAAAAATCAAAAAATGTATGGGCCAGTTTCACTTACCGCTGAAACCAGCGGCCATGGGTTGGATAAAAAGACGATTACTGCATCTGTAAAAGCGGATGTTTCTGAAATCTATCTCAACCAATACACTTATCATCGGCTGAATGTGGATGGGAATATCGTGGGGCAGCAATTTGCAGGAAAAATCAACCTCCGAGATGAAAATGCCGTGTTTGACTTCGACGGTTTGGTGAATATAACGCCGAATCAGGAGCGCTACAAATTCCGTTTAGATGTGCAAGGAGCCGATTTAAAAAGATTGAATGTCACTAAAGAAAATATCAAAATTGCGCTGGTAGCGGAATCCGATTTAGAAGGTGGATCGATAAATAATATAAATGGAAATTTTGGCATCACCGCATTAACCATTGTCCGCGACGATAAAACATATCAACTCGATTCCCTGTTGTTGGCTTCTGTTAACCAGCCAAATAAAAGCGAATTGAACATTCGCAGTGCAATTATCGGATTGAAGTATTCGGGTGAATTTTCTCCAGCTTCGCTTCCAAACGAGCTTACTCAGTTCGTAAATAATTATTTCCCTTTTTTCGATCAGCCAAAAAAAGAGAACGAATTGCCTAATTTTAACTTTGAGATCCAACTGCAAAATCACCCTATCCTTTCCGAAGTGTTTTTTCCTCAACTGAAGGAATTTGAACCAGGAATAATACAAGGAAGTTATGATAGGCGTAAGAACGACTTTAGATTCATTGCTAACATTAAAAAAATGATTTATGGAACCACAGAAATCAAAGACTTAGTCGTTACGATGAATTCAGACACCAATTTTTTGAATTATAAAATTTCGTGCGCCCAAATTTCTAATGCTCAGGTTAAGTTAGACCAATTGTTGATTGATGGTAAATTAGCGAATGATAAAATTACTGCAAACCTCTCCTCTCGAGATGAAAATCAGAATTATAAACTGTTGATTCGTTCTGAGATTAGTAAGATTAAAGAGAATTTCAGAATCACACTCAATCCAAAAGAATTTTATCTGATGAACAAGCGTTGGGAAATTGCGGCAGATAATTACATAGAATTTGGAAAGCAAGGGTTGTTAATTCACCATCTGTATTTGAATAACACGCAAAGTCAAATCAATATCACCTCGGTAAACGACAAATTCAATGATGATTTAACCATTGGAATCAAAAATTTTAAGCTGGATGATATTTCTCAAATTATTGAAAAAGACTCTAGTTTGGTTAGTGGCATTTTAGATGGAAATATCTTGCTTAAACGAGTAAATAACTCATATGGAATCATCGCCGATGCTCAAATAAACAATTTATTTGTTCGCAAAGTGTCCATTGGAAATTTAGACGTAAAGGCAGATAATCTTACAGGTAAGCGGTTTGATATCGCAGTAAAGCTGACTGGTGCGGGAAACGATTTAACGGCAAAGGGTTATTATATTCCAAACGGGAGCGATCAATCATTAGATATGACCATAAATATTCAATCCCTTTCGATGAAAACGGCAGAAGCCTTTTCGATGGGGACAATCACAGAGGCGTCGGGAAATTTGACTGGAAATATTTTCTTGAAAGGAAAAATTTCAACTCCAGACATTACCGGAGAATTAGTATTTAACAACGTTTTGCTGACACCAAAGGCGTTAAACAACCAATTACAACTAAAGAATGAATCCATTCAATTCAAAAAAGATGGCATCTATTTCAATGCATTTACCATTTTAGACATCAATCAACACAAAGCTGTGATTAATGGAACCGTAAAGATGGAACATTTCCAAAATTTGTTTTTTGATTTAACCGTTAGAACCAACGATTTCTCACTTTTTAACACCACGGCAAAAGACAACAAAGAGTTTTTTGGAAAGATGATTATTGATAGTAAAATTGACATAAACGGTCCAATGTCGCTTCCTGTGGTAAATGCACGTTTAAAATTAAAAAAAGGATCGAACTTTACTTTTGCTGTTCCCGAAGACAAGCTCACACTTGACAGAGGTGAAAATATTATTGAATTTAATGACACTTCACAACAAAATCGTATTCTCAACAGGAATGAAAAGAAAGAGAAACAAAAAACCGGTTTAACGGGATATGAAATTTCCTCCATCATTGAAATTGATAAACAAGCAACATTAAAACTGTTAATGGATCCAGCCTCCTCAGATTCGTTGGTGGTAAAAGGCGATGCTGCTTTAAATTTTGCCATTGACCGAAGTGGAAAAATGAGTCTCACCGGAACATATAATTTAAATGAAGGCAGTTACCTTATCACGCTAGGCGCTGTGATAAAAAGAAAATTCGACATTGAGTCTGGAAGCACCATCATTTGGAATGGCAATCCCTTGGATGCTGACGTGTCCATTAACGCCATTTATTCCGTTCGTGCTGCGCCCATTGATTTAGTGGCAGATCAGATGAATGGATTGAGTGAAGATGCCAAAAGCGGGTACAAGCAACAATATCCATTTTTAGTGTATTTAAAGTTGCGAGGAGCAATTTTACAACCAGAAATCAGCTTTGAAATTCGGCTATCTCCCGAAGATAAAGGGATTTTGGGTGGAGCAGTAAATGCAAAATTAAATCTATTGAATGAAGATCCATCGGCATTAAACAAACAAGTTTTTGCTTTACTAATTTTAGGCAGATTTGTTCAGGAAAATCCATTACAATCAGAGAATAGTGGCGTTTCTATGGCTGTAAGAACTAGTGTAAGCAAATTTTTATCGGCACAGTTAAATCAGTGGAGTTCTAAAGTGATTCCCGGGGTGGAATTAAATTTTGACATTCAATCTTACGACGATTATCAAACTGGAGAAGCGAAAGGACGCACCCAAGTGGATATTGGACTTAAAAAACAACTTTTCAACGATAGATTTTCAGTTCAAATTGGTGGAACTGTGGATGTGGAAGGAGATAAAGCGAAACAAAATTCAGCAAGCGAAATCACCAGCGACGTTACTGTAGAATATAAATTAATCGAAGATGGTCGCTTACGATTAAAAGGGTTTAGACATAATCAATACGAAGGCGCTATCGAAGGTCAGTTGATAGAAACTGGAATTGGAATTTTATATGTGCGCGATTATGATAAATGGATGGAATTCTTTAAATCGCCAAAAAACAAAATAGATTCAACAACTAAAACAAGGCGCAATGACTCAATTAAAAAAAAATAGATCCCTTTTGTTGATTGTTTGCTTTCTGCTAGCAGCATGCAGTGGGACAAAGCATTTGCCGCTGGGTGAAAAACTTTATACGGGGGCAGAAATCGAGTTGGTATCAAACAGTAAGATTGACCGCAAGCAGAAACAAAGGATTAAGTCCACTGCGAAGAAAGCATTGCGTCCAACTCCAAATAAAACTTTTTTGGGAATGCGTCCGAAATTGTGGAGATATATGGCTGCAGGTGAAAATCCAAAAAGCAAATTTAAAAAATGGCTTAAAAAAACTGGCGAAGCCCCCGTTTTAATAAGCAGCATCAACCCTATTACTACATCGCTAATTATAGATGCAAAGCTTTTCAATATTGGGATTTTCAAAAGTTATACTGAATTCACAATTGTAGAGAAGAAGCAAACTGCTAAAGTGGTTTATATAAGCCACATTCATGAGCCATTTAAAGTAAATGAACTCCAATATTCTATCTTCGATGACAGTTTAAAACAAACCATCGTTGCAGATAAAAACAATTCATTGATCAAATCGGGGGAAGAATACAATCTTGATCTTTTAAAGAATGAAGCCATCCGAATTGACGGATTATTAAAAGACAAAGGCTATTTTTACTTTAATCCTGACTATTTAATTTTTAAGGCAGATACATCCAATATTCATCATACCATTACATTGAAACTAGCTTTAAAAGATAGTGTTCCAAAAAATGCATTGACCATTTATCGCATTAATAAAGTATTTATAGATCAGGAATTTTCTTTAACAAATAGGACGTCAAAAACCACCAAAGACACCGTCCTCTTTCAAAACAATACGTTCCTCGGGAATGAATTGAAAATGAAAATCAGGCCCGAAGTAATCTTAAGATCCGTTTATCTGAAAAAAGATGAAGTTTACGCTAGAACTAATCACAATATCACCCTTAATCGGTTGATGTCGATGGGGAATTTTAAGTTTGTAAGTATGAAATTCACAGAAAGTGATACCTCAGCTGGCGGATATTTAGATGTCACTATTTTGATGACTCCCATGCCTAAACGCACATTCAGGGCTGAAATTGATCTGGTTTCAAAATCAAACAATTATACAGGACCACGAATGAACTTTAGCTTTTTAAATAGAAATGCATTTAGCGGAGCGGAATTCCTTAACCTCAACATGGCAGGATCGTACGAAGCACAATTTAGTGGAAACAATAAAAATCTATATTCATATTCTTTCAGTCCACAGGTAGAATTAACGTTCCCTCAATTTCTAGCTCCTTTTAAAATCAAGAGC
Organism: Bacteroidota bacterium; assembly: GCA_037130365.1. Classification (GTDB taxonomy): domain Bacteria; phylum Bacteroidota; class Bacteroidia; order Bacteroidales; family WCHB1-69; genus JBAXTE01. The sequence goes on from JBAXTE010000036.1 coordinate 10,854, forward strand.
AACAGCATGTATATTCCCAAAACCCGGTTTTTGCTTTCTTACAACTTTATCAAAAAGGTCAATTATTTCGATATGCGAACACTTCAATTTACGTACGGTTTTAAATGGAAAAAAGATATTAGAAAGGCACACGAATTAAACCCAATAAACATAAGCTACACCTCACTGGCAAACAAGTCTGCTGAATTTAGTGAGTTGCTTGAATTAAACCCATTTTTGAAAAAAAGTTATGAGGAGCAATTTGTTGCAGGTGGAAGCTACTCTTTTACATACAACGATCAGGTAGTTCCGGGAAAAAAGATTCAATACTTTTTTCAATTCATGACAGAAGTTGCTGGGAATGCATTTTCTTTGACAAAATTAATAGCCGGAGAAAAAGCGTCCTCCGAAAATCCTTTAAAAGTTGTTGGATCTATCTACTCTCAATTTGCACGAGTAAGCTTAGATGGTAGGTGTTATTACAATTTTAAAAGCAAAAATAAATTCGCGTTCAAGATTTATGCGGGAGTTGCCAATGCATACGGAAACTCTTCTACATTGCCCTATTCCAAACAGTTTTTCAGTGGTGGTCCCAATAGCATTCGGGCATTTCATATCAACTCAGTTGGTCCTGGAAAAAGCCCTCAAAGCACGAATAATATTGGATTTTTACAATTGGGCGGCGATATAAAGCTAGAAGCAAATGCAGAATACCGTTTTAACATCTATCGATATTTTAAAGGAGCTCTGTTTGCTGATGCAGGAAACATTTGGCTGTTAAAATCAAACCCCATTAATACTGCAGGCCCATTTTCCTTTTCTACGTTCTACCAAGAAATTGCCGTTGGAGCTGGGATTGGATTACGAGTTGATGTTTCGTTTTTCATTTTACGTTTCGATCTGGCCATGCCTTTACGGAAACCATGGTTAGAAGAAAACCACCGCTGGGTAATTAAACAAATAGACGTTGGCAATCCATCGTGGAGGGCTGATAATTTGATTTTTAATGTGGCTATTGGATATCCTTTTTAAAATCAGGTTAAATGTGTGAATGATACAACTTTAATCCATAATTACATAATGAATTCTCAGCAATATCATGCTAAATTTGTCCTAACAATATGCAGATCTAATATGCTTTACTAAGCTAATTCTGTTAATAAAAGCATACAGACTTTTTAAGTAAATTTTCGCTTTTTCTATCTGATAAGAATGCATATTGTTATTTTTAAAGAATGAACTCATAGTTAAAAATATGGGTAATTGAAAACATAATAGCAGAACTGATGAAAAAAATCTTGATTGCATTAGATTATGATTTAAGTGCAAAAAAAATAGCAGAAATAGGTTTTTTACTTGCAAAATCGATGAATGCAGAGGTGAAATTACTGCATGTGATATTAGATTTAGTGGACTATTCATCTTCATACATAAGCATGGATCCACTTCAATTAAATAGTCTAGCAGAATTACAAAATTCATCTCAAGAATTTTTGAATAAAATCAAATACTATTTAGATGATGATTCTATTCAAACATTGGTTAAAGAAGGTGGATTTGCTGAAATGATTCTAGAAACAGCAACAGAATGGGATGCCGATGTTATTGTAATCGGTTCTCACAGCAAGAAATGGCTCGAAAAAATAACAATGGGAAGCACCTGCGAAAAGGTTTTTAAGAGGACAACAATTCCGCTTTTAATTGTTCCCACAAAAAAGGAAGAGTAAACTTCAATACAACATAACAAATCAAGATTTTGAGAATGTAAGTGAATATGAAAAGTTCAAGGTATAATCCGTTCTTTATACCTGCCTGGTGCTCTTTTCTTTTCACTCCCAATAGCAATCGGGATCACGGATCTCTTTTCACGATTCTTAATTCTCACTTCTCCCTTTCACGAATAAAAACATAAAGTATATCACTAGCAAAAACAAAAAACGATGAAAAACACAAAAAAAGTAGGCATTTGGATGGATCATTCAAGAGCTTTTATTATGGAATTAGTAAGCGACAGCATTTTTGAAAGCAATATAGCTTCGGAATTTACGCATGAAGAAAAAGAACTTAGTTTGAATAAAACCGAAAAAATGATGCATAGCAAAGAACAACATCAACAATTAAGTTATTTCAAAAAGATAAGTGAAATCATTCGGAATAACCAAGAAGTTCTATTATTTGGACCCACAAACGCCAAAGATGAACTATTGAATCTATTAAAGGCAAATCATCTTTTTGATTCCATTAAAATTGAAGTCAGAAATACAGATAAAATGACTGGATTGGAGATGCACAAGTTTGTAAAAGAATACTTTAAGTAGAAAGATTTTGATTTTTGAATATTGTGGATTCCGATAGTCCAGAGGGCTTAAATATCAATAAAAAAATCACTACCAAAAAGACTGTTTGCCCTTAGGGCATTAACCCTTTTTGATAAATAAGGTTAATTCCATCCCGCTTTTAGCGGGATAAATGCTGGGAAATTTTGAACTTAGCGACAGATTTTTTTATTGATATAAATACCCGACGGGCAAGAAAGACAGCTAATTATTTAATTAGAAGTTTTTTCCACAAGCTTTTAAAATATAACCAATAGAAATTAAACAAAATTAAAGATGGAACATATCTGGAGTTATTCGCTCACGGTTTTTATGGCTTTTTCGCCATTATGAATCCGATTGTCAATATCCCAATATTTATTCAGTTAACCGATGGAATTGAAGAAAAAGACAAAAAAGCCGTAGCTAAGACAGCCAATATTGTGGCTTTCATCATTGTTGTTTCATTTTTATTAATTGGCAAATACATCTTTGAAATATTTGGATTAACCATCCCTGCCTTTAAGGTGTTTGGAGGAATTTTAATCTTTTTCATTGGGTTTGAAATGTTGCAATCCAAAAAATCAACCATTCATCTTCAGGAAAAGCCATTGTTTGACGAAAGTATCGCAATTTCGCCATTGGCCATTCCAATCTTAGCCGGACCAGGAACGATTGTCACCGCCATGAACTTTGTGGTAAATGCCAATGTTTTTCAAGTACTCATTACCATATTTATCTTTGGAGTGATTATCCTCCTGACTTATTTAGCTTTTATCTATAGTAGCCATATTGTTCGATTAGTAGGAAAAAAGAACTTTGTAATTATTGGCAAAATCATGGGGATTATTCTTGGAGTTTTAGGTGCCAATATGCTGATTGAGGGAATAAAATTAGCATTTAATCTTTAGTTGTAGCTTATTAATCAACCCTAGTTCTGATAACTAATACCGCTACGGTTTATGTAATAGTCCAATACAATTTCCATCGTTTGCACTATAACATAAATTCTATCGGCATTAACCATACTAAATTTCAAATTGTCCTGTGGCCTAATTTGAAAAAAGTATTGGTATAAAACCCCTACCTTTTTTGTTGCGTGTTTGGGCTTTTTTTCGTCCCAAGTTGCACGGTCGTTTCAATGTGCGATTGAAAGAAGGTACGCTCTTCCCGCTGTGAGTAGCACGTGCGATGCAAAAGCGGGATGTGCTTGCCCTTGCGAGATGCCTGGTTTGAACTTTTTGGGTCGCTGTTTGAACTTTGCAGGTGGTTGTTTGCAAGTTGGTGTACGCTATTTTCAACTTGCAGGTCGTTGTTTAAAAACCGCAGTTGCCTTTTTGACAACCGAAATTCACTTTACTGTATCTATCTATATCTCTTTTATTTCTATAGCTTTTCTTAATTAACAGATTGTTTTTAGAAACGCCAAGCTTTCGCCTGGCGTTTAACGTTAAGCACATTTTGGTAAATTTACCATGCAACGACCCAATAAATTATTGATAATTTAATTTCATTAATTGCTACACCTGAAGAAAAGCCATGACTTAATCTGCTTGGTAATATATACCACTCACATCTATATTTGTCAGGTAAAACAAAATTGCTCCCAGAATTTAGCACCAATATTTTATAACCTTTCTCAATCCCACAGATTGTAGTTGAATCAGAAAAAGATGGTTCCAATTTCAGAATATCATGAAAATTTAAGATTAATGGATTTTGATAATTTTGAAAGTAGTTCTTCAAAATTACCGTATCGTAAAGATTTAGCATTTCTCTCTCAGAGCCAATTATCTTATAGTTATTATTCTCTGTATTTGATTTAAAGATAGATTTTGCTAGATAGGCGTTTTTTAATGAATCAAAAAAATCTTTGTCACTAAACTCATATATTTTAGCTATATAACTTACTGCAAATTCATCGCAAAAATATGGCAACTCTACTTCTTCAGAATTTGTTGATTCAAAAACCAACTTATTGCTAGTAGCAGAATTTGTAGTGTTAGGAAAAAAGTTATAGATTGTATCTGGAATATAATATTTCCCTTGTTTGCTACTAGACTGAGAACTTGTATTTACACTTTTTTGTCCAGAGCAAGACCAAAAGCAGATGATTGGAATAAAAATAAAAAGAATATTTTTCATACTTATAACATTTATTTACCCGTAATTTTCCAAAAATAACTAATTACTTCTAATGCAACTTTAGTCCATACGCCTGGTTTCGAACTGTTTTTGCTGTAATTGTAACTTTTTTTTTCCTATGATTCATTTTGATAATAAGGGAGGATAGTTTTCCAGCTAGAAGTGAAGCGCTTTTTTTGACCATAATAACCGAAAATTTGAGCATCACCTTCAATTCCTTTTTTCACATAAGTCCATGAAAATACTTTTTCAAGTTTTTCATATTCATTTGTAGAATACACTGTGCCATGGCAATCAGAAATTCCTTCAGCTCTTTCATATGAATACACATTTGCAACTAATGGTTTTTTATCATATCCAACGCTATTCATAATTGACTCAGATTTCTTACCTCCTTCGAGCATCATTTCCATATTCATCAAAATAGTATTTTTATCTTTAGAAATTATACCACCATTTTTTGCAACTAGAAATTGATCATTATTTGATGAATGTTCATCTCCATTTGTAAACATTCCATTTGGTCCCATCCATTTCCAGCCTTCACCAGTCATAGCCCGTGTTCCTTCATATCCTTGGTACATTTTGTAGTTATAATACACTGCCCCTGTTTTTTCATTTTCAAACCAGTCAGGATTACCCTCACTTCTTCCATCAGTATCAATCAACATAATCGGATTATTAAAGCAATATCGATACGGAGTCCAACCGGGTGTTTGATTTGCCATTGGGTCAACAGATAGCCAAACGCTCACATCGCTCATGTAGTACCGAGCTCCGAAATAGCTGTAACTGGTCTCCTCGTCTTTTTCTTTTCCCGAAAACTTGTACGGAGTGTAATAATTGACGGTGGCTCGCTGTTCCACGAAGAGTTCACCGAATGGTAGATACCTACGTAAAGTTTCGGAACTTTTTTTACTGGTCAGTTCCTTGCTGCTGTAGTTTATTTGCAGTTCAGCGGTTGGGCAATATGTCGGTTTTGTACAATCCAAAAAGAATGCAATTGGTTTCTCCAAAGTTACTCAATATGTTTTCATAATCATTTAATATTCAAAAATTGTCCGAATATTTGTACCTTTTTCAAAGACATGCTTGTAGACAATGCAGCTTAGTTTTATGGGCAACAACTTTTCTTTAATATTTTAAAATCATCATCTTTGTATATTATTTTGTATTTAAGATTATACAATGGAAAATCATTGGTAATATTTTTTTTGTTTACGGTTTTAACCCCATATACCTTATTTGTTTTGGATATGAATGGTATCTTATTCATCACTCTCGGATTGTTCGCAATCATAAACACTTCGTTTTTATATAAAATTAACCCACTATAAAAACTAAGATTTAGATCGTGGCAATCAACCATCATTGTGAATGTTTTTATTAAATCAAAATCTGCATATGGGTAAATTGATATTTGGTATACACTGCTTGTATCCTCTCTATTTGGGTAATTATGGATGCTAATTTGAAAAAAATAATTATCTCTTATTGACTCCCATTTCTTCTTCTTTAAACATTTTTTATTCTTTTCGATAATGTTGTCAAAAATTGGGAATAGTTTTTCGTTTTTAATTTCCCATACGGGGAAGTACATAATAGAGTCTTTAGCAATACTATCGCAATATTTTTGACTGGAATTATTATTTTGAGATATCCCCCATATACTGTTCAATAATAATGAAATCAATATTATATTTTTCATTTTAACGTTAATTGGTTAAATCTATAATTAATTGCTAACTCACATTTGCAGGCTTATAATTCGCGCCGGCTAGTGAAAATTTTCCTTCTTGATGGCGTTGAGGTCATTAATAACCTTATATATCATAAATGTATTATCTGATTTTATAACTTTTTTAAAATAATAAGAACGTTTCTCAAAATCAATGATAATATAATTGAATTTGTCTACATTATATTTAGTAAAAATTGTATCTGAATGTACTTTCTTGTAATTTAATATAAGTGGACCTGCTGTTGTCATAGAATTTTTATTATCTTGTTTTAAAGTATCAACTTGAAAACTATAAAAAAACTTCAATGTGTCATTTATTAAATCAACATTAGGCTTGTTTTTGATTGATTTGAATTCTGGTAACACTATTTGATTTCCTGTTACTTTACTTTTAAAAACAATAATTATCCTATTTTGTGAATATGAAACGACACTACATAGCTCAATTAATAGAATAAAAAGCAATATCTTGTTTTTTTTACTTATGATCTGTTGCATCACTTAATTCTTTTTAAATTACTATTACTGCTTTTTGGAATTTGCCTTGCATTTTTCTTTGCACGCCTTGCTAACTCACATTTGCAGGCTTATAATTCGCGCCGGTTAGTGGAAATTTTCCTTCTTGATTGCGTTGAGGTCATTAATAACCTTATATATCATAAATGTATTATCTGATTTTATAACTTTTTTAAAATAATAAGAACGTTTCTCAAAATCAATGATAATATAATTGAATTTGTCTACATTATATTTAGTAAAAATTGTATCTGAATGTACTTTCTTGTAATTTAATATAAGTGGACCTGCTGTTGTCATAGAATTTTTATTATCTTGTTTTAAAGTATCAACTTGAAAACTATAAAAAAACTTCAATGTGTCATTTATTAAATCAACATTAGGCTTGTTTTTGATTGATTTGAATTCTGGTAACACTATTTGATTTCCTGTTACTTTACTTTTAAAAACAATAATTATCCTATTTTGTGAATATGAAACGACACTACATAGCTCAATTAATAGAATAAAAAGCAATATCTTGTTTTTTTTACTTATGATCTGTTGCATCACTTATTTCTTTTTAAATTACTAACACTGCGGTTTCTTTTAACCTATGTTGGCATATTTTTCTTGATTTTATGAGTTGCAAACGCACTCTTGTCGACTTTTTAATGCGTGTTTGCTTGGAGTGATATAGTTTTCGAAATACGTCATATTTCACTTATTTTGGTCAACACATTTATTGCATCGATTTCCATTTTTGAAAATGCAAACCACTTTTTTCCCAAATCTTTTAGCGAAGCTCCAATATGATAAACAGTTTTGTGGTCGATGATCAAAAACCGATCGTGGGCGTTTGCAAATGGTTTGATTGCAATTTCTGGATATTGCTGATTATGTTTTTTTAGGTCAAGTTCGAGTTGTTTAGAGATGGTTTTGGTGTAAATGGTTGCACACGCAGTTGATGCTCTTTTTGAAAGTAACAACAATACGCTTTCATCTATATAGTTATCAATGAGTATAATAGATGATTTTGCTGACTTTATCAAATCACAAGCAAACACATAAGCATCAAAAATTTGTCCCTCGAAGAATATTCCTTCATTAGGAGGCAAACTGGTGTGGACTTGAAAATCTATTTCATTAATTTTACTTTTAACGCTTTGCATATCGTTTTCGAGCCGTTCAATTCGGTGATTTACAGCGTAACCTTTTAGTAAATAATCTTTTAGAATTTTGTTTGCCCAAATGCGAAATTGAGTACCACTCTTAGATTTTACACGGTATCCTATTGAAATTATCACATCTAAATTATATAATGTCAAATTTCGCTTAACCATACGTGAGCCTTCTTTTTGAACTGTCAAGGATTCCTTGACAACTGAACTTTTGATAAGTTCTTCTTCTTTGAAAACATTATTGATATGCAAACTAATATTTTGCTTGGTCGAACAAAATAGTTCCACCATTTGAGCCTGAGTTAGCCAAACCGTATCTTCTTCTACTCTTACTTCTATGCGAGTTGAAAGTTCATCGGTTTGATAAATAATTATTTCATCGGTCATCGGTGAGTAATTTTGAAAAAAGGTTTAACAAACATACAAATTTTATTTCTTACTAAATCTATTTTTGATGAAACAGTTTAATTGAACTCGGAAGTGAATACGAAGTAATTTATAAAATGATTATCACTAGTTTAGCTTTATAGACATGCTTGTAGAAAAAGCAACCCAAATTATCTAGTCTGTACTTCTTTATATCTAATTTCCATATACGGATCAGTGAATAAATTTTTATTTGCTTTTTCTAATGCTTTTTCTGTTTGGGAAATACTAAAATAGATATATCTTTTATACTTTCCTTTTTTAAATATTTGCATTGATTCAATTCTTCCATTTTTTGAATAAATTATTGAAATTCCATTTAATCTATTATTTGAAAATGTCGCCATTGCTGCGGGTGTGTTCTCATATAAATAGTATATAATACCTATTCCATTTACTTGGTTCTCTCATATCTCATATTTGAAAAGTAAATGATTTAAATATGAAACTGTAAAGTAACCACCTTTGGTCTTTTTACAAATAACAGCCTTTTGTAAGAATGGTTTTTTATTATACTTCATTGTTGAATCAAAAGGAATAATAAAATTGTAGGCAAAAGTATTAAACTCGGTGCTAAATTTTTGAGTAAAATAATCAAATACAAGTGTATCCTCTACTTGATATAATATTGAATCACCACACTCAACAACAATGGGATTTCTAAAAAAATTCACTTGACTATATCCAGTAGTACTAATTAATATAAGCACAATAATAATTTTTTTCATTAATCTTTTTCTTTAAAAATATTAGAAATGTGAAGTGTTATATTATTTCTGGTTGTTTGAAAAAGCTCAGACATTTGAGCCTGTGTTAGCCAAACCGTATCTTCTTCCACTCTTACTTCTATGCGAGTTGAAAGTTCATCGGTTTGATAAATAATTATTTCATCGGTCATCGGTGAGTAATTTTGAAAAAAGGTTTAACAAACATACAAATTTATTTCTTACTAAATTTATTTTTGATGAAACAGTTAAATTGAACTCAGAAGTGAATACGAAATAATTTTTTGTGATATTTATTTATTCTGGCACATTTGCCTTGCTCTTTAATGTGTTGTAATTGGAGAAAAAAGAACTTTGTGATTATGGGCAAAATAATGGGGATTATTCTTGGAGTTTTAGGTGCCAATATGCTGATTGAGGGAATAAAATTAGCGTTTAATCTTTAGTTGTAGCTTCTAAATCGATCCTGGTTCTGTTAAATAAAACACCCTACCCTTTTGTTGACATCAATATAAGGCAGGGTGTTTTTACAATTGATTATCCTTATTTTTTTATTGATAAATTATTAATTATTTTACTATACAATATTTTTTCATCAATTGGTTTGGAGATAAAATCATTCATGCCAACCGCAATGCATTTTTCGGCGTCAACATTGCTCACATCTGCTGTAAGGGCTATTATAGGAACATCACATTTCATTACATTACGAATATATTCTGTAGTTTCAAAGCCATTCATTTCGGGCATTTGTAAGTCCATCAAAATAATATCATAGGTATTTTTTTGCATCTTTTCGATGGCAATTTTTCCATTGTTGGCAATGTCTATATTAAACCCAAAATCGGCTACAATAATTTTAATCAAAAGTTGATTCAGTGCGATGTCTTCTGCAACCAACACATTCACTGATTTAGGAATCGATTCTGTTTTGGAAATATTTTGAACTAGTTTCAGAGCATCCCCTGACTCGTTTTTGGAATTTGAACTTATTTTCTTAAAACTCATGGTAAACCCAAAAGTCGATCCTACGCCTAATTTGCTATCAACAATAAGAGTTCCCCCCTGAAGTTCGACCAATTGCTTTACAATGGCAAGCCCTAGGCCAGTTCCTCCAAAAGAAGTTCTTGTATTGCTATGTATTTGCTCAAAATTATTGAAGATCTGAACTAATCTGTTTTTTGGAATTCCAATCCCAGTATCCGTGAGCAGAAATTCAACGGTTGCTTTTTCTTTATCTTCTTTCAGCAAACGAACAGTCAACTCAATCTTCCCTTTAGCTGTAAATTTAACGGCATTACTTAAAAGATTTATGACTATTTGGCGCAAACGCATTGAATCGCCAACTAAAACTTCCGGAATCGTTTGATCATATTTTTTCACCAAGTCAATATTTTTCTCTTTGGCTTTTGGTTCAAACAGCTGAAGCATTGTGGAAATAGAAGCGGACAAATTAAAGGGGGAATCTTCAAAGGTCATCTTACCAGCATCTACCATGGCAAGATCCAAAATGTCATTAATTAAAACAATTAGCGCATCCCCAGAAACTTTAATGGCATTCATGTACTCTTGTTGCGTATTGTCAAGCTCTGTTCTTAATACAATATTGGTAAATCCAATAATCGCATTCATGGGAGTTCGGATTTCGTGGCTCATATTTGACAGAAATTGTTGCTTCGCTTTAACGGCAACCTCAGCCAAATCGAGTTGTGCCCTCATTACATTCTTTTTTCTCAGTTCAAGTTCTATCGCTAGCTTTTTAACTTCGGTAATATCAGCAATAGTAAGGACAATTAATTCTTCATTTACACTTTGTTTAATGATTCGATGTGCATTGAGGAGCATGGTTCTATGACCAATAATTGGGAAAGTATGCTCAACTTGAAAGTCATGAAAGCAGTTGTTTTTTGGGACAATGTCCTCGAGAAGTTCCCGTAGTCTTGGAATATTCCATTGATTATTGCCCAATTTATATAAAGAGACTCCGATGCTTTCTTCTTCTGTAACATGAAAATTCTTACAGAAGGCTTTGTTTGCGGATTTTATTCGAATATTTTTGTCAAGAATAAGCATCGGCTCGTGAATGGTGGCTAAAATTGTTTCGTAGTAGTTGTACAATTCTTCCACTTGCAAAATGCGCGCATGAAGTTCCAAATTGCTTGTGGTGAGTTCTTCGTTGGTAGATTCAATTTCTTCTTTTGAGGTCTCCAATTCTTCATTTAAACTCTGTAACTCTTCATTACTCGAAACAATCTCTTCATTGGCACTCTGCAATTCTTCGTTTGCTGCTTCTTGATCTTGGGTGATCGAGCCCATGTCTGAGCGAGCAGAAGCAAGTTCTTCTTCTAATTTTCGAATTCTACGATCTTTAATAATCGTGTTATTCTTTTTACCTTTTACTGCTTGCACCTCTATTTCCATCTGATTTCCGGTGAAAACAACAATCAACATTGGCTCCTCTCCTTCTATTTCAAGAGGCATTACTTCCAAATTAACAATTTGCATCGAATTCCCCGCAAGATCACGGTTCATTTCTATTCCCATTTTTCGAACAGTCTGCTTTGTTTTAATGGCGTGATGAATGGCATTTCTGAGTTCAAATGTAATTTCAATATGTGCCATCTTTAATATATTAAAACTAGCTCTACCAGATGAGTGTTGTAAATACAATGAAGTAGCACCCCGAAATTGAAGGATTTCTAAATCGTAGTTGATTACCACACTTGCGGGCATAAAGTTTTCAAGCAAAACCGCATCAAAGGTACTCCCTAAATCATTGTTCCTTGCGGAAGGCAACTTTTTTGGAATTGAGGTAGCAATACTGCTTGTCTCGGGTAAATCCGCTTGGATTATTTTAGCTAAAACATCTGGAATTCTGCATACCCCCGATTTCTTTTTGCGTAAAAAGAATTTATATTTTTTGTCTAGGGAAGTAAATAATTGAGTAGAGGGTCCTATCGTTTCTGATTTTCCAAGCATCAAGCACCCACCATCATTTAGCGCATAATGGAACGTGGAAATGGCTTTTTTCTGGGCTGAAGTGTCCAAATAGATTAAAAAGTTTCGACAACTAATAAAATCCATTCTTGAAAATGGAGGATCTTTTAAAATATTGTGTTGGGCAAATACGCAAATATCCCGAAGGGGCTTAGAGATATGGTATTTATCCTTTGATTTTGTAAAAAACTGATTAAGCCGTTTGGAAGAGACATTTTTGAGCTGATGTGCTGAGTATTCACCCGCACGTGCTTGAATAATCGCCTCTGCACTAAGGTCGGTAGCAAAAATCTGAATTGGGATGTGGTTTGATTCAATTTCTTTTATTTCAAGCAACATCATCGCAATGGAATAGACTTCTTCGCCAGTTGCACAAGCAGCAACCCAAATTCGAAGCGTTTCTCCAGTAGTTTTACTTTTTAACAAGAGAGGCAATACAACACTTTTCAGAAAGAGAAAGGCATCCGTATCTCTAAAAAATCCAGTGACATTAATCAGCAAATCCTGATAAAGCAAATCTACTTCAGTCTCCTTTTGTCCGATTAATTCCGTGTACTGTTTTAATGTTTTGACTTTATTTATTAACATTCTTCGAAGCATTCGCCTCTTGATTGTATTCATTTTATAGTGACTGAAATCAACATTCTTTTCTTTAAATAAAATTTGAAGAACTGTTTTCAAGTGAGGATTATTGTTCTCTATTTCGTCTTCTGGTGCTGGTTTTGCAATATTCTGCCTAACTAATGGATGTTTACTAATCCATGTTAACTTTTTTGCGATCTCTTTTGGTGATAAAACGAAATCAACCACTCCTTCCGCAATCGCTGAATTTGGCATACTGCAGAATTTGGCCGAATCATCCTGTGCAAAAGTAATTCCCCCGGCTTGTTTAATCTCTTTTAATCCCCGTGTGCCATCATTGGCACTTCCCGAAAGGACAATTCCAACCACATTTTGCTTATGTGTTTCGGCTAAAGAAGAAAAGAGAACATCTATCGATAAATTTGGGGTCTTGATATTTGATCGGGGAATTAATTTAATATGTCCATCAACCACCTCAATTTCTTTATTATATGGAATCACATATACATTATCGGGTTCCATTCGATCCATCTCTTCTACCTCTTGCACCACCATTTTAGTCGCCTTTGACAAAAGCGAAGTAAGAATGCTTTTGTGGTCAGGACTGAGATGTTGTACATAAATATAAACCATCCCCGTCGTAGGAGAAAGATTCTGTAAAAGCTGGGTGATTGCCTCCAACCCACCCGCCGAAGCGCCAATAGCGACCACAATATATGGATCTACCTTAACCTCTGTTGCTTCTGAAATTTGAATCTCTTCTTTAGTAATAGGTGCGCTTTGCATTGACACTCCTTCATCGCTTGAGCTTTTTTCGACTGAATTTTCTTTTTCAGATTCGGACTTTCTGTGGTTGGACAATGGAGTTGTTTTCATATTAATGGCTGTTTTCACAAAGATAACTTAATTGCGCCGATAATCCCATAATTATTTAAAAATCAGCAAAAAAGACAAAATACAGATAAGAAGTTCTTTTTATTCAAGAAAAACCATTTTAGGTTAATACCACTAGAACAAATTTAATAACAATCCCGAAATGGGTTGTACAATGCACGAGCAAAAAAACAAGTTCAACCACTTCGTGGCTGTAGTGATTTTTTTGCATTTTAGCCGTGAGTTGCACTCACGGTTAATCACATTCAGCCACTTCGTGGCTGTTTTGGAGTTCCAATTTAGCGCTGATGGCGCTTAATATCAATAACCGCCAGTAGAACTGGCGGCTACCAAAATATCTGTGAAACTCAGCCCCGAATGGGGTTGAACAATACTCAAGCAAATCAGGAGATTAAACTATTTCGTGGCTGATTTCGGGTTTCCTTTTAGCGCTTTTGCGACGGCATTTTTTGCCACGCTTTAAGCGTGATGCCACCCGCAAAGCTTAACCCACGACTTTTGACGTTGACCCGATTCTCTTCAATAAATATGTGAATATTGCAACTCTTCTCAAAAATTGTGTAACGCTGAATAGCATCGATGAATTTACCTTTGTAACATGAAAACGCATTCATGATTTAAAGTAAGTTCAGATGACAACTGATAAAGATTTAGAAAGAAAGGTTCACAAGGCGATTAAATTGGAGCCGATGTTAAATGCTGCAAAAATTAAAGTTACAGCAACCGAAGGCATTATTATTTTAACTGGAATTGTAGATTGTTCTTCAAAAAAAAATAAAGCAGAAGATGCTACAAAACAAGTAGAAGGGGTATTTGCCGTAATTAAAAAAGCAGAAGTTAAACTCAACCAAAAGGCTAAAAGAATAGTAAAAAAGACCGCTTTCGAAAAGTTAAATGATTATTGGCAGAATTGGAACGGGACTAAGAATATTGCAAAAGGAAAAGATGAAGATGGTTGGATTACGTTAGCAGGCGAACTAAACTGGAATTAATACTCAATTTTACAAACATTTATAATCGAATTATTCACATTTAAAATATAGAAATCATGTTTTACGATAATTATTTTTGGGGAATGGGACCAATCTGGTGGTTTGTTTGGATCATCCTTCTTGTTTGGATTTTTGTAATCCCTTACAACATTCCAGGTCAACGGAAAAAGAAAGTTTTGCCACTCGATATATTAAAAAAGCAACTTGCTTCGGGACATATATCAACCGAAGAATATTTAGAACGGAAAAAAACCTTAAACCCAACTCGTGATATTTGACGTTTTTTCAGTCCCGTATTGGTATAAATCACGAATACAGATCATTAGCCTGCTTCTACAAATTTACAAAACCTATTAATCATGAACTCCATAAACAGTGCAATTTCATATAGAATCCCCAATTTCGTACTCAAGCGGAATTTGCTAAACTTAAGCAAGCCAAATAGCTTAAATTTATTCAAATGGATAAAACACAAATCAAACAAAGCGCCCAATTTGGAGGTCGATTATGCTGGTTTAGGCGCTAGATTATTTGCAACGCTTATTGATTTATTTATTGTTTATGGCTCGTTACTTATTATTGAAAAGCTTCTGATTTTAAGCAATATAATCAACATAAACGAAATCAACCATGATGCTTTTAATTACCGATATTTGATCTATATATTCGCTTGGATTTTATATAATGGCATACTCGAAAGCAGTGTTTATCAAGCAACTTTTGGAGAACAAATTCTAAAATTAAAAGTAATCGATCTTTATGGAAAGAGGATGGGTTTTATAAAAGCAACTGCCAGATGTATCTACACTATTTTCTCCTTTTTGTCTTTCGGACTTGGAATTTGGTACATCACCTTAGATCCAAAAAAGCAGAGTTGGCATGATTTGATCGTAGGTTCATATGTAATAAAAACATAAGTCATGAATATTTTACAACAGTTAAAATTGCAAACTATAGTGGTTGCCGATTCAGGAGATTTTGAATCTATTAAAAATGTTTGAATCACAAAAAAGGTAAAATGAAAAAAAATAGTACTGTTATTCGTATAATTCCAAAACTACGGATTGTAAAACAACATGCAATTAAGCTCACTGATAAAACAATTTCTACCAGAAGTTGGGTAAATGTTTTTTTATTAAATATTGCAAACGCAATCCTATTTACAATTCGTATAATTAAGGAGACTTTTTCTCCCGGTTTTGAATTTAAAGAGTTTTTACACCAATGTTATCAGATTGGCAATAAAACGTTACCTCTAATATCAATAACCGGAACCATCATGGGACTTGTGCTCACCATACAATCTCGACCAGTGCTTGCTAGTTTTGGAGCCGTAACGATGCTTCCGGGCATGGTAGCTGTATCGCTAGTAAGAGAAATGGGTCCAGTAATTACAGCATTGATTTGTGCTGGAAAAATTGGCTCAGGAATGGGTGCTGAATTAGGATCGATGAAAGTAACCGAGCAAATTGAAGCCATGGAAGTCTCTTCCACCAATCCCATGAAGTTTTTGGTCGTAACCAGAGTATTGGCCGCTACTTTGATGATTCCGTTGTTGGTTTTGTACGCCGATGGTTTGGGACTCTTAGGCAGTTGGGTCGGTGCAAACATTAAAGGCGATGTTACATTTACCTTGTTTTTTTCACAAGCGTTTAGTCATATCGAATTTCTCGATTTTATTCCAGCAATCATTAAGACGTTTTTCTTCGGAGCTGTAATTAGCATTGTTGGATGTTACAAAGGATACAATGCTGGCAGAGGAACCGAAAGTGTGGGTATTGCAGCAAACTCTGCGGTGGTTTTATCATCGCTTTTAGTGATAATTGTTGATCTAATTGCCGTTCAATTCACTGATATGTTAGTAAAATGAGTACAACCCAAACTATCCCGAAAGATGCTGATTCATCTATAATAATTCAAGCTGAACCAGTAATAGATATCCGTAATCTCAAAAAATCATTTGGGACGCAAGAAGTATTGACCAATGTTTCCTTAAAACTTTATACGGGTGAACAATTGGTGGTACTTGGCAAATCTGGTTGTGGCAAATCTGTTTTGATTAAATGCATTGTTGGTTTATTGAATTTTGATGAAGGAGTTATAACTGTTTTTGAGGACAATGTTGCCTCAATAAATCAAAAAAAGATGAGTGAAATAAGGCAAAAAATTGGATTTCTTTTTCAAAGTGGTGCCTTGTATGATTCTATGACCGTAAAACAGAATATGGAATTTCCTTTGAAACGGTTGAAGAAAAATCTCACAGAAAAAGAAATTAACGCAAAAATCCACGAAGTTCTAGAGAATGTAGGATTGGCTGATGCATTAAACAAAATGCCCTCGCAACTTTCTGGAGGGATGCGAAAACGGATCAGTTTAGCCCGAACCCTCATTGTCGATCCAATGATAATGCTTTACGATGAACCCACAACTGGCTTAGATCCTGTTACTTCGGATGAGATTAGTGCACTAATAAATGAAATTCAGAAAAAATACAAAACATCTTCAATTATTATCACTCATGATATTGAATGTGCAAGAGCAACCGCAAATCGGATTGTAATGCTAAACGAAGGAAAAATATACATGGAGGGAGATTTAGAAAAATTCGAAAAATCAGATGACGTGTTAATCAAATCATTCTTTAAATAACATTTTGATATACCGAGCCTATTTAGCTAAAATAGTCAACGCACTTAAAAAAATATGAATCATGCAAATTCTAAACAATCATTCAACCTACTAAAAACTATATACGAATGAAAACACATACAGAAAATTTCAAAATTCGCTTAGGCCTTTTTATTGCCGGAGGATTGGCATTATTTGTTATTGCAATATTTATTATTGGAAAACAACGAAATATGTTCAACCCCGTATTTTACCTCACCACCACATTTAAGAATGTGAGTGGATTGCAAGTTGGAAATAATATCCGATTTTCGGGGGTAAATGTTGGCACGGTAGATAATATCAGTATTGTGAACGACTCTGCCGTAGAAGTTTCAATGTCAATTAAAATTGAAGTTCAGCAGTTTATAAAAACCGATAGTGAAGTAGGTATTGGTTCTGAAGGATTTATTGGCGATCGGCTATTAATTATTTCGAAAGGAAGCAATTCTGCTCCAATTGTAATTGAGGGGAACCAGCTTTCATCAACCGAACCAGTTGAAACGGATGACATTATGGAAAGCGTTGAAATTACTGCAGGAAATGCCGAAATAATTACAGAACAACTTGCCGAAATTACCATGAAAATTAACAGCGGAAATGGTACTCTGGGAAGATTGCTTCAGGACTCAACCCTTGCTCAAAACTTGGATCAAACCATCATAAACCTGAAAAAGAGCTCTAAAGGGTTAGACGAAAACATGCAAGCAGCCAAACATAATTTCTTACTGAGAGGATTTTTTAAGAAAAAAGCTAAAGCAGCAGAAAAAAAGAGAGCAGAAAGAACATTGAAAAAATAGTTGAAACCAGAAGTTATATGAACGTGTTCCCAATTTTATCCAGACAAGCTTGGCAAACAATTAAATCGTTAGATTATGTTTAAAACAACGTGGAAAACTTTATACTTCAATCATTAACTGCCTTTCTTGCCCGTAGGGCATTTATATCAATAAAAAAATCTGTCGTTATGTTCTAAATTTCCCGTAGGGAATTAACCATATTTATCAAAAAGGGTTAATGCCCTATGGGCAAACAGTCTTTTTGGATAGTGATTTTTTTATTGATATTTAAGCCCTATGGGCTATAAGAGTCCACAATGTTCTAAAACATAACCATTTGCTATTTATACGGAAATGAATTATTCAAAAAACCTAAATTATTCACCACAAAATTACAAATTCAATAAAACATAAAAATATGAAAACATTATTAATTCCCATTTTTTTATTCCTTGGGATTAGCATGAATCTTTTTGCCAATGAAAAATCGCATAATAAAATTACAACAGACATGTATAATTTTAGATTTCCTTTTGGTCATGCGATTGAATCTTACTCTAAGGTGATAGCATTAAAAATAGGTGGTGTGGAGCTTAATAAAGTTTCTAGAAACGTCCAAGATGCATTGGTAAATCCTGAGAGTCTAGGTAATAAGATTAATACAGAACGCGATGAAATATTCCCGATTTTTGGTGGTGGTGGTTTAAAAATTTTTATGTGTTCATTTGATGGATTTGGATTTGGGATTGTGAAAAATTTGGGCTCTCCATTAAGTCAGCAATATATTGATTATAAAGTAATTACAAATAATAAACACAGCAATGGATATTTTTCTTCAATCCGAACTGGCAGTGGTGGCGGCACTCACATCAATTCCTTTGAAGCAATGAAAGATTCAGAAAAAGAGATTCCTGATGTTCAATTTTATGTGAATGCTCCCAAAAGCATCCCTGCAGAACTCCGCGTGAGAGAAACATTTCCTCTTCGCAATTATGTGTTTTTCGATCTTGGATCTACCGAAATTCCAACCCGTTATGTATTAATCGCAAAAGATAAAGCAAAAGATTTTAAGGAAGATCAATTGGAAGCATTTGCTCCAATTAAATTTTCTGGACGTTCGAACAGACAAATGAATGCCTATTATAATGTGATAAACATACTTGGACACCGCATGCAAAAAAGTCCACAATCAACCATTAAATTAGTTGGTTCTTCGGAGAAAGGGTCCAAAGATGGCCTTGACATGGCTATATCAGTAAAAAAATATCTCGTTAACATATTTGGGATTACTTCGTGGAGAATCGCCGTTGAAGGTCGGAACAAACCAAAACTTCCTTCAGAACAGCAAGGGGATAAACTAGAACTCGATCTTCTTCGTCAATGCGATCGCCGAGTTTCAATCGAGAGTTCATCTCCTGCATTGCTAATGGAATTCCAAAGTGGCAAAAATGCTTCCTTAAAACCTATCATAATTAATCCAATTCAATCACCAGCATCTGACAGTCTAGTTTCATTTTATATTATTGATGCAGATAAAATACTATCCTCGTGGTCGTTACAAATAACCGACGAAAATGGAATGATTCAATCGTTTGGACCATACACTCAAGACAAAGTGAATATTTCTGGAAAAGCAATTTTGGGAACTCGCACCGAAGGCAAATATAAAGCAGCCCTAATTGGCAAAACCATAAATGGAACAACCATAACAAAAGATACAATAGTGAATATTACGCTTTGGACACCTACAAAACAAGAAGAAGGAATGAGGTTTAGCGTAATCTACGAATTCAACGATTCAAAAGCCATCGCAATTTACAAAAAGTACTTAACCGAAGTGGTAACTCCAAAGATTCCTATCGGCGGAACAGTAATTATTCGTGGCTATACCGATATTATCGGAGATGCTACCAACAACCAAAAATTATCCTTCGCTCGGGCAAGCGATGTAAAAACCATTTTCGAAAAAGCATTGCTGAAATCTGGCAGAAAAGATGTGAAATTTGAAGTTTCTGGATTCGGTGAAGATCAAAACTTAACTCCATTTGAAAACAAGTTCCCAGAAGAACGGTTTTACAACAGAACGGTTGTGATTGACATTGTCTCCACAAAATAAAAACCCTAAACTTTGATATTTTCCTCAACCCAAAAGACAGGTAGTCTATTTATTTAGCCAACCTGTCTTTTTTATTTAAACCCTAAGCTGGCGTGAGTTGAAAACCAGCACGTGCGCGTTTTCAATGCGTACAAAAGTGAAGGCAAAAGCGCCATAAAGAAGGGGCTCTTTAGAGTTGTCAAATAATTTTAATAATGTTTTGAACAACACGCGTTGCAAACGCGCGTGCGCCCTTTGGGCGCAGTTTGTGATGTGAATTTGATGAGTGCTAAAAAAAAAATACTATTAATCCCTCCAGAATCTTAATACTTGCATAGTATTTTCCAACGTGGAATCTGCTTTCTGCGTGAGGGATAGTAGCGGAAAGCCCACAGCAAAGCGAGGACTTGGAGCGGATAGCCCGACCTCGGCTCGGCATTTTGGCAGGAATCAGCTGCTCACAGATGTTATGCCGAGACGAGGACACGCCCAAACAAATCAGAAAATAACCACCAGAAATTCAATTTTCAGACTGACGCATCTTCTATTATTTCGTACGTGTGAAAAATGCAACTATTTGCCATAGTTATGTAACACGCTTAGCTATGCATTAGTCTACCTTTGTGGTAATGTAAAAATTCATTTACAGAATAAAATATTTTAGAATGAAAACAAAACTACTTTTAGCCCTATCAGCAGCATTTATATTGATTACGGCTTCTGTAAGTTACGGTCAAGCACCTAATTTAGGAACAGCTGCAGATTTTGTCCTCTTTTCGACCAATGGAGCGGTGAGTAACACTGGGATTTCTCAACTTACTGGAAATGTTGGAACGAACAATGGCTCCAGCACTGCATTTGGAAATGTAAACGGGGTAATGCACGATGCTGACCTCGCTAGCGGACAATGTGCTGCCGATTTGCTGATTGCCTACAATCAATTAAACAGTACTGTCCCAAATTTTTTTCCTGCTTCTTTGCTGGGTAATGGACAAATTCTCACTGCGGGCGTTTACTCAATTTCGAGTGCTGCAACCATAAATTTAGACCTCACACTAAACGCTCAAGGAAATGCCAATGCCGTATTTATTTTTCAGATTCAAGGTTCGCTATCCGCCAACGCCAATACAAAAGTGAAATTAATCAATGGCGCCTTGGCATGCAACGTTTTCTGGAAAGTGGAAGGTGTGGTGAGTATGGCTTCTGGAACAAGTATGAAAGGAACCGTGATTGCCAACAATGCCGCCATCATAATGAATTCCGGAGACACTTTGGAAGGACGTGCGCTCTCCACCGCGGGATCTGTCACGATTAATGGAATATTGGCATACACCCCAATTGGCTGTGGAAGTCCAACACTTTTAGGTCCTTCTGCACCTGCACTTGCTTCTGCTGCTTGTTATACAATATTTTCTTCGGATGGAGCAGTTACCAACACCGGAATCTCAACAATTACTGGTGATGTTGGTACAAACGTGGGGTTAACAACCGGCTTTAATGCACTGAATGTCAACGGAACCATTCACCCAATTGCCGATGGCTCTACAGCGGCAGCGGCGGCAGATTTGCTTAACGCCTACGCATATCTCAACCTAATTCCTTATGATATTGAACTATTGTATCCAGCCCAATTTGGAAGAAACTTGGTACTGACCCCTCATGCGTACATTTTGAATGCCGCTACCGTGTTAACCGACACCCTTTACCTCAACGCACTTGGCGATTCCAACGCTGTTTTTATGATTCACATTAACGGAGCACTCTCCACAAGCACCTATTCAAAAGTTATTTTGATGAACGGAGCAAAATCGAAAAATGTATATTGGGAAGTAAATGGAGCCGTAGATATTAACGACTACTCAATTTTTAGAGGTACAATTGTCTGCAACAATGGCGCAGCAAGTTTAAAGACAGGAATGACTCTTGATGGAAGATTGTTATTAACCACTGGCACATTGACTACTGCTGCAATCACGGCAATTATGCCTGCCGGTTGCGGAATGGTTTCTCCTCCAAACATCATCACGGAGCCAACAAATAAAACTGTTTGTGCCGGAAGTTCCGTACATTACACCGTAGTTGCAACAGGCACAGGACTCACCTATCATTGGAGAAAAGGAACTACCGTTCTAGTCAATGGTGGAAATATTACAGGTGCCACTTCGGCAACGCTGACTATTAACCCAACCACTGTTTTAGATGTTGCCACCAATTACAATGTGATAGTTTCTGGACCTTCATCCCCAAACGACACCTCTGCAAATGTTTCACTAGCCATCAACACAGCACCCAGCATTACATTGCAACCTGTTAACCAAGAAGTGTGTGCAGGAAGTCCTGTAAACTTTACAGCAGCAGCCACTGGAGCCGGCCTTACTTATCAATGGAGAAAAGGCACTGTGAACTTAATTAATGGCGGAAACATACTTGGAGCAACCACAGAAACACTTAGTCTGGACCCAGCAAATGGATCTGATGCAGCAATTAATTACAATGTGGTTATCACAGGTACTTGTCCAGGCACTGTTACATCAACGAATGCAATTATGGTCATAAACACCATTCCAAGCATCACATTCCAACCTGCGGAACAAATTGCATGTGTAGGCAGTGTGGTCAAATTTTCGGTAACGGCAACTGGAACCGGACTTACATATCAATGGAGAAAAGGCACTGTAAACTTAACCAACGGCGGAACAATATCTGGAGCCACTTCGGATACACTGATCATCTCTTCAATGGCAATTTCTGACACCGCCTCTAACTACAATGTGGTTGTTAATGGTACATGTGTGCTGATTGTCAATTCTGAAAACGCAACCTTATCGTTATGTATTGAGACTAAAATTGGATCATTGGATAGAGCTAATTCTACAAAAACATTCTCGGTATATCCAAATCCATTTTCGACTAGGATTAACGTAATGATTGCGACAAATACTGAAGTAAACAATGCTGTAATTAAAATTTACAATATCCTTGGGGAAGAAGTGATGGTAAAAAAAATCACCAAACAACTAACCACTCTTGAAACGAATAATTTGCCTTCTGGAATTTATTTGTACACGATATCTGACAATTCGAGAACCATACAATCAGGAAAACTGATTGCTCAATAATATCACAACCAAAACAGCATCAGTCCATTATATTTATATAGTGGACTTTTTTTTGTGTAAAAATTGGGGATAATTCGCTATCTTAATTTTCAAAACTTGCCTGCCACGCCATGGCGTGTGCCTGCCACGCTTTAGCGTGTGTCCAGCTTTAGCGGGATTGGTACATCTTGAGTCCACTCCGAAAAGCATACAAAATTGATATTCAATGTTTTTTCGCCCCGTCCCTAAAGGGTGAAACATTGAATATCAGTATTTTAAACAAATATATTTAGATGTTTAGGTGCAAATTAAATTTTTCGGAGAGGATTCACATTTTCAAATAAAACAATCCTCGTTGGCCCCTTTTAGCTGATTTTTAATATTTTTTGCCCCGCCCTGAAGGGTGAAATATTGAAAATTAAGATTAAAGGAAATTGCTATCTCCATTTTCATCCCGATAAAGTTTTGTTGACTTTTTTTGTTCAAAAAAACTTACAAAATCTAAATCGGGATTCAAATTGGTACATTTTCAAATCAATTAGCACATTAATCAATTAGCACATTAATCAATTAGCACATTAGCACATTAAGTAAGTGTGAATGATGCAATTTAATTTAAGAACTATGTAACGTTTTAGGGATTGAATTGAATCAACTTTGTAAGATGAAATATGGACTTGGCATCCACCGCAAACAGTTATGGTTCTATTAGTTATAAAACCTATATTTAAACACAAATCAAATCTAAAAATTATGAAATCAAAAATTATGTTATCCACAGTAGTAGCTTTATTATTGGCTATTCCATTCGCAAGTATTGCACAAAAAACAAAACGTGCCCCAAAAGCAGTTAGAAAAACCGTAGAAAAAGCATTGATTGTAACTGGTCAAGTTGCTGGTTGGGTTAACAACGATGACTTTGTGTATGATGGCTTAAACCTCCAAACAACCAATGGGATTTTCTTAGTAAAATTTCCAACTACCAAAGGGTTGCAACTGACATCTGCTGTTCAAATTGGCAACACAATCACCGTGAATGGGTTTGAAGTTGTCTTGACTCAAGGGGAAAAGGCGATTAAACCAATTGGGATTTCTTTCAATGGAAAAAATGTTTTCGATTCCATCCCACTTCTTCCTGCAGTTGCCCATAAAAAAGAGAACATCTACAGTAAAGGAAAGATTGTTGAATTGCAGAAAGATAAACAAGGCAATCTGAAAGGATTGATTCTGGACAACAAAATCATCTTGCGTGTGCCTAAAAGCTTCTCCGAGCAATTTGTCAAAGAAGCAGTCGTGGCCAGAATCGTCTCCTTTAGCGGAGTTAAACAAATCTTGCGTAACGGCGAAGTGGCAGCAGTAAGTTATACTATTATCCGTTGCAAAACAATCACCATTAACGGAAAGCAATATTTAACTAAATAGGAAATCTTCAATCACATTAATCAATTATCACATTGCTATCTTAATTTTCAAATTTTCAAATTGGTACATTTTCAAATTAATTTTCACATTGGCTATCTCCATTTAATTACTAAAGCAATTTTCAATATTTTTTGCCCCGCCCTGAAGGGTGAAATATTGAAAATTCAGGTTTGAAAAATTGCTATCTAAATTTTCAAATTGGTACATCTTCAAATTTTCAAATTAAGTAAGTGTGAATCATGTAACAATAACCGATAATTATGTAATGCTTTCGCAGTCAAATAGTACCACCTTTGTAGTGTGAGAATTCACTCACAATTTAGGATAATCATCATGAACTCAACTGAATTAAAAGGTAATTGGAATGAGCAAAAAGGCAAGCTCAAGAAAAAATTTGCTAAACTAACCGAAAATGACCTATTGTTTGATGAAGGTAAAAAGGAGGAAATGCTTGGAAAACTTCAAATCAAACTAGGAAAAACAAAAGCAGAAATAGACAAAATCCTAGAATTAATATGAAGAAAATTATGGTTTCAGTACAAAATAACACAACTAATAAATTAAAATAATGAAAAAACGAATTATTACCATTGCAGTAATCATTGCCACCAGTGGAGCAATATTTTCGGGATGTCAATCGACGAATAAAAAAGTCGAAAATGCTCAGGAAAATTTGCTCGAAGCCGAAAATAAGGTAACAGATGCAAAACAGGATTTAGACCAAGCTACAAACGACTCTATTCAAGAGTACAAAAAAGAAACTCAAGAGAAAATCGCTGCTCACGAAAAAAGCATTGCAGAATTTAAAGCAAGAAATGCCGTCGATAAAAGAGAAAACAAAGCTAAATACGATAAGAAGTTAGCTGAATTGGAACAAAAAAACACCGATTTAAAGAAGAGACTCGATGATTTTAAAGCCGATGGAAAAGAACAGTGGCGTAAATTCAAATCAGATTTCAATTACGAATTGGATGAACTAGGAAAAACCATTAAAGATCTTCCTTTAAGTAAAGCAAGATAATTTCAATTAAAAATTACTTTCAAATATTAACATAATAACACAACAAAAATGAAAAAATCAATTTTATTACTATTAGCTATTGCCAGCATGGCTAGCTTCAGCAACGCACAAAACACGGATTCAGATTTTCGTGAAAAACTTCAAATTGGAGCAAAGGTTGGCTTAAACTACGCAAACGTTTATGATACGCAAGGCGAAAAATTTAATGCAGATGGCAAGTTTGGTTTTGCTGGTGGTGTATTCTTAGCAATTCCTATTGGTAAATATCTGGGCGTTCAACCAGAAGTTTTATACTCACAAAAAGGGTTTCAAGCTACTGGAAGCATTCTAGGATTTGACTACAAATACACTCACACCGCAAGCTATCTTGACATCCCAATTTTTGTAGCTTTAAAACCTAGTGAATTTATCACCATTTTAGCAGGACCACAATACTCCTACTTACTTAGTTATAAAAACGAATTTACAAACACAATTTATAGCTACGATCAAGAACAAGAGTTTAACAATGAAAATATCCGTAAGAATACCTTTTGTTTCATTGGCGGCATCGACATCAATATAAAAAATATTGTAATTGGAGCAAGGGCAGGTTGGGATTTATCAAAAAACAATGGTGATGGAACCTCTACAACTCCTCGTTATAAAAACACCTGGTATCAAGGCACAATTGGATTCAAGTTCTAAAAAAAAAGACCTTAAAACACAATCTATTATGAGTAATTTATTATATATCGTTGCCGTAATCTTAGTAATTGCATGGGCAGTTGGATTATTTGTCTACAGCGCAAGTGGCTTCATCCATAACCTTTTAATAATTGCAATAATCGCTATTTTACTTCGAATTATTCAAGGGAAAAAAATCTAGTAAAAAAAATAACTATTAATAATTTTTAAAATCAAAAATCATGAGTAAAGGAAAAATCGCATTGGGCGCTTTAGCAGGCTTAGCCGCTGGAGCAGCATTAGGAATCTTATTTGCACCAGATAAAGGTTCTGAAACCAGAAGAAAAATTGTCAGAAAAAAAGATGACTACACAGATGCCGTCAAAGAAAAATTCAATGAATTTATCGATAATGCAACTGAAAAGTTCAAAAAGACAAAAGAAGATATCACCGATTTTGTTGAACACGACAAAAGTAAAAATGAAATTGCAAAAAAATAACTAAAAGCGATAAAGGAACATCACCTTTCCTTTTATAAATTCCCTCTCATTATTACGGGAGGGAATTTTAAACGGGACTTTTAAAATTTTGTTCTCCGCTTTTTCAAGATCCTTTCCGATACCCCTCGGAGTAATGCCAGTACTTTAAAATAATCCCCCCTTTTTATAGTATTTGGCATTACATTGGAAGGAAATATTGTTTAAATAGTGCTTGCATGAACCGATCCGCCAGCTGGCGGAGAGCTCAGCGAAGCTAAAACACCAACTTCGTCGTTTTCTCCTCAATCACTTAGTTTTCTTGCGGACACTAAATATTTTTTAAACTTCAAAAAAAACAAACAATGGAAGATAATACAAACCAAATAGAGTCATTATTTAAAAAAACAACTGATTACGGCAAGACAAGCTACGAATTAATAAAACTTAAGGCTCTAGAGAAGACTTCCGATGTGGTTTCTACAATTATTTCCCACACATTTATTGTAGTTATCATCACTTCATTTATGCTGTTTATTAATTTAGGAATTGCGTTTTGGCTCGGCGAAATCTTTGGAAAAATCTATTATGGATTCTTTGCAATTGCCGCTTTTTACTTCTTAACAGTCATCATTCTTGACGTTTTTATGCATAATTGGCTAAAACATATTGTTCAAAATTATTTAATCAAACAAGTGCTAAAATAAAATAACATGGAAAACATCAGAACAGCTTCTGAATTAAAAATCGCAATTCAACAATTAGAAGTAAAGCAGCACGAAGATCTAGAAAGCATAAAAGAAACCATCCATAATACATACGAGAGTTTAAAACCAGTAAATATCCTCAAAAAAACGTTATCAGAACTAAACTCTACTCCATATTTAATAGATAATCTATTAACCACCACTTTAGCTCTAGTATCTGGTTATTTAACTAAAAAAGCAGCGGTCGGTTCATCCGACAACATTTTCCGAAAAGTTCTTGGCTCAATATTGCAATTTGGAGTCACAAACATAGTGGCACAACATTCCGAAGACATCATATCAATTGGAAAATCAATTTTTCAAAAGTTTTTCAAAAAGGAAAAGTCCGATTCGGATGATGAAACATAGCGAACGGCAAAAACATTTACAATCGCTTTATAACCATACAAACTCATGATATCAAAAGCAACAACAATCCCTTTTTACGCAAAATCATCCATTTTCTTAGTGGGTATTATCGCTTTGGTAGCCATCTTATATATAGCTCAAGAAATTATTGTACCCATTGTATTTGCAATTATAATTGCAATTTTATTGAGTCCAGTGGTGAACTTTTTTACACGACTGAAAATAAATCGAATTATTGCAATTTCCTTCACGCTACTATTAACATTTATCATAATTGCAATTGTAGGAATGATCCTAATTTCTCAGGCCAGCCAATTTAGCGAATCATGGCCCATTTTGGTCGATAAATTCACCACTATCATCAACCAATCAATTACGTGGGCTTCGGAATATTTCGACATCAATGCAGCCAAAATTCATGCATGGATTTTACAAACCAAAGGAGAAATTATCGATAGCAGTGGCAGCGCGATAGGTCAAACGCTCTTATCGCTAGGCAACGGATTAGTTGTTTTGTTTTTAATTCCTGTATATGTTTTTATGATTTTATTTTATCAACCGCTAATTCTTGATTTTATTCATAAACTTTTTGATTCCACCGATAAAATTAAGGTAGGCGAAATTGTGACTCAAATCAAAACGGTTATTCAACAGTATCTCACTGGATTGATTATCGAGGCAATTATTGTTGCTGTTTTGGATATCGGGGCATTATTAGTCCTTGGAATTGAATATGCCGTTCTCCTTGGAATTATTGGCGCACTTTTAAACCTCATCCCATATATTGGAGGATTGGTAGCCGTAGCCTTGCCCATGATGGTGGCAATTGCTACTGAATCTTCGCCTTGGTATGCCTTGTACGTATTAATACTCTATTATATCATACAATTAATCGACAATAACTACATCGTTCCGATTATTGTCTCCTCAAAAGTGAAAATAAATGCACTCTTTTCTGTAATTGTAGTGATAGCAGGAAATGCATTATGGGGAGTGTCTGGAATGTTTTTATCCATACCACTTCTTGCCATTACAAAATTGATCTTCGACCATATTGAGTCGTTAAAACCATGGGGTTTTTTGTTTGGGGACACCATGCCCTCCATTTTAAAGATTAAAACAATTTTGCGGAAAAAGAAAGCTTAATGATTGTTATAAATGAACCGCGGTTAGGGGCTGGGGATTTTTCAAAGTAATATTCTTAATCATTCTGTTTGGAATTGTTTTTAAGAATACTAGCAATTACATCTATTTGAGATAATTCTTTTTCAATATTCGCTCTTGTACTATAAGTTTTTAGTTTGTCTGTGACCAATTCAAATATTTCCTTAATATTGAAGCCAGCCTCTGAAGTTTTTTTAGCCACATCTTTTATAATTTCCCTATAGAAATCATTTTCTTTTTTCAAGTCACGTATTCTTGTTAAAAGTAATAATCTAATTTTACTACTCGATGCTTCAATTTTTCGCATTTTATTCTCAATATTTGAAAGCTTAGTTTCATGATTTTCGTTTATTATAATATCTTTGTCTTGAATACTTGTAAGCTTTTTAGATGTTTCTGTTAATCTTTCTTGGATTTTGGTAAATTTCAAATATAAGTAGAAAGCAATTAAATAATATATTAGTGAAACCAATCCTGAAAGGATTATTGACCCAATCCACGGAATTTCTGAAGCTCTCTTTAATTCTGAAGATTGAACATATTTAATAGAATGGTCTAAATTATTTAATGGAATTAGGTTTGGATTTCCATCTAAATTTTTTTCTGCAACCAAGCTAAGATAAATAGTGATGTTAGCTTTTGGATAAAGCTCTAATAGACACAATTTATTTTTTTCTTGTTTAATCTTACATTTGTTACTCGTATAGATTGATTCAATTTCTGCATTTTCAATAATAAATTCTAGATTATTAATTGTTTTTTGCTCGTAATTCGAGACAATCATGGTTTGGATATAATGAATCGAATCCTCTTTAATAGGCTCTGAAGTTATAATTAGACCTTTATCAGTATTCGAAAATTGTGATACAAATATTTGTAAAAATAAATTGATTACAAATATGATTACTGTGGATAGAATTACGTTTTTCATAATGAAAATGTTATGTTATTATTATTACTGTGTGTTTTTCCTTGCCACTAACGGTTGACACTATGTAAAGTTGCCGATTGCGTGGACCGTTTTCCATCAACATGCACTGACTTACCAAGCATGCTTTAACTCTGAAGTTTAGCAGGTCTCGGCAATTTTATATAGCGTGTCTTACCCGCTTTTCTTTTATTCTGTCAACCAATATCCGCGAGCAAAATTCTAGGAAAAATTTAGATGCTGTAAAAGATGCATAAGAATGTGCAGTATTGTCTTTATCACTGTCGGCAAAGTCTGTAATCGCTTTTATTGCAAACATTTTGGGTTCAACTTTTGCTTTTAGCTGATTTACAGCAACAATTGCATATGTTTCCATGTCAATTCCAATGTATTTCCGTGCTATATCCTTTTCAATTTCAGCTACACGACATTTAGATGCAACAACAGAAGAACCACAAGCAAAATTATCCACATGAGCTTTCAATTTATAACCTTTCTTTTCATGCCACGCATTTTGAATTGAATCAAGTATATTTTGATTATTTGCAATGACAGACAATTGCTGAATTATATCAGTGTCTACATCATGAGAATCTTTGTCAGATGTAAATATTATTTTCTCCTCTTTGTCTTGTGTGTATTTTCCACTTTCGTAATTAAAAATTTTAGTAGGGATTAATAGGTCGCCAAAATCTTGATTTTCACTATCCGAACCTGCTGCAATTCCAATTAATGCCAAATACTCTAATGAAAAATCACTTAACATTTCCATTAATGTTATAGTCATTGAAGTCATCCCCATTTTGTTAAGGCTGTGTCCAATAACTGTAAATTCCGTTCCGTTCTCTTGAAAAGTTAATTTGTGATATACTCTTGATGGTGTTACAATTTCGTGGTCATTTTTTGCAAGTCTAATAAGTGCATCCAATTCAGATTGCAAAGCTGTAACTACACCTATTTTATTGCCATCAAAATGAAGTGATAATTCTTTCTTATCAACTATATTTGTTAGCTTACTCATTTCCACCAATTTTTAAGCCTAATTGTGGATACTTAGCAATTAATGCTTCACCTGCAGCTGTTTTAAATTTGTCATATTCTTCTTGTGAAATAGCTCTAAAACCAGGAATATTTGCATTACGGTTATTCATTTCAATTAACATTCTTTCTAAAGTTCCGACTTGATGTTCTAGGTTGATTAACTCTTTAATTACATCAACACCTCCGACATTTATCATAATATTTTGTTTATAATTGTTATTTACTGTATCAACTTATTTTTAGAATGTCTTGTCCTAAAATATGGCTACAGGTTAAACATTAATTTTTAATTATTAAAT
>JBAXTE010000037.1:0-40704 GCA_037130365.1 Bacteroidota bacterium
CATCAACCCATCAACCCATCAACCCATCAACCCATCAACCCATCAACCCATCAACTTTTTTGTTTATAGGTTTAAAGTTTATAAGTTGATAGGGAGACCCAACATTTCAACCCATCAACCCATCAACCTATCAACCCATCAACTTTTTTGTTTATATGTTTAAAGTTTATAAGTTGATAGGGAGACCCAACAATCATTAAACTTTCAAATCCTCAAATCCTCAAATCCTCAAATTTTCAAATTTTCAAATTTTCAAATTAGTACATTAGTACATTAGCACATTAGCAAATTAGCATAGTAAACAATCAACTGTTGATAAATCTATAATTGCAATAAATCCCATCCTCTTATTTTATGTAATTTTATTTCGTCCAAAAAAATATAAAAATCATTATGATACAAAATCGTAGTTTTAAATTTATCTTGTTGCTATTTAGTGTTTTAGCTATAAGTGTTAGCGCACAAAAAACAGCCATATATCAATCACCTGAAGCCATCTTTCGGTCTGGAGTAGAACTTATTCAAAAAGAAAAGTATGTTGCAGCTCAACATTGTTTTGAACAAGTTATTGAATTAATTCCAGAAAATGGAAATGAGAATAAAGCGATGTCGTATTATTATCGTGCTTTTTGTGCCTCTAGTTTAATGCATAAAAACACAGAACAATTGTTTAACGATTACTTTGTTCAGTTTCCGCAACATAATTCAATTCCGTCTGCTCATTTTTATTTGGCAAGATATTATTTCCAAACCAAAGCATTTAAAAAGTGCTCTGATCAATTAGCATTACTTGATTTTACTGACTTAAAAGCGGAACAAAAAATTGAATACAACTATAGAAGAGGGTATTGCTATTTTGTTGACAGTAACTACACCGAATCGAAAAAGTTTTTATTGCAAGTAAAAGACCTTGATTGTAAATATAAGGCTCCTGCAACTTATTATTACTCACATATTGCCTATACAGAAAAAAATTACGAAACCGCTCGCATCGGATTTGAACTGCTCAAGGATGATGAATATTTTAACCCAATAGTTCCATTTTATATTATTCAAATCTATTATTTACAAGAAAAATATGAGAAGATTTTAGAAATTGGACCTGCACTTCTCGAAAAATCTTCCGAAAAACGTAAACCAGATATCATAAGAATAATTGGGGAAGCATATTATCATACAAATATGTTTAAAGAGGCGATTCCATATTTTGAACAATATATTGAAAAGAGTAAAATTCAGCCATTACGTAGCGATTACTTCCAGTTGGGGTATTCAGCTTATCGTTCCAATCAATTAGAAAAAGCAATGGAAAATTTTACTCATGTTACTACAGAAAAAGACTCGATGAGCCAAATTTCATACTTTTATATTGGTGATTGTTATCTCAAACTTAGCAAAAAAAGTTTTGCTTCTACCTCTTTTTACGAAGCATATAAACTCGATTTTATTCCTAAAGTAAAAGAAGATGCTTTATATAATTATGCAAAACTACAGTATGAACTTTCCTCAAACCCTTTTCAAACGGCAATTACATCGTTTGAAAACTTTGTGAACACATATCCAAATTCAAAACGTATTGATGAGGTAAATGGCTATTTAGTTGCAATATATGAAACTACAAAAAACTACAAATCCGCAATAGCCTCCATTGAAAAAATCAATCAGAAAAGTCCAAAATTATTGGCTTCATATCAACGTATGACGCATTTTAGAGCTTTACAATTATTCAACGATGATAATTATCAAGAAGCGATTGCAATGTTTCAAAAATCGTTAACTCAACAGTATCATAAATCTTACACTTCAAGTTCTCTTTATTGGCTAGGTGAATCATATTTTATTATCGAAAATTACGATTCTTCGCTTATTTTTATGAATAAATTCCTAGTTTCTCCAGGTGCATTTGAAACCCCAGAATATGCTACTGCTCATTATACAATCGGTTATTGCTGGTTTAAACAACAAAAATATTCCAATGCACTTACTGCGTTTAGAAAGTTTAACGATAATGCGGATAGGGTTGAAAATAAAATGATTGTCAGTGATGCATTAAACCGGACAGCGGATAGCTATTTTATTCAAAAGAACTTTGCCGAAGCAAATTCGTCATACGATAAAGTGATAGAAATGAATAAGTTAGATGTTGATTATGCCCTATACCAAAAAGCACTTTCGCAAGGAGCATTGAAACGTCCTGATGATGAAATTGCAACCCTTAATATTCTAACTAAAACGTATCCAAAATCAAATTATATCGATGATAGTTACTACGAATTAGCTCAAACATACAATGCTAAAGGAAATTATAATGCGGCTATCGAAAGTTATAGTAAACTAATTAAAGTGTTCCCAAATAGCCAGTATGTCAAAACATCGATGCTTCAATTGGGCTTAGTTTATAATAATACGGAGCGAAACAGCGAAGCGCTCGCAATACTCAAAAAAGTCGTTACCGATTATCCTGGAACAACTGAAAGTAGTGAAGCGTTGATGAATATTAAAAATATTTATACCGAAAATAATAATGTTGATTCATTATTCACATATTTAAAATCTAATGGAAATGTGTCTACCAACGAACAAGATTCCATTTCGTTTAAAGCAGCTTATAATCTCTATTTGTCAAACGATTGCGATAAGTCACGTAAAGGATTTGCCGATTATATTTCAAATTATCCTGCAGGATTCTTTGTCTCACAAGCCACTTTTTATGCCGCTGAGTGCGATATGCAAAACGGAAAAACTGCCGATGCTCTAAAAGGTTACGAATATATTATTGCCAATAATAAAGGATCCTCTTTTGAGGAAAAATCATTGTTGACAGCTGCTGGTATCGAATATACTAACAATAATTTCGACAATGCGCTTAAATATTATGAACGATTGAAACTCATTGCAAACGAAAAAAATAATATTACAATAGCAAATTCTGGAAGAATGAGGATATTTTTCAATCAAAAGAACTATTCTCAAGCGATCAATGCAGCAGTTGAATTTAAAAAAATTGAAAAGCTAACTATTGCTCAAATTGAAGAAAGTAGCTTGATCATTATTCGTTCTGCATTAGTAATAGATAGTTTAACATTAGCTCAAAATGAATGTTTTACGTTGCTAAAAAGTAAATCAGAAGCTGGTGCAGAAGCTAAATTTTCGGTGGCTTTAATTGAATACAAAAAAGGAAATTTTGATGTTTCTGAGAAAAAAGTGTTTGATTTATTGAGCGCTGGTTCACCTTATGAATTCTGGTTGGCTAAATCATACATTTTATTAGGTGATATTTATGTAGAAAAAGGAAATCTATTTCAAGCTAAACATACCTACAAAAGTATTATGGATAACTACGAAGGAGCAGATTTGAAGAAAATTGCAGAAGATAAATATAATGCCATAGTTGAAATAGAAAATTCTCAAAATAAGCCTAAAGTTAACCCAATTGACGATTCTAACGATTAATCAATCAGGTATTTAAATAGCAATTGAAATGAATAAAAAAACTGAGTATATGAAAATGTATCAAAAAATAATATATTGTTTAACCGTTTTGGTTTCTGTATCATTGTCTTCGGCAATCGCTCAACCAGGTGGAATTGTAAAAATTCAATCTGGATTTGATCCAGTGCTTTCCGATGCTTTTAAAATTAATACGAAAGCTCAAATTATTGATACCGTGAGTACGAAACCAATTATGACCTATTCGATTGAATCTGTGTTGTTTGAAACTACGTACACTCCAATGTCAATTAGTGCAGCTAAAGTCTCTGGAGAACCAATTACGCGATTATATCGTAACTTGATTAAAGTTGGTATGGGAACCTACACAACACCATATTTTGAACTGTTTTTGAATAATACTCGGTCAACTACTGGAACTCTTGGCGCGCATATTAAGCATATTAATTCTGCTGGTGCTATTAAAGATCACGCTTATCAGGGATTTGCTGAGAGCGAATTGGGGCTATACGGGAAAAGAATTTTCAACCATTATACGCTCGATGGGGCTGTAGATTATAATAGAAATCAGGTTCAATATTATGGATTTAACCCAAATTCATTTCCTGCATTTGATTTGTCAAAAGGGGCCCTTCGCCATTTAATTAATGTGCTCACTGCGGATGTGAAACTCAGTTCTAACAACGCTTCGATAGATGCGTTTAAAAATGACTATCGAATTAAATATCACTTTCTGCAAGATAATAACGACAATAGCGAAAGCGCACTTTTGGTTAATTCAACAATGTCTAAACGTGTAAAATGGCTTAAATTTACTGATTTTCAAACTATTGGAGGAACGGTTAGCTTAGATTATATCAATAATAAATGGGATACTTTAAAGACAGGAGATTATTCGTTAATAAAATTTCAGCCATTTTTTGCAACCACATATAAAGAATACGAACTCAAAGTTGGGTTAAATGCGGTAATTCAGTCTGAGTCTGGTAGCAATGGAAATTTCTATGCGTATCCTTTTGCCGAAGCACGTTTTACCATTATTCCTAAGATTATGGCCATTCACGCTGGGGTTACTGGAGATATGGAGCGATTTACATATAGAAAAGCAATGGCTGAAAATCCATTTTTGGGTAAAAACTTCGACTTATCTTTTCAAAATACCAAATATAAATTTTATGCAGGATTTGAAAGCAATTTAAGTTCGTCGTTGCAATTGAATATTTTTGGTGATGCATCCGAAATTGATAATATGGTTTTTTATGTAACAGATTCAGCAAACATCCTTAAGAATACCTTCAACACGGTTATTGATAAAGCACAATTAGTTCATCTTCGTGCTGATTTAACCTATCGAAATCAAGAAAAATTGTGGGTTGTATTAAGTACAAATTATTACCAATACACACTCACCAATCAAAGTGATGCTTGGCACAAGCCAGTTTTAGAGGTATCTTTAATGGCAAATTATAACATTCAAGATAAATTTATTATTCAAGCCAATGTCTTTATGGTTAATGGAATCATGTATCGTGATTTTGAAAACAGATCGTTGGTATCTAAATCTTTAAATTCAATTTTTGATATCAATCTTGGAATTGAATATCGTTACACCAAAAACTTAGGTGCTTTCCTAAACTTCAACAATATCGCTGGAACTCGCAATTACCATCTATTCAACTATCCATCACAACGATTTAATTTTATGGCCGGAATAAGCTACTCATTCGGCGGAAATCAACCCACCAAAAAGGCCAAGAAAGCGGAATAAACGAAAGATTATCTTCGAGTTAGTAAAAGTTTGAGTTTAAGAAGTAAGCATGACTGCATTTTCGGTAGGAGAATTACTTTGACTCTAAATTGTTTGCCAAAATTAAATAATACTGATTCAGTTAAGATTAAAGATATATCAAATAATGCTATATCATTCAAGCCCAGATCAACAAGTCTTCAAATTAAACAATATTAAACAAATGAAAAAGTTTATATTAATGCTTGTTTTTGCTTTTTTATGTAAGGTTGGAATGTGCCAATATCCGGTATTTAATTATGTAAACAAATATTTTTATAGGAATGATACAATATTCTCATACAAAGTGTATCCAGAAGAGGGTAAAATTGACAGTTTGGTTCTTAATGGTGTAAATACCAGATTATCGAAAAGAAATTGCTTGTTTGGCAAACGCTATGTTTGTAAGTATGTAAAATACAGAAAATTAAGAAGATCAAAGTGGTATAAAAATAATATTGATAAGTTGTCAGCATTTGAATTTGAATGCAAAAATTATTATTGGGTAGCTCAGACTCAAGATGGAGGTAAAATTATATACAGAAGCTTTTGGTTTTTTAGCAATGTAAAAAAAATACCACCTCCAGCTTCCTAAGCTAGCGCATATTGAAAAGAATATTAAAAAACAAAACTAAGTAAATGAAAAAGAAATCGATTTTAATATTAGTGTTATTAATAGTATTATCAACTGTTATTAATAAAGTGATCGGTCAAAAATTCATAGCGCAAAATACAATGAATAGTGCTTATATGATTGATACAATTAATATCATTAAAAAAGCATACAATATTTGTATTCAGGAGTATTTTAATGATAATAATATTACTGTTCCATCAGAAGGAGATTGGAAAAAAGTTACAGATACCATGTATTGTTCCTTTAAATTTTTAAAACAGAAAGGTTTTGAGAATACTTGTTTTTTTTATATAGATATGGAAGCTGCTAAAATCCTAAGAATATTCAATAACATAGGAATTAGTGATGCTAAATATAATTTTTTTTCCAAAGTGTTATATGATAAAATGTATTTCGCATGTCTCAATAATGGTCAGCTTTTTAAACTAAGTGGTTTTTTTGGAAATCAATGTATAGAGTTTTTTGAAAATATTTTTTTACTCGAAGACTATCATTTTTTGATTCAAAAAGATAAATATTATAAAAGACGAGTCATAAAAAAATATCTACCTTTTTACAAAAGCCTTAAAAGAAAGTATTATGTTGAAGAATTGGACATTGTTGGTATGATTAAATACTTTAAATCTACGTGGACAAATAAGAATTTCAATAGTTTTAAAAGGCCAGAATACCCTTATTTAATATGGTGATCATAATGGGCAGTGTGCCATAGAGTGATTTATAGTCCCAAGCTGGCGCGCAATGAAAAAGGTGAAAAATATCAAAAAATATGCAAGTAAAAATTATGTAAAATTTGACTTTTTAGTAATATGAAAATTAAATTAATATATTGTAAATACATTTGCATATCAATTATTTTAGCATTCTTGTCTAACGCTGAAATAATTGGGCAAAACCCATTTAAAAATAAAGTTAAAAATAAATTTTTCTTGTTTAATAGATCATTGATTTATTTTAAAGATACAACCTTTCATTATAATTATTTTCACTTTGTGAAAAATCAATCATATGGGGTATATAGATACATTAGTCCAGATACCATAATGCTTTCAGCTTATTATAATACAAACAAGAGAATCCCAATACATGTTAAAGAACAAAAAAACAATACAGATAGTATAGAACTTATTCTGATTAATAAAAATAAATTCACGTATAAGTATGATGCTCAAATTCATTTTTTTGATGAAAAATATTTTCTATTTGATGTATCACTTGTATTAAAAGACACCACTTCTATTAAGATTCATAAAAAAGACATAAAAAGTTTTACCATAGAATTCCCTTTTTTTGATAGAACAGAAACAAAAACAGATAACTACACAATACTAGATACATTTAGCAATAAGTTTACTATTATTCTGGATTTACCTAATAATTATTCGCATTTATATCATTTTAATGATGAAAAATATGTAATTAAAGGAGATACAATTTATAATATAAAATATATGATGTGTCCTTTTGTGCGTGTAAAGAAGAAAGAAGCAGCAACATTTTTGAAAAAGAATCACCCGTTAATAGATATTATTTACTTTTATTGATTGTATACATTCCCAAGTTGGCGCGCAATGAAAAAGGCAGCACGTCTGAGTTTTTAACGTATTCAATTATGGTGAAGTGCTCCCCAAACTTAGAAATGTGTGTTTTGGGATAAACCCAAAATAATATTAAATTAAAATAATTGAGATGAAAAAAATAGCATTATTAAATCTTGTGATATTAGGAATATTAATAAGTTGTAGTAAACTGAATTATTATTCTTATTATAAAAGCTCTGAAAAATCTGCAATGAGATATAGTTGTTATATAATTGATTATGATAGTAAAAGTTTTTTCTGGAAAGGACGTAAAAATTGTATTTCTGTGGCAAGAAGTGGGGGTGATGTTGTAAAAATAAATGACACTTTATTCCTTTTTAAATCAAAAGTGGATATTCATAATATACCAATTAAATACATCCCCAAAAATCATACAGTGTCGTTATCTTCAGTTTCAATAGAATGTGTCTCAAAAGAACCATTCTATTTAGAGGATTTTAAACTATTAGAAAAAATGATTATATTTAATAGTGGTGATACAGTTAAATTATTTGAGAATAGATATAATTTGAAAAAGAACAAAAATTTTAAAATTAAGGTTGGCTATCCAGTGTCATACACTGCTTCAAATTTTAATTATTTAATAACGCAAGAAATAAATGCAGATAGTTTAATAAATAATGATGTTTTATTTGAAATTGAGCCTGACATTTTTGATTTTTATTATTATATCAATGACACAATAATTTGCAAAAAAGGTACTTTAATTGATAGTAAGGGGCGAATTTTTAGAAAACCTAAAAATAAAAAAGATATGATAGGCTTATATAAAGGAGAAGTTGAAATACCATATCAACAACATAAAAGGTATTGGTGAGTAAATGGTAGTTTGTCATATGCTGGCGCGCATTGAAAAAGGTTGCACGTGTGCCATTGCAAAGGCATCGTTTTTTTTGTATCTTTGTTTTGTATAAATGAAGGAGTTTCGATTCATAGGGGGCTAGACCAGCAAACGAATAAGAAATGATCATGATCACTAAGTCTTTATTTTTATCAATAGTTGTTACATTCTTCTTCCAATTTGAAGGGCAAACTCAAAGTTTAAATAATTGCTTCAAGTTGAGAATCAAGAACAACTCGGATATATATTGTCAAATTTTTGTGCCATCTTGTGGGAAAGATTATTACAATTATAAGATTAAAAATGACACTCTTCTTTGTTTTTTTTATAAATTCATCCAACAAGATACAACATATACTAGAAATGGTTTAATGATTACATATGTTGATTCATCTTTAGTGACATTGCCTCCAAAAAAGAAGTATCATATTTTTATTTGTCCAAATAGATTAACAATGTTGGATGATATTAATGTTGTTGTTATAATTTATTATAGAAAAATGATGCTTTTTCAAAAGAAGAAAAAGAAAGAGTATTCTTTTGTTGAGTTTTTAGATGGTGACGTTTCATTTTATGATGATTCCCCGCATGCTGGTGCGCATTGAAAAAGGTTGCACATGCCCCAAGCTGGGTGCAATGCTAGTTTAATATTTGTATGGAATACATATAGAAGCAATTAAAAACAATCAGGATACATTGATTTATAAAAAGCCATAAATTAAGGAGGCTGTAGAAATAATAGAAGATGTAAAAGTTAAGCGGAGAAGAATCAATTCCGTCATTTTTAATAGTAAATAACTTATGAAAAAAATTATTTATTTATGTTTTATAGTGCTTCTTTTGTGGGGTTGTAAAGTGAATAAGTTTTTTGTACAGAATGATAAAACATTAATTCATTCAACAGAAAAATACGAAGACTATTCTTTAGCTCAAATAGAGTTTGTCTATTATCCATTAGATACCTTGTTGTATTTTAGCAAGTGGAAAGTTATTGATAATGAGAAGAGTAAAAAAATATTGGCTTACTCTTGCATCGATAATCGATTTTATACAATTACAAATTTTTGGGAGAACGGAAATATTAAAGAAATTCTCAAATTTGATAAATTTAAGAATTTGATATCTGTATCAAGATATTGTGAGAATGGTTATAAGGTTTTTGAAAATAAAAAAAACGAAATGTTTTCAGATACACTTTTTTATTGCAATGGCATATTGCAACATGTTTATAACAAATTTACGGGAAATATTATTTTCTTTGAATCTAACGGAGACACATCTATTATTGGTAATTATAGTAAGAATTATACAAAGAAAGACATATGGATATATAATAATCCGGAAGACAAGAATAAAATTTATGAAATTTACAAAGAAGGAGCAATGATATATAGAGGAGATTCTATACCTGAATGGTATATTCGATAGGTGCCATCGTGTGTTTTAATGATGTAAAATAGCAACGTTATTTTTGGAAGAAGATAGGTTGTGATATATTAAAATCATGCGTTACAAACGCGCGAGCGCCCTCTTTGGGCGCATCTTGTTTGCCGATAACTAAGAGCAAAAAAAAATCAACCCACAAAGTTATATTGATAACAAATTACACGCTGTTTTTATATGAAAATGCCTCAATTTTTATGTTTCAGAACCAAAAACACATCAACTCGTTAACGGGATAAACAGAAGGTTTCAAATCTTTAAAAACATGTTGATAACTAAGATTTATTTTTGAAAGTTTAGTTATATTCGTAATAGATTTTTATGTATCTTTGTAAAAAGAATATAATATTATATATAGTTGATTATGAATGAATTAGAAAAAACTATTGATGCTCAAGAAAACTACACCGCCGATAATATTCAAGTATTAGAAGGTTTAGAGGCAGTTCGGATGCGCCCATCAATGTATATTGGCGATACTGGGTTTAGAGGATTGCATCATCTTGTGTATGAAGTAGTAGATAACTCTATCGACGAGGCACTGGCTGGCTATTGTAGCAAAATTGATGTAACTATCCATCAAGATAATTCAATTACAGTTATCGATAATGGTCGTGGAATTCCAACCGACTTACATGAAAAAGAAAATCGCTCGGCGTTAGAAGTTGTGTTAACTGTTTTACACGCTGGCGGAAAGTTCGATAAGGGTTCTTACAAAGTCTCTGGAGGTTTGCATGGAGTAGGGGTTTCCGTTGTAAATGCGCTTTCGGAAGATTTAAAAGTAGAAGTTTTTCGTCAAGGGAAACATTATATGCAAGAATACAAAATTGGAGATCCTCAGTATTCTGTAAAAGTTGTTGGCGATAGCAGTATTTCAGGAACAAAAGTGCATTTTAAACCTGATGGTTCAATATTTACAACTACCATCTACGATTTTAATACTCTTTCAGCTAGAATGAGAGAGCTTGCATATTTAAATAAAGGTATTACACTTTCGCTTCTCGATGAACGCGAAGTTGATATGGAAGGTAATGAGCTGAAAGAAGTTTATCACTCAGAAAGAGGATTAATTGATTTTATTGAATATCTCGATAGTACTCGCGAAAAATTGATGCCCACGCCAATTTATATGGAAGGTGAGCGTAATGGAATTCCTTTGGAAATAGCCATGCAGTACAATACATCGTTCTCTGAAAATATCCATGCTTATGTCAACAACATAAACACTCACGAAGGTGGAACTCACTTATCTGGATTTAGAAGAGGACTTACGCGTACTTTAAAAGCGTATGCGGAAAAATCTGGAATGTTGGCTAAACTAAAGTTTGATATCAATGGCGATGATTTTAGAGAAGGTCTAACTACAATTATTTCTGTAAAAGTTGCAGAACCTCAGTTTGAAGGTCAAACCAAAACAAAACTAGGAAATAACGAAGTGATGGGAGTCGTTGATTCTCTTACCAGTGAAATGTTGGTTAACTACTTAGAGGAGAATCCAAAAGAAGCTCGCACAATTGTAAATAAAGTGATTTTAGCTGCAACTGCTCGCCATGCTGCTCGCAAAGCTCGCGAAATGGTGCAACGAAAAAATATACTTTCTTCCACGGGATTACCTGGTAAATTATCAGATTGTTCAGAACGTGATCCAGCTATTTGCGAAATATATCTTGTGGAAGGTGATTCTGCAGGTGGAACTGCTAAGCAAGGACGGGATCGAAAATTTCAGGCAATACTTCCACTTAGAGGTAAAATTCTAAATGTGGAAAAAGCTATGCAACATCGTGTTTTTGAAAGCGAGGAAATAAAAAATATGTACACCGCTTTAGGTGTTCAAATCGGAACAGAAGAAGATAGCAAAGCACTGAATTTAGCTAAACTCCGCTATCACAAAGTAATAATTATGACGGATGCCGATGTCGATGGTAGCCACATCGACACATTAATTCTTACTTTCTTCTTTAGATATATGCGCGAAATGTTAGAATTTGGCTATATTTATTTAGCAACGCCTCCACTTTACCTAATTAAAAAAGGTAAGGACGAACGCTATTGCTGGAATGAAGAAGAACGCAAACAGATTATTGCTTCAATGACCGTGAATGGAAATGAATCAAGTGTTCATATTCAACGTTATAAAGGTCTTGGAGAAATGAACGCCGAACAATTATGGGATACAACTATGAACCCAGAAACTAGAATATTACGCCAAATTACAATCGAAAATGCAACTGAAGCAGATCGA
This sequence comes from Bacteroidota bacterium, assembly GCA_037130365.1. Lineage (GTDB taxonomy): Bacteria > Bacteroidota > Bacteroidia > Bacteroidales > WCHB1-69 > JBAXTE01. The sequence goes on from JBAXTE010000037.1 coordinate 12,001, forward strand.
GTTTTTTCTATGTTGATGGGCGATGAAGTGCCTCCACGTAGAGAATTTATCGAAAAAAACGCAAAATACGCAAATATCGATTTATAGTAAATTTGGAATTAGGTAGTTGATTACATCAGCCATCAAAATATAAAACGTGAAAAGAATAAAAAATCTTTTCACGTTTTTCTTTTGATAATCAACCCTTCACTCCCGAAAAACAGAATTCGCCATAAGGCGATTCGTCGTTTTTCGAGGATCCACGAAAAATAACAATCCGCCAATTGGCGGATTTATTTTTCGGGACTTTCACCCTTCACCCTTTACCCTTTACCCTTTACCCTCTATTTATTCTCCAGCCAATTAATAATATTTTCTGAAGCTATTTTTGCTCTCAATGTAAGCGCTTCATTCGTGGCATAGGCAATATGAGGAGTGAGGATGCAATTTGGCGCGGTTAACAGTGGATGATTTTTCGAAATTGGAGGTTCCATCTCATAAACATCTATAGCTGCACCAGCCAATTTTCCTTTTGTTAAGGCATCAGCTAATGCATTATAATCCACAACTTTTCCTCTTGCAGTATTAATTAGAAAAGCAGTTTCTTTCATTTTTGAAATCTTGTTTTCGTCAATTAGAAATTCAGTTTCTGGGGTTAGCGGGGTGTGAAGAGTGACTATATCCGATTCTGCCAATAAAGCGTCAATTGATGTGAATTTCCCCCAATAAGTATCAAGTTTTATCGATCGACTAGTAAATAACACCTTGCAACCCAATGTGTTCATAATTATTCCAACCTGGGTTCCAATGGCACCAGATCCAATTATTCCAACAGTTTTGCCTTTTAATTCACTGCCAATAAATCCATTTCTGTCGCTTAAAGATCTTGTTTTGGCATCGAGATAAGTAATTTTTCGTAATGAATCTATGATTAATCCCAAAGTAAGTTCTGCAACTGAATTTGTAGAATATCCTGCAGAATTTCGTATGGTTATACCTCGTTTGTTGCAAGCTTCAACGTCAATATGATCGATGCCAGTAAAAGCAACTGAAATCATTTTTAAGTTTTCACATTGATTAATAATTTCACCATCAAGAGGAATATTGGACATTAAAATAATATCTGCCTTTTTTATTTTGTTTATTAATTCAGTTTTGTCGGATGGTCTATTAGAGTGACTAATCAGCTCATGCGACTTATCATTCAGCGACTTCTCGAATTGTTGACGAGATTCTAATGTGGTAAAGATAGGTTCAATTTCAACTATTTTCATGTGATTTTTTTTGTGTAAAATTAAGATATTCTTTTTGAAAAGTTGCCAACTAAAAAACTTTCTAAAAAAAACCTAAAGCGCTTTGTTGTGAATTTTAAAATTGTAACTTTGTGCGAATTTGAATCAATTAAACAAAAATAAAATAGACATGGTCGAAAAGATTACATCATCAGTACAAGCTATGGAGCTCGAAGACAAATATGGAGCTCATAATTATCACCCACTACCAGTAGTATTAAAAAAAGGAGAAGGTCCTTTTGTATGGGACGTTGAAGGAAAACGTTATTATGATTTTTTGTCAGCTTATTCAGCTGTAAACCAAGGACATTGTCATCCTAAAATCGTTAAAGCATTAACCGATCAAGCTCAAGAATTAACATTGACATCACGTGCATTTTATAATGATCAACTTGGTCCTTACGAAAAATACGTAACTGAATATTTCGGATACGATAAAGTATTGCCAATGAATAGTGGTGCTGAAGCTGATGAAACAGCATTAAAACTATGTCGTAAATGGGCTTATACTAAAAAAGGAGTTCCAGAAAATCAAGCAAAAATTATCGTTTGTGAAGGGAATTTCCATGGTCGTACAATCACAATTGTATCCATGAGTAATGATCCTGATTCTTATGCTGGTTTTGGTCCATTTACTCCAGGATTTGTAAAAATTCCTTATGATAATATTGAAGCTCTTGAAAAAGCTTTAGAAGACCCTATGGTTGCGGGTTTCTTAGTTGAACCAATTCAAGGTGAAGCTGGCGTTTTTGTTCCTCAAGAAGGATATTTAAAAAAAGCTTATGATCTTTGTAAAGCAAAAAATGTATTATTTATTGCTGATGAAGTTCAAACGGGTATTGCTCGTACAGGTAAATTACTCGCTTGTGATCACGAAGGTGTTAAACCAGATGTGTTAATACTTGGGAAAGCATTGTCAGGTGGAGTTCTTCCTGTTTCTGCTGTTTTATGCAATAATGATATTATGCTTTGCATTAAACCAGGTGAACATGGTTCTACTTTTGGCGGATTTCCATTGGCATGTAAAGTTGCAATTGCTGCTTTAGAAGTTGTTAAAGAAGAAAAATTAGCTGAAAAAGCAGAATATCTAGGAAAAATATTCAGAGAAGAAATGAGCAAAGTAAAAACAGAAATGATTGCCTTGGTTCGTGGTAAAGGTTTATTAAATGCTGTAATTATTCGCCCAAAGAATGGTAAAGAAGCTTGGGATGTTTGCTTAAAAATGCGTGATCTTGGTTTATTAGCAAAACCTACACATGGTGATATTATCCGTTTTGCTCCTCCATTGGTAATTACCGAAGAACAACTAAGAGCTGCTATTGAAATTATTAAAGAAGCTATTCTTTCTTTTGAATAATATTGATTATCATTTGATTATTTGCTTAAAAAAAAACTGCTTGAAAAAGCAGTTTTTTTTTAAGCAAAATATTTCAACTTTGTCCTTCAATCGGGATGTAGCGCAGCTTGGTAGCGTACTTCGTTCGGGACGAAGAGGTCGCTGGTTCGAATCAAGTCATCCTGACAAAAAATAATGAACAAAAAAAAGCTGACTTAAATAGTCAGCTTTTTTAATATCTTTAAATAGATTACATTCTTCTTTCTTTAATACGAGCTTTTTTGCCAGTAAGATTTCTAAGATAGAAAATACGAGCTCTACGAACAACACCATGTTTGTTAACAGCAATGCTTTCAATAAACGGAGATGCAAATGGGAAAATACGTTCAACACCAATACCACCTGATATTTTGCGAACGGTAAAGGTCTCTTTTGCAGAAATACCCGAACGTTGAATAACTACTCCTTGAAAAAGCTGAATACGCTCTTTTGAGCCTTCAATAATTTTATATGATACAGTTACAGTATCGCCAGCTTTAAATTCAGGAAATTCTTTGCGTGTAATAAATTGCTCTTCTACAAATTTTACTAAGTCTGTCTTATTCATTATATATATTCTTTAGATATTCTACTTTAATTTTCAAAAGCGAGTGCAAATATACGACTAATATTTTGAATATCCCAATAGAATTTCCAAAAAAATCAAAGTTTTTTATTATTTGCGATGTTTTATAAATATACGGCTAAGCATTTTTGTAAATCTCTAGCTCTGAGAAGAAAAATCTTGCTTCCGTTAATGCGTTTTCATCTGAATCTGAACCATGAACAGCATTTTGTTGAACATTAAGTCCAAATACGTGACGAATTGTTCCCTCTTCAGCTTTCGAAGGATCTGTACTGCCAATTATTTTTCTGTAATCTTCTACTGCATTATCCTTCACTAAAATGAAAGCGATAATTGGCCCAGAACTCATAAACTTACACAAATCATCGTAAAAAGATCGCTCTTCATGAACTATATAAAACATTTGTGCTTCCTTATAACTCAAACGAGTCATTTTTAAGGCAACTATCTGAAAGCCACGTTCATATATCATTGTGATGATTTCTCCAGCATGCTTGTTGTGAAAAGCAGTGGGCTTTATCATCGAAAAGGTAAAATTTCCTGATTTCATAGATGTTTTTTTTATGATGTAAAAATAGAAAAAAAATCAGTCCAATTTGATTATTTATAAAACTTTAAATGAAAAAAAGTTCTTATCAATATTCTTGAAGGTAATTTATTATGAAATGCTCTTTTCTAGCCGAGAAAAATTGTTTATTTACGATTAATAGCTAATTTTGTGATTAACTAGTTGAAATTTGTAATTTAAAATGAGCATAAAATCTAAACATATTTGTTTTCATCAAGTTAGTCCATACATCTGGGTGATTGGCGTTTTTTTAGCGCTCGTTAGTCCATATTTGCTAGCTCAGGGGATGTTTATGGACGGGGTTATTTATGCTGCCGTAGCTAAAAACTTGGCGCATGGGATAGGCGATTTTTGGACTTTGCATTTTATGAATACCCATTTTAACCCATTTTACGAACATCCTCCGCTTGCAATTGGGCTAGAAAGCCTGTTTTTTAAGGTGTTTGGAGATGCCTTTTGGGTAGAAAAAATTTATTCTGTGACCACATTTTTTATTTCGGCAATTATTATTCATAAAATTTGGCAGAAATTAAAAGTATTGAAATTAGTAGAAGCATCAGCTTCATGGATTCCACTTCTGTTTTGGGTGCTTTTCCCTCTTGTAAGCTGGGCTGCAGTGAATAATATGCTTGAGAATACAATGATGGTTTTTGTTTTGTTGTCCTTATTATTTTTGATTAATGATTGGGTGAATCCCAGATCCTATTTTGTTATTATTGCAGGAATCATGCTCTCGTTTGCATTTCTATCTAAAGGTTTTGTGGGATTATATTTATGGTCATTCTTTTTTTGGAACTGGTTGATTTTCAGAAAATTTACTTTTGGTCAGATGATTTTTAAGACCTTATTGCTGATTTTATTTACTTGTTTGCCTTTTGTTTTTTTATACTTATTTTATCCGTATGGATTTCAATCATTGGTGAATTATATTAATAATCAAGTAGTTAATAGTGTCTCTAATGTTGTTACGGTAGCAAATAGATTTCATATTATTAAATCGTTGTTCGAACAGATTATACTTCCATTAATTGTTGCCGTTGTTTTTGGAGTGGTTTCGTGGATAATTCATACACGTTTTTCCATAAAATTATGGAAATTCAAATCTACTGTTTTCTTTCTAATGCTTGGCTTTTCTGGTGTATTACCAATTATGTTGAGCCTTAAGCAAAGTAATTTTTATATTCTCACAACCTTTCCTTTTTTTGCGATTTCATTAGCACTAATTGTGGATAAATTTCCACCGATTTCTTTAAATAAAACAGTTCAAAAAATACATGGAATATTGAGTATTGTTTTTTTGATTTCTGCCTTGATGTTAATAGTTGGAAATTATGGTAAATTTTATCGTGACGAAGATAAAATTTCTGATATAAAATTGATAAAGTCTTCAATTCCTAAATTAAAGAAGATAAGCTTAGACAAATCTATTTGGCAAGATTGGGCACTATTTGGGTATGCAGTTCGGTATGCAAATTTCGATTTTTATAGAGATAGTATCCCAACTCAAACGTATCTATTATCAGAAAAAGACAAGCCCATTTCCATAAAATCACCAATATTTGAGAAACTTCCAATTAATCTTATGCGATACCAACTAAACAAACGAGTTGATGTTCTGGATTAGGAATTACTAATAATTGGTTTTGATTCAAAATTAGCTGAAAAACTCTTAAAAATATTGCCAATAATAAATTATCTTTGTACACAAAACAAAGAAATTGAAATATAATGACAGAAAAAGAACAAGTTTATAGAATTGGAATCACGCAGGGAGATATTAACGGTGTTGGATATGAGACTATTTTGAAAACACTCGTTATGCCAAGAATGTCTGAAATATGCACTCCACTAGTTTATGGATCTTCAAAAGTTGCTTCTTATCATAGAAAACTATTAAAAATTGGCGATTTCAGCTTTAATATTGTTAAAACAGCAGATCAAGCTTTGCCTAAAAAAGCAAATATGATTAACGTTGTTGAGACCGAAATTAAGATTGATATTGGCCAATCAACTGATATTGCGGGCGAAATGGCATTGTTATCTTTAGAAATGGCAATGACGGATTTGTTGAAAAATCAAATTCAAGCAATCGTAACTTCGCCAATAAATAAAAAAAATATTCAATCCGATTTATTTCATTTTTCTGGACATTCAGAGTATTTAGCTCAAAAAGCTGGAGTCGCTGATTATTTGATGTTTATGATATGTCCAGCAGTTCGAGTCGGCGTTGTCACCGATCATATTTCACTTCAGTCTGTTTCTGCAGCGATTACACCAGAAAAAGTATTGAATAAAATTCGCTTGATGCAAAAATCGTTAGTGATAGATTTTAATATCCGTCGTCCAAAAATTGCTGTTTTAGGCTTAAATCCTCATGCTGGCGACGATGGATTAATTGGAACCGAAGATGGCGATGTTATCTTTCCAGCAATTCGTCAAGCTTTTGATGAAGATATTTTGGCCTTTGGACCTTATCCTGCTGATGGATTTTTTGCTTCTGGACAATTCCGTAAATTCGACGGAGTATTGGCAATGTATCACGATCAAGGATTAATTCCATTCAAATTATTATCCCAAGACGAAGGGGTGAATTATACTGCTGGTTTGCCATTTGTTAGGACATCACCTGCTCATGGAACAGCTTATGATATTGCAGGAAAAGATATAGCTTCCGCAGAATCATTCCGCCAAGCACTTTATTTGGCCGTTGATATATTAAATAATAGAAAACAATTTAGAGAGTTAATCTTAAAAAAAACTAGCTCAAAATAATCTTTAGTAGTACCCAAATTGCTCATGTATAAACTTTCACAAATTGCTCAGCTGCTTAAAGCCGAAATTGTTTCCAACTGTCCAATTGACGAAATGATGGTTAATGATGTTTTGCTAGATAGTAGGAAACTCCTTTCTTCTGAAGATACAATGTTTATAGCTCTGATTACTCATCGTAATGACGGCCATAAGTACATTTTGGAATTATATCAAAAAAAAGTAAATATATTTTTGATTTCAAAATTTGAGCCTGAATTTTCTGAACTTAAGGATGCTGTTTTTATAATCGTTCACAATACGCTCGATGCCTTTCAACGTATTGTTAGCTGGCATCGTGGCCATTTTAATATTCCTGTAATTGGTATTAGCGGTAGCAATGGAAAAACAATTGTAAAAGAGTGGCTTTTTCAAATGCTTTATTCCGATAAACGAATAGTTCGGAGTCCGAAAAGTTACAACTCCCAAATAGGTGTGCCGTTATCTGTGTGGCAAATGTCTAAGAATGATGAACTTGCAATTTTTGAAGCTGGAATTTCTGAGCAAAATGAAATGGATCGATTGCAAAAAATCATTAAGCCTACCATTGGGATTTTTACAAATATTGGGACTGCTCACGACGAAAATTTTATCAATATCAACCAAAAAACAGGGGAGAAGCTCAAGCTTTTTACTTCCGTTGACGTACTTATATATTGTTCGGATTATACGAATATTACCGAACGTTTCGTCGCTTCTGGTCTTCAGCAAACTGTAAAAAGCTATACTTGGGGTCATAAAAATGAACCAAATTTACTAATTAAAAGTATTGTAAAGAGCCAAAATTCAACCACAGTTACTGCTAAGGAAAGCATTAATGAATTGCCTTTTGAAATTATAATTCCGTTTATTGACGATGCTTCTATTGAAAATGCAATTCAATGTTGGTGTACTTTAAGGTATTTGAACTATTCTATTCAAGTTATTCAAGAACGATTGTTATTGCTGTCTTCCATAGGTATGCGTTTGGAGATGAAAGATGGAATAAACGGTTGTTCAATCATCGATGATAGTTATAACTCTGATGTTAATTCATTGAGAATTGCATTAGATTTTATGCAACATCAAAAGCATTTGTACAAATATACCATCATATTGTCCGATATTCTTCAGAGTGGTCGTGACGAAAAGGAACTTTATAGGGAGATAGCGGAGCTTTTAAAAATTAAAAAGGTTTCAAAACTTATTGGAATTGGCAATGCGATTACTAGAAACCGCGCTTGCTTTAACATGGAATCTACTTTTTTTCCTACTGCGAATGATTTTATTCAAGGTTCTGATTTTTCAAATTTTAATAATGAAATAATCTTACTCAAAGGAGCTCGAATATTCCATTTTGAAAAAATCAGCAAGGCTTTACAACAGAAATCACACGAAACAGTACTTGAAGTAAATCTTAATGCTTTGATTAATAACGTTAATTATTATAAATCAAAACTCAACCCTGGCGTAAAGTTAATGGCAATGGTAAAAGCATTTTCTTATGGAAGTGGTGGATTTGAAATTGCAAATGTACTCCAATTTCATCATCTTGATTATCTAGCAGTTGCTTATGTAGATGAAGGGGTTGAATTACGTAAAGCAAGCATCACTCTCCCAATTTTAGTAATGCACCCAGAACCTAACAGCTTTGAATCTATCATTCGATATAACTTAGAACCTGAGATTTCAAATTTTAGGATGCTAGAAATGCTGGAAATTGCCTTAATGGAGTCCGATAACGTGGCACCCATTGGAATTCACTTGAAAATTGACACCGGCATGCATCGTTTAGGCTTTGATAATGATGACTTAAAAATGTTGATTGGTCGTTTACAGGGGTTGCAAGACCATTTATTTATACGTTCTGTTTTCTCCCATCTTGCTGCAGCTGAAGATCCATCTGAAGATGATTTTACCCGTAAACAAATTAGTAGATTAACAGAAATTGCTGATGAAATTCAACAATCATTTCATTATCCAATCTTAAAACATATTTTAAATACTTCTGGAATTTCTAGATTTTCGGAGGCACAATTTGATTTGGTGAGACTTGGAATTGGCATGTATGGTGTTCCAACATGCACGGCTGATGAAAACTATTTGGAAAATGTGTGCACACTTTGCACTTCCATTTCTCAAATTAAAACCATTTCACAAGGGGATACCGTTGGGTATAATCGTCGTTGGATTGCGCCAAAAGATACTCCAATCGGTATAATTCCAATCGGGTATGCAGATGGATTACATAGAGCTTATGGAAATGGGGTTGGAAAAGTGCTCGTCAATGGACAATTAGTGCCTATAGTTGGCGTAGTTTGTATGGATATGTGTATGATTGATCTTACTGATGTTGAGGCAAATGTAGGCGATAAAGTGGTCGTTTTTGGTGATGAATATCCAATTAAAAATATGTCATTAGCACTTAATACTATTTCGTACGAGATTCTTTCGGGAATTTCTAGAAGAGTAAAAAGAGTATATTATCAAGAGTAATTACCTTACGAACTGTTATGATAAGGAAAAATCAATTTTTCTTTGCTATTGTTTTATTAATCATCGTCTTTTTGATTTTTGGGATCCTTTCAATTTTTTCAGAAGGTAGTCTTTATGGCGGTGATTCTTATACTCACTATCTGTTTGCTAGATTTGCATTTGCACATCCTCAAAACTTTCTAGATCATTGGGCTAAACCACTGTTTACGTTATTAGCCTCTCCATTTTCGTTTTTTGGATTTCATGGGATGATGCTGTTTAATATTCTCATTAGTGCATTCGCAACTTATTTTGCATTGGCAGTTTCAGCTAAGCTTAAATATCAAAATTTATCGTTGATTGTGCTTTTCTGTGCTTTTTCTCCAATATTTATTTTGCTGATGTTCTCTGGACTTACGGAAGCGGTTTTTGCGCTGTTATTGGTTGCTGCCGTGTACTTTTTTGTAGATAAAAAATATTATGTTGCTGCAATTTTAATCTCTTTTATCCCATTTATCCGTAGCGAAGGATTAATTTTTATTGTGTGGTTCTTCGTTTTGTTCTTATTAAAACAAAAGTTTAAAGCCATTCCATTGTTGTTCTTTGGAATATTTTTTTATACCATTCTTGGTGGTTTTATCCTTGGTGATTTCTTTTGGCTTATTCATAATAATCCATATTCTGCTTTAGGAAGTGTTTATGGTTCAGGAAGTATTATATTTTATATTCAAAATATTCCAAGCACATTTGGTGTAATTACATTTTTGCTTGCAGTTGTAGGCGTTATTGTAATTTTTGTTTCCTTATTTCGTAAAAATCCAGATATTGAGAATAAAGAACTTCAATTTAATGAACTATTCTTGATTCTGTTTTCGGCTTTGGGATATTTCTTGTTTCATTCTATCGTTTGGTGGAAAGGATGGATGTCAGTTCTTGGAGATGCTAGATTTATGGCTGCAATTGTTCCATTGATCTCAATATTAGCACTTAAGGGATTCAATGTTATTGTTTATCCGATTAAAAACAAAATCATTTTAATGAGTGTGAGCTCTTTAGTTGGTATATTAATGCTGGTGAGTAGTTTGAAAATTCATCAACTACCTGTAAAACTTCAAGGAGGAGACAAGGTTGTTAAAGAGGCAGTATTGTGGATTGCTGAAAATGGGTATTCTAAGTCAAAAATTGTTTACTACAATCCAATAGTCCCTTGTATTTTGGATAAAGATCCGTACGCAAAAGTATTAATTCAAGAACGAGTAAACGATAATAATCAACCCGAAAAAGATTTGCCAAAGAATACAATTATTATTTGGGATGGACATTTTAGTCCGTATGAAGGACAACTATCACTAGATTCATTAAAAGCTAATCCAAATTTCATTGTATTGAAAGAGTTTTTCCCAAATTCCCCATTCAAAATTTATGGTGATATAAACTACCAAGTAGCCTTATTCTTGAGAAAATAATCACAATAAAATTGTGAGTGTAATTTATTTAAATTTTTGAAATATCCCATCTAGAGCGCATTGTAAGCGTGTTTCGTCTTTGCCTGAAATGATTATAAACGGCTTCCCAGATTTTGTGAGCTCAGAGTGATACAAATCGAAAAGTTCTATCCGATTGTTCGGATGTTCGCGTTGAGGATCATACTCCCAGGGCAAGTCTATGTTGCAAAGTAAATGCAAATCGTAATTGTGATTTTCGAGTTGGTCAATAATCCATGGACTACATTTATGATATACATACTCACTCCATATCTTTGTCACAAAAAAGTCGGTATCAATAAATAAAAAATTTGTTGCTATCGCCGCGAACGCTTCTTCTTGCTGAAGTTGTTGCTTTGCAATTATTTCAATATCATCATAGGTGTATGGTCTAGACAATTTATTGATATATTCTCGCGCAAATTCCAGAACTCGAGTAGTGTTAAAATAAGTTGCTAAACTTTCTGTAAGCCAAGTCTTTCCTGTAGATTCTGGACCTGTAATAGCAATTCTTTTAATCATGAATTATTGTTTTGAACGAATAAGTTCTTTGTTCCATTTTATATAAGCAAAAATGGCAATAATGGTGTAAAGCAAAAATAATCCAGCGGTAACATACAGATGCTCAATAAAAAACATAATAGTTAGGGCAATATCAGTTGGAATCCAGATGAGCCAATTTTCAATAAACTTTCGAGCCTGCATCCAAGTGGCTAATAATCCTGCTGCAGCAGTAATTGCATCAAGCATTAATAAAGTCGAGCCACTGTTTTGTAATGCTAAGTACATCGCTCCAATTAATAATAAAAATAAAACTCCAATAAAATAACGATAGGAGGTATCCATTTTAGAAATTACTGCAATATGCCCTTTTCGACTTGTTTTCCAACTATACAGTCCATAAATACTAATTCCTAAATAAACCATTTGCAAAAACATGTTTGCAAATATTTTTTGGTTATAGAAAATAAACGCATAAATCAAAACATTCAAAATGCCAGCAAACCAACATAAATAGTTTTCACGAGCAGCAAATATTACATAGATTAGTCCGAAAAAAGCAGCTGTTAATTCAAGCTTGTGAAAAAATATATAATCGGTTATTTGGTACATAGGATATTCTTTTTGCAAACGTACAATTTTTTTTGATTTATTGAATAGAGAATCTGAAAATTGTATCCTGAATAGATTGTATATAAAAGTCAGTTTTTGTCACAAATGTGTTTTTTATTTGGTAATCAGCAACAAATAATGGCTTTTCTTCAAACGATAATTGGGAATATCCATATAATGTATCCGAGCGGTGATAAAATAAGGTATTGTTAGCCATGTTAAAGCGGCCGTTGTATTTTATTGGGATTCTCTTAATAATTGCGCCCCAACGATCAAAAATAACGATCCCATTATTTGGATCACCCATCAATAATTTATCTTCAATTTCAATTAATAAATTTGGAGCAAATATGGTGTCGAATTGTGTACTTAGATTTTCAATTTTTGAAGTAATATTTATTTGATTATCAACTCTTAAAAGACTTGCAGAAGCCATATTATATAACCATAATCCATTTGAGTAAGAAACACATGCTAGTGAAAAATTTTCATTAAAAATCGAAAATAAATCTATCGGATTTTCTAGAGGAGCTAAACTTCTATCTAAAAACTGAACTTTGTTCGTTTCAGAGTAAAAAATCATAATTTTCAATGGATTTGAAATATCCAACCAACCAATTCTTCCATAACTTTTAGAATCAAATATTCCAATAACTTTGCCTGTAGAATCAATTTTTGAAACTTTGTTATTATTTATGGTGTAAATATTATTAAGATTATCTACCAAAAAAAAGTCACATTGAATATAAATCGTTAAGTTTGATTTTTTACTTGCATTTAAACGAATAATAAAAGTGGGAATTAATAAAATTAGGGAAAGAACAAATATTTTCTTCATTTCGAGTAGAAATTATTGATAACTAATTCAAATATTATTACGTCAAAAAAGGTAAAATTTCTTCAAGAATATTCCGGTCATTAGACAATCGAGGGACTTTGTTTTGTCCTCCTAATTTGTTTTTTCCTTTCATCCATTTTAGAAAAGTATCAGTTTTTGCGTTATGAATAATTGGTTTTTGCAAAAGCATATCCTGATGTCTTTTAGCATCATAGTCTGAGTTTACATGTCTCAAGGTCTGATCAAGTGTTTCACAAAATAGTTCCCAGTCAGTAGGTTGATTTTTAAATTCAATAATCCATTCGTGAGCAGCACTAGTTTTGTTTCCAAAATAAACTGGTCCTGCAGTATATTCACAAATACATGCTTCTGTTTTTTTGCAAGCTTCGATTATGGCTTTTTCAGCATTTTCGATGATGATTTCTTCCCCAAACGCATTTATAAAGCTAGACGTTCTTCCTGTTATTCGAATTCGATGGGGAAAAAGCGTAGTAAATTGAACGGTATCCCCAATAATATATCTCCATAATCCAGCATTTGTAGAAATAATAACTGCGTAGTTAATTCCACATTCCACATTTTCGAGAGTAAAACTTGGTGGAAATTTTTCATGGATATTGTCTAGCGGAACAAATTCAAAGAAAATTCCATTATCGGGGAGCAGCAACATATCGTTTCTGTTAATCTCATCTTGAAATGCAAAAAAACCTTCAGAAGCATTATAAGTTTGAAGATAAAAGATTGAATCATGAGGTATTAACTCATCATATTGTTTGCGATACGGTTCAAAATTTACACCACCATGCATAAATAGTTCAAGATTAGGCCATACTTCCTTTATGGATTTTTTTCCGCTTTTTTCTAATATTCTTTTTAGAAGTAAAAGCATCCATGAAGGAACTCCAGAAATGCTAGTAATATTCTGGTTCATGGTGAAATCACTCATTTTTTCAAGCTTATCATGCCAGTTCTCCATTAATGCAATTTCTCTACTAGGAGTACGGATGAAATCAGCCCAAAGAGGAAAGTTATCTATTAATATTGCAGATAAATCTCCATAATGTGCATTACTATTGTGTTCAGTAGGGTGTAAACTTCCGCCTAAAACGAGCCCTTTTCCTCTAAAAATTGAGGTTTCGGGAAACATATTGCAATACGATGCTAATACATCTCTTCCGCCTCTAAGGTGACAATATTTTAAAGATTCATTACTAACTGGTATATATTTGCTCCGATTACTCGTTGTTCCGGATGATTTGGAAAACCATTTTACAGTTGTTGGCCACAAAATATTTTGTTCACCCATGATCATCCGATCGATAAATGGTTTTAAATCATTATATGAATTTATGGGTACAGTGGTTGAAAAATCTTGGTAGGAGTTATTTTTTTTGAAATGATAGCTTTTGCCAAATTCAGTGTGCGAAGCCTTTATTAATAGCTGTTTTAATACTTTCTGTTGTAATGGTAAAGCATGCTGTCGATATTTGTCAATATCAGGTAATTGATTGATTAAATATTTTCTTAATACTGCGTTAAATAGCTTCATATAGTATGCTGTTAATGAGTATTTCAACAATAACCTAAAAAAAAGTTTGCTTTCTTCGTTTCTTGCTGGTACTTTTGCAGGGTAAAACTACAAAAAAAACAGATGCTACGCTTTCCCAATTGCAAAATTAATATTGGCTTATACATATTAAATAGAAGACCTGATGGCTTTCATAATATTCAATCGATTTTTTATCCATTACACTTTTTAAGTGATGCTTTGGAAATTGTTGAATCACAGGATGATAGCGATCATTTTTTTGTATCAGGGATTCCAATAAATGAACCTATAGGTGAAAATATTTGCTATAAGGCAGTGAAATTACTTCGTAAAAAATATCAATTTCCTTCAATTAATTTATATCTTAAAAAAATGGTTCCGATGGGTGCCGGATTAGGAGGTGGATCTGCGGATGCTACTTGTACATTAATGATGCTGAATGAGTTGTTTGATTTGAATATATCTCACCACCAAATGATTCAATATGCTTCGGAATTAGGCAGTGATTGCGCATTTTTTGTCAATTCTACACCTCAGTTAGGTGAGGGGAGAGGCGAATTGCTTTCACAAGTTGATGTAAGTTTAACTGGAAAATATTTGCTGATAATTAAACCAGATATTCATGTTTCCACAGCTGTTGCTTTTCAAAAGGTAAATCCAAATAACACTCGCTTGCCATTGATTAATTTATTGAAAAATGATATTTATTTATGGAAAGATTTGATTTTCAATGATTTTGAATCTTCAGTATTTGAATCTTATCCTCAAATAGCATCTATTAAAAAGATGTTGTATGAAATGGGGGCTACTTACGCACAAATGTCTGGAAGTGGCGCTGCTTGTTATGGAATATATAATGAAAAACCAAAAATGGATGAACTTCCAAATGGTTGGATTTCTTTTGGTGGAGTATTGTAAGATTAAAAAAAAAGGCGCCTTTAAAACGCCTTAAATTAAATTCAGTTTATTATACTAGGACTCCAACAGGCTTAGCCCCTAAGATTGCAAGCTCTTGATCGAGTAAATAATTACCACTCTTGTTATCTCCAATCATTTCAAATTTACCTAAAATCCCTCGCACTGTAGATTCCTCTTCAATTTGCTCTGTAATAAAAAATTGCAACCACGTTTGAGTACTAAAATCTTTTTCATTCATCGTTACTTCATACACGTTATTGATGCAATTGGTGATAAATTCTTCATGAATTAATGTTTCTTTAAACAGGTCAATAATTGAATTATATTCGTTGTTAGGTTCTGGAAGTACTTGTAATTTAGCATGTCCACCTCTTTCGTTTACATAACGGATGAATTTAAGCGCATGAAAACGTTCTTCTTGAGTTTGACGATAGAAAAATGATGCAGCACCCGGAAACCCATTTGCATCACACCACGATGCCATGGCTAAATAAATTCTAGAAGAGTGCTCTTCTTCTTTGATTTGATTGTTAATTGCTTCTTCAACTTTCTTTGGTATCATAATATTTTGGATTTAATGGTTATCAATATAACAACGGTATTTCATTTTTGTTTTGCATAAATAAAGCGGTAAGCACGAATATATCTTTTTTTACATTAGTTGGTTTGCTTCAAGACTAAAATAGGATGGTCGACCTTAATGTTGGGAGCCTTTTTTTAACCATTTTACTGCCTCTTTTAGGCTGTTGTCAGTGTTTGCAAAATCGTAAGTTATTACATCTGGAACAATAAAATTTGTATATTTTTTTAGGGTTCGGTCTGTCACATAACATCCAGCTAATGCGATACATGAACCGTCCAATAATGCAAAAGGTCGATTCCCTGTTAAGTACCCACCTGATGACTGTCCAAATAGTTTTACATTTGATTTCCCAATAAATGAAATAGTAGTCATTTCTCCACTGCTTGCAGTTTTATTCCCAATTATTACTGCAATTCTTGCGGTTTTGTTTTTAATTGTATAAAACTTTGCAATTTTAATTATACTCTTTGATCCTTCTGTGGTTGCAATTCCATCTTGATAGAACCACGCAGTCTTATTTTCTCTTTTGTCGATAAAATAGCCTAAAATACCATTCCCTAAAAGAGGACCAAGTCCAGCAATCATCGGATACATATTTCCACCTGTATTTTCCCTTAGATCCACAACCCAACCAATGTTTGAATCTGAATCTAAAGCTCTAATATAATTTTGAATTTTTTGAGCAAAATCATTACAGACATTGTTATTTAACGAATTAAAACCTGGTATCTGTAAATATGCAATATTATCGCCCAGATTTTTAGCTGTAGGTTGAGTTATGTTTAGGTTTTGTTCGACCATTTTACCAGTTTCCATTTTGGGGATATAACAAGTATGAAAGTCACCGCTTTTTCTCAATTTATCAATAACGCAAGCAACAGAAAGTGAACATTTATCAATAGTTTGCGTCCTGTTTGAAAGTGAGTCTAGTTCTTTTTCTAAAGAAATCCAGTTAATTGAATCTGAATATAGAGAATTGGTTTTTACAATTTGTATAAGCCCTTCGTTGAATTTTTTAATGTCAATTGCTTTTTTGCAAGAAAATAGAAGTAATAGGATGCAAAGGGAAATGGCCGTTTTTTTCATTGGTTGGAGTGTAATTTTATCTGGGAATACTTTATATAAATAAATAAAGCAGTAAACATGAATGCTTACTGCTTTTTATACGTTAATCGAAAAATATTATCCTTTTAAGGCATTAGCACCAGATACAATTTCGGAAATTTCGTTGGTAATTGCAGCCTGACGTGCTTTATTGTATGATAACTTAAGGCTTTTAATCATTTCGCCAGCGTTATCGGTTGCTTTATGCATTGCAGTCATTCTAGCTCCATGTTCAGATGCAATAGAATCTAAAATTGATTTATAAAATTGAAGTTTTAAGATTTTTGGAACTAATTCTTCAATAATAATCTCTTTTGAAGGTTCGAAAATGTATTCGGTATTAGATTTTTTACCCGTTTGTTCTTTTTGTTTAATGGGTAAAAACTGCTCATTAATTAATATTTGAGTAGCAGCATTTTTGAACTGATTGTATATAATCTCTATAGAATCCGTTTTTTTCTTCTTAAAGGAATTCATCAAAAGATTTGATACTTCAGTAGCACGATCGTAATTTGGATTCTCGGTAAGAACGATATCAGAGTGTATTACAGGATATTCACGTTTTACAAAGTACTCAGTAACTCTTTTTCCAATAGTAATTAAACTCAGATTTCCATTTTTATATTGGTCGGCATACTTTTCGTGAATAATCTGAAGCCCCATTTTAATAACATTCGAGTTGAAACTCCCACACATCCCTCTATTTGAGGATATTAAAACCAATGTTACATGTTCTATTGGTCGTTGAACCCCAAAAACATTTTCGTTATTACTATCATTATTTTCTGAAATACTTTCGAGAATTTCGTTTAGCTTTGACGAATAGGGACGAAGTTTAACAATAGCATTTTGTGCTCGGCGTAATTTCGATGCTGAAACCATTTTCATCGCACTCGTAATTTTCTGCGTCGATTGAACAGATGCTATTCTAATTCTTACTTCTTTTAAGTTTGCCATACTCAGATGTAATGTGTTTGATTATAAATAAGTTACTGAACGAATAAACGCTCAGTAACTTCAATATATACTATTTTTCGTATTTGTGTGAAATTTCAGCACAAATCGTTTCTAACGATTTCGTAATTTCATCATTTAATATTCCTGCTTTTAAACTTGCTAAAAGTTCAGCATGTTTACCTTCTAGATGATGGATGAACTCTAATTCAAAATCTTGAACTTTATTAACAGGCACTTTTTGAAGTAATCCTTTGGTGCCACAATAAATGATGGCAACTTGATTTTCAACTGGCATTGGCGAATATTGAGGTTGTTTCAATATCTGTACATTCCTAGCTCCTTTATCGAGAACAGATTTTGTTGAAGCGTCTAAATCGGAACCAAATTTCGAAAATGCTTCAAGTTCACGATATTGAGCTTGGTCAATCTTTAATGTACCAGCAATTTTCTTCATCGATTTGATTTGTGCATTTCCACCTACACGAGAAACAGAAATACCAACATTGATTGCAGGACGAATACCAGCATTAAATAAATTGGTTTCTAAAAATATTTGCCCATCGGTAATAGAAATTACATTGGTAGGAATATATGCAGAAACGTCACCTGCTTGAGTTTCAATAATTGGAAGTGCTGTTAATGAACCTCCTCCTTTTACTAAATGTTTAATAGACTCAGGGAGATCGTTCATGTCTTGAACTACCGCATTAGACTCTATTACTTTTGCTGCTCTTTCGAGTAAACGCGAGTGTAGATAAAAAACATCACCAGGATATGCTTCACGGCCAGGTGGGCGACGAAGTAATAATGAAACTTCACGATATGCTACGGCTTGTTTTGATAAATCATCATAAATAATTAATGCAGAACGACCAGTGTCGCGGAAAAATTCACCAATTGAAGCGCCTGCAAATGGAGCATAGAATTGCATTGCTGCTGATTCAGATGCTGTTGCTGCTACAATAATTGTGTATTCCATCGCACCATTTGCTTCTAAAGTCTTAACAATATTGGCAATGGTTGACCCTTTTTGACCGATAGCAACATAGATACAATAAACCGGATTTCCCTTGGCGTAAAATTCTTTTTGATTGATAATGGTATCAATTGCAATTGCTGTTTTCCCAGTTTGACGGTCTCCAATAATGAGCTCGCGTTGGCCTCTTCCAATTGGAATCATCGCATCAATAGCTTTAATTCCAGTTTGTAATGGTTCTTTTACTGGTTGACGAAAAATTACCCCAGGAGCTTTGCGCTCCAATGGCATTTCATACGAAGGACCTTCAATAACTCCCTTACCATCAATAGGTTCACCTAATGTGTTAATTACACGGCCAACCATTTTTTCGCTTACATTGATTGAAGCAATTTTTCCAGTACGTTTACAAATATCACCTTCGGTTAACGTTTTTGCACCACCTAAAAGTACAACTCCAACGTTGTCTTCTTCTAAGTTTAGCACAATCCCTTGTAAATTGGTTTTGTCAAATTGAACTAATTCACCCGATTGTACTTTCGTTAGTCCATATACTCGTGCAATTCCATCGCCAACTTCCAAAATGGTTCCGGTTTCTTGTAATTCGGTTTCTGTTTGAAACCCGGCAAGCTGTTGACGCAAAATTGCCGATACTTCTGCTGGTTTAATTTCTGCCATAGTTTTTTACAGAATTTATGTATTTAAAATGCTTTACTATAAATATTTGTTGAAAATTCTTGTTGAAGTTTCTTGATTTGCCCACTAATTGAAGTGTCTATTAATTGATCATCGACCTTAATAACCATCCCTCCAATAAGAGTAGGATCTAATTTTTCAATAAGTTCAATTGTGCAATTTAGTTGATTACTTAATTGAGCAATTAATCGCTCTTTTAAGGTAATATCTAAGGCGCTAGGTGTAATGATAATTACTTCTTTAATATGGTGATGAACTTTATATAACTTAATAAAATGATATACAATATCATGTATATACAGCTCACGGCCTTTTTTGAAGATAATGTTTAAATAAGTAAGCGAAATCTCGTGGATATTATTTTTGAATATCTCAGAAAAAATCTTGATTTTTCTATCTGGACGAATAATAGGACTTTTCATTGCCACAGCGAAGTCTGGTGAAGTTGAATATGTTGTATTTATCAAAATCATATCCGCATACACCTCTTCAATAATGTTGTGTTCCTTTGAAAAATCAAAGAGCGCTTTAGCATATCTGTCCGAAATTTTGCTTGTTTTCATCTCTTTTTATTAAGTATTATCTTTAGTTAAAACGAATGTCTTTTAACATCCCTTCAATCATCTTATTTTGCTTCTCTTTATTGTCAAGTTCATCGTTTAATAGCTTTTCAGCAATATCAATCGATAATTGTGCAACTTGATTTTTGAGTTCGGTAATAGCTTGCATCTTTTCGTAATTAATACTTGCTTTTGCTGAATCAATAATTCGTTGTGACTCTTCATTCGCTTTTAATTTCGCCTCTTCAATCATCTTTTCGCGAATATGACGAGCTTCTACAATAATTGCATCACGTTCTTCTTTCGCAAGAATAATCAACTGCTCATTATTTGCTTGTAAAGCTTTCATCTCTTCACGTGCAATTTTTGCCTGATCTAACGCTTCGGTAATCGTGTTTTCGCGCTCGTTTAACATTAAGATTATCGGTTTCCATGCAAATTTCTTAAGCAAAAAAAGTAATATGCTAAAACTCAAAACCATCCAAAATACTAAACCAATTCCAGGTGTAATCAATTCCATATTGTTATCCTTTATAATGTTTTTACTGTTTGTTTAAAGAATAAAGAATAGTATCAAACCAACCGTTTAATACTATTCTTAAATTTGTTAAAGAACTAGGATTAGCAAACAAATAACGATTGCAAAGAATGCAACTCCTTCGATAAGAGCTGCTGCAATAATCATGTTTGAACGGATGTCTCCAGCTACTTCTGGTTGACGTGCAATTGATTCTAATGCACTTTTTCCGATGTTTCCAATGCCAATACCCGCACCAATTGTTGCAATACCTGCACCTAAACCTGCACCCATTTTTGCGATAGCCATATCGCCTGCTGCTTCTAACATTACTGATAATAATGACATAACTTTATTTTTTTTGGTTATTGATTTATTTTATTTTTTAAGACTTTCAACTTTACGGACTTTCGACTTTATAGACTTTCGACTTTATAAACTTTATAAACTTTCAACTTTTTTATGATGATGCTCTTCTATTGCCATTCCAAAATATATTGAAGATAATAGTGTAAACACATAGGCTTGAATAAATGCTACTAATAACTCAAGAAGTCCCATGAAAATGTAAAATGCAACTGAAACAACAGATACACTATATCCAGTAACAATGCTCCGTTCTCCAAAAATAAAGATTAAGCTCACAAATCCAAGAGCAATGATATGTCCAGCCGTAATATTTGCAAACAAACGAACCATAAGAACAAATGGTTTTGTAAATATCCCTACTAATTCTACAACGGGCATCAATGGAATAGGCAATTTTAGCCACCATGGAACTCCTGGAGCATTAAAAATATGTTGCCAATAATTCTTGTTTCCGCTAAATGCGGTAATGAAAAATGTAAATAACGCCAAAACTCCTGTAACTGCTAAATTTCCAGTTACGTTTGCACCTCCTGGAAAAAATGGAATTAATCCTAATAAATTGTTGATTAAGATAAAAAAGAAAATGGTTAACAAGAATGGTAAATATTTGGCATAATGCTTTCCTATAGCAGGTTTTGCAATATCGTCGCGAACAAATAATATTAAAGGTTCAATAAACGATTGAAGTCCTTTTGGAGCTAATCCTCTACGTTTTGTATATGATCTTGCTACGGAAATCATGATAAATGTAATAAGAATCATCCCAAATAGGAGTGCAAACACGTTTTTAGTTATCGAAAGATCAATAATACTTGCTGATTCATCAATAGTGCCGTCGGCTTTTAACTTTACAATCTTTCCTTTGTGAGGTCCTACTTCATCACAAATTTTATATCCGTTGTACGCTTCTGTGCCATGATGAAATTTACTTGACATAAAAACTTCCAACTTGCCATTATCAAAAAAGATAATAGGCAAGGGAACCGTTACATGGGTATCTCCAATTTTAGCTATATGCCATTCGTGCTGGTCAATAACATGCTCAATAATCATTTCACCGGCATTGAATTTTTTTCCAGCTTCGCTAGAGGATGCTTTGATATGAGTTGAAATCAAAAATAATGTTATGAGCAAAAATGCTTTCGAAATTTTGATGTTCATTGAATAGCAGATTTTGGGTTATATTGACTCTTATTGGTTGATGATGTTAATTCAGGTGCCAAATTATATCTTTTTTTTTTTACTTCAAAATACTTTCTGAGTTTTTTTTACAAGATATTGTTATGTAATAGAAAATCAACAAGTTACGTTTGTCGTGATTTTGAAATAATAACATTTTTTTTACCAGAATCATTTTCATGGAAAAGTTCAAAGAAAGTTTGTAAATTTGTAATCCACTTTAAAATATTGATGAATATGAACAAAAATCTAAAAATCACCCTATCATTTGGTTTATTATTATCCCTCTTTTCTTCGAATGCTCAAATCATAAATTTGAGTGATTTTTCCGATTCAACAGTGTATCCATCATTATCTGTAAACGAACAACAACTTTCAAATCAGACCATATTTAACTCTACAGATAAAATTATTCATCCAGACAGTTTACTCAAATTTTTCTATCCAGGAAATTTATATCGATTTTTTTATGGAGAAGGCGACACTACCAGCGTTGTTCTTTGGAACTGTCCTAGTTGTAAAATTGATACTTTTATGCTTTCTGGCCTGGAAGATTCATTATATTATGTGGATACCGTGATTTATGATACTCGATTATTGCTTCTCGATTATTTTACCGATGCAAAAAATGACCGATATGCTTGGTTTGCCGCTAATACAACTCCATACCAATCTGAATTTTTGCTCACTGGTCGATTCTGTTCTGGAATATTGTCGGTTGGACTTTTAAAATTACAGCCAGAGGGATGGCGGGTTATCACATATAATAATAGTGTTGGATGCTTTGGCCAATTTTGTATGGCGCCTAAACCCAATATTGTTGAATATAAAAAGTCTAGCTTCGGATTAATGTTTACTGACTATTTTGGAGGTTTTGGAGGCCCATTTACTGGAACAAAATTCTTGTATGATTTTGATGGAAAATCAATCGTGAATTTATTGATTTTTGATAATTCAAACTTTAGTTTTACCGATAGTAGCTATTGGGATACTCAATTAAATTCATTTAATAATGATACGTTGGAATTGATTACAGAAGGTAAATTGCTGAAAAAAGATTTTACAGAGTTAGAATATGATTTTTCTATTTTACCCGATGAACTTAAGAATGCATTCAAAAAGAAATCTTCATTTTCGTTTACCTACATTCGACATTTTGCGCTTAAACAAAATAAATATTCGCTGATTAATACCAACTTCAAAATTAAGTAAATGTACCGCTATTTTATTCGCTTGGCTTACGATGGAACAAATTATAAAGGTTGGCAAATTCAACCAAATGGGGTTACTGTGCAAGAATTGATAATGAAAGCAATGACCACCATTTTGCGTTATGAGATTTCAATAATGGGAGCGGGGAGAACGGATACTGGAGTGCATGCTCGTAATTTTATTGCTCATTTTGATGTAGAAAACGAATTATCGTATGATGATTTGTCACAATTAACCTATAAAATGAATCGTTTTTTGCCTAACGATATCACTATTTACGAAATTTTTAGCGTTGCTTCGGATATGCATGCCCGCTTTTCGGCTGTTAGTAGAACATACAAGTATTACATCTCGCAGAATCGAGATCCATTTATGCATAATTATGCTTGGTATCGATTCGGAAATCTGGATGTTGAAAGTATGAATAATGCTGCAGCGGAACTATTAAAAGTTATTGATTTTACTAGTTTTTCTAAACTTCATACCATCACTAAAACCAACAATTGCCAAGTAACGCAAGCAATATGGGAACAAACCGATTCTGGATTGGTGTTTACAATTACCGCTGACCGTTTTTTGCGAAATATGGTTAGAGCAATTGTTGGAACGCTTGTAGAAGTTGGGTTAGGAAAGGTTTCACATCAAGAGTTTATCGATATTATCTATTCAAAAGACCGCTGTGCTGCTGGAGAATCCGTGCCCGCTTGTGGTCTGTTTTTAGAAGAAATTAAATATTAAGATGTGAAAATAACTTTATTTAATTATCCGTTTTCTATACTATTGATGCCACTCTATGGCGCTGAAGGTGCCAAATATTTGTAACCCCGTGCGAAGCACGGGGTATAAATGTATGATAATTAAGATTTTGGCGGAAAAATTGTTGCGAAGCAAAACTATTTTTATGCCAAAATCAATGTTAAGGCTAAAAACGGATAG
Organism: Bacteroidota bacterium; assembly: GCA_037130365.1. GTDB lineage: Bacteria > Bacteroidota > Bacteroidia > Bacteroidales > WCHB1-69 > JBAXTE01. The sequence goes on from JBAXTE010000037.1 coordinate 36,054, forward strand.
TCATAAAACTTTAAATCTTTGATATAATTCCTTTTCGAATATTCTCAAAAAATTACAATCCGCCAGTGGGCGATTTCATTTTCGGGAAAGATTAGACAATTTGATCATGTTAATAATTCGAGAATACACTTTCTTTATACAAATTCCGTTTAGGTATATTATTTAACTCTAAAAAAATGACATCTTTAAAAAAACTTTTACTTTTTTTGTTTTCCGTAATTGTATTGCTTCCTATAGCAAATGGGCAGTGGGAGCCATTAAAGAGTGGAACTCAAAATGCGTTAAATGGAATTTATTTTGTCGATAAAAATGTTGGCTATACTTGCGGAAGAGATGGTCTGATTTTTAAAACCTTGGATGGCGGAAATCATTGGGTAAAAAAATCAAGTGGAAACCTTGAGGATTTAAATGCTACTTTCTTTATAAATCAAAAAATTGGCTACATCGTTGGGCGCAATGGTCTCATTTTGAAAACAATTGATGGTGGTGAACGTTGGGAAAAACAAAATAGTGGCATTACTTACGAATTAAACTCTGTGTTTTTTGTAAATGCCAATGTTGGTTATGTTGCTTGTTCGTATGGAGCTATTCTTAAAACCACTGATGGTGGAGCAACTTGGTCTCTTATCCAAACTAAAACAACGCCATTTATTAGTTCTGTTTACTTCTTAAATGCCGATACTGGATATGCAGTAAACAGCTATGGACAGATATTAAAAACCAAAGATGGAGGCAAAATTTGGGAAATAAAACAAACTGGAACCACCAGATGGCTTCATGCTATTCATTTTCCAGATGCAAACACAGGATATGCAGTTGGCTCTGGAGGCATTATCTTAAAAACAAATGATGGAGGGAAGACTTGGAACTTCCAGACAAGCGGAATCCATTACGAACTCTACTCCGTATATTTCACGAGTGCAACCAAAGGCTATGCTGTAAGCCATTTTGCTGTTATCTTAAAAACCGAAAATGGGGGTGAAACTTGGGAAGTAGACGATTCCTTTTTGACTAGTTTCTTAACTTCAAGAATTGGGTTTAAAGGAGATTATACCAGTGACGAATACCTTGAAGCATCAACATGGTCAATTCGGAATGAGTGCCATGGACTCTATTCTATGTGCTTTCCAGATGCAAATACAGGGTATGTTTGTGGACATAATGGAACTATTTTAAAACTTAAAACCGAGTCTCAAACCATTGAAAGTATTGAAAATATCACTTCGAAAAGTCCACTGATCGTTTATCCAAACCCTGCAACGGAAACGGTTAATATAACTATAAATCATATAGTTGATGAAAATACGACCATAAACATTTATAATATTTTAGGGAATATTATCTATTCAGAAAAACTGAAACAGCCTAAAACTCAAATCAATATTAGAGACTTCAGCGCAGGTGTTTATTTAGTTGAAGTAAAAGGAACCGAGTGGAGCGAAAAAGTGAAATTGGTTGTACAGTAAGTTTCGGGTTTAAAGATTTTATCATTGATTTGGTGGTGGTTCTCATTAGCAAGGGCTATATACACAAAATGATTTGAAATTTTTTTTCAATTGGCGGGAAGTCAAGCCGAAAAATTTCAGCTAATTAGTGTATTTGCTTCATCTTGGCTACATATTAATAGCGAAAATAATTTTAAAATTGTACTTTTACATTTTAAAACTGAATTACTGTTGCTAAAAGGATAGTTTTAAACGAAGCAGACAAACAATGAAGGTAAACTTATTATTTATTCTACTTTTTTTTCTTCAAATTCAAGTTTTTGGTCAAGATACAATTTCCAAAGAAAATTTTATTTTTTTTCCTGGTTCATATAAAAAGTGGGATTATAAATTTAGCACAGGTGTAAGTCTAACAAGATTACCAAACGATATTATTGAAGAAGAAATTAACTCATTGCCAATGCTAAATGGTGATTTTAAAATGGGATTACCTAAAAAATTCATGCTTCACTCGAAAATTAATGCAAATTATATCTCAAACATGTTTTCGATTGGATTACAAAAAAGTATCATCGATAAAAAAAATGCACTTGCAATGGGCATAAATACCTCGTTCTGGTTTGGTCAGTTGTATCAGGATGTGATTAGATTACGAGCTATTGGGTTTGTGTTTAATCCATATATCATTGGGGGTATTCACTTTAAGGATTTCTATTTATCCTTAAAATTTGAAAATCAATTTAGTGCCATGAAAACATTTTCTGATGATGCAATGCTTGGCACAAGTCGCCAACCCAATTCTGCATATTCACTTCAATTTGTTATTGAACAGCCATTATGGAATAATCATTGGGTTGCAATGGGGGTTAAACTTAATTATGCTACATTTAACTATCAATCATGGCTTACTTATTCAGCAATTGATAAATATCTATTGTATCCAGAATATTCTTTTGCATTTATCTTTTAAAGCAATCAGAAATGAAAAAAATACAATTTTATTTCACGATTTTACTATTGATAACATTCGTTAGTTCGTGTTATAAAGATTATAATCAGCTTGCAATTCCGTCAAATGGCACATTAGGTTTGTTAGAAGGAACTATTCCTTTAACCGATAGTATGATGACAAAATTGGAAGGAATTTACAATATTAACTCATCCTTGTTTGGCAATAAAGTGGTGATAAAAGCTAGTGGTAAGTATTTATCTGTTTTTGCAATTAAAAGTGAATCATATATTATCCTTCAAGCTGGAATTAAAGATTCGGCAATTATATTAGAAGGTTATTGGCGATTTGCATCAAATCCTGAAACGGGGCTTGTTTCGATGAATATTTCTTCCGAAAATGGTGCACTCCAAATTATTCATGGACTTCAACCAACACAAGTAATTATGGATGCAATGTATGGAAGGGGAGATGAATATCCAACAAATAAATTTGATCTTTCATTTTTACAATCTTTAACTAAAACGACTGATAATTATTGGATTATTGCCCACCGAGGTGGTGGTCGAAATGCAGATATGCTTCCTGCGTCCGAAAACTCCTTGGGTATTATTGAATATGCAGAAAGACTTGGTGCTAATGCAATTGAAATTGATGTTCGACTCACTAAAGATGGTGTTCCGGTGCTTTTTCACGATGAAATTATGAGTAAAAGATTAATTAATGAGGATTATTTTATTGGTAAAATATCAGATTACAGCTTTGCTCAACTTCGCTCTTTTTGCACTTTAAAAGATGGAGAAAGAATACCAACTCTCGAAGAAGCATTAGAAACTGTTGTAAATAAAACAAATTTAAAGTTAGTTTGGATTGATACAAAAGCTGTAGGAATGATGGAAAAGTTAGTTGTATTACAACAAAAATATACTGCTTTAGCTGCTCAACATGGCAAAACACTCGAAATATTGATTGGAATTCCTAGTCTAGAAGTTTTTAACGATTTTACTAATTACCCAAATTTCCAGAATTATCCTTCAATCTGTGAATTAGATGAAAGTTATGTAACTCAATGCAATTCAAAAGTATGGGGATCAAGATGGTCGCTAGGCTTAATCGATGATAGAGTCCTTACAATGCACAATAATGGGGTAAGAAGTTTTGTATGGACTTTAGATGAAACGGAATTAATACGGTCTTTCATTAAAAAAGGAAATTTTGATGGAATTGTTACAAATTATCCAAGTATTGTAGCTTATGAATATTATACTTCTGAATAAACGGCTTCTTTTTCTGCCATTTTTAATATGTTTCATTCCCATTTTGTCTGCGCAAAATGCGAAAAGTGATAAAAAAAACTTTGCTGTATCTGCAGAATTTGGAAGTGGATACATTGCAAATATTGATTTAGAAAAAAGCTTTTCTGAAAACATTTTTTTTTCTCCATCGGTAAGGTTGCTATGGAAACCAAATCACAAACTTAATATTGGCGTTGAAAGTGCATATTTAACGGTTTCTAAATTAGATTCTACTTTACAATCAACATCTTTTGGCTCAACTATGTTAAAAGCACGGTTAAATGCGATTCCTTTGCTTTTGGTATTTAATATGAAAATTGCTAAAATCGATTTGTATTATGGAATTGGGGTAAGCTATGTAACCTCCAGACTACAAGCTTTTGATGAAAAAGTGGTGGTTAGCAATTGGTATTATTGTTACGATTTGGCATTAGCATATAATCATCCGCTTTCAAAAAATATAGATATTGGAATTGAATCTAAAACATTTTTCTTCCCAAAACTTCAAAAAGTCTCAAGCGGATTGACCATAAACATTTCATATCGTTTTTTAAGATGGTAAAACGATAAAAGCAATTCAATTATTAATGGTTCAATATCGAAATGAAAGTTGAGCTGTCGAAAATAATTTATTTATTGAATATATTTTGTAAGTGACAGATTATTAGATTGGTATTAGGTTTTTATGAAATATTTATTGTTAAATAAAATAATAAAGTTTGATATATTCATTTTATTAGTATAACTTTGTCTAAAATTAGTTCATTGATTATAATCGTAATTATCAAAAATATTTAAGATAACTACATACACATATGTAGTTTTTTCATGGTGGGGTAGACCTGTTCGAAAGAACAGGTCTTTTTTTTTGATTAAAAAATTTAAATATCCCTTAAATATAAATCCTATTCTTACTTTTTCTTGATAAAAAGTAAGCAAAAATCAAGACAGAGCGAATGTGT
>JBAXTE010000038.1:0-40419 GCA_037130365.1 Bacteroidota bacterium
AAAGTCCTGTTGGGGCTGCTGGTTGTGTTCCAGTAATATTCCAAGTGCAACTGGTAGTATTAAAGTTAGCTGTTTGATAACATGCTAGTCCAGTTGGGGCAGCTGGCTGAGTTCCAGTGATATCCCAAACACAAGTTGTTGGATTCCAAGTTGCTGTTTGATAGCACGAAAGTCCTGTTGGGGCTGCTGGTTGTGTTCCAGTAATATTCCAAGTGCAACTGGTGGTATTAAAGTTTGCTGTTTGATAACATGCTAGTCCAGTAGGCGCTGCTGGCAGTGTTCCAGTAATATCCCAAGTACAGGTATTTGAGTTGAAATTCGCAGTTTGATAACATGCTAATCCAGTTGGAGCAGCGGGTTGCGTGACAATCACAGATAAATTTGCAGTTGTTGCACATTGCCCCGCGGATGGCGTAAATGTATAAATTATTGTACCTGCTGAAGCTGTGCTTATGGTTGCTGGACTCCATGTGCCAGTGATTGCGGGTGAATTGGTAGAACTCCCTGGCAATAACCCCGGTATAGCACCAACACAATATGGACCCAAAGCTGAAAATGTTGGGATAATATTCGGATTTACATTTACCGTTACTGAAGCTGTATTAGTACATCCCAATGTTGATCCTGTCACAGTGTATGTGGTGGTGGTGGATGGATTAACACTCACTGGATTTCCAGACCCTAAACCATGACTCCAAGAATATGAACCAGCTCCTGACCCAGTTAAAGAACTGCTCCCTCCATTACAAATAGTACTTGGTGATGCAGATGCTGAAACAGTTGGCAACGGATTTACTGTGACAGACATCGTAGTTGGAATAGCACATTGCCCGGCCGTTGGAGTAAATGTATAAATTATTGTGCCTGGCGAAGCTGTGCTAATGGTTGCTGGACTCCATGTGCCTGTGATTGTGGGTGAATTGGTTGAACTCCCTGGCAATAATCCCGGCGTAGCACCCACACAATACGGACCCAAAGCAGAAAATGTTGGGGTAACATTTGGATTTACATTTACCGTTACTGAAGCATTATTAGGACATCCTGATGCAGAAGCGGTCAATGTGTATGTAGTGGTAGAAGTTGGACTAGCTGTCGGATTTAATATATTTGTTGCACTTAAACCTGTTGAAGGTGCCCATGAAAAAGATGGTGTTGAATTTTGTGTGTACGTGTAATTTACCGTAACCGTCAATCCCACATTCACTAGATCATTCCAATTATCTATATCATACAACCAAAGACGGAACGTTTGGTTATTGGCAAGTTGTCCGTTTAATCCTGAGTAAGTTTGATTACTAACATTGCAGGCATCGGCAATATAAGTTCCATTAACATGAAATTCCGCTCCCCACCAAGTGTTACAATAATCTGAGCCACTAGAAGTCAAAACACTGGTTGAATAAGTTATTGAGGTAATAACTGCATCGGCTGGCAATCCAGAAGTTACTCCTTGAATGTAATCGCCCATATAATATGATACTCCGCCATCATAAATGGAACCTGTCCAATTAAAAGTTGATGAACCGCTAACTGTCTCAAGTGGAGTGGATACTGTACCTGTTAATTGCGTACTAGAACCGCTACAAATTGTAATTGGGGATGCAGAAGCAGTAACAGCAGGCAACTGATTTACAATAACTTGTGTAGTAACTGGAGGGCTAACTTGTGTGCCGATTGTAATAGTCATGCTATATGTTCCAGCTTGGGCAGTAGTAATGTTGGGGATAGAAGGATTCATTACATTGGAAGTCCACCCATTGGGCCCAGTCCAACTATACGAAGCTCCAGGAATAGGACTGGTAACCGAAAGATTAAGCGTTTGCCCAGCACATAAAGGCCCATTGTTAGTGATTGGAGGTGCAATAATACCACAATTTGTAGTTCCAGTGCCCCCTGTTTGATTAAACGAAATATTGGTTGCAATATTGGCATAATTTGTAATCAGCAACACATACACTTGGCCACTCACTGCACCCACAATATTACAATCTTCTGCTGCTGCTGCAGAATAGCTACAATCAATACCAGGATTTGACATTAAATTTGAAGCACATGCAGCACTTAGCGAGGAAAACGGTCCCCAACAAATAAAATCTACATCACCACCACTAGAAATATGAATGTCAATATTTCCGGAATTACCAATTTCCATCCAATACCAAGCAGCGTTTGGTGTGGTGCTAAGACAACCAACTGCACCAATGTTTGCAACGTCTGTACTTGCAGGAAATGTATATGAATTACTTGTACAAAAGGGAAGGGCAGCTGGACAAGTACCACTATTAATCATCGTAATTAGTGATGTATTAAAGTTCGTTTCTAGATTAGCCCATTGGTAAGAGTATCCTGAATTATCTAAATTAAAACTTCTCAAAGAAGTTTCAGAAGAATAAATGTTAATATTGAAACAAAAAACACTACATACAAAAAGAAAAATAATTTTAATTGATAGACCCATTTTGTTACTTGTTTTCTTCAATCTTGAATAAAATGGAATAATAATATTCGCATTATTTCTCATTTTAGAAAACCTATAATTTGGTTCTTGTATATTGGATGTATTTATTCGATTCATTACTCTTTAAATTATAGCAAAAAAGTTAAAAACAATTTTTAATATTGGAATTGACCCAAAAATTTGATTTGTAGTTCGATAACAACATAAAACAATTCAGATAAAACATTTTCTTTTTACAATAATTATTAAAATTAGGTGAATTAAATTTTTGCACATTCACACAACACCATGTGCCTATGACATATAAAATGCAAATAACAAAATCGAATTTACCCATTTCTTTTTACTGTAATAACATACCCCTAATTCCAAAAGACAAAGATAACATAATTTTTTAATTTAATCAAAAAAAATCAAATACATAAAATTTAGTTATAACACGCTTAATATAAGACCAATTACATATCTATATATTCCACAAATATAGAAAAAAAATAGATTTATAAAATTTCAAATATTTAACAACTCCAATAAAACTTAAAAGAACTAACTAAAACCAATCCTAATTTATTTGTGAATAATCTCTATAAAAAAGACACCTTAGCGCTTAGGTTTGGCGTCTAAAGATATTTTGAATATTATATTTTTATACACTATTGTTCGATAAATTTTCAATATTTTTTTACCCCCGACCCCCTCGTAAAGGGGAAAATATTGAAAACCAAAGTTTAATCAATTGATTTTCAATACGCCCCCTTTAGGGGATATGGGGTAAAAGTATTGAAAATCACTAATGAATATCAATAGTAAAAACCAAGCTCCTTTTCTTATATCACTTGTAAACATCAATTAATCATCACATTACAATTCGACTACCCTCTTTGATCCCTATCATTGATTTTATATAAAAAATGGATTTGTTTGAACCATTTTTTTCGCCAAAGATTCGTTGAAATTGAATACAAGGAGTTTTACTGCAATTTCTGCACTCCACTTGAAGTTGCTAAATCCCCATTTTTACATAAAATCAGATTGATCCCAGGAATTTTTCCTGCGGAGATAGTTCCAAATTTATCATCCATCTTTAAAAATTTAGCTCCATTTTCCGTTGCCCATTGCAAAAGAATCGCTGTTGGAATTTTCGGAAATGAATTTGCTATAGTTTTTAATTCAGCCAAAATAGACAAACCCTTATTAGAGGCCAAACTATCCGTTCCAATAGTTATTTGGGCTTTATTTTGGTGAAGTGAATAAATCTCTGGCAAACGATTTTCGATATATAAATTTGAATTGGGACAGAGACAAAACCAAGGATTTTGAAATGAATTTAAAATCAAAGAAATATCCTCGTGATTTGCTACTGTATTATGGACAAAAAGATTAGGAAGCTCATTATTTAACCCATTTACAGCAATTACAGAAGGTCTATCTAGTAGATGTTTAAATTGCAAAGGATTTACACCAAAACTTTTTGCACGCTCAATAATGGGACCTTTTCGTGTGGTAAAAAAATCTACTTCCTCTTGAGATTCCATAAAATGCAATGATAGAATTTCATTTTTTTTCGTCTGATAATCCACAATCATCGACAACAAAGGCTCGCTCAAGGCATACAGCGAATGAGGCGTAATCGTTGACTTAAGACCAGCGTTATCAAACTCAGCAACCAATTTCTCTGCCTTCGAAAACTGATTTGAAGCATATAAAGCGTTAGAACTAAATACCTCAACAAAACTATAATAACTCAATTTGCTCTCCTTTTTTGTTTGCAAACTAAGCGAAGTGTTGCAAATATCTCCAACTCCAACAACTCCATTATTCCACATTTCTAAATCGGCATCTGTAATGGATTGTGCTATTTCTTGATGCGAAAACACATTCTTTTTCACACGCTCAATGCTTCGAATAAAGCCATCTAGCCCTTCATTTTGAGGAATCAAATCACGAAAATTCGACAATTCTAAATGACAATGTGTATTGACAAAACCCGGACACAAAAGACCATCATACCGCTCCACATCAGTTAATTCAGAAAAACCATTCTCACTCTCTGGATTTACAACATCTAGAATTTTTCCGTCGTTATCAACGATTATTACTCCATTTTTAATAAGAGTATTTCCTCCACAATAAAGATAATCTGCCGATATTTTTCGCATTGGATGATTTGAATTTGAAGTCAAAAATAAACAATTTTCAAGGGCAAAATACATCATCCTTTCAAATATTTCACATTTGTAAAAACTACGATTTTAAAATATTGTAAAACTTACCTTATCTTTACACACTAATTAGCATAAAAATGAAAATTATAGGCATTACAGGAACCATCGGATCAGGCAAAGGAACCATTGTCGATTATCTCATTAAAAACTGGGGTTTTAAACACCTTTCGGTTCGTGATTATCTCCTCGAAATCATTGCAGAAAGAGGATTAGAAGCCAATCGCGACAGCATGGTTCTAGTTGCAAATGAGTTGCGAGCAAAACATGTTCCTTCTTATATCATTGATGAACTTTATCGCAAAGCCACCAAAATTGGCAAGGATTGCATTATTGAAAGCATTCGTACTCCTGGCGAAATCAACTCACTACGACTAAAAGAAAACTTTTATCTTTTTGCTGTAGATGCGGATCCAAAAATCAGATTTGATCGTATTACAATTCGAAATTCTGTTACCGACAATATTGATTTTGAAGAATTTGTGGCGAATGAACAACGCGAAATGACCTCAACAGATCCTAACCACCAGAATTTGCAAAAGTGTATCCAATTGGCAGATTTCACCTTCGATAATAACGGCAGCGTTGAAGATTTGCACCATCAGATAGAAGAAATTATCCACAACATCAATCTTAAGTAATTTATGAGCACTGATACCGAAAACAGATATATTCGTCCAAGCTGGGATGAATATTTTATCGAAATTGCTAACACTGTTGCTAGCAGAGCCACCTGCGACCGTGGTAGAAGTGGTTGTGTGATTGTTAGAGATAAACAAATTTTAGTTTCTGGGTATGTAGGATCACCTGTTGGATTGCCTCATTGTGATGAAGTGGGACATCAATTTAAAAAAATGATTCACGAAGATGGTCACGAAACTACTCATTGTGTACGCACGGTGCACGCCGAACAAAATGCCATTTGTCAGGCAGCTAAAAACGGGATAGCCTTAGATGGTGCTACGCTTTACTGTAGAATGACGCCTTGCCGAACCTGTGCAATGCTCATTATAAACTGCGGTATAAAACGGGTGGTTTGCGAGAAAAAATATCACGCAGGAATCGAATCCGAAGAGATGTTTGTTACAGCTGGCGTATCGCTCGAATTTGTTTCAGACGAAGTGATGAAATACGAAAAACAGTAAGTTAAGAAATAGGATTTAACTAGATCAACACTTTAAATGTCTTCCCAAATGCCTTTTATAACAATTATTTCTCAAAGATTCGGGGAAGATTAGCGAATTGAATGATTGGATAAAATCTGCGGTAAACTTCTCGTCGAATGGTTCATCACATTTAGAGCCATGAAGGACTTTTAATGATTGAATCTTTCCAAGATTATCCACAAAAAACTGAATTTCAGCATAAACACCCTCACAACCACCACTGCAATTGAATTTTTCGATTTTATACTTTTTCAATAATAATCTAAAATCAACGCTGTACCATTTTTCAAACACAAAGTTAATTAAACTATCTGTTTTGTAATCAGTTGTGACTGTTATAGAATCACAATTAATATCATTTTGCGCATAACTTTTAAAATTAGCAACCCAAAAAATAATAAAAATTGTAATGATAATTTGTTTCATTGATTCGTTGGTTTTTGAATTAAAAAAAGGGTATAAAGATAAAGCTCCATATACCCTTTTCAGGATTTATAATAAAGCTAGTTGATGATTATTTTTATGATTTTAGAGCTTTCATTTTTAACATCACTAATTTTACAAAAATAGATTCCTTTTGGTTGATTCGTCAATTGAATTTCGGTTTCTAAAGAATTTAATTGAGATTGATAAACGATCTTCCCTACAAGATTAAAGACCTCAATTTTAGATGATTGTGTATTTGATATTACAGTAAATACTCCATTATTTGGATTAGGATATATTTTTACTGAATTATCATTTTTGTTCACCCGAATATTTACATTGCACGAAAATACACAACTTGTAATGGTTGGAGCAATGCTTCCTAAATTTAAGTCAACATCGCCACCAGTTTGATCACAGAAATCAAAAGTTCCTAACATTACTCCTGTATTGCTCGAATTATGTCCAACACAAAATTTACCTGAACCATTTATGGTATCTGTATTCATCCAATCGTTCGTAACGTTTACACTTCCATTGTTTGTAAATACTGCTGGATTAGCCAGTGTATCAGCATTTAGGAAATCATTTGTTGCATTTATTACGCCTGTTGTTCCATTAACGAAACTCTTTGAGTTCATAACATCTATTGAATTGATAGTTCCATTATTTACAGATGTTTCGATATTTAAAAAATTGGACGAAACTACGGTCCCGCTATTGTGAAAATTACCACCAGTACTAACCATAAACTGAGTTGCGTGAATGGTTCCTCCATTATTGTTTAACGTGGTTCTATCTAACAAACTATCGCTTTGAATAGTTCCATTATTTGTGATTGTTCCAGAAAACAATGCGAATCTTGGAATATTCAAAGTACCACTGTTTGTAAGTGTGCCCCCAGAAATCCCTAAAGCACGCATTGATGAATTTCCTATTAAAGAGCCAGAACTATTTATGGTAATTGAGCCACTAGTATAGCCATAATCCATATCGAGCGTTACCGTATGATTAATAATAACAACACTTCCTGGCATTGGAGGAGTTCCGCCCCAAGTGAGTGGACTAGTCCAATTTCCGCTTGCTACAGAAGTCGTTTGAGAATACAAAGTGCTCACACCTAGTGCAAAAATCAATACAAAAAAGGTTAATTTTGTTTTCATATTTCTATTATTTAATTATTAAGGAATTCGATCTCACTTTACAAAGAAAACAAAAAAAGTAGAGAATTTCAATTTTATTTGCATTTAGACTCAATAATATTTTTGGGCAAATTGCTAAATGACCCAACTTTTAACACTGACCCGTTGATTATTATTAATTAGAAATTACATTTGTTGATGATGCAAAGGAAAGAAAAATAATTGTAAATTATTCACCATATAAAGGGCAATAGTCTATATTTTATCTTTTTTTTTGTATAGTGATTTTAAATTCAATTTACTTTTATTTTTTCCAAGTTTTCCTTAACTCGAAATTCAACAATTCGTTTAATCAAAGCCAATGGCAAGGGCTTATCAATTGGAAATTGGATGGAACCTTTTCCCGTTTTATATTCTTGAAGCTCCTTTTTAAATACAGCATTTCCTTGTGGAAGGGCATAAAAACCTATGTGATTTTTAAAAGCTGCATAATATACCAAGTTTCCATTAAGCTTAAAAGTTGGCATTGAATAACTGATAGTTTCTTCAGCCTGTGGAACAATTTCCTTAATTGCATTTCGTATTTGAGCTAGCAATTCTTGAATTTCTATTGGGAAACTTGCAATATATTCATCTACATTTTTTGGTTTATTTATATTCATACCTAAGGATTTTAAACACAAATGTAAACAAAAAAATCCCTTCATAATAATAAAGGGATACTTTCGAAAATAATCTGATTTTGAGTCCGTCAACAAAGAATTCGTGAAGCATATTTCATCTTTTGATTATACATCGGCGCCTCGTTACATCAATAATTCAACTAATTATAAAAATTCATTCACCCTTTTACCCAATGTAGAATTAAAGAAGTAACCCAAACAAAGATTAAAGCACAATAAATGATATCAATTGATTGTAATACACAAAGTTATAATACCGTATGCTAATATAAATTAGTCCAATAATAACAAATGCAATTCAAGATTCCATATTAGCATCGAGCATTAAACCATACTAAATTTCAAATTGTCTATTGGACTAATTTGAAATAAGTAATGGTATAACTTTTACAAATTAAAAAACCGATAAAAATGGACTTTTATCGGTTTTTTAATTTATTTAGTTATTTAACTTCACTCTTTCATGTCAATTTTAATAAGATTATTTGTTGAACTGAACGTAAATTTCAACTTTTCAAACGAGGGCATACCTGAGAATAGCGACAATTCCCAATTGTTTGTAAACCCAAGTGGTTCAGAAGGTATCCCCCAACTATGATCAGTTTCACCATTTGAGTTTTTATCATGGAGAATAATTGCAGCATATTCGCCATAACTAAGTTTTTCGATAACTACTACAACTTTATTGTGTTTAATTCCTGCTTTAACTTTCATATATGGACTGGATGGAACATCATCTTGTTGACTCTGCCCTGTATTCTCACTTATTCCAGAAACATCGAAGGTTAGGGTGCCTTTTTGCGAAAACACGTTACACGTTGCTAGCGATAAGACTGCTGTTAAAATTATTAGATTCTTTTTCATTTTTCTACTTTTATTATTCATAAGACAATGCTTCTTGTGTTGAAATTCGGATTGCAGATTTAGCTGGGATTCTACTAGCTAAAAATCCAAACAATAAGGTTACAACCAAGGTAATTAAAAATCCAAGCGGACTAAATGCATATTCCAATTCAGCCTCTTTTCCCAACATTAAGTTTCCGAAGAAAATCGCAGCCAACTGACTCAATGGATATGCTATAATTAATCCTAAAATGATGCTAAATACACTCACAACCATGCCTTCAGCAACAAATAAAGAATAAATCTTTTTTGGAGTGGCACCGATTGCTCGCATAATTCCAATTTCACGAGTTCGCTCTAGAATATTTATGCCCGTAGCCGAAGCCATGCCAATAGCACTTACCAATAGCACTAAAAAGGATAAAAAAACAATGGTAGTTAAAATAATATTTAAATGGTCATAAATGATTTTAACTCGTTCTGCTTGCGACATTACATAAAGGACTTTAAAATCGGTAACTGCAATTACTTTTTCAATATCCTTTTTTAATGTTATAACATTTTGATAATCATTATTTTCTGCCACAAACATCAAGCTATTAATTGAATGACTTGGGTTGAAGACAGTATCATATTGATTGATATCCATATATATTTTCGCCTTCTCAAATTGCTCCGAAACCCCAACCAGTTTGGCACTTAAATTTTTACTATCGATCGTCAAAGTCACTTTAGAGCCAATGGCAGGATGGTTATATACGTCCCAGGCTTGCTGATTCATGACAATTTCAAGCTCATTTGGATTACTTAACCAAGTTCCTTTAATCATTTTTAATTTCAATAACTCCGTATTGTAAGGAAGCGCAACAATTCCAGCACCTTTGTTTGTGGAAAGTACTCTTGTTTGAATCTCACCACGTCCACCACTCCACATTTCAACTTTTTTCACATTTTTAAGCGATTGAAATGGACGAATAGCATCCTCTTTCGAAATTTGATTACTCAAGACAACTTGTACATCATATTTCATTTCATTTTTTACATTCGAAAGCAGATTCCACAAAGATTGTCTTACATTAAATCCAGTGCTAAAAATAGCCACTCCCAATGCCATTGCTAATATCGTTACTGCTAATCGTCTACTGTTTCTGAGGGAATTGCGCAATGCTAAAATAAATGTATTTGATAATGGTAATTTCTTTAACAACTTATATTCCTGTGGATAGATGTTTTGAGAAACCCCATAATCACTTAATGCTTTTCTTACAGACACACCTGTTCCTTTTAAAAGAATTGATATTGAAAGCACCACAGGAAGCAATAAACTTGCAACGATAAGAATTGCATAAATGAAAAATGGGATTGTAGTTGTAAGTATATCAAAGTTAAGTTTCCAGGCAATGAATGCCGAAAAAGCATTTCCGGAAATTATCGAAAGTGGAACAGCAATAATACCTGCACTTAAACCCATTAATAATAACATTACAAGATAGATATGAAAAATCTGAAATTGCGATGCTCCTACTGCTTTTAAAATTCCAATTTGTCGAACTTGATTAGCCATCACCGATCGCATTAATTGCGAAACCAACACAGCTCCCATTATAAAGGCAAGAAGTCCAATGGTGCCAATTAAAAAAATCAATGTATTAAGCTGCCATTGATGAGGATGTTGATTAAATTTTGGAATTTCTACTTTAGTGATTTTGATTCCTTTCGCATTTAAATCACTTATAATTTGATCGCTTACTTTTTTTACATCTTCCGCAGATTTTACGTTTGATAAGCGAACAATTAATCGCTGATTATTGGGCAAACCAGTAATTTGATTATAGGTTTTTTTATCGGTATAAGCATAGATAAATGCATCTTGAGTAGCTGGCGCTTGTGCTGGATCGAAGCAAATTCCACTTACTTTTACATTTACAATTTTTCCTCCAATTCTAACCCGAGGAGAGTTCCCAACATCAATATTTGTAACGTGTTTGCAATCACGTTCCATTAAAATTGTTCCTGCTTCAGGAATTTTTCGTCCTGTTTCGGGGAAAATTTTAGCAACATTAAATTTTTCAAAATCTTCAACTCCATAGAGCCAAAGTGGAATCCAATCGTTGGGATAAATTTCAATTCGTTGCAACGAAAAATCACGCAATTCTGCAGTCTCTACATCTGGTCTATCAACAAATTGCTGCATATTCATCTCTTCAAACTTATCCGAATATAAAATCAAATTTGCAGGAATTGTGCTTTGATAATTTGCATTCAAATCGTTTGTTAAGATATAATAGGAGACGAAAACAGTACCTACTCCCCAAATTCCTAGAACTAGAGCAAAAACTACCAACATGGTGCGTTTAGGACTTATTCGCAAGTCGCGTAACGCTTTTTTCAACTTCATATTCATAGCTACTAATTTTGTGAAGTTTGAAATTCGATCTCTCCGTCTAACAAATTAATGATACGATGATAATTTAAGTCATTGTTTCTTTCGTGAGTAACCACAATAACTGTTTTACCAGCTTGAGAAAGCGCTTTAAAAATCTCATGAATTGAATCTGCTGTTTTGCTATCAAGGTTTCCGGTTGGCTCGTCGGCGACAATAATTTCTGGATTATTTGCTAAAGCACGAGCAATTGCGGCACGTTGCTGCTCTCCACCAGAAAGTGAAGAAGGCATTTTATTCGCTTGATCAGCAATTCCTACTTGAGTGAGTAAATCGTTTATTCTATTTAGACGATCGTTCTTTGGGATAACATTCACAAATTCCATTGCTAAAAGCATATTCTCTTTAATGGTAAGCGTTGGAATAAGTTGAAAAAACTGAAATACAATACCTATATTTCTGCCTCTCCACTGCGCTAATTTGCTTTCGTTCAATTCTCCGATAGCAATTCCATTAATATAAATATCCCCTTTAGTTGGATGATCAATCCCTGTAATCATGTTAAGCAATGTAGATTTTCCACTTCCTGATTTTCCAGTAATTGCAAGATATTCACCCTTTTCGACCGAAAGACTTACTTTCTTCAACGCCGTATACGTTCTTTCTTTCGTTTGAAATTCTTTGGTAACTTCACAAAGAGTCAAGATTGAGTTGTTTGTTTTATTTTCCATAACATTTGTTTTTTAATGGCACAAAGATGGGCACAATATCGCCATTTCAATTTGCATAACTTGGCAAGTAGTTTGCAAATCTTGCGATATTATAAAAAAAACAATGTTGAGATAGAAATGCCAATAAATTTGATGCAATTTTCATTGGTCAAATAGGTTTTATCGGAATTAATAAATTTCGATGAATTTTATCATACGGAAATTCAACTGGACTCTCTTCAAACTGATCAAAACAAATCATTTCAGAAATCTTATACCCCATCGAATCAATATAATTGTGATTTAAGGCAATAAGCGAATCAAGGGTTTGGTTTATGTCTCCCGATAATTTACAATTAATATATTGTCCTTTTTTTAGTTCAAAAACATTAATTCCTTTTGCTAATTTAATTTCGGAACTCACCTCAATACCAGATAGGTAGCGACATTTTGAATAAGTTGTTAAAAATGGAAAATCGAGCCAAATCCCTATAAACTTTGTGTTTGGAGTAATTAATCCTTGTGGATTTGCCCATTGCACAAGGCTTTTAAATGCAAACGGAATATTCTCTTTATGACTAAGAGTAGTTTGAATACACGCAATTTTAGTGGAGTAAATGGTCGAAATAGTTGGTGATAAATTGATATTTATGGTGTTGATTTTCTCTTGAATGTCAGTTATTGGGGTAATCCATGAAGTTTCTGCCCATTCGGTGTACTTCTCTTTATTTAAATTTAATTTCACCAATTCATCGGATGGAAGTTCTCGAAATTTTTCGGCAGAAATTCCATAATAGTTTTTAAAAGCTCTACTGAATATGGAGTTTGAAGAAAATCCACAGCCTGAGGCAATTTCATTTATTGGTAAATTTGGAAAAATCTTGATAAAATGAGCTGCTCTTTCAATCCTCAACCGGATTACATATTGCTTTGGAGTTTCCGAAACGGCTTCCAAAAACAATTTTTGAAAATGAAAAGGAGAATAATTTGCAATGTTCGACAAGGTTTTTAATGATACATCTTCAGCTAAATTTAGATTTATGTAATGAAGCACCTTCATTATTACTTGCTGATACTCCGATTTTATAGGATGATTGTATGTTTGCATGTTAGATTAATCAAAAATAACTTTAAAAAACAAAGATAATAAAGTTATAAAAGTATGACCTATTATTAACAAATCCCAATAGGAATTACGTTGATTTGCAAAAATTCGCAGATTTATTTATCCGCATAGATCCTCTCAATCAGCGTTATCCGTGTTCTATTTTTTTTGACCGCAGATGACGCAAATGAATGCCGATTTTCACAGATTTTTTGGTTGCAAGTCACCTGATGACTTGTTTAAAAGCTTAAATTTTACTTGCAAGATAGTCATCTGATGACTATTATTCTTATTAATTTGTTTATGTCCTACGGACAATAAGTTCTCTTACCGGATGTAGTTTTTATTTCCTTTAAAGTCCTACGGACTAAAATACAAGCAAATCAATTCTAAAGTTTTACAAATGACATGTTGTCCGTAGGACATAAATGTTAATAAAAACGACTCTTAGCAAAAAGCAGTTCCACGTAGTGGATTAACCGTATTTGATACAGTGTTTTATCCGCATAGATCCGCCCAATCCGGGGTTTTTTGACCGCAGATGACGCAGATGAATGCTGATTTTCGCAATTTTTTTGGTTGCAAGTCACCTGATGACTTGTTTAAAAGCTTAAATTTTACTTGCTAGATAATCATCTGATGACTATTATTCTTTTTAATTTGTTTATGTCCTACGGACAATTAGTTCTCTTGCTGGATGTGGTTTTATTTACTTTAAAGTCCTACGGACTAAAATACAAGCAAATCAATTATAAAGTTTTGCAAATGACATGTTGTCCGTAGGACATAAATGTTAATAAAAACGACTCTTAGCAAAAAGCAGTTCCACGTAGTGGATTAACCGTATTTGATGCAGTGTTTTATCCGCGTAGATCAGTCCAATCAGCGTTATCCGTGTTC
Source organism: Bacteroidota bacterium (assembly GCA_037130365.1). Lineage (GTDB taxonomy): Bacteria > Bacteroidota > Bacteroidia > Bacteroidales > WCHB1-69 > JBAXTE01. Next base: position 14,039 of record JBAXTE010000038.1, read on the forward strand.
AATTGCATTTGGAATTAATCGCAGATTTTGAAAATTTATATAGTTATCATTAACTTTGTTTTGTTTTAGTAGATATTATTGATTAATCTTACCAATTATTTTGTTGATTTTTATTAATAAAAAACACTATGAAAAAATTCATTTTATCAATAATCTATATTGCATTTAACACCATAAATGCATATTCATGTACTACTTTTGTGCTTAAATCGCAGAATGAGTTGATTTTTGGCAGAAACTTAGATTGGTACTCCGACAACGGAATTGTTGTGATAAACAAACGAAATGTATTAAAGAACTCATTGGTTTTTTCTCCAGACAAGCCCATTCAATGGACATCAAAATACGGGAGCATCAGTTTTAATCAATTTGGAAAAGAATTTCCGTTTGGAGGAATTAACGAAAAAGGGCTGATTATTGAAATCATGGTAGCTCCTGCTGAATATCCATTAAAAGATGAGCGTCCAGCCGTGAATGAGCTACAGTGGGTGCAATACCAATTAGATAATTCACAATCTATTGATGATGTTGTCAATAGCGATAAATTATTAAGAATTAGCGCAATAAGTCAGGAATTACATTTTTTAATTTGTGATAAAAATGGAAATACCGCAGTAATTGAATTTAAAAACAATAAAATGTTGGTTTATCGCGATTACGAATTGCCCATTCCTGTATTGGAAAATGAGGTCTATTCTAATTCACTCGAAAATTATAATAATAACATTAGTTGTAGGTTTACCACAGTTGCAAATATGATTAAAAATTATTATCCACAAAAAGACAATTCTATTGTTGATTATTCCTTTCAGATATTAGACAGTGTTGCGTTAAGTGGCTCTTGGTCGATTGTGTATGATGTAAAAAACATGAAAATACATTTTAAAACTCAAACAAATCATCACATTCAAATCATCGATTTTACTAAATTTAATTTTGATTGCAAGAGTGAAAATTTGATATATAATTTATCAGAAAATTACGAAGGAATTATCGATAATTTTTTTATTTCACTTAATTCTAAAGTCAATAAAGACATCTTACAAAAAGCGATTAAAAGCAACAAACTCGACTTAGCCAAGGAAGTGAAATCCAGATTTTTTAAGTATTATCAGGAGTGTAAATGTGAAAACATTAAATAATTTAGCATCAATTTTTATCAAATTCTAGTAAACCCCTTGCTCAAAATATCATCATTTACATTAATAAAATATCGAATTAAAAATGTCAAACATTATAAAATTTCAAAGCTCAAAAGTTACAATTTATGATGATAAATTAACCTATAAAAAATTCTTTAAAGCTCCAATAACTATAAAATATGATGATTTAAAAAACATGATTGCGACTTGTTTTTTGGACGGTGATAAATATCGATTTGATTTTCGATTTTATAATGAAAAATGGCATTTAATGAGTTTTAATTCGTTTGATTTAGCAGAACAATTTGAAATATTAAGTTATCTTCATTTAACAGTTTCACCAATCTTATTACCAAAGCTCATGGCTCGTTTCGATGAAGGAAATGATATTGATTTCGGTTTTTTGATTCTCAATAAAAATTCAGGAATTATTAAAACTAATAATGTCAAACGGACTATTAAATGGAGTCAGATAAAATTGTTTGAATTTTGGGGAGGAAATTCTGCTCGTATTAAGTTTAGTGTTGAGGATAAAGAAGATATTTTTGAGTTTACATACGATAATGGAAATGTTAAGAAGGAAACATTCTTATTCAATGTATTTGAACAGATGATTGGAATTCATAAAATGAAAGGATTGAAGATCGAAAACAATTCGTTTGTAAATAAATTTGTTAGATTCATTAATGAAATCAGATAAAAACTAGTTTTGGTTTTTAATTGAGAATAGCAACGTAGTTGCGATATCTTTGTATTAAGAAACACCATTAATAAACAAGGTGCGTAGCACCGAAATCTTAAGAAACTATGGCAAATACCTACACCCAGATTTATGTTCAAATAGTTTTTGCTGTTCAAGGAAGAGCAAATCTAATCAAAGAAAACTTCCGTGATGAATTAGAAAAATATATGTGTGGAATAATCAAAAACAACGAGTCCAAGCCGTTGGCGATATATTGCAATCCAGATCATGTTCATATATTAATTGGTTTACATCCTGCAACATCAGTTTCAACAATAGCTGGTGATATAAAAGCAAATTCATCAAAGTGGATAAATAAGCAGAAATTTGTCAGTGGAAAATTTTCATGGCAAGTTGGTTATGGTGCATTTACCTATTCAAAATCCCATATTAATAATGTTGCAAAATATATTTTAGGGCAACCCGAGCATCACAAGAAAAGCACTTTTAAGGATGAATATTTATTAATATTACAGAAATTGGATGTTGATTATAGTGAAACCTACCTATTTGAGTGGATAGACTAAGATTTCGGGGCGATGCCCCTTAATCGATTTTTGAGTCTCTTTAGTTATGAAGATATCGGGGCGATGCCCCTACTTTTAAGTTAAATGCATTACTAAAAATTGTATCAGATTAATGTTTTGAAATATTAAAATAGCAACAGAGTTGCGACATCTTTGTATTAAAAAACACCATTAATAAAAAAAGGTGCGTAGCACCGAAATCTTAATACAACAGCACAATTTCTCTATCTTAGCAACACTTAATCGGTATTTTCTTCTTTAAATTAATCAGTTCCCGAATTCCATACACCAACAGCATCACCATCAATGGGAAAAAGCCGATATCATAACCTTGTAAACCAATAATCCAAACTACAATAACAAAGAGTTGACAGAGTAGAATGGATGCCAAAATCCAGAATGAAATGAGCTGTTTTTTGAAGGCTAATAATGGAACTAAAATCAAATATAATGGATTGATCCACAAAATATTATAATTATATTTTACATAAGTCTGCTCGGTGCCAAACCACATAAAAATTAAGAATACTCCCAAAATTCCAAAGATGATAAAAAAGGTATTTCTTAACCAGTTTTTGCGATACAATATCGATATAATTAGCAAATAGAGCATCATCATAATTGGATCGATAAACGAGAAATGCCAGCTTGGATAGGTAATTGGAATTTGATTTATAAGTACTGGCTTTCCGAGTATTGGAGTTCCGTTAATGGTGGCTTTTTCCCCGTGTTTAGAAAGATAATCAGGCAAAAACATCTCGTCGAAACTTGTTACTTTTTTATCAATTAGTGAGCTCAGCAGAATATTGATTCCGAAATTTGCCCATTTATTCTCCCGAAGACATTCTGTAATCAAATCGCGATGGGTTTTATTGAGTCGAGGATTATTGAATTTTATATTTTGATATTGCATAATCATCACAATATCACGAAGTTTAGAGGAACAGTTGTTGCGCAAAAAATCGTAGTAATACTTTCTGTTTTCTGGTTTTCTAGTAAATTTAAGCCACTCCAATAACGCAGTTTGAGTAGTGTCTGGAAGATTTATTTTTTGCTCATTTACCCATCGTTTTTCATCATTATAATCCATCATAAACTCTTCTGTTTGCTGAGTTCCTAGCATATAGAGCATAATTCCATTCATGAATTTGCTGTAAAATTCGGGGTCGTTGAAATCAAAAATTCCAAAGTTGTAAATTATATCGATGGAATCGGAGGCTGAAACCACTCTTACGGCACTATGTCCGAATGAAGAATAGAGCTCACTCCCTGTTCCGCAAGTTAGTAAACTCAATCGTATTTCTGACTGTCCTTTTGTCATTTGAAAAACTAGCATTAAAAGAATTGAAACGGCGATCGTTCTAATGTTCTTTTTACACATAAATCTATTTTTTTAGATTATTTCTATTATTATTAAATCGTTTCTGAGGTGATCTTTTAAATGGAGCTATTGGTGCTAATGGATCTGGACCTTCACCTAAAGATTCTGGTAGTTTAGCCGTATTTATTGTTGATGAAATTAATCGTTCAATCGCTTTAAACTTCCGAATATCATGTTCGCCAACAAGGGTGATTGCCTCACCTTTTGTAGATGCACGCGCTGTTCGTCCAATTCGGTGAACGTAAGATTCTGCCTCATGAGGTGCATCATAATTGATAATCAAATTTATATCCTTGATATCGATTCCCCTGCTCAACACATCTGTGGCAACTAGAATTCTAGTTTGTCGGGAAGTAAATTTTTGCAAGGTTAGCTCACGAGCTTCTTGTTCTAAATCAGAGGATATTGCATCGATGCTTTTTTCAACAGCTTTAATCGCTCTTGCAATGCTGTTAACCTTGCTTTTTGTAGAGGTAAAAATCAGAATACTATCATAATTTGGTCGATCTTGAATTATCATATTCAGCAATTTGCTTTTTTGATGTTCAAAGACATAATACACGGTTTGAGTAATTCCTTCCGCAGGAGTTGAAAGTCCAATAGTGACTTCTTTTGGCTTATTCATAATGTGCTTTGCCAACGACCGGATTTTGGGTGGCATTGTAGCGCTAAACATTAGTGTTTGTCGATGTTTTGGAAGAAAAGAGACTATTTTTTGGATATCGAAGAAAAACCCCATATCTAACATTTTATCAGCCTCATCAAGAACCAAATGTTCAATTTTACTAAAATCTACATATCCTAAATTAATATGTGAAATCAGCCTTCCAGGAGTGCCTACAACGATATTTGCATCGCCCATAAGCGACTTTTTTTCATATTCCCAATCCATTCCATCACCACCTCCATAAATTGAAATTGAATTGATGGGAAGGAAATATGAAAATGCTTGAATTTGCTGATCAATTTGTTTGGCGAGTTCACGAACTGGGACAATAATCAATGTATTTAAGCCTTCAGGCTCGTTAACCGCAAGTTTGTTGAGAATTGGGAGTAGATATGCAGCCGTTTTCCCAGTTCCTGTTTGGGCACAAGCAATCATATCGTGACCTTCCATAATTGCAGGAATTGTTTGCTCTTGTATTGGGGAGGCCTCGTTGTATCCCATGTATGAGATTGCTTCTAAAACCTTTTCATTCAAATTGAATGCGTCAAAATTCATGTTTTTCTTTTTGTGAAATACAAAGGTATCTATTTTGTTTCATGAATAGAAATATTTTAAGTGTGATACTTGTTTTCTTATTGCATTAAATAAAAACAAAAAATGAATTTATGCAAATTCTAACAACAATTCTTAAATCTTCAAGACTATGAATGTTGAAAACTAGAAATGTGGTTAAGCTTAATTTTGGCATTAGAAAATTCGTTGAAAGAATAACAATTGATAATATTTGTATTTCAGTTAGTTAAAACAAGAACTAAATACTACTTTTCTTCACTTTTTTAAAATAATGAAGACCTGAATTGTTGTAGATGTCAAGAATCATCTTTACTTTTGTAAAAAAAACATAATGGAAGATTATTTTTCTCAATTTCGAAATCAGATAATTGGCATCAACCAAAAAGTTAATACTCCTTATGGCGAAATGCCGTTAATTTATGCTGATTGGGTTGCTAGTGGAAGACTTTACCAAAAAATTGAGCAAAAAATAGTTGCCGATTTCGGTCCTTATGTTGCCAATACACATACCGAAACTTCAGAAACGGGTATTCTGATGACCTTATCGTACCACAAAGCGCAGCATATAATAAAAGATCATGTCAATGCAAATGAAGATGATATTATTATTATGGCAGGTTTTGGGATGACCTCTGTTGTTAATAAGCTACAGCGAATGCTAGGTCTTCGTTCATGCGGAATGGTGAGTCATCACAATTGTTTAAAAGAGCTTACAGACTGCGAAAAACCCATTGTTTTTATAACTCACATGGAACATCATTCTAACCAAACTTCTTGGATAGAAACTTGTGCAGAAGTGGTGGTTTTGCAACCCGATGAGAATTTATTGGTGAGTCCAGATGAGCTTCGCCGTCAACTTGAAAAATATAAAGACCGAACTCTTAAAATTGGTTCATTTTCAGCTTGTTCTAATGTAACTGGAATAGAAACTCCATACCATGAGCTAGCAAGTATTATGCATGAATATGGGGGATATTGTTTTGTAGATTTTGCTGCTTCAGCGCCTTACGTCGATATAAATATGCACCCCGAGGATCCAACATCTTGCCTTGACGCAATCTTTTTCTCGCCACATAAATTTCTTGGTGGTCCTGGGACTTCTGGAGTTTTGATTTTTTGCAGCAAACTTTATCATAATATGACTCCAGACCAACCCGGTGGCGGCACTGTAGATTGGACTAATCCATGGGGAGAATATAAGTATTCTGACAATATCGAAACACGTGAAGATGGAGGAACACCGGGTTTTCTACAGACCATTCGTACCGCACTTTGTATCGATTTAAAAAACAAAATGGGTACTGAAAATATTCGAAATAGAGAAAAAGAATTAGTGGATATTTGCTTCGAGAAAATGGCAAAAATTCCTGGATTGCATATCTTGGCAGAAAATGTAAAACACCGGCTAGGAATTGTCTCATTCTATTTCGAACACATTCATTACAATATGGTGGTAAAGTTACTTAGCGATAAATTTGGAATACAAATGCGTGGTGGCTGCGCCTGTGCTGGAACCTATGGGCATTTTTTGTTAGATGTAACCTATGAGCAATCCAAAAATATTACTCAATTGATTAATAGTGGTGATTTATCCTTAAAACCAGGATGGGTGCGCCTTTCACTCCATCCAACTATGACCAAAATGGAACTTGGGTTTATTATTGATGCCATTGCTCAAATTGCCCAAAATTATTTAGAATGGGCTAAGGATTATGTTTATAACAAAAAAACGAATGAATTCACTCATATAAACCGTCCAAACTCATACTACGATTCTATTTTAACGGATTGGTTTTCATTGTAGCTTTTTTGTTTTGATAATTCCCCAAAAAAGTGGAACTTTGCCAAAAAATTAATATCCTATTTTTTTAAATCATGAAACAACGAATATCTTCATTGCAAAAATGGTGTATTGCCCTGATTGATTGGGTTCATACCCCATTTCCAAAAATTCCTAAGGAGACATTTCGTTATGGAGCAACAGGTGGATTTAACACAGTTCTAGATATTACATTATTCTTTTTGTGCTATAATTACATTTTAGACAAACATGATATTCGTCTATTGTTTATCACAGTGAGTCCGCATATTGCCGCTTTCTTAATGGTTTTTCCAATTACTTTTTCTACTGGTTTTTTATTTGCAAGATATATTACATTTACCGAATCACCTATTCGAGGTCATGTTCAGTTGTTTAGGTATATATTAAGTGTTTCGGGAGCAATTTTACTCAATTACATCTTCCTGAAATTATTTGTAGAATATCTCAATTTATGGGCAACAATTGCAAAAGTATTTACTACTGTTATTGTAATTATCTACAGCTATGTTATTCAACGATATTACACTTTTAAAACAGGTAGTTTTTCTCGCTCAGAACAAAAATTGTAAGTCAATCTATTAATTTTTCAAGTGATATTTCTATTGAAACATCATAGTTCCGTCCATATATTTCATTACATTTCATCCTAAGATTTGGGTTCAAAATAATCTCGTTTAGGAAAAAATTCAGTAATTCCTTTACTACAAATTACCACGAATACGTCAATAAATCAATGTCTTGATATGGCAACTTAAAAAGTTCACATACCACACGATGAGTGTGATAACCTTTAAAAACATAAACCCCTTTTCGGAAATGTGGATCTGATTTAACAAACCATTCGGTACCACCCGATTCACAAATATTAAGAATAACTGGGGCAAGGTAATTACTTAGTGCATACGAGGCTGTGTGAGGAACTCTGGAAGCAATGTTTGGAACACAATAATGTGTAATTCCCGAATACTGAAACACTGGATCTGCATGACTCGTAGCACGTGAAGTGGCAATACATCCACCTTGGTCGATACTAACATCAATAATTACAGAACCTTTTTTCATCTCTTTAACCATTTCTTCAGAAACAACCACAGGAGATCTTCCATTGTTGCCATGCAAAGCTCCAATGACCACTTGAGCTGTTCTAAGAGATTTTAATAAAACTTTAGGTTGAATTATCGAAGTGAAAATTCGTGCATTTAGATTTTCTTGAAGCCTGCGAAGTTTGTAAATATTATTATCAAATATTTTTACCATTGCTCCAAGCGACATTGCGGCTCTCGCAGCATATTCTCCAACGGTTCCAGCGCCTAATATTACCACTTCCGTAGGAGTAATACCCGAAAATCCTCCTAGCATATTCCCTTTGCCATATTTTAAATCGGATAGGTATTGGGCCGCAATTAAAATGGATGTATTGCCTGCAATTTCGCTGACAGCTCTAACAATTGGAAAAGAATTAGATTGATCTTGAACCATTTCAAATGCGATGGCAATTACTTTTTTATCCGAAAGACGATTAAAATATTCTTGATTTTGAGTGGTAGGATGTAAGGCCGATATTATTGTTTGATTAGGTTTCAACAAATCAATTTCAGAAAAAGAAAGCGGTGATATTCGTAATAAAATATCGGAATTTGTGAAAATATAACTTTGTAAATCAATTATTTCTGCCCCAGCATTTACATATTCATCGTTAGGAAAATGAGCCGAAACCCCTGCATTTGATTCTACCAAAATACGATATCCATTTCTGATTAAAAGACTAACAGCCTCTGGAACAAGAGCCACACGATGCTCACTATCACAAGTCTCTTTTAAAACTCCAATAACCATTTGCACATTGCTTTTCTTTACATCCAACATCTCTTCTTGTGGAAGTAATCCACTTTGTCCTAAATTGATAAAATTGATTTGTGTAGAGTCCATGTTGTTTGATTTTAAAATTTAAATGTTCGTTGGTTTGTTATTTCATCCACGCTAATAATTATTTCTGTAATCTCCTTTGGTAAAATATCTTCAATGATTTCTGGCCATTCCATCAGACAGTATTCTCCGCTGTGAATGTATTCGTCGAAACCAATATTTATTGCTTCGGTGCTGTTCTTCAATCTATAAAAATCAAAATGATATACTATCGAATCAGTCCCTTGATATTCATTTATTATTGCAAATGTTGGACTAGTAACAGGTTCTATGCATCCTAAATATGCGCAAACTTCTTTGATAAATGTCGTTTTACCTGCTCCCATTTGTCCTCTAAAAGCAAACAATCGTTCGTTTGGATATTTGTCAATCAGCGCTTTAGCTATTGTTTTTAATTCATCAAAATTTGAACAAATGTACGAGTTCATGTAATTTTAATTGTGTGATTAGTTTAAAAATAAGAGATAAATATTATAATAAGCATTTATAGTTTTTACTTCGGAATTAGTTGAATAAATGGTATTAGCATCTCTTCCATAGAAATTCCACCATGTTGAAATGTATTTTTGTAATAGTTCACATAATGATTATAGTTGTTCGGATAAGCAAAGAAATTGTCGTTTTGAGCAAATACATACGACGACGAAATGCTATTTTTAGGAAGATAAATACTGTCTGGATTTCTAACTGCAAACACATCTTTAGCTAGTGTGTCTAAAGATTTACCCTCTTTATATCTTAAGTTTGTGGAAGCGTTTTTATCTCCTATAATTTTTGTAGGATTTTTTACTAATATCGATCCGTGATCCGTAGTTAAGCAAATAGGAATTTTCTTTTCTGCTAAGTATTTGATTAAATCATACAGAGGTGAATGCTCAAACCAAGACATAGTAACTGAGCGATATGCCGATTCATCTGAAGCTAATTCTCGTATAATATCACTTTCTGTACGAGCATGTGAAAGCATATCCACAAAATTGTATACCACTACATTCAAGGTATTATTCATCTGCTGATGAATTGTTTCTGTGAGTTTTCTGCCAAAATCAGCATTTAATACTTTCGAGTAATGATGTTTGATGTTAAACCCATATCGCTTGAGGTAATGACCTAATAACTCACTTTCAAATTGATTTTTATGACCTTCTTCGCCTTCATTTACCCACAATTCAGGATATTTCTTCGCAATTTCTGAAGGCATAAGTCCCGAAAAAAGTGCATTACGAGCAAATTGCGTTGCCGTTGGCAAAATTGAATAATATAATTCATCTGAAGCAACATCGTAAAGATCTCTAAAATAGGGCTCTATGGCTTTCCATTGATCGTAACGTAAATTGTCGATGACGATTAAAAAAGTGGTTTTGTGCTTGCTTAACATAGGAAAAAGACCTTCTTTAAGCAAGGTTTGCGACATTAATGGTTTTTCACTACTCGATGAGTCGAGCCATTCAGCGTAGTTTTTTGTTACAAATTTTCCAAATTGTTGATTTGCCTCAAATTTTTGCTGAATTAATATATCCATAATTCCAGTGTCGCTATTTTTTTCGAGCGCCAGTTCCCACTGAATGAGCTTTGAATAAATATTTTTCCAATCGTTAAAGTTACGAGCATCCATAATTTCAAGGCTCAAACTCCTAAATTCCCGCTGATATCGTTCTGTGTTTTTCTTTTGAATAAGACCTTTATTCTCGATAATCTTCTTAACACTCAAATATATTTGATTCGGATTTACCGGTTTTATCAGATAATCTGCAATGTTCGACCCTAAAGCATCATCCATAATATGCTCTTCTTCACTTTTGGTTATCATTACAACGGGCAAGTATGAATTATACGTATTGATTTTTTGTAAGGTCTCCAATCCAGAAAGGCCAGGCATATTTTCATCCAAAAAGACAATCTGAGGCTGTTCTGTTTTAATTAATTCCAAAGCCTCATAGCCATTATTACTCGTTATTACATCTAATCCCTTATGCTTTAGGAAAATGATGTGTGGTGTTAGTAAATCAATTTCGTCATCAACCCAAAGAATTTTTATCTGTTCCATAATTTTTATTTTTGAGATTCATAATATTGAGCGGCTAATACTTGCCTCGTTTTTAGTCTTTTTGAGTGATAATTTGTAATCTTTGAAGTATGTATTTGGCTGTTTATTAAAATAATCTCATATTTATTACAAATATACCAAAAATATCAACTCAAAAAATAGTATATTCGCTTTTTGTTATTAGGAAGATCTTGAAAAACAAAATTGCAGTTTCTATATTTGTGGATTTATAAATTAGGACGAAATATGCATTTTTGAATTTCCAATTAAACAGTTATTCACTTTATCCACTTGGTATTTATGTCATATAAAAATAAGCGAAAAATAATTAACGACCCAGTATATGGTTTTATTACAATTCCTAACGAATTGGTTTTTGATTTAATTGAACATCCTTTTTTTCAGCGCTTACGTCGCATAAAACAATTGGGATTAACCGGTTTGGTTTATCCAGGTGCTTTTCATACTCGCTTTCAGCATGCTCTGGGAGCTATGTTTTTGATGTGCCAAGCAATTGATGTGCTCCGACAAAAAGGGATAGCAATAACAAATGAAGAAGAAAATGCGACTATTATTGCAATTTTATTGCACGATATTGGCCATGGTCCTTTTTCGCATGCGCTCGAAAATTGTATCGTTCATAATATGAATCATGAAGATATTACTTTGCTATTCTTTGAAGCCTTGAATAAAGAGTTTGACGGAAAACTCCTAATGGCAATTCAAATATTTGAAAATAAATATCCTAAAAAATTCTTACACCAATTAGTATCTAGTCAATTAGATGTTGATAGACTTGATTATTTGTCGAGAGATAGTTTTTTTACTGGTGTTTCTGAAGGAATTATTGGCACTGAACGAATTATTAAAATGCTAAATGTATCTAACGATGAGTTAGTTGTAGATATAAAAGGCATTTATTCCGTAGAAAAATTTGTGCTTGCACGTCGATTAATGTATTGGCAGGTATATCTTCACAAAACAGTTGTTGGAGCAGAGCAGCTTCTGATTAAAGTGCTAAAAAGAGCTGAGGTCCTTACGAAAAAAGGAATCGAATTATTTCTAACGCCTTCTTTAAAACAATTTTTCGAACATAATTATTCCTCCGAAGATTTTGCAAATGATCCTACATTATTAGTTTTATTCGCCAATTTAGATGATGATGAGGTAATGACTTCAATTAAAATTTGGCAAAGCCATCCAGATAAAGTACTGTCGATATTATCTAAACAACTGATTAACAGAAACTTATTTAAAGTAGAGTTTTCGGATGTACCCATCGAAAATAATCGTTTAATTGAGCTTAAGAATAATACTATGCAACATTATTGCATTTCTCTTGATGATGTTGGATACTTTGTTTTTGAAGGACAAATTTCAAATAGTGCTTATTCTCATTTAGGAAGCAAAATTAACGTGATGCTTCAAGATGAAACTTTACTTGATTTAGCCGATGCTTCAGATCAGTTAAACATTGATACGTTAACCAAAATTGTTACAAAGTACTTTTGTTGTTATCCAAAACATTAAAATTATAACAGAATGATTTTAAGAGCAGTATGCGTTGTCGGTTAAAAAAAAGATGATGATTCAATCAGAATTGTTTAAAATTGCACTTTAAAAAGAGATAAAATGAAATTTAATCATTTAAAAATGATATAATGAAATTTACAGTACAACAAATTGCAGACATTACAAACGGAAGCATTGAGGGAAATGCAAATGCTGAAGTTTCGCGCTTGTCAAAAATTGAAGAAGGTGGCGAAAACACGCTTACTTTTTTAGCAAATCCAAAATACACCCATTATATATATAGCACAACAGCAACTGCATGTATTGTTAGCGCCGACTTTATCGCTGAACAACCATTAACAACCACCCTTATCCGGGTTGAAAATGCATATATGGCTTTTGCTCAATTACTTAATGTATATAATAGTATGAAAAGTAAAAAAGCAAGTATATCAAAATTAGCTTATATACCAGAAAGCGCTGTAATTGGCAAAGAATGCTATATTGCTGAATTTGTTAGCATTGGCGATAATGTTGTAATTGGCGATAACGTAAAATTATATCCTCATGTTGTAGTTGGCGATAATGTTAGTATTGGAAATAATAGTACCCTTTTCCCTGGTGTTAAGATTTATGCAGATTGTTTAGTTGGAGAGAATTGTACTATTCACGCTGGAACTGTTATTGGTGCTGATGGATTTGGGTTTGCTCCTCAACATGATGAGGAATTTAAAAAAGTAGCCCAAATTGGAAATGTTATCATCGAAGATTGTGTTGAAATTGGAGCAAACTGTTGTATCGATAGAGCAACTTTAGGTTCTACAATTATTCGCAAAGGAGTAAAACTCGATAATTTAATTCAAGTGGCTCATAATGTAGAGATTGGAAACAATACTGTTATTGCAGCTCAATGTGGAGTTGCAGGATCCTCAAAGTTGGGAAAAAACATCATGATTGGTGGTCAAGCTGGAGTGAGTGGACATATTTCTATTGCTGATGATGTAAAAATTGCTGCTCAAGCAGGTATTTCAAACAATATCGACGAAAAAGGATCTATGGTCATGGGCTCACCAGCCTTTGACGCCTCATTATATAAACGAGTGTTTATTATTTTTCGAAAATTACCCGAACTGTATCAACGACTTTCAACTTTAGAAAAGAAAGTTGGCAATAAAAACTAAAGAGTTTTTCACTCTTTTATTGGTTATTTATTGCTATTTTAAATTTTTTATTCACATTTTTGACAAGTATTATCTAAGTTAGCTAATAGATAATCAGTTGTTTTGCTTTTTTTATTAACAAAACCATGATTGATTATTAACATTTTTTCACAATATAAATAATTATTCTTTATCTTTGTCCACGTTATGAGAGAAAAACAGAGAACAATTAAATATTCAGTTACAGTTTCTGGTGCAGGATTGCATACTGGAAAAAATGTAACTCTTACAATTAATCCTGCTCCAATTAATCATGGATTTAAGTTCCGTCGAATCGATTTAGATAACTCGCCAATAATTTCTGTAGACGTAAATAATGTATTCGATACTTCTAGAGGAACATCACTTAGACAGAATAATGCTGAAGTTAGAACTATAGAGCATTGCATGGCCGCTTTATCTGGAATGCAAATAGATAATGCACTTATTGATATCGATTGTGAAGAGACTCCAATTCTTGATGGAAGTTCACGATTTTATGTTGAAGCACTCGAAAAAGCAGGTTTCGAAGAACAAGATGCTCCTCGAAAATATTTTGAAATTACGAAAAACATAACTTTTACTAATGCAGAAAAAAAAGTAGAAATTATTGCTATTCCAGCCGACGATTTCCGAGTTTCTGTTATGGTAGATTATGATTCAAACGTGCTTACAAACCAGCATGCATCACTTTATCATATTGACGAGTTTAAAGATGAATTTGCAAAATGTAGAACTTTCGTTTTTTTGCATGAATTGGAAGTGCTTATAGAAAATAATTTAGTTAAGGGTGGTGATATTAATAATGCTATAGTTTTTGTTGACCGTATGGTTCAAAAAAACGAGCTCGATAAATTAGCTAAATTTTTTAATCGTCCAGAAATTGAAGTGAAAGAGCAAGGAATACTAAATAATGTAGACCTATATTATAATAATGAACCTGCTCGTCATAAATTACTCGATTTAATTGGTGATATTTCTACAGTTGGAATGCCCATTAAAGGTCATATTATTGCTATTCGACCTGGACATAAATCAAATGTTGAGTTTGCTAAGCTAATTAAAAAAGAACTATCAAACGATTTACCTATTGTAGATTTAAACAAGCCAGCTCTATACGAGATTAAAGATATTAAGCGGTTATTGCCTCATCGCCCTCCTTTTTTGTTTGTAGATAAAATTCTTACTATGGACAAAACAAGCGTTGTTGGTTTGAAAAATGTATCGATGAATGAGCCGTTTTTTGTTGGTCATTTTCCAGAAGAACCAGTAATGCCTGGAGTGCTACAAATTGAAGCGATGGCTCAAGTTGGAGGAATATTGGTGCTAAGTTCAGTGCCGGATCCAGAAAATTACTCTACTTATTTTATGAAAATAAATGAAGTAAAGTTTAGAAGCAAAGTAGTGCCAGGTGATACAATAATATTTCATCTGCAACTGATGTCACCGATTCGTAGAGGTTTGTGCCAAATGAAAGGCTGTGCCTATGTTAATAATAAAGTAGTAATGGAAGCAGAAATGCTTGCTCAAATTGCAAAAAAATAATATTTAGCTATGATTCATCAATTAACAAACATACACCCCAACGCAATTATAGGTAAAAACACTCAAATTGGTGCTTTTACTACCATCGAAGAAGATGTAATAATTGGCGAAGATTGCTGGATTGCATCAAATGTTGTAATTATGAATGGCGCCCGTATTGGAAACAATGTCAAAATATTTCCTAGTGCTGTCATCTCTGCTGCACCTCAAGATTTAAAATATAAGGGAGAAAAAACCATTGCTGTCATTGGAGATAACTCAATTATTCGTGAGTTTGTTACCATTAACAAAGGCACAATTGCTAGCGGAAGAAGCGAAGTAGGGAAGAATTGTTTATTAATGGCCTATGTTCATGTGGCTCACGATTGTATAATAGGAAATAATTGCATCTTAGCAAACTGCGCAACCTTGGCAGGTCATATAATTATCGAGGATTATGCAATTATTGGTGGAATGAGTGCAGTTCATCAGTTTGTTAACATTGGTTCTCATGTTATGATTTCTGGCGGTTCACTGGTTCGTAAAGATGTTCCTCCTTTTGTTAAAGCTGCTCGTGAACCACTTTCTTATGTGGGAATTAATTCTATTGGCTTAACCAGAAGAGGATTTTCAGAAGATGCTATCAATTCAATCCGAAGTATATATCGAATATTATTTCAACAAAATAAAAATATTGCCAGAGGCGTTGCTCAAGTGTTAGAAACTATTCCTCAATCTGCCGAACGTGATTCTATATTATCGTTTATCGAAAAATCGGAAAGAGGAGTTATGAAAGGATATGAATCTAGATAATTAAAACAATTTTGTTTAAAAAATATTATAAAAAGAGAAGTATTTATGCTCCTCTTTTTTTGTAACCACTTTTTTTTTGAACCCTAGTGGTTTTTTTGTAAATTTGTAGCTGATTCAATTATTTATCTAAAAAAAACTGTATTTATATGGCTTCAACATCAGAAATTAGAAATGGACTTTGCATAGAATTTAATCATGATATTTTTATTGTCGTAGAATTTCTTCATGTTAAACCAGGAAAAGGCGCTGCCTTTGTTCGCACTAAGCTTAAAAGTTTAACAACTGGTAAAGTTTTGGAAAACACATTCCCATCGGGCGCTAAAATAGATATTACTCGAGTAGAACGTCGCCCATATCAATTTTTATATAAAGAAGGTGATGATTCATATAATTTTATGCATGCAGAAACATATGAGCAAATTGCTATTCAAGAAAAAACGATCAGCAATCCTGGCTTATTAAAAGAAGGTCAAATTTGTGAGGTTTTATATCATGTTGATACTGAAAGCCCTATGGCGTGTGATTTACCTCCATTTGTAGATTTAGAAGTTACCTATACCGAGCCTGGTGTTAAAGGAGATACTGCAACAAATGCTTTGAAACGAGCCACTGTTGAAACAGGTGCTGAAGTAATGATTCCTTTATTTATCGAAACTGGAGAAAAAATTAAAGTAGATACCCGAACCAATAGATATTCGGAACGTGTAAAATAAAATTTTCTTTACCAAATATTTTCTTTGCCCGATAGACAATAGAGATCTGGTTGAGAAAACAATCTTGTAATACATGAAATTTGAAAAAAATTATAATTTAAAACAGATTACTGAAATTATTGGGGGTGATGTTTCGTTTTTAGGGAATGAAAACCAAGTTATTGTTGGAATTAACGAAATCCACAATGTCGAAATTGGCGATATTACCTTTGTCGATCATCCTAAATATTACAAAAAAGCACTTGAATCTGCTGCCACAACAATCATTATCAACAAAATCGTTGATTGTCCAGATGGAAAATCGTTGATTATTTCGGACGATCCTTTCAGAGATTATATAAAAATTGTAACTTTTTTCCGAAAATTTGAATCCTGTAGTTCATTGGTTAGTCCATCCGCAATGATTGGGAAAAACACAATTATACAACCAGGTGCTTTTGTTGGAAACAATGTCGTTATTGGCGATAATTGCATTGTTCATGCAAATGTTTCAATATACGACCATACTGTAATCGGAAATAATGTGATTATTCATGCTAATTCTGTGATTGGCGCAGATGCATATTATTTTAAAAAACGACCAGAATTTTGGGACAAAATGGCTTCTTGTGGAAGAGTTGTTATCGAAGATAATGTTGAAATTGGAGCATTATGTACCATAGATAAAGGTGTTTCTGCTGATACACTGATTGGAAATGGGACGAAATTTGACAACCATGCTCATGTAGGACATGATACTCGAATTGGAAAAAATTGTTTAATTGGCGCCAATACAATGATTGCTGGTGTTACGGTTATCGAAGATGATTGTATGATTTGGGCAAACGTGGCTATTAACAAAGACTTAGTCATTGCAAAAGGAACTACAATTTTAGCGACTTCTGCAATAGACAAAAATACATCACCAGAGGGAAAAGTTTACTTTGGAATTCCAGCTGTAGAAGCAGGCAAAAAATGGAGAGAAATGGCTGCTATTCGTATGCTTCCTAATCTCATTGATAAATTATACAAGATTGATCGAACAAAGTAATTGTTGCAAAATTAATGCACAAAGCGACGGTTTATATAATCGTCGCTTTGTTTTTCAGTTACATTATTCTTTTGGCATAATTCTTGAAAGTTCTTGTCCCGCCTTTTTTTATATCGATAAAATTATGATATTATTTGAAAAATAAAATATAATATGTACTTTTATGCTGGTGATTAAAAAGGGGTGTTGCTATTTATAAATATTAAATCAATTAATTTAAAATGCTTATGAAAACAAAAAAGACTATCATGGTTAATCGTTACTTAAATAAATTTGTGTGTTTATCTGCCTTTTTATTTTTAGGTTTTACAATATTAGCCTTAAATACAGATGCGCAAAAAACTCAAAAAACACCTACCGTTCAACCTAAACCTGCAAAAAAAGGTGCTGTTAAGCCAGAAAAAACAAAGCTTACAGATAATAAAAATAACACAAAACCAAATAATGGTATTGGGCAACGTCAAAAGCCAACGGTTTCTCAAAACCCAATTGTGAAAGATTCCATTCAAATTGGGTCTGGAGAGAATGCAATAAAAATTCCTACTGAACCTATTGTAGATAATCTTCCAAAAGGTAAGGTAGATTGGACAAATCAATTTATAGAAGCTAAAGGTCAATCTGTAATTGATAATGAGCGATTTAAAAATGTTGCTCAAGCAAAATTGATGGCAAAACGTGGTGCTATTGTAGATGCTCAACGTAACTTGCTAGAAATCACTAAAGGGGTTCAAGTTACTTCAGAAACAAAAGTTCAAGATATGATTACTACTTCCGATTATATTTATTCTAGAGTTGATGGTGTTATAAAAAATGCTATTCAAGTTGGTGAAGCAGTAGAAAAAGAAGGGTTTATAGAAGTAACAATGCGTATTTCTATCTATGATCAAAAAGGTCTTGCACCTGTCCTATACGACCAAGTTGCTAAAAAAATGAATACCATGAACAGTAAAGTGGTTGCCATAAACCCTGTAGACCAAAGTACTGAAACATCGGCAACTACAGAAGCAAGTGCAACTACAGAAATTACCGATATGAGTAATTTAGTGCTTAATTTTAATGGAAAAAAATACGATGCATCAATGTTCCCTGTTGTTCTTGACGAAAACAATAACTTACTTCTAGATTATAGTAAGATTTATGATCCTAAAAAAGGTGTATTTCCAAAGATAGTATCAGCTGGCAAATCAATTTTAGAAATTTTTGGAGTTAAAAAAGGAGTAGAAGTGCTTAATGTAATCGAATCTTCAGATGGAAAAATTAAAATTGATACCTCGACAGTAAAAAATAAAATAAATTGGAGTAAGATTGGTAAAATTGCTTCCACTATTGGCAAATTTGCTATGGCATTAGTGCTCTAATCAAATATATAGATTGTTTATTAATCAAAATTAGATATTCATGAAAAAGATTTTTTTAATACTTCTTATTTCACTTACTTCGGCAGGGTTATGGGCTCAAGAAACAACCACTGTTGAAGTTAAAGGTCAAGGTCTTAAACGCGACGATGCAATTCAAGATGCTCTTCGGGCTGCAGTGGGTCAAGCTGTTGGAGTTGCTGTAAGTTCTGAGACAAAAGTTGAAAATTTTATGGTGCTTTCGGATGCCATATCAACAAAAACTGAAGGATACATTGCTAGCTATAAAGTGGTTAAAGAGACTCCATTTCCCGATCGATTTGAAGTTATTGTTAGTGCTGTTGTAAGCTTAAATCCATTAAAAGCAGATATAAATTTATTGTCAAAATCTATTGGAGGAGTTCGTTTTATGGTAATGTACGACCCGCGAGCAATAGCAAAAGAGGATGTGGAAAATTATGATTATGCTACAGAACGCATAAACGAAGCACTTTCTAAACGTAAATATCGCTATATTGAGAAAACCCGTTTCGATGCTCTTAAAAAAGAAGCCCAAGGAATTGGTCAAGAATCAGGTGATTTTAAAGAAGAAACCTATGTTCAGAATTTAGGCTTTAAAGCAGATGCACAATTTTTGATTAAAATTAGTAAGATTACGGTTACTACTAAAAGTGAAGCCTTCGATACCAGAAATTCTTCAAAAATTATTATTGAAGCCAAAGCTTATGACAATTGTACAGCCGAAGGACTCGGTACAATAATCATGGAAAGCGCTTGGAATAGCACTCGTGATGTTAAAAGTTCTGTGATAAATGGCATTACTCAAGCTATAAACGATAATATTGAGAAACTATTAGGAGTCTTCAATTCTTATATTGGAGATTGGGTAAACAATGGAACTCCTTTTGAACTCCGGTTTTATGCTTCGGGCTCATTCCGCGATTTTAGAGATCTTAGAACTAAACTAAAAGCAGATGCAAATTTTGGTGGTCAATTAGAAATTGTGTCTTTCGACAACTACTCAAAACTAAACTGTACTTTTCGTAAAAAACCAGATGAATTGGCAGATATCGTGCTTGACTATGCCGACCAAGTGCCATTTTTTAAAGAAAAACAGATGGATGTTCGGTTGATTTTTGGAAGACAAATATCATTTGCTCCTCGCACTCAAAAAATTCCTGAATTAGATAATGCTTCTAAAAACCAAACAACTACACCTTCAAATTCTACGAATGTTGATAATTCAAAGGGTACAAATGTAGTCGGAAGTCCTAAAACGAATACCGTCACGACTCCAAAAACGACAACCCCAGCCAAAAAAACAGTCAAAAAAGTTCCAGTTAAGAAATCAAAATAAATCAATTTTTTAAATAAAGAAAATATGAAAAAATTAATTCTTAGTGCTTTGATCATCGTTTTTTCGGTAAGCACATTTGCACAAATTAAAGGTAGCCTTACAATTTATGCAAAAGAAGGTGAAAAAATATGGTTGGTGAAAAATGGCGTTAAACAAAATACAGAGCCATCTACAAGTGTTACTATTAAAGATATTTCAGATAAATACTTTAAAATAAAAGTAATTATTGATAACGAAAAAATGACATCTGTCGATAAACAAATTCAAATGGTTGATGTAGACAATAAAATGTGTGATATCACTTATGAATTGAGAGCAAAAAAAGGAGCTTATTCACTATCTATGATTAGCTGGACACCTATTGATGCTCAAACAGTTAGTAACACTTCTACCACAACATCTACCACTACACCAAAAACTCAAACAACAACTGTTGGAACAACTGATTTTCAACAAAACACAAATATGAATCAAACTGGAGTTACCCAAACTACAAATACTGGACAAACTCAAACGAATGTAAATATGGGAGAAAATGGTGCCAATGTAACTATTAAAGATCCTGAATTGGGTGTAAACATTAATATGAATATGGGTATGCCAAATACACAAGGAACAGTTACTTCATCTACCACAACAACTACTACCACAACATCTTCAAGCACGGTTAATGGAAAACAAACTCATGGAGATAATCAAGTGAGACCAAAACCACAACCTAGACCTGAGCCAAAACCAAATCATCAAGAACATCATGATAACGATCAGTCAGCAACCTCAAATTCAGGATGTTATTCCGCAATGAATGCATCAGAATTCACCGAAGCTAAAGCTCAAGTTCAAAATGCTAGTTTTGCTGATGATAAAATACGTATTGCAAAACAAATTACCGAAGCTAACTGCTTATCAATCGTTCAAATTAAAGAAATTGCGAAACTCTTTAGTTTTGAAGATAATAAATTAGAGTACCTAAAATTTGCGTACGATTTTACTTTTGAAAAAAAGAAATATTATATGGTTAATGATCTTCTAAATTTCTCAAGTTCAAAAGAAGAGTTAGATAATTATCTGAAATCAAAAAAATAGGAAAAAAACTCTTTTAATATCCATTTTTGAAAGAAATACTAGCCCAAATTATTCAATTTCTATTGAGTAATTTGGGCTAATTATTTATATCCTCCGCACATCATAGACGGCAATTCCGAGCTCTTCGGACATTTTATGACACAACTCTTCGGAATTAAAGACAAATCCAGTTGGTGAAGTGGGATTTACACAAACAGCAATTAGTTTTGTTTTCAGCAGAACTTTTATAATCCCACCTTTTTTCAGAAAGGCTAAATATGATTCCTTTGAAATAAATAATCGAGTATAATCTTTTACAATTAATATGGTTTTTGAACACTCTTTTTGGACTCTCAAGAAATCAAGCATCTTATCTCCCACCACTCCCGAAGCATAAATGATATGCCCAAATTTGAACATTTGAGCTTTATACTTTTCGAGCATAAACACAGAAGGAATTTCCAAATCGTACATTTGATTTAGTTCATCAATTGCCCAAATTCCTTTGTCTATATCTATAAGTTTGTTGGTTAATGGAGATTCAAATTTTGGCAATTTAATTAAACCATGAACAAATTGAGTCTTTTTAATTAAGGTAGAAAAATGGGTTGAAACAGCAGCTCCTGTGTTTAAAATCATACAATCGGTAATGGCTGGTGAACCCAGACTTTTACGCGAAAGTGCGCCATCTACAATAGTTAAATCAACACCAAAGCTATCCATTTTTTGAATACACTGTTTAAGCCAAACGGTGTCGGTGGGTCCCGACAAAATTACTTTGCCAGTGCTTAAGACTCTTGCAGTAACCAACCTTCCGAGCGAAGTTCTCCGCTCGCTAATATCAAGCACTTCGGATGTTAACCGACGCTCTTTGTAATGTTTTTCGGAGGTGATAAAAATGGTATTTTCATACAACTCAATTTCAGGTTTTTGAGTAAATGTAACCTGATCTATACTTTCACCATCAATTCCAATTGAAGTAATCGCAAGTTGTTTGCCTGCACTTTTCAAACGATTCAACACAAAATTCAAACACTCGGTTTTGCCGGTGTTCTTCTCCAATCCAACGATGGAGAGGCTCTTGTGTTGTAATATGTCGTTTATAAAAGGCATTTAGTTTGATAAATCGTTAATTTGGTTTTCAACTACACTAAACCAACCAGCATTAGTAGCTAAAGCAATCAATTCATTCAATTCTTTTGCACTTGGAATTCTTGCTTGACCTCTTGCTGCCTGAAGGGATCCATCAGGTCTTCGCCAAATAAAACGATATCCATAATCAGTACTTTTATCATCATAAATATATTTACACCATTGAAAAAACAAACTCCACTTGTTTGGATATTCTATAGATACTTCATTTTCAATTTTTACACTTGCCATATCATATTTGTTTAAAGTTAAAATTCTTATTTTTTGAAATTAAAAAAAATTTAGTTTGCAAATTGAAGCTCATAAACAACTAGTTCTTTACCTTCAATTGAATTCCAAAGAAATGATTTTCTTTCCTCAATCCATTTTGCATTTATCGGAACAGATTTACCATATTTTTTTCCATCTATTACAACATAATTAAATTTAAAAGTATAATTAAAATTATTAGTCTCTGCAGAAAAATCAGAAATAATTTCTTTATTATAAGTAAGTTGATGATTTTTGTATGTAGAGGAAATTACTCCTTCTCCTTTAATATATTGAAATACATTACAAATTGGTATACTAGTATTAATGGGTATAGTTTTTTTATTCAATGAATCTTGTTTCTGAATTTTTCCATTTAAATTAACATATTTAATGTCATCTATTTTATATTCAAATTCAAATATATTATTTCCCAATATATTAAAATTATAAATTTCATCATATGGTCCAAATATATTTTCATTGATAGTTAAAAATTTATCAGTTTTCTTAGTTTCATCTTTGCCGAAAGATGTTGTATAAACATAAGCGAAACTTATGTTATTAAACATTTTAATTGCTTCAATATTTTCAAAAGGACCAACTATTTTATTGTTAACATTAATATATGACATTTCCTTGTTTAGCTTTTTAAATGTATTAAGATAGCTATACATAAATAATCCACTATCAGCAATAGATACATCTGGTTTATGCTCAAAAGGACCAAATTGTTTATTATTAATATTTACAAAAACGCTATCGTTATTACAGAAATAAAAATAAAAACTACCGTCTGATGAAAGTGTAATACCTGATGTGGGAACACCTGATAAATACCAATATTCTGGTGTACAATAAAATGGATAAGGTCCAATTATATTATTATTTATATTAACTGAATATAAGCATTCACTGAAAGAATTACATTTATCAATGATAAAAAATGCATAATTGTTTTTTGCTATTACATTGCCAATTCCAGTGTGTGGTGTACCACCAATAAAAGGGCCTGTTACTTCTCCTTTTATATTTTCATGCCATTTGTCAAATAATTTATAAGAAAATCCAATTTCACTATTTATATTAAATAAATAAGCATCATCATATGGTCCAAAGATTTCATTATAAATATTTAAATACACATCATTACCTTTTTTATATCTAAAAGCAAATCCATTAGGTTCTTTAATATTTATAAAGGGTAATTCATCGTAAAAATCACCAAGAATATGACCAAAACTGATTTGGAATCGTTTCCCATTAAATATTAATGTTTGTTGTTTATTATTAGAATCATAAACAATTGAAGCAAATTTATAATCAGAATCGTTAGGTTCAACAATAAATTGTTTATTTAATAATTCATTTTCAATAATATAATCTTGAACGTCTGAATAACAATAACCATTATTTACTTCATCATT
The DNA here is from genome assembly GCA_037130365.1 of Bacteroidota bacterium. Taxonomy (GTDB): domain Bacteria; phylum Bacteroidota; class Bacteroidia; order Bacteroidales; family WCHB1-69; genus JBAXTE01. The sequence goes on from JBAXTE010000038.1 coordinate 38,262, forward strand.
AAAATCTAAAGTATACAATACCGTTCGTTTTAATGTTTGAGCATTACAAGACAATATTAAAATATAAAAAAAAATGTTAAAACAATTTATCAGTTTCATCATAAGGGAGTTGGTTGATTTTGTTTATAATTTCTTTTGGATTTTCTGATGAATTTAATAATTTTAATTGCTGCTTATCCTTAGACAAATAAGCTTTCATAATAATCGTAACAAATTTCTTATATGATTTTAGCTCTTCATCTAATTCATTAAGATTTTCAAATGCTTTTTGATCTAAATCATTCCATGTTTCATTAATTTCAAATCCAGTTGTGTTATTAGATTTAAATATTTCAGCGACAATAGTAAAATAAGTTAAGCAGTTATTGTTTAATAAAGTTATACATTTTTCATAATTTTTGCCGTAAGATTTTTTATAGTCAACTAATAAAGATGTAAAGGAAAAACTTGATTTTGATAATTTTTCATGCTCCTGATTAATTCTTTTATATAAATCAATACGTGTTTTATGTAAATTTCTAATTCTGATTATTTCATTATTTGTAAGTTTTATTAGATCAATTATTTCATTAGTATTAATAACATCCTTAGCATAATTATATTCCGTTAATGCCTGATTATAATTCTTTTCACTAAAAAAATTATTTCCTTTTAAAATATGAATTTCAAATTGCATTATTGTTTTAACTTTGTCAATATGTTTTTTTAAATAAATTTCTGGTTTAATAAAATATGCAGAATCATATTGCTTTAATGCTTCTTCATATTTCTTTTGAGAAAAAAAAGCATTCCCTTTTTCAATTAAAGGCTTTATCTGTTTTTCAACGTCAATGGACTTCTGAGTATAACTTATTTTTTCAGTAAGTTCTTGTGAATTTTTTATCATGTTTGCCTCTTTGAATTTATTTAATGCATTATTATAACTTCTTTCATTAAAATATTCATCTCCTTCTTTAATTAAATTGGCAAAAGTATTATTAATATTATCTTCCTTTTCCTTAGTTAAATTGTTATTTAAAGTAATTCCTATAGAATTAGGTTCATTAAATTTATAATCATCCCGGATATTTGAATACTTTGGTATAATTGGAAGAAAATTATTTCCACCATAATTGTACTTAGTAATTTTATGCGGAAAAAGATCATTTAAACTAATATTATAAATTTTGTTTTCAATTTCTGCATTTGTAATCTCCCTACTTAAATTAAATTTAAGTACTTCATTGTCATACTTTTCAACAATCTTCTTAATTAATAATGTATCAAGAATACAATTACAATCTATTAGATTATTTATTATTTCTCCAGTAGCTGTGTTCATTGAAAGATCTTTAATTACTACACCATAGTAATACTCTCTATTTATAGAATATTCTATATTGTTTTCATAATACTTTTCTTTCATGTTTCCAGTAAAAAAACCTTTATCAAAAGTTCCTAATATAACACAAATGTAATTTTTATCAACTTCGGAATATTTGAATTCATATCCTCCTTGTAGTTTGAAATTTTTAAAACTACACTTAATTTGGTTATGAGATTTAATTATTGAAGTGTTTTTGTCAAAAGGACCTTTTATTTCAAATTTAAAATCTAAAATATTGTTTTCTGTTGTAAAAATTTCAATATAATCAAACATATAATATGGTCTCAGTCTAGTAGTTCCCTTAATTGTCCACTTCCCAACTTTTTTATTATTTATATAATTCCCATTAATTATTACATTTTCTGATAACCCCAATGGAGTTGGATTACTCTTAAAAGAAAAAGAACCATTATAAACTCTTCCTGTATCACTTTCATAATATGAATAATTAGTTGTTCCTTCTATTTTACAACAAGTTATATCGTCATCCGCAATAAAAGATCCTGAATATGTTTTCAATTGTTGTGCATTGGTTGATGAATAAATGCAAATACAAATTAAAAATAAAAATAAAATTTTTTTCATAATTACTTAGCTTTATTACTATGTATATTTAAATGAGATTTTACAAATATAATAAATAATTTGATGTTTTAGGGAGATAATTTTCTAAATGCTGAAAGATGATTGATGAATAGGGTTTTTTAATTGAGAGACTTTTGTATTGCAATACCACTTAATACCAATTTAATATCAAAACACCCGATATTTTTTGTATCTTTGCAACATGGG
>JBAXTE010000039.1:0-39252 GCA_037130365.1 Bacteroidota bacterium
TTCACGTTTCACACCACTAAGGCACTCAGAGCATTTATCTAACAGCTTGCTGGTAGACTAAGAAACATTTATCTAACAACTTGCTGGAAGACTAAGATTCACTATTTCTTCGCGGTAAATGGTTCACGGTTCAGGGCAAAGGGTTCGCGATGCGTGGCGCTTTTACCTTGTACCTTTTACCCTGTCCCTTGTGCCATTTTATCCCCTCTACCTTTTTTCTTTTCACTCTTTGTTCTTCTTTTCACGTTTCACACCACTAAGGCACTCAGAGCATTTATCTAACAGCTTGCTGGTAGACTAAGAAACATTTATCTAACAACTTGCTGGAAGACTAAGATTCACTATTTCTTCGCGGTAAATGGTTCACGGTTCAGGGCAAAGGGTTCGCGATGCGTGGCGCTTTTACCTTGTACCTTTTACCCTGTCCCTTGTGCCATTTTATCCCCTCTACCTTTTTTCTTTTCACTCTTTGTTCTTCTTTTCACGTTTCACACCACTAAGGCACTCAGAGTATTTATCTAAAAGCTAACTGGTAGACTAAGGAACACTAAGGCTATTTATTCATACTTCTTAATTCTGTATTCTCTTTTCACGTTTCCCTTTTCACATTTCACGTTTAACTTCGTTGAGGGCTTCGCCGTTCACGAATCATCTAATTATCTAAAAAAATGATTACTTTTGAATCAAATTAATCAGAAAATGAAACGAATTGCTTTCACAATTATCCTTTTAGTTATAGCATTATCAGCGTATAGTCAAAATGTAGATATTGATATTTTAAAAGCTGTAAATGTTGAACGAAACAAAAACTTTGATGCTTTTTTTATTGCAATCTCCGATTCAGTCCAGTTTGTTGCATGGTTGCTGCCTGTTGGTATTTTGCTTTTTGCTTTTCTTAAACGAAATATTATTGTTCGAAACAAAGGAATATTTACTGCGGTGGTAATTGTTTCACAATCTTTGATTGCTACATTAATTAAATTATTGATTGATCGTCCAAGACCATTTGAGACCTATTCTTTTATTGAAAAAATATCTGTGGGCGGAAGTCCTTCATTTCCATCAGGGCACACGAGTGATGCCTTTGCTATTGCGTTAGCGATGAGTATCGTTTTTCCTAAAAAGTGGGTGATTTTTCCAATGTTTGCGTGGGCTATAGCTGTTGGCTATTCCCGTATGTTCACTGGGGTGCATTACCCCACCGATGTTCTAGGAGGAATGCTTTTGGGACTGATTATCTCGGCAGTTTGGTATAAGGTGTTTTTGAAAAAGCATTATTTAATTTGCTAGAATTTATTAAGCGTATTTATGTCGTTGAATTATTCGATGATATTTTATTAATGCATTCAAAATAATTAATCAAAATGTGTTTTTGAGTAAAACAACACTTAATATAATGCAAAGGAGGAAGAATTGAATTTAATAATATGCAATAAGAATAAAATATTTGTATTTATTCTAATCGGCTTAATTACTAGAGCTATGGGGCAATCCCCAGATATTAATACCTACTTTCTATCTGATAGCTTATATGAACTTGCAAAAGATTCTAGTTATTGGTCAGCAGCACAAGAGCTTTCATTTATTGGCGAATACAAATCAGCTTTGGCATTTTATGATAAAGATGTTTGGTTAGCTCCCAAGTTAACTAGTAAAGATAGTTCATTTTTTACGCGATTTAAACCTGTGAATGCATTAAGCTATTTCTCGAAAATTGCGGAAAAAGAGAAAATAATAATAATTAATGAAGCGCATCACCAACCTTATCATCGTGTATTTACAACAATTTTATTAAAGGAATTATATGCAAAGGGCTTCCGGTATTTTGGTGCGGAAACTTTAAATCAATGGGATACTTTAATGAATTATAGAAAATATCCAATTCAAAACAGTGGTTATTATACTAAGGATCCATTATATTCTGAAATGATTAGAACTGCCTTAGAAATAGGGTTTACGGTTTTTGCTTATGAATCAAATGTTCGAGATACATCTGAGCAGACACCTACTAGTATTAGCATTCGAGAAATTGAGCAAGCCAAAAATATTAAAAAAATATTGAACAATGATTCTAATGCTAAAGTTCTAATTCATTGTGGTTACGATCATTTAGTTGAAACTTATTATCCAGGATGGGGAAAAGCAATGGCTGGTCGGTTAATTGAATACACCGGAATTAACCCATTTACTATTGATCAAATTGAATTTACAGAACGTAGCTCTTTAAAATATGAAAATGCACTTTTTGATAAGATAAATCTTGATTATTATGCCATATTTGTTGATTCTTTGGGAAAATTATATAACGGATGTGAAGGTTCAAAAAGATACGATGCAAATCTATACCATCCTCGGACAATTTGGTTATATGGAAGACCTAACTGGGTTTTTGAAAATAATAGAAAACCCTATTTCGTAAACAATAAAATCTCAATTGGTTTTCCTTGTTTGGTGTTAGCTTATTTGTCTGATGAAAAATTTTCAAAAACAAATGTTTATGATAATCCACGTCCGTTGGATGTTATCGAATTAAAATCAAAAAATGAGTCTAAAGCACTATCGCTAAAAGAAGGGAATTACAAGTTGATTATTTATGATTTTGAAGGTAAAAGACAAGTCATAGAAATGAAGTTCTGATTGCAAAGTTTATGATTTAGCATAAATAATTGGCAAAATGGATTTCATTTTGTTAATTTGAAAACACATGCTAACTTCGTCTTTTTCTTCCCCGAATCAACTCTTTAATAATTTCATCACAGGCGGCGTTTAGTAATTGGTAAACTTCTTCAAAATTTTTAGACGAGCCATAATATGGGTCTGGAACGGCTGTGTTCGTGTTTGGATAAATAGTGTTTAAAATGTAATCAACTTTATTCAAATCATCAGCATTGCGAGTCATACGTTGAACATCGCTATAGTTGTTGCTATCCATTACATATATGCGGTCGAATATGTCAAAGTCATTCACTTTAAAGAGTCGCTGGCGTAATTCTGAGATGTCAATATTATGATTTTTGCATACCTTGGTAGCACGCTCATCGGGTGGATTGCCTAAGTGATACCGCTCAAATCCACAGGAGTCAACTATCAGATCATATAATCTTGCATCTAGAGCCTTTTGACGTAAAATTCCTTCGGCAATAGGCGAGCGACATATATTTCCCAAACAGACCATTAATATCTTCATCTTCTTAAAATTATCTTTGACAAAGTTACAAATTTGTTTACATTTGCAAGTACAATTTAGTTCGATTATTTAAAGTGACTTTCACACGAATTATAAATGATATATAACTTCACAAAATATACAAAAATAACATATAATGACTAAAACTATCTTAATTACTGGTGCTACTAGCGGAATTGGAAAATCAGCTGCTTATCGTTTTGCTTCGAATGGCTTTCGATTAATTATTACTGGACGACGTAAATTGCTCCTCGACGAACTTAAAAAAGATTTGATCGAAAAATATAAAGTGGAAGTTCTGACATTGAATTTTGATGTTCGCAATGTTTTGGAAGTTAATTCGGCAATAGAATCTTTGCCTTTGGAATGGAAAAAGATAGATATCTTGCTGAATAATGCAGGATTAGCATCTGGATTAGGTACAATTCAGGATGGCCTTATTGCCGATTGGGAGAAAATGATTGACACCAATGTAAAAGGTTTGTTGTATGTTACTAGAGCCATTGCCCCAAAGATGATTGAGCAAGGTTCGGGACATATTATCAATATTGGCTCCATTGCCGGTAAAGAAGTGTACGCCAACGGAAATGTTTATTGTGCAACCAAGCATGCAGTTGATGCACTTTCTAAAGCGATGCGAATTGATATGTTGCCTTATGGAATTAAAGTTACACAAATTGCCCCAGGTGCTGCTGAAACAGAATTTTCACTAGTTCGTTTTCATGGAGATGCCGAAAAAGCATCTAGCGTCTATAATGGTTTTACTCCGCTTTCTCCCGATGATATTGCCGATGCTATTTGGTATGTTGCAACACTACCACCTCATGTCAATATCAACGACTTAGTTATTATGCCTACTGCTCAAGCTGCAACAGGATATTTTAATAAAAAAATATAGCAATGACTGAAGATTTTTTACATTATTTGTGGAAACATAAGTTGTTTTATACCAACGACTTATCAACTACAACTGGCTTCCCGCTAAAAATTATCTCGCAAGGAGTACTTAATTTCGATAGCGGCCCTGATTTTTCAAATTCACGAATTGAAATTGATGAACTTTCTTGGGCTGGAAATGTAGAAATTCATTTAAAATCTTCTGATTGGTTTAAACACAAACACGATACTGATCGATCTTATAATAATGTAATATTGCATGTTGTTTATGAGGATGATACAAATGTAAATCGTCGCTCTGGTGAAGCAATTCCTGTTCTCGAATTAAAAGGCCGCTTCGAAGATTCTATGTTTGATCGTTACCAAGAAATGATGGACTCAAATCGTTGGATCCCTTGCGAAAAACTGATTGAGACGGTTCCAAGAATTACTTTCGAATTATGGCTAGAACGCCTTTTAATTGAACGTATTGAACAGAAAACGGATATGATTCAAACTCGACTTACTCAGAATCATTTCGATTGGGAACAATCTTTTTATGAATCGTTGGCTTCATCCTTTGGACTGAAAGTTAATGCTGTGGCCTTCGAACTTTTGGCAAAATCATTACCGCTGACTATTTTGCAAAAACATGCTAATAATTTGTTTCAAATTGAAGCTTTGTTATTCGGACAAGCCGGAATGTTGCAAAAAACTTTTATAGATGATTATCCAAATGGCTTGAAAAAAGAGTATAAATTCCTTTCCGAAAAATATTCATTAAGTCATATAGATGATTCCCTTTGGAATTACCTTAGACTCCGTCCATCTAGTTTCGCTACCCACAGAATTGCTCAATTTGCAATGCTTATTTATAAAAATAGTTCATTGTTTTCAACTACAGTTTTGTCTAATTCTATACAAGATTTATTCTCAATTTTTCAGGTTGATACATCCGATTATTGGCATTCACATTACCTTTTTGATAAAGAAGCAAAAGTGAAAAGTCATAAATTAGGAGCAACAATGGTTAATTTAATCGTTATCAACACGGTGATTCCATATATGTTTTTGTACGGAAAATACTACAGCAAAGATAGTTTAGTAAAAAAAGCATTGGATGTTAACGATCTTATTCCTGCCGAAGATAATGTGGTTATAAGAAATTTTAAAGCATTGAATATAAACACTTCAACCGCTTTTAGATCTCAAGCATTATTGCAATTAAAGAAAAAATATTGCGACCAGAAAAAGTGCTTGCATTGTGCCATCGGAAACTACTTGGTTAAGCCAAAATCATAAAAATTGAACAATGATTTTGGCAAATTACTTTTAATGCTCCGTTTGATTGTTTTTAATCTAAAATTGAATTCCGCTTGTAGGTTCTTAGTAAATCTATCGTAATTTCTTCTGGTATTCGAATAATTGGGTATACATTTAATTTCTGATCCCAATAAGGTGTTCTTAAATAAAACCAATTATATATTTCTCTCTGATTTTGCCGGAAAAGGGAGTCGGAATTATATTTATTGGTAAATTCAGCTTTCAAAACAGAATCTTTTTCCATCATTTCGCGCATCATTTTTTCCATAACATAGGATTCGGTATATTCTTTTTGCTCAAAAATGATATTGAAAAATCCCCATTGCAGAAAAGAATCGGGAGAATCAGGCTCAAACATATTTAAAATTACTTTTGCAGTTTTTTGATTTATTGGAACTACAATAGATCCTTTTGGAACTAAAATTTGCTCTTGAGATAATGTATTACTCTGCTCAATTACACTTTGGCGACCTTCATTTGATGTTGAACTTAATTTTACGCTTTTAAACCGAAGAACTTCTCCCTTAACTGAAACATCCTCTTTAATCTTGAAATAATAAATATTATGTAATTCTAAAAGTGGTTTTATAAACTCAATTTCTGGTGGAATTACATATCCAGAGGGAATGTTAATAATTGATTGCGGTTTTAGCTTTTTGAAATATGGGGTTATAAAATCTTCTTTTCTGGTACTATCATAAACAAACCAATCTCCCTGTGTTACGTCACTTTTAATAACATCGTAGTGAACTCCTTTAAATACCACCATATCAGAATCTCCTGATATAGTGTATTTTATAACAAATGGTTGTTGTTTGAATTGCTTTGATAATATGTACTCATCTGCTTTTTGATTCAAATTAAGCAACTCCTCCTTTTGATTAGAAAAAAGTTTTAACGATTCCATCAAAATATGATAGGTGGCAAAAACTCTTGTTTGATATGATTTTAACATGTGAGTTTCAATTAACATACATGCTCTATTTCGTGCTGCAGCATAACCATTAAGTAGTTTTAATGGAGAAGCATAATTTATTAATCCACTTCTTGGATCATGCCAATTTCTGAAAATTACATAAGGAAAAATAGAATAACCCATCAATGTCATTTTTGGTTCTATCTCTTTTATATACTTATTACTAAGCCATTTTGTGATGCTTTCGTCTAGATTTCCACTTGTTTCAAGACTATACGTAATTGCATATTGATAATCTGCTCCATCAGTTGTGTGACAATCAAACAGAAAGTCAGGTTCCCATTTATTGTACATCGCAATCCAATTTTTCATTTCGATTGCATCTGCTTTTAAATAATCACGATTTAGGTTATAATTAGATGCTGTAGTTCGCCAGCCCATTTCTTTTGGTCCATTTTGATTGATGCGATTATATGCACCCCAACGTTCGTGACCATCTACGTTGAAAATTGGCAAAAAAACAATACTGAGATTGTTTAATATTTCGGTGTTTTTATTTCGAAATACTAAGTCTCGAATTAACATCAAACCAGCATCTTTTCCATCTGGCTCACCTGAATGCACACAAGCTTGAATGAAAATAATAGCTCTTCCTGTTTTGCGAATACTCTTTGCAGAGGTAAATCCATTTTTATCGACAATCATTATGGGAATATTGTTTCCTCTTGCTGATTTGCCAATACTCACCATATTTATCATTTTTGAGCCGTTCACCAAACGATCACAGTAATCGATTGTTGCCTTATATGTTGGCGTTTCGAGATAATTTGATTGTTCAAATAAGGTAATCAATGAATCATTTTTAACCTGACCAAAGCTAAAGATGGGTGCAAATAGCAATAATAGGATTGGGAATCGTTTCATATTTTGTAATTTTGTGCAAAATTAATGGGAATATTCATAGAAACTAGCTTTTTTGAAATAAATGGATAATTATTATCATCAACATAAACTCAAAGAAGGTCAATGGTATGATTTTATAATTTTAAAATCAACCGCTATTGACGACGATGAATATTATGTGCTAGAAACTCCCTTAAATACCAAAATGCTACTACCAAAAGAGCCGTATGCCGATTATGGTTTTAAAGATAATCAAACCATTCATTGTAAAGTTGACAAAATAAGTTGTAGCGGAAAAATTTATATTGAACCAAAACATCCCTTTTATAATATTAATGAAACATATCTGTTCCCATTGATGGATGTCGTGAAAATTCAAAATTTATATCATCAATTTACTGATTTTGTTGTTGTGAAAGACAAGCTAAATCAATTGATTTATCTTCCACTTTGGCAAAATAAAGAAGATTTAAACAATGAAATTGAGCTTAGAATTATTCGAATTAAAAAATCAAAGGTATTTGCATTGCCATTAATTGCCCCTTTTGATTATAAGCCAATTGATAAAGAATGGTTGGATTTAAAGATAATTAATGCTTTTGAAGTCCCCAATGATGGTTCTTACTATTTGCTAGAAGATATATATAAACGTTGGCATTTGGCTCCCATCAAATATTTCGGAAAGTCGCTTTTGCCCTTTGGGTTTTCCATTAGAGCCACTATTTCAAAATATAAAACGAATGATTATTACCATCTCCAATTTGAACATCCTAAATTTACATATCAATCAGAGATGTATTTTGATATAATATCTGAAGAAACAATAGAAACAGATCTAGGAGAAAATGTATGGCAAATTTCAATTAAAATCGAAGATGTATTACAAAATATAATCCTTCCGTTAACATCAAAAGTCGAGGGAAATCGGATTTTGCTAAAAGTTGGATTGATTAGAAAAGGCAAACTTACACTAGAGGCTTTGTAATTCTTTACAGAATTCAAAAGAGTTTATTCTCTCAATTGCTGATTAATCTAAGATAAAGTCACTGTTTTGGCCTAAAATAAAACACCAACTTTTACTCCTACAAATTGATAAATTGCTCGATCTTCTTGATTTGTAGTAAGTTTTTCGTGGTCGTTCAATTCATCAGAATATTTTATTGAACTCTCTTGTAATTTATACTCAATAGATATTAACCCTGCAGCTGATTTTGAAAACATAACTTTCAGGCCAATTCCACCAGCAAAATATAATCCCTCAATTGCTCCATGAATTACGTTGGACTGGTTTTCTGGTATTGGAGATTCGTACCATTTACTAGAATAACCAAAATTAATGTTGATAAATGGGGAATATCTATTGTAAAGTAAATTTGCTCTAAGATCAGCATACAATGGGATAAATGAAGTCCGTTTCCATTTTTCAAAGCCTAATCCCATACCTAACGAAAAATAAGGGCTAAATTGATAACCAACAATTTGATGAGCAGAAATAGTTGTTATTCTATTGCTAATAGACGCGTTCCCAGCGTATGCAATTTCGTTAAACCCATTTGCAAAACCAAAAGTGGTGATATAAATAACACCTCTTTCTTTAAATTCTTCAAGTTGCTGTGCTTTTGAATATGATAATCCGATAAAAAGAATTATGATTAAAAATAGCTTGTTTAAGTGATTGTGCATATATTTATTTTCTACAAAAGTAGAAATATTTTGTTGAAAATTTTATGTTTTTTAGATTTTTACGCAAATATATTCTGGTTCAATTAGTAAAAAAATATTCTCTTGAGCTTTTAAAAGCTCATTAATAATAACTGAATTTATTAAAGTCTATCCAACGATATTTAATTCACAAAATGAGTTTGCCAAATTATTTCAGTAAATTGGAGATTTCAATTGCATTTAGTGGTGTTGCAATAATTTTCTTTTCTTTATCCAATAAATATATAGTTGGTGTAGCATAAATATTATACATTTTTGGGACATTACCTTGCCAACCTTTAAGTTCTGAGGTGTTTAGCCATGATGACAAGTTTTTCTGTTTTAAAAAATCTTTCCATAAAACTTCATCTTTGTCCAGCGAAATGGTTACGACATTAACTGTTTTTGAATTTTTTTGTTTGAATTCATTTATTGCTTTTTGAATTTCTGGAATTTCAATTCCGCAGTGCCCGCACCATGATGCCCAAAACACTAAAATAGTAAAATCACTAACTAAATCATAAAGCTTTAACGAATTAAAAATCTCAAAATCTGGTGCTGTATTTCCCACTTCAATTTTTCTAAGTGTAGAAGCAATGCTCCGTGCCCAAGCAAATTCTGCAAGAGTTTGATCACATTCTTGATTGTCTTTTAATAAAAATTGATCATAGGTGCTAAGGAAGGATTTGTAAGCTCTTGCTTTTTCGAATTTTTTCAAAAAATAATTTAATGAAAAATTGAAGTTTTTTTGATTATCAATTGTCTCTTTCAAAAAATCTGCTGCTGCACTGGATAATAGAACTTCATCCATTGGAGCCTTTTCATCTATGGGGGAGTGTAAATTTAACCATTCTTCAATCTTTTCTGGTAGTATATTGGTGTGGAAATAAAAATCTTGCGATGGATGAAAGTAATCAAAAAAGTGATGAATAATTGTGTCATTAATTGTTTTATCTGTTGCTTTCCAATCTGGAGTAACGGGGCGATAATATGCACTTGAAATTAGGTTACTGTATTTGTTTATAAGAATATTGGGCTGTTTTGAATTGCTTTTCATAAACCTTGAAAGTGCGACATACCTTGAGATATATTCCATCTCAATTTTTTTATGAAAAGAATCAGAAATCGGGAATAATCGTAATATTTGAAGTAACATGCTCGAGGCAATGTTCAATTCAGTTTGTAACTTTTGAAATTGAAGTAAATTTTTATTTTCCTCTGAATTTATGAAAAATAAACTATCCGTGGCAGTATTGTTGAAAAAATCTTGTCCAATTGTGGTTTTTAATTCAATAGGTAATTCATTATTTATAACATTAAATGAATTTGATTTATTGAGTAGAATTTTATATAATCCTATTCCGCAATTTGAATTATTGATTTTGAAACTGAAATTTCCAGTTTTATTAGTTGTCACTGAATCAATAAAAATAAGGGTATCTGATTGACATTTAAGTAGATATATTGATTCGTTTTGATGATTTTTAATAGTTCCAGTAATGCTCAGGTTTTGAGCTTGGCTTATGCAATTGAGTATAATTAATGACAATAATATAATTTTATTTTTTAATTTCATCAGGCAGTTTGCGTTTATGATTAATGTTTTTGATTTTTATTTATTGCTTTATATAGAATTTCCTTGCTTAAAGCTGCAAAATGATAAATAAATGCATTTCTATACAAAAATACCAAAAATTATTTATTTTATGTTGTCAATAAGGCTCAATATTCATAATTTATAGATTTAATTAGTGAAAATTTTAACTGAGATTGTCTTTCTTTAGTCATCCCAAATTATATTTATTACTTTTGCATTGTAGGTTAATCTTTTTTTATTCAGAGATACTCATGAATAATTATTCAATAGTCTAAAATTTGTTATATGGATTTCAAATCTATTTATTTTGTATTTTTTTTTATTATTGTGTTGACATCCTTTTATTTAACACCTGGAAATTTTAAAAAATATACTCTTTTAGCATTTAGTTGGTTTTTTTATGCATATATTAATCCAATGTTTTTATTGTTGTTAGTTGCTGTATCATTTTCTACATTTATTTTTGCTAAAAAAATTGATGAAATTAACAATGATATAAATAAAAGAAACTTGTTTTATGTGGCAATTTTGTTTGTACTGTTTCCATTAATTTTTTTAAAGTATTTTAATCCATTAAATTATATATTTGGTAGTCTTGTAAAGTCAATTGGATTGAATATTCAACCTTTAAATTTGCAGATACTTGTGCCTGTGGGAATTTCATTTTATACCCTGATGGCTGTTGGTTATTTAATAGACGTTTATAATGAAAAAATAAGTGCTGAAAAAAATTTCACAAAATTAGCCTTATTTGTGTCCTTCTTTCCATTAATTCTCTCAGGGCCAATTGAACGTGCAGAAAGAATATTACCTCAGCTAGGACAGTTGAAAAAGTTTAATTTTGTCAATATAGAACAGGGGCTAAAAGCAATGCTTTGGGGCTTTTTTTTGAAGTTAGTTGTAGCAGATAGAATTGGTTTGTATGTTGACTCTGTTTATGCAAATTTTCAATTACATAATGGAACAACACTGATATTTACAACTCTCTTATATCCTTTTCAAATGTATGCTGACCTAGCTGGTTATTCGCTAATTGCTATTGGAGTTGCTAAAGCATTGGGTATTGATGTGATGAGTAATTTTAAACGACCATTTTTTGCAACTTCGATGTCTGGGTTTTGGAGAAGATGGCATATTTCCTTAATCTCATGGCTTACTGATTATGTGTTTATCCCTTTAAATTTTTCGCTCCGTAGCTATAAAACATGGGGCATTATTACCGCTCTATTTATTACTTTTATTATTAGTGGATTATGGCACGAAGCAAAAATGACATTTCTTATCTGGGGATCAATTCAGGGTTTTATCTTGAGTGTTGAGGCTGTAACTAATGTTAGAAGACAGTTTTTTGAGAAACGATATAATTTGGTTCGAAAAAAATGGTATTTTTTTTTAGGGATAGTGGTGACATATTTTATTTTTGCTTTTTCTTTGGTCTTTAGCAGATCTGAAAGTGTTAACCAAGCTATTTATATTATTAAAAGTGCAATTAAACCTATTGGTAAGCTATTTATTGGAACTCCATCAACTTTTGTTTATATAATTTTTGGAGTTTTAATAGTTTTAATTAAAGATTATCTAGATGAATTTGGAGCTAATAAGTACTTATTGTTTGTGCGAAAAAATATGCTTCTTCGTCAATTTTCTTATGCAATTATTGTTGTAATAATATTGTTGTTTGGAGTCTTTGATGGTGGTCAGTTTATATACTTTCAATTTTAATTTTCAGTTTTTTATGAAAACAAATATGCCCATTTTTTTTAAGAAATTAGTATTGTTTTTATTACTTCTTTTTGCTTTGGATTTTGGGATCGGGCATTTATTGCAATTCTATTATTATAAACAGAAGTCTGGCGTCCTATATAGAACGACTTATGCCTTAGATAGTACTAAAGCAGAAGTTTTAGTGTTTGGTGCTTCTACAGCTAATCATAATTATATTCCAAAGATTCTTCAAGATAGTTTGAAAATGAGTTGTTATAATGTAGCTAAAGACGGAGAACCCATTTTTTACCATTTTGCATTATTACACTCTATACTTAATAGGTATACTCCTAAAATCGTGATATTGGATGTGGCTTTAAGTCAGTTTTATTTAGATGCTAATAATGAAAGCTATGATAAACTATCTTCACTTTATCCATATGTATGTAATCATCCTGATTTATTGAATATTATTTCATTAAAGGGTGAATTTGAAAAGTATAAATTGCTTTCAAAGATATATCCATATAATTCTTTGCTTTTGACAATCATTTCTGGTAATTGGGATTCCTCTTTAAATAATAAAAAGGATTTTAATGGCTATGTGCCTTTGTATAATCACTGGAATCAAAGTCTTCTAGTTGATTCAATCAAAGAATCAAATGAAGTTGACAGTTTAAAATTATATTATTTTGAGAATTTTATTAAAGAATGCAAAAATCATAAAGTAGATTTGTATTTAGTGCTTTCTCCTGTATATAAAAATTTTATCTATGAGCAGAAATCATTAACAGTTGTAAAAAAACTTTCTCTAAAATATGGATTTAAATTTTGTAATTTTTTAAACGATTCAATTTATTTGCAGAGGCCTGATCTCTTTTCTGATAAAACTCACTTGAATGATAAAGGCGCTCAATTTTATACTAAAAAAATTGCATCAATGATCCTAAATAAAGGAAATTATTATTAAACTCATTTTGTATTTAAACAAAAAAGCCACAGAATACTCTGTGGCTTTTTTAGTAACAATATGTATTTTAATTCTTAAAACAGCGTATTGAATGAGCTTGAATTTTTTGAGAATCTTGTTTGTATAATTTATTATCTCCACTTGCTATATAATGAGCTTTGGCATAAACTGTACCGACAGCAGTAGTTGTCCAGAATATTTGGGTGTTTGTTGAATTTACAAATTGCATTCTCCAGCTAACAAATCCACAAGGAGTACCAGAAAATCCACTTGCATTTGATCCATCCCATTGTCCAGCAGATTTTAGTTTGTTTCCAACCATAGTACCATAAGCACCGCCAAGTGATGATTGGAAGGTCGCTAAAGGAACTGGGCCAATTGGATTAAAGGTTGATTCAACACAATATTCATATCTGCTTAATTCTAAATCACTAGGAATATGATAACCTGTTGGGCAGAGTCCTTGTCTGTTGCTTGGCTCCGATGATGATGTTGAAGCGTAACTCATTGCTTCACCCCATTGATAAAGTCCGCCAAATGCAATGCAATTTGATTCAAGATTATTGTAACAATATTTTTCAATTATTCCATTGTTTGATTGAGCTTGACCTAATTGTATCATTGTCCCAACATTCGTATTTGATGTCAATACTTGAGCACCACATTCTACTAAAAAAACGATTGGACCATGAGGTGCTGATTTGTATTCTAAACCTTGTGTAGTTCCAGCTGAAGATCTAGGTGTAACTGCAAAACGAATTACTCTGTTAATATCTTCGGCTTTTAAAAGATAAGTGTTTCCTGTTTCTCCAGAAATTTCAACTTCATTTAAACCTGTTGTGTTATCAGCTCTATACCATTTGTAAGTTGTGCCACTTTGTGGGTTACTTTCTAAATCTGAATAAGTATAGCTTCCGGTTATTATACTCCCAGTAGAAATCAAACCAGAAATTGTAACATTTGAAGCAACTGGTGCTGCATTTATAATTGGACCAATGTAGGTGGAAGATTTTACAGCTAAACCAGGACTTGTGCCAGCAGAAGCAGCAGGAGTGACCTCAAATCGAATATATTTTCCAATTGTCGAAGTCTGAATAACGTATGTTAATGAAGTTGCTCCATTAATTACATTTTCATTTGTGCCACTTGTGTCTTCTGCAACATACCATTTGTAAATACTTGAGTTTTCTGTGTCATTTTCAACGTCAGAATATGTGTAACTCCCTACTAATGTTTTTCCATTAGTAGCAATTCCTGTTTGTGAAACATTAGTAGCAATTGGTGCTGCGTTTTGAATAGATTGAGTAAGTATTGCAGATTTTGCTTCCACACCAGCATAAGTAGTTGATGACGCAATTGGAAGTATGCCAAATCGTAGGAATTTTCCTTGATCAGCTATTTGTAACGTATAAGTATTCGAATTTGCACCTTCAATAGCAACTTCACCTAATCCTTGTGAATCATTGCAGCGATACCATTTAAATGTACTTGTGCCTTCTGCTATTGATTCGCCTTGAATATATGTGTAATTGCCTATTAATTGTTGACCTACAATAAGTGTCCCTTCGATTATTACATTTGAAGCGATTGGAGCTGAATTTAAAACAGCAGATGAATATGACGATTTAACTTCTATTCCAGTATTTGTACCAGTTGATGATTTCGGTGTGATACCAAATCTGATGAATTTATTAACATCTTCTGCTCTAATTGTGAACGTGTTAGATGTAGCACCTTCAATTATTGATTCGTTTGTGCCAAGCGTATCTTCCGCAACATACCATTTGAATTCAGACCCACTCTCAGGATTACTTTCAATATCTGAATATGAATAAGTTCCAGTTAAAATAGAACTTATATATGATATGCCAGTTAATTCCAAGTTTGAAGCAATAGGAGCAGAGTTTTCAATTGGTCCTATATAAGTGGATGATTTAGTTTCAATGCCAGGGCTATTGTTGGTGTTGTTTGAAATTGCTGTTACGGCAAATCGTATATATTTTCCTTCATCAGAAAGTTGAACTGTGTATGTTTGTGAGGTAGCTCCGGCAATTTCAACTTCATTTAATCCTGAATTGTTATCAGCAATATACCACTTGTATGTACTTTCTCCTTCTGGGGTGTTTTGAGCGTCATAATATGTATATAAACCAGTCAATAATTGATTGATTCTGGGCGTCCCCGTTTGGGAAACTTCTCTTGCTTCAGGAGCTGCACTCATAATTTGCGCTGACCAAGATGATTTAACCTCAAGTCCTGGATTTGTTCCTATAGTTGAAATTGGAGTGACTGCAAACCGAATGTATTTCATTAAATCTGCTTCCTGAAGAATATAGGTAGAAGTAGCTGCATTTGAAATTTGTGTTTCATTCAGCCCATTAGTGTCATCGGCTCGAAACCATTTTAAAATACATGCCCCTTGAGGGTTGTTTTCAGCATCTGAATACGAGAAGCTGCCAGTTAGGGTTTGATCTACAATAGTAGTTCCACTAATGGTTACTTCAAATGCTAATGGTTCAGCATTTGCTTCAGATAATGTTCCATCTAGAATGTCACGCCATTCATAATTCGTGCGTAATTGTAGTTTTCCATAATTTCCACAATTAATACAATAAATAATTAATCCAGGTGCTGGAGAAATAATTGCATCACGTTCAGCAGCAGTCATTCTTGGAGGTAATAATCCTTTAATTGTACTTCTGACTTCTAACATTGCAGAAGTATCTGCTTCACCATTAGGGTTATTAGATATAAGCACTTGACTAAACAAATTAAATCCAATAATGATGAAGAATACAGTGAAAAATAGTTGTTTTTTCGATTTCATACTTTTTATTATTTTGCGTTTGCTATTTGTGTAATTTAATGTTTATTTTTATTTGTTGATAATTGTTTTTGAAGTATATTGTTTTGTGTCGTTAAACATGGTGATAATATACATTGAATTTGAAAAATTGGAAGCATTTATAACTGCTTTATTCTCCCCTTTATTTACTGGAAAAACAAATTCAACCATTTTTTTTGATAAGGGGTTAAAAACAGATATTTTATAAATGCTAATTTCTGAAGAGTTAAATTCAATATTTATAGTTTGATCATTTGATGAATAATATGATTTAAAAGTATCAGATGAATTTAAACTCTGTGTGATAATGTTATTTGCTATAATTGGGTTTGTAATTGTTGATTTTAATCCTAGAGTATATGTATTCATCTCGTCAAAATTTTCTGTTTGAACAATATTGACTTCATTATCGATTTCGGAGCTTGCTTTTTTGTTAATATTATCTATTGAAGATTTAATCGGTGTGCTTTCCATAGAATGCCCAATTTTATATATAGCTAATTCATCTTCGCTTAATCCATTTAATTCAACAGGAAAATAATGAATTGAAAAATTGTTTTCTTCAGTGATTTTTCCAAAGTTTGATAATGAAAAACTACGTGAAATAGAAGATGCGCTGGATTTATTAATCGGTTTATTCTGGTGAGAACGAATTATAGTTTGTTCACCAAAATAAGTATTAGAGTTAATGTCAATTCCTAAGCCAGCAATATTATTGTTAACGCCAGAAATTAAATAGGGGGTTGAGATAATCTGTCCATTTCCATAACCAGTTGAATTTAAATTGGATGATTTAATTCGATTTTCATTTGTTTCGTTTTCTACTTTTCCAAGTGCACCTAAATTAATATTGTAATTTTCTAAATCAATTGTTCCTTTAGTCATTTTGAGTGAACCATTAACATCGATATCCTGTTTCAAGGATACTACTTCTGAACTCGCAATTTTGTTTATAACAATATTATTGAAAAGGATTTTGTCAGCACCAGCGATTTCTTGATTTGAATTTCCGCTGAAAATCACATTTCCTCTATCCAAATGGTTTGTCAATCCAGTGTTATTTACTAAATTACCTTGAATAACCAAATTGTTAGAATTTGAAGTCATTTTAATAACACCTTCGCGATTTAAGATAATTGAATTCGTAATTAATGAGGCATCCCCATTCATCTTAATCGATGCGTTTTTTAATGTTAGATAGGATTGACTATACGTTGAACTCGATAGGAAAATAATAAATGAAAAAACAAATGCATAGCTCATATACATTTTAGCTTTAAAATACATGTTTTTGTTTTTTTTAGTGAATAGTTTCGTTTGTTTGCCCTTCATGAAAAAGTTTTTTTTTAAATATTATTCGTTTTTTTTATAACTATTTTTTTTAATCTACAAAGCTAATTCATTTTCTGATAAATGTCAATTTTTGACAGGTTGTGCTTTCTAATTTGGACGAATTATATTTATGAGAAAGTTTTTATTTATGATATGTCGAAAAATGAATCTAACTAAAAATTAACAAACCATGCTTAAATGCACCATTATGTATTATTTATTGTTAATTGTTGTGATTTGTTATTATGTAAATATTATATATATATATTAAATATTGTTTACTATTTAGAATAAAATTAAATTACATAATTTTCGAAAATATTTCCACATTTCATAAGAATATTTAGAAAATTAATTACATTTCCAAAGAATATCAAATACTTGGTAAATAAAATAAAATAAAAACATTTCTTAATGATATAAGTTTATTTAATGAAATTAATTAGAATCCATCACTTATACAAATTTTTATTTAAGAATTTGTTGTTAAAAAACATGACTGTAAAGAGTATTTCGATAATAGTCCTGTAATTCAGATTTATTATCCTTTTAACATTTTCATTACAAGTCTTTTTATTGAGTTTTTTATGTTTTGTAAAATTAATTCTTTGTACCAAGGGATCAATTTATCATGCCAACGCTGTGGATGAAACGTAATCATAATTTGATTTGGGAGTTGATGGACTCTATTTATTAAATCATTTGTTGTGTGAAAAACCAATCCGCTCTTTTCCCATTGAGAATCATAAACTGGAATTTTATCTCTGACACTAACTTTATGGCCATCCCAACGACGACCAGTATCTGTTAAGTAAAATACTTTAGAAAAATTAATGTCAAAATATGGTTCAGCAATAATTTTTAACGATTTATAATCATATTTCTTCCAAATATCTTTATTGTCATGTCTTGATGTTGGACTGCCATGTGGAGAGATTGTTTCAACATTTACTAAGTTTCTTAGTCGTTTTAAATTAAAACAAAAATCCGAATATGCTAAATCAACATCTCCTTTGCATGTTGATAAACTTTCGTAATGATAACCAACCTCATGACCCATTTTAGCAATTTGCAATATTACAGATTCATCAAAGCTTTCTGGCACTGCTCTGAAATAATAGGTTCCTTTAATACCCATTTCATTCTGGATTTTTGCAAAGCGCAACGAGTTTTGAGGTAACAAATCTACATCGTGGCGGAGTATAATTGACTTATCTTTTGAGCTAATTGAAAATTCAGCAAAAGTTTGAAAAAGATATCCTTCTTTTTGCAAACTTTCCAGTAGTTTTTTATAAATAGTAATTGTAAAATCAGTCATAATGAAGTTTTTCGCATTCTTATTATTAAACTGTCATTAGTTTAACGTTTGATTAGTTGATTTGTTTAAATGGCTATGATACATTGAATGTAATACCCGACTATACTTGTGTAAATTTAATATTTGCCATCGTTTTATTACTGTAATAAGTGTAATTTTGTTAGAAATATTGCTTTTTTTATTAGTTTTCAATATTAAATTTGTGGATTAATAAAAACCGAATTACTCTATTTCTCAAACTATTTTAGGCTATTTGTTAAGTTTTGCAACAATAGTTGACCCTGCATGAATTTGTTCGCCTTCTCTAACAAGAATAATTGAGTCTCTTGGAATTATCAAATCTGTTTGTGATCCCCATCTAATTTTACCAATTATTTCTCCTCTTTTAACGTTTGAACCTTCTTTTGCCATTACAATACATCGAGTTACACCTCGTGCAGCAATTTGAACAATCCCTGCCATAATACCATCTTGACGTTTAAAAACGACGGTATTCCGTTCATTCGTTAAAGTAGATTCAGGAGTATTGAGCCCAATTGCTGTTCCTTTCGTGTGTTTTACTAGAATAATATCTCCATCAATAGGTGCTCTATTATAGTGAACATCAAATAATGTCATAGCAATTCCTATTAGATAACAGGGTTGTGATAAAATATCAGTTTTTGTAATTTCACTAATATTTGCAACGCGCATTTTTTTGATTGAAACAGGTGTTTGATTAACCTCAAGTTCTTTAATATAAATTATTCTGCCATCTGCGGGTGCTACAATATCGTTTTTATCTCCTAAGATTACTCTTTTGGGGTTTCTGAAAAATCGATATAAAAATAGCCCGACAAATAAAAAAAAGACAATGAAGGGAAGTATTATCAATGAAAATATTCCAATATGAATGTCTATTTGGTGATATAATAATAGACCTAAAATTGCCGATATTGTCCCAAGAGTAAGATTGTCTGTGTATAAATACTTTCGGTTAAATCCTCCTTTGGATACCCAAAAAATAAACATTGACGATGAAAGTAAATAGGATACTAAGATAATAATTGCATTTTCCATTTGTGTTTTGAGTTATAAATTGATAATTGAATTAGTTTAAAGTTTTATTTTAACGTTTTCTTGCAAATGAGATTAACAGCATTATATAGGCAAAGTAAGGTTTCTTATCTCCCTTTTTGTATAATGCATCTATCGTTTTTCCATCTGTTGTGTAAAAATATTCCTTTATTTTTAAATTCCCTGTTAAAATTGCTTTAATTGAGAACAACGTGTCAGTAATTCGATTTATCCATTTTACACCTAATTGATAGTTTTGAGGAAAATTGTTTGGCAAGTTGTTTAAATAATTATATATGTATAATGCGTAATTAATTCCACATTCTTTTGCCAGTCCTACCCAAAGCCATGTTCGAGCATTAATTTCGATTAATTTAAATTTTAAGTCAATCGGATCCTTAAGAAATTCAATTTCACATACACCAGTATATTCAAAATGTTTTATTAACCGAGATGCATAATCAAGGATATCAGCTTCATAAACGCTTTTGGCAAATGTTGCTGTCCCAAACGATATTGGATGCTGACGAAGTTTTGCACCCATCCAAAAGGCTTTAATTTCTCCATTTTCTGAATATGAAGTAAAAGAAATAGTTTTATTGTTGTTTTTAGATGAGATGACTGTTTGACTGAATATATCTTCCAATTTGTATTTCGTCTGAATTTGTTCTAAATTTTTTTTCAATTCAATTGGACTACTTGATATAAAAGCCTTTTTCTTTAGTGTATGATAAAAGGTTAATCCATATTTTCCTTTTGTGATAATTGGGAATTCAAGGTAATTTAAATCTATTGTATTGTTTGAAAAACATTGAGTGTTTGGAGTTGGAATATTAAGTTGTTTTGCTATTTCTATCAGTTTTACTTTGTCGTAAATATGATCAATTATTTCGAAAGGAGGAACTAACATTTTATAATATTCATCAAGTTCACTTTTATTCTTCGATAAATTGATAACTGCGTGATCATTTGTAGGAATTAAAACCCAATCTTTTATGTTTTCAATTTTAGCTAACTCAATTAAAAAATCGGTAAATGCATTTGAACTAAAATCAGGACAAATGAAAAATTTTTGACAATACTTTGAGTATTTAGCCAAACAATTAAGCCTATCTAGAATGTAGACTGGTATATTGTTTTCCCCATAGCTTCTGGTAAGCGAAAGTGCTTGAACATGACCTCCAATAATGATAACTCCTTTTTGTAAATACATTAATTCAGCTGTTTCTGTAGATTATTATTAAATTCTAATTTCATTTATGCTTAGATAAAATATCAATTTGATGCATCAATACTTCGTTCGTGTCATCAAAATGGTTTGTTATAAGTTTCAAAATTTCGTTTCTTTTTTTAATTCTATGTGTCGAATTAATTTCGTAGTTAATAGTTTTAATAATTTCATTCAATGATGTTGTTTTTGTCATAAGCCCAATTTCTACTAGTTTGTTATTTGCTAGCATTTCTCTATCCCCAGTATAAATACAAGGAGTGCCAGTCAGACAAGATTCCCTCGCAACAGTATCGCCAGATGAGATAACAATACTTGAGAAATAGATAAGAGAGTATATGTCAACTATTGGCTCTTTTAAAATAATACAATTGTCTGAATACAAATTGGTTAGATTCTTATCTTCAATGGAAAGTAAAATCTTGATGTTAAGGCTCGAGATGTATTTCACGATCTTAGGTAATAAACTCTCTTTGTTTTTATAATTCAAGCTTATATTTGAGATTTCTCGAATAAAAATATAATTGTACGCAGTAATATTATAAGCTTTTAAAGAAAATTCATTTGGTTTAAAATACTTTGGGTGAAGATATGCAAGTTCTTTGTATCCAAAGTGTTTAACGATATTTTTCCCTTTTGCAGGCATGAAATCTGGCATTAAATCAATGTCAGAAAGCCATTTGCCAATTAAATATGTGGTTTTATATTCAATATCATCATCATAATGAAGAATCTTTACACCTAAAAGTTTACATGCTATTCCACAAGTTAGTCCTTGTGTAACGATAATTTCTACTTTGTTTTTTTTTAAAAAAATATAAGCAGAAATTTCTCTTTTAATTAAGGAAATGATTTTGCCGACAATCTTCGTCTTATGTTCCCCAATTTTATTTAATTTAAAATCTGGTAATTCTGCTTTAGCAATTAGAGATAACTTTCCTCTTTCTCGATAACTTATGATTACATTTTCTCCATTTTTAGAAAGTGCATAAATGCTGTTTTTAAATAAATTTACATCCGCAGAATGTACTAAATCAAATAATATATTCATATCCTATTTAATAGTTCATCCCATTTTTTAGTTGCCGACTCAAACGAATGATGATTAATAATAGTTTCTCTCGCATTTTTTCGCATGAATTCTAAATCATCGTAGTTCTTATATGATTCAATCATCCATTTTAAAATATCTTCTTCTGTGTTGTTATGTAGATATCCATTCGTAGCATGTTTGACTACATCAGTAATATCTCCAACTGGTGGAATGATAACTATAAGCTCACATGCCATTGCTTCCATCATTGCACATGGTATTCCTTCAGATTTTGATGCCATTACAAGTGCCTTTGAACTTTGCAAGAGTTCCAACACATTATTTGTTTTTATTAGATCGATTTCATTTTCTAAATGCAAATTGCTAATTTGCTGAACAATCGATTTTTCTAATTCTCCAAAGCCAATAATGCATAGCTTAACATCATTGAATTCGTTTTTTATTTTAGAAAAAATATTAATAATTACATCTGGTCGTTTATTGTTGTCAAATGTTCCGATAAAAATGTAATCATATTTTTTTGTTTTATTAAAATCTGGTTTGAACTTTTCAATATTAATTGAACTGTGTAAAAGTGATGTTTTTAAATATCCATTTTGATCCCAAAAATTTGCTGTATTTGATCCAGGAGTGCATATTACAGTTGCATTTTTAAATATTTTGTTTATCAATAAATAAGGGATTTTCTTTTGATAATAGTTCTTTGTATCTTCACAGATATCTGAAAATATAGTGGGTTGTTTCAAAATTTTAGATGCAACATAAGCATTAAATCCATGAGGGAAAATGTTATAACTTAAAATGAGATTTGTTTTGAACTTTTTGATTTTGAACATTCCAAATATTGCCGTAAAAAACCAATACAAAGGTCGTTGTCTTAATATCCATGGGAGATATAAGCAAGTTATTTTTGGATTACTCAAATTAAGAGGCTTTTTTCTTAACACATATACGTGTTCAACCAAAAATGATTCACTTAAAGGGATGATTTTATATTCAATTTGGCTTGGTTTTAAGTTAGCAAATACAAAAATTCTATACTTTTTCATTCCTACGCTATATATTTGTTAGCAATCATTTTTACCCAATAGTATAAGCTTATTAGCTCTGCATTTAAAGAGTTTTTCACTGTTTGGTAATCAATCGGAAGAGCTGTTTCTTGCATTATATCCAAATTTTCAATTTGATTTTTAAAAAGGGTAGTGGTGTTGTATGTATTGAATGAATCAATTTGTATCTTGCTTTTCAAAAAGAGTTGATTTACAATGTTTATAATTCCAATGATGGAATTAGTGTCCTTGATTGAATAACCTCTGTCAGTTTTGTAAGCCAAAAGCTGGGGGTAGTTAGTAGAAATTAATCTGCAATACAATTTTGTAGTTTGTCTTTTTAATTTTAATGCCCCCGAATTATATGGATAAAATAATCCACAATAAGAACTTTTAAAATAGTTCTTCAAAAAATCAATATCAATAAAAGGTGAATAGTTATAACAGTAATCGTTGTAACTATTCGCTTCCGCCCCAAAATATTTGGGTAAGTTAATTAATAGTCGAAAATAGTAATACTTTTCTTCGATGGTTGAAAGGTGAGAAACATCGGACTTGATACTTACTAATCTTTTTTCGAGTTGTTCTATAACTTGTGAATTACTTGTAATAAATGATAGTGATTGATCATTTTTGATTTGGCTCAAAATCGATTCTGGATTAAAATCTTTAGCGATAAGTTCTAAAGCATATTTTGAAATTACACTGCATGGATTTATTTTTGCAATTTTCAACATTTCATCTCCAAAAATTCCAGATAGAAAAATATCAGATTCTTCAGAAATCTTTTCAATAGAATAGAGGTAATGAGTACGTTTGTAGTTTCTAGTTCCGCTAGATCTCAAAATGGTCGATTTTGCAATTTCAATAAAATCGCGTTCAAGATAATCTTCATCTAACAGGATTGGAGTGTATTTGAATCGCTCTTTTATGGCTACTTCTTTTGCAATTTCAATGTCAGGTGAATTAATTGCACCAAACGAAAATAGTTTAATCTGATCTTTAACTTTTTCTAAATACGAAAGGATTAATCTGCTGTCCCAACCACCAGTTAATGATGTGTTTATTGTATTGGTATTTTTTAGTATTTTTGATATTGAATGACTGATTCCTTCGTTGATAAGGTCGAAACTTTTTGCTTCAGATTCTGGTTTTTTTTGGAATAGTTCTTCTAAATTCCAATAGCTTGTCTTTGTGACTGTTGAATTGTTGAATTTGATACACGTTGCATTTTTTAAAGTCTTAATATTCTTAATACTCGTGTTTTCTGAAATAGTGTAGTTGAAAAACAACTGTTCGAGAAGTGAACATTGGTCAAATTCAATTTGATGCATTAATCCGGAAGCTAAAATTGCCTCAATTTTGGAAGCAAAAATGAAGTAATCGTCAGAATGATAATAAAATAGAGGTAAAAACCCTAAATGGCTGTTAAATAAAAATGCTTTTTTAATTGTTTTGTTGAAAATGAAAACATTGTAGTTTCCACTTAATGAATTTATGAAATTATCCCCATAAAAGTCAAATAGATATGGAATTAACTCTTTGTCTTCAAGATTATTAGATAGCGAAAATTGTTCGATGATTTGGACTCGTGTATTTTGATCAATAAATACCAATCCATCAATCAAGGTGAATGTATTTAATTCGTTATTAAAGATACAATTTGAGTTAATGGTGTCACGAACTAACGAAATGTTCCCAAACCCAATTTGCTCATCTACCATAAAAAATTTGGGTTGTAATTCATTGATTGCCATTTTTCCCAACATCCTATGTAAAGCATTTGGGATGGATGTAACATCAATATTTGATAATGAAAATATTCCACAAATACCAGCCATATCAATTATTGATTTTTTTTGTTTTATAACCCTCAATAATGTATTCTAATCTTAAGTTGAAACTTTCATTCCGGTTAAAATCGCCTGCTTCAAATTGCCATCTATTTTCCTTATATGTGTATCTTCCGGGTATTCCATCAACCAGCATTTGATATGGATCGCTTTGTCCGAAAATGCATTGCATTTCATTAACTAGAAAAACACCATTTGACTCAAAAATATCAATAGCTTGGCTGTAAAAATTATATTTATCTGTAATTTCTTTCACAAAATCAAAAAGGGTAGTAGGGGGATTTTCATATCCTTTCAATAGCGATCCACTTGCTTTTTCTCCCGAGAGGAGCTTCTTGTGCGCAAAGAAAGAATCGCCAATTCTAACAACTCGCCATTCATAATCATGTTTTATATACTGTTGCAAAATCACAAAATCTTTTTGTACACTTGAAGCTCTTGTTTTGTATATAAATAATTTCTTTTTGATTTTTGAAGGATTTAATATATATTGAAGTCCCCGCATAAACAAACCACCTTGTGAAAGATTCGGTCCTGTTCGTTGTTTAGCCCCTTTGCCAGAAAATGTATTATCAATATATATCAATAAATCGTTTTTTGATTTAAGAATTTGTACTCCGCTGCCAGATGCACCAATGTTGGTTTTACCAACTATTGGTAATTTTTGAGTGTCTAGATAATCAATAGCCTCTTTTCTACTATAAAAGATAGCTGTTTTTGGATGAGGAATGTTGTTTGCTTTCAGCCAAAAAGAGAGAAATCGCTTATTTTCATAGATGTAAATCTCCTCGAGTGTTGGAAAAACTTCATTTTTCAATACATGGCTTAAAATATATACCCGTTCGTCGTATAATTGCTTAAAATTGTTGCTGAGGTTACTTGGTTTCGCTAGCAATATGTCAAAAGGTTGTTCTTGAATTTTGTCCAGCCAATTATTTTTGATTAAATCAACAACACGCCATTCAACTTCGTCCGAATATGAGTTGCAAGCTGAAACCCATAACAGATGATCATCTGGAAGCTCATTCTGTAAAATTACTACCTTTAATTTTTTATGCATTGCCATTGACTATTTTTTTCTGAATTTGTGAATAAGATTTGAATATTCTCTAATCATCTTTGTGTTTGAAAAATTAGCTTCAGCATAAATTCTAGCTTTTTCACCCATTTTTTTAACTAATTCTGGATTCAATATCAACTGTCTCAGATAATTAGTTAGCTGATCAGAATTTTTATACTCGAATAATACGCCAAACTCTGGAAGTAAAATTTCGCTTGTGCCTCCAACATCTGAAGCAATGATTGGCAGACCTGATGCCATGGCTTCTAATATTGCATTAGAACATCCTTCACCCTTGCTAGAGTGAATGAATATGTTGGAGATGCTTAAATATTCTTTAATACAACTTGTTCCACCCACCAATATAATACTTTTTGATAAATCGAGTTCTGTAATTTTTAATTCTATCTCTTGCTTCATAGGCCCTGTTCCAATGATAAAATAGGTAAATATGAATCCCTCTTTGTGTAGTGTTGAAAGGGCTTTAAGGATTGTAAAATAGTCTTTGTAAGGCACCAAATTGGCAACAGAAATCAAAACTGGTTTATCTATTCTATATTGTAAATCAATCAATTTATCTTCTAGGGATATTTCCTCAAAAAAACGTTCATCTAATCCGTTATATAAGATTTCTCCTCTTTTTAAACCATTCGCTTTAAGCCCCGCTTTGCTATTCGCAATTATATTTGATGAAAGATGCAATAGACCTGTTCTTAATCGATGACTCCATTTTTTTGAAACTATTCCGTGTCGTATAGATCCATTAATAAATGTGTAGTCAAAAAATGGCTTGAGAATCAGTGTAATTAATGATTCTACTGTCCCCCATGCGTATACGATGTCTGGTTTTTCTTTTTTGAAGAGTCTGTAGGTGAAAAGGAACCGTTGAAAAAGTGTTTTTTTGTTACACAGAATTAAATCATTATTTGCGATATTGAATTCTGATAGATAGTTAATTTTGCTCGCATGAAAATAAAAAATCTTGGTAGGAAATTCCTTCTTATCGCAATATTTGAATATGGTGCAGAGTTGTCTCTCCATTCCGCCCCTACGAATAGATGAAATAAAGTGGATGATTTTGTGCGAGTTACCCATTATTTTGTCAAAAAGTCCTTGATGAGAAATTTCAGTTTGCGATATCTCAGTATGTTTCTATAAAAATTATTTCCAGATCTGCCAAGAAATGTTTCAATAAGAAACTGATTTGATTTTACAAAATGTCTCTGTTTTTTAGTCGTCAGAAACGATCCTATGCCAAAACGTTGAATTCTTTTGTATGATGATGAATTGTCTAAATCCACATTAACTTCGCGTGATGATATAGTTGAGGCAATGTATCCAGCTTCTTTTGAAATATTTATTGATAATTCATTATATCCCCCTCCGGGCCAGCAAAGAAAATTTACTTTTTTATCCAATTGCTTTTCCAAAATAAGTTTACTTTCAAATAATTCATACCGAAATCTTGCATCCATTTCCGAATCGGTTTCGAATCTTCCAGGGAAATTGGGAATATTATTTTCAATATATTCGATGCATTTAGACTTGTCTTTGGTCTTTGAATATAATTCAATTGATTTTTTGGTCAACTCTTCATCTGGGAAGTATCTTCGTAAACCTAATGCCCTATAATTTGAAAAAATTGGTGTTCCTTCGGGAATCAAATTGAGTTGGTTTTCTGATAAAGAAAATGGTTTTAACTCTGGATGACTATTCCATGCCATCCAGTCATACTCTTGTTGACCTTCAAAAATATCAACGACTTTATTAGAATTGAAATAAAAATTATGACTCATGCTATGAGATTGAACATCAAGCACTTTATCAGTATCCATTTTTTTTATTTCTGCCCAATTTGCATATCCTAGTGTAGTTAATTCCTCTTTTGTACATTTCTTATTCCAAACATCCTCAATTGTCATTCTGATTTTGATGTTTGGGTCTACAAATTCCGGATTGATGAATATGGTTCCTTTTAATCCGTATTTTTTTAGAATCGGATATGCAAAAACCCAATTGTCTAAAAACCCATCATCAAAAGTGAGTAGAATTTCCTTGCCAGTAATCTTTTGGGGAAAGTTCTGAAGATGATACCAATCATCTAACAAAATAGTGTGATATTTCTTTTTTTTTAGATATTGGCATAATGCCTCGAATTGATCAATATCTGTTGAAAGCCATTTTCTATACCAATCGCTTTGTGCATTACCCACTGAGTGAAACATGATAATATTCATAGTTTTTTTATTTTGGTAATTACAAATAGATGTTTGCCTCCTTTCGTAGGTTCGATGGTCTCAACTTCCTTAAAATAAATGTTTAACTCGGTTCCAGAATACTCATTTATGTGTTTCAAAATCGTTTTAAAGTCGATATTGCTTGGGTTGAACTTTTCATCACAAATATAATTGATATCAATTTGAAATTGATTTTGTTGGATGACTTGAAAATCTAGAATCCCAGGCACAGACTTTAATACAAATGTCCAAAAGGTTCCTCCAACTCTATTTCCATTTGGGAATTGAATGATTTCAAAAGTTCTACCAATAACTTCTTCAATAAGCGTTAATCCTCGTCCACAGGCACAATTCCGTTTTGAAATTTGAGCCCGATCTCCAATTCTGTATCGGATGAAAGGCATTGCAAAATTATTTAAATCAGTTAGCACCAAATCACCTTCACCTTCTTCAATAGGTTGGTCGTTTTGGTCTAGAACTTCCAAATATACATTCTCCATCATTACATGAAGGCCTTGATGTTGTTCACATTCATGTGCAACCATTGGGATATCTCGAGCCCCATAAAAATCAAATATTTTTGTTTTGAAAACGGACTCAATTTTATCTCTTTGGAACGGAAATAATTTTTCACCCGCACTTTTTATGTTCATTTGAGCCATTTCAATATGATTCTTTTCAATATGGATAGCTAGAAGATAAAGAATTGAAGGATAGGAGTGAAGTAGTTTGGGCTTTACTTTATTTATCGTTTTGATATATTCAGCAATCTTTTCATCGGATAGATTGTATCCAGACAAAATTATTGTGCGTTTAAATTTTTGTTTGATTTTTGGAATTAGCTTGCCACTCTTTTTTAAGTCAAAAGTTGACCCCCAAATTTTTATTTCTTTTTCAAATAGTTTTTTCCCAACCCATTCATCTTGTCTTATTTGAAGTGCTTGTCCATGACTGTTTTTGTGCGATAAAAACTTGAAGTTTTGTCCTGTTGAACCACTGGTCGAATTTGGAATTACAAGTTTAGGATTAATCCCTAGAGCTGTAAAGTTTTTAAAATTATCCCTAATAATATTCTTGTCAATAATTGGAAATGTCTTTAAACATTCGAATACATCAGTGCTTTTTGATAAATTGAATGTTTTGTAAAATGGAACATTTATAATTGCATGCTCTAAAATCGCTTCCAATTTCTTTTTTTGAAAATCTTTTAAGTCCTTTGAACTGTAGTACTGTGTCCTTTTATACATTTTAAGAAGTGATATTAAATTACTCCTTAATAAGTATCTTTGAAAAATGATGTAGATAAGGTGTTTCATTTAGTTTCAGTATGGACAGTACTTATTTTTGAATAAAAGTCATCAATAAAAAAGTCGAAATTGTATTTGCTATCGTAGGAGTTTTTGGCATTAAGTCTTAAATGATTCGATAATTCTTTATCTTCAATTACTAGTTTCAACTTTGCTTTAAGATCATTTGTGTTCCCTTTTTCAAATAAAAGACCATTAATATTGTCCTCAATTACTTGGGCGATTCCATTAACATTTGATCCTATACATGGGATCTTATTATAAAAAGCTTCAATTAAAGATAGAGGTGTCCCTTCGAAATGAGAACTAATTACATAAAAGGATGCAATTTTATAATATTTTTCTACATCTTCCCTACTCTTTAAGCCAGTAAATGTGATGTGACTATTCAAATTTGCCGATTGAGTTATATTAACTAATTCCATTTTGAGTGGACCTTCCCCAACAAAGATTAAGTGAAGATTGTGCTCTTCTATGAATTTTTTACCCAATTGTATAAATGCTTCAAGTAAGGTTTGTGGCGATTTTAATTGTTTTAAAGAACCCACGCTTAATATAACAATTGATTCGGTGTTAATTTTAAGCAAGTTACATATTTCCTTTTTAGATAAATCTGCAATCTTAAATTCGATTAATGGTAGAATAACTTCGATTTTGCGAGATGCTCTTTTTTCATACTCTTCTTTTAACTTTTCCGATACAGCATAAATCTGATTTGCATTTTTAAATAAAGGCTTAAATAGCCATATTGGTTTCCATGGTTTCATTCCACCACCATGCAAGTGTATAGAATATGGAATATTAAAAATGCTTTTTATTAATGGGAGCAAATATCCCAGATATGCTGCATTGCTTGTTGATGGACTATAAATACAGGTTATCTCTTTTCGGTCTTTAAATAAATGGAAAAACATAGTTAACATAAGCGATAAGTTGCCCAACCCAAATCTGCGTAAAATAAATATTCGGTCGTTTAATAACCTTTTGTTTGGGATGTCTAATTTTCGGCATGTTGTATAAACGATTGCATTATTTTGATTTGCATATTTTGAAATATGGTAATTAAAAATTTCCATACCACCTGTTTGACAAGGATAGATGTAAGGCAAATAAAGTCCTATTTTAGTCATGAACATCTACTTTAATTTCTTCATCTTGTAAAATAAAATCTGCAGCAAATGGTATTGAAATGATAAAAGGAAAGAATATTCCTAAATCACTGGTTGTATTAGTAATCATTAGAAAAGGAAATATTGTGTATAAAATTAAATAAGATTTTTCAACTTGAATGATGTAATTTTTCAAATATATAAATAATAACCTAATTAATATTATCAGGCTAAATATGCCTGAATAATATATGTTTGAGATGTAAAAGTTATGTGCGACTCTGAAAAAATTACCTGAATAAGCATTAGTGTACAAGTTCTCTGTTGCTCCCCATAATACAATTGAGATATCACTGAAAATATAACTTAAATAAAAAATCCACCCCCCATATCTAGAATCATTATTGTCTGACATTGTATTTTCAATGATAGAAAAACGGGCTAAAATGTTTTCCATGTAACCTCCATAAAGCAAGATTGTTCCTAGCAATAAAATGACAAAAAATAATTTAAAATTTGAAGTGGATGTTTTACTTTCCATTGTTATAAATAAAACAAAAATTCCAATCAGGGCAATAGCTCCAGCTCTTGAAATAGTTCCTAAAATTCCAATTATAGCAAATCCAATTATTAGATTAATTGGAATAATTGGCTTATATTTCCTTGTTAAAGATATGAGTAATCCGGTTGTTAAAGCAAATATTCCAGCAGCAGTATTCTCATCACCTTCATTCATAAAGAAACCAGATTTTCTGGCTTCGGTCAAAAAATTCTCATTCGAAGCACCTATTTTACAATCAAAACCAATTGAACTTAAAAAATCTGCTAAAAATATTGATGAAGAAAGAAAAATAATACTCACCCCTAGTCCAATTATAACTGCTTCCTTAATTGAGTCAATATGGTATCTTTTTACAAGCATTATTAACGCAAACGAAAGTAAAACGTATTTAATAATTCGCTTTACAAAGGTGCCAAAATCTATATTGGATCTTCCTAAGTTAAACTCATACATCTTAAATTGAATGATCATAATGGTAACGAAGGTGAAAATTGTTAAATAAATTGCAGTTTTTTGGAAAGAATTTAATTCGATTTTATCAATTGGGAAGCATTTAAACATAGTAATAATCCCGAATAAATTGATAATTCTTGATACATGAAAAAAACCAAACAGATTGTAATTCGTTGAAATCATCCCATTTGAGCTAAGAAAAACAATAAATAAAAAAATATTGAACTCGGGAAATTTTTGATATGAATATAGACCAATTAATATGAACAAAATATTAATGAGTGGAAATAAATGAAGGTATCCTAATACTAGGGTGCATATGATTAATGAGATAAATAATATTACAAATCTTTTCATTATCTTAATCCCTGAATATACCCTTTGATTTTATTTATGTTTCTTTCAAAAATAATAGCAGTTATAAATAATCCAATTACTGACCAATAAAAGGATGTTTTTGAATTAAAGTGTTTTTCATTTACATATTTATAATTTGTCATTATCATCTTTCCTAATTCAAAACTGTCAATTCTCCCATTTGAAGCATGAAGATGATAGCATATTGCTAAAGGATTATAAAAAAGTTTATGATTTTTGGAGACTCTTCTCGAGTATTCAGCGTCCTCCATAAAACCATAACCTACAAAAAATTCATCAAATTTGTTTTTTTTAAGCACATCTCTTTTATAAGCAGCAATGCCACCTGAGAGAACTTCTACATCAAGAAAATTTTGCCCTCCATGTGGCATTTTTGCAAATCCTGAAGTGTAAAATTTCCCATCACTATTTTTATTTGGGAGCATAAAAAACTTATTAATACTCGTTTGAATTTTACCCTTAAATGAGAGTGGTTGTATCGGAATTTGTCCCATACCACCAGCATAATGTTCGTTAGTTTCAAAGATTAAAAGGATGTTTTGGATGTAGTTTTTTTCTAGAACGATATCATCGTCAAAGAAAAAAACAAGATTTCCAGTTGCCAAATCGACACCTTGGTTTCTCTGGTATGTAAGCCCTGGCGATGTATGCCTGTATATGAGATCAGGAAATAATTCTTTGATTTTCTGAAATTCGTCTGAATTATCAATCGGGATGTCACTTCCATCTATGATAATGTACTCGTCAACTTGCCTAAATTGCTGATGCAACGAAATTGTAAATCGTAAAAGAATAGAAATCCTATTTCGTGTGCACATTACTAAAGAGAGTTTCATACTGCTTTCCTTTAGTTTATTATTAGCTTTTTAAAACGGTACCCAATATAATTAATAGAAAACCCAGGTTCTTTCACAAACAGTATAAACAGATCAATTAGCCCTTTTAGTTTTCTTCCTTTTATTAATTGAAAGCAATCATCATGTCCTTTTCTGTGGCGCATAAATTTGATGCTTTTTTTATATTTCCCTCCAAAGTCTTTAGCAATTTCATCAAGGTGCTTATTCATCATATTTATTCGTTCCTCGTTGAATGCCATGTTTGAAATGCTTTCACCATGAATTCTGTATACAGCCATCTTTTTGCTGATACATCTTAATTTTCCAAATTCAGCAAGCGTAAGATACGTTATTATATCCTCGTAGCAAAAATTTGGATTTATTAATCTTTCGATTATCTTATTCAGATGTTTTGCCCTAAAAACAACAGATGATGCTGGCACTTGCCAACTTGGAAAAATATCTTTTCCGGAATAATCAGCATCCCTTAATCCTTCAAATAAATTGTTTTTATTATGATTTATTGAGTCTAATACATTTACCGCATGAAAACTCATTGAATAGTTAGAATTATTTTCTAGAAAATCTATTTGTATTTGCAATTTCATATCATCAATCCAAAAATCATCACCTGAACAAAGAGCAATATACTCTCCCTTAGTTTCTTTGAGGGTCCTAATGTAATTTTCCATTAGTCCATGGTTTTTTGGTGAAGGTAAAAGATTGACTCGTGTATTATTAATTGAATATTCTTCGCAAATTTTCCTAGTACTATCTGTTGAGAAATCTTCACCTAATATTAGTTCAAAGTCAAAATTGGTTTTTTGGTTTAAGACTCCTTCAATTGCTTCACGAATATACTTTTCGTGGTTATAAGCTAACATAACAACACTTACTTTCATAATATTCTGTTTAACTTTTGGTTAATGCGTATATGAAAATCATGGCTTTATATATTAGCAACCAAAAAATAAAAATTAATCTATGATTATTTATGGCTGATTTGATCATTTTTCTTTTGGTTTTTGTTAGCTGCAAAACTTTATTAAAATTTTGTTCCTTTAGATCTTTAAGATATTCATCATTAAATATTTCATTAAGAGATGAAAGCATTTTTCGATTAGCATAAAAAGTGTTAATATTAATTTCAAAATTATTGTTAGCACTAACAGACTCTGAGTGAATTCGATATTGAATAGTCTCTTTGTCTAAATAGTACATTCTAAACCCAACTTTTGTCGCTCTAATCCACATTGGGTAATCCTCTATCATGGGCGAATTCTCGTTGAAAAATCCAGTCTTTTCAAAAACGTTTGCTTTAATAAAAGCGGATGGGGTAAATACAAAAGGAGTAATTAACATCTCTTTAAATTGGCGATCTATATCATATTGCATTTGCTTTTTAGGAAAACCGGTTTTGCCAATTACTTCACTTTTATTATTGATTCTTTCACCTTTGGAAAAAACAAAACTTGCATCTGAGTTGGTAGTTATATAATTAATGTTATCGGTAATACAATTTGGTAATAAATTATCATCTCCCGCAATTAATTTTAACCATGAACTAGTTATTGACTTAATTCCTCGGTTAATATTTGCTGAAATACCAGTGTTTATTAAAGATGTAATCATTTTTGAAAATATAAACCTTTTTTCGTTTTCAGCAAGCCATTTGTTGCAAATTTCAACAGTATTATCGGTTGAACAATCATCAGTTATTATTAGTTCCAGATTCTCCCATGTTTGTTTTTTTATGCTTTCTAGTGTTTCAATAACATATTTTGAAGAATTAAAAGTAACTACAATTACTGCTACTTGTGGATTTATTTGACTCATAAATTTGATTTTGAAAATTTTAATTTGATTTTTTTTATGATTGATTTAAATCCAATTCGTTTGTCAAGTTCATATATCGAATAACCCCCAGAAATTGTAATTATGAAAAATCCAATTAAGTAATGATTTGTGAAAATAAAAGTAGATATTAATCCAAATATTGCAATACCAAATTGTATAATAAATATTCGAAAAAGAGCCCTACTAAATTTAAATTCATATTTTTTATTACTGACAATATATACCATAATTAAATAAATTAAATATGATACCATAAAAGATATTCCCAATCCCGTAAGACCCCAAATGCTATATCCTATTATGTTTAAAATTAATGTGCAAACACTACCTATTAAATTTGTCCAGAAAAAAACTTTACTTGCGCCTTTAGCTAAAAATACAAATGCTAATGACCAACTAATCGCCTTGAAAAACATGCCTAAAGCAGCCCAATATACCATTTCATTGATGCCAATAAATTTACTTGAGTACAATAAAATAATTACTAAATTGATGAAAATTATAAATACAACGACAATTGGTGCTAAAATAAGTAATGCAATTTCTGATTGTTCATTTATTGCTTGGGTACACATCTTATTGTTATTCGCAACCGAGGATAACCGAGGATAATAATCAGTAGCCATTGCTGCAAAAATAAGTCCTACATATGTGTTTACTAGAGCAAACCCAGCATTGTATAATCCTACTTGAGCAATTCCACCAATATTGCTGATAAAAATTTTTACGATATACGATGCTCCAGTGTCCATTAATCCACCAAGACTTATGGCTATTCCCATAATTATCATTCCTTTTCCTTCAATAAATGTATCTTTTATTGAAATCTGGACAGGCTTCACTTTTATTTTAGATGTATAGTACCATGAAAGTAAAAAGGTTATTAAGGATGTAATTATTATCGCAGGCACAATCCCATTAATTCCTAATTTATAATATATTGGGAGTATTATAACTAAACCAAGTGAACTTCCAATTAAGTTTGCTTTTGCTAAATGTTTAATTTTTCTTAGCCCTTGAAGCAGGACAAGTTGACTTGTACTAAGTTGATTTATTAGTAATGTTATTGAAATCCATATAAATGCAAAAGTATAATCATGGTTTCCAAAAGTTATTTGACTTAAGTAGGATGATAAAACAATCGTAATAATTGCACCCAATAATCCAGTAATCCATACCAGTCGCCTAAAAACAGTGATTACAAGTGCTATTTTATTTTCATTACCGCTTGAATTGGCTGACGCAATATTTTTAATTGCACTTGATCCGAGACCTAAACTACTAAAACTATTAATTAAACTTAAGGTAGAAGTCAATAGACCTGAAATTCCCATTCCTGCGGGTCCAAGAAAGATTGCTATAAACTTTGTTCGTATTATTGCAATTAGAATATTATATACTTGTACGCCTCCAAAAATAGATGTGGCTTTTACAATTTGTCGGTAAGAATTTTCTTGTTTAGGCATCAAACCTTTAAAGTGAAGAATTAAAAATATTAATCATATGGGTAATGCTCTCAATTTCAGTTAATTCCATCACTGGGCTAATTGGTAAACTCAAAGCATCATTGTGAATTTGTTCTGTAATTGGCAAACTCAAATCATTATATTCTTTATATGCCAATTGTTTATGTGGCGGAATAGGATAGTGGATGAGTGTTTGAATGCCATTATTGGTTAAATGTTTTTGAAGAAAATCTCTGTTTTTACAACGGGTTACAAACAAATGCCAAACGTGGTTAAGTTGAAAGTTGTTTTGTGGGAGAATTATGTCTGGGTGTTTGATGTTTTTGCAATAATATTGAGCAATTTCCCTTCTAATATGATTTTCGTTGTCCAAGTATTTTAGTTTGATATTCAAAAAAGCCGCTTGAATTTCATCCATCCGACTATTCAGCCCTTGAAATTCATTTTGATATTTTACTTTACTACCATAATTAGCAATAGCACGAATAACTTCAGCTAATTTTTCATCGTTTGTTGTAATAGCCCCAGAATCGCCTAGTGCTCCCAAATTTTTACCTGGATAAAAACTAAACCCAGCCGCATCTCCTAATGCCCCCGTCTTTAGATCCTGTATCTCGTCACTTGTTACACGTTTCTTATAAACTGCTCCAATTGCCTGAGCATTATCTTCAACTATTTTTAAATTATGCTTTTTGGCAAGATGTTCTAACTCTTCACTCCAACAAACACGGCCATACAAATGAACCACTAATATTGCTCGAGTGCGAGCTGTAATATGTTTTTCAATAAGCGAAATGTCCAGATTGTAAGTGTCAATATCAGGTTCAACCAAGATTGGATTTAAACGATTATCAGTAATAGCTAAAATGGATGCTATATATGTATTTGCAGGTACAATTACTTCATCTCCTTCTTTTAAGATGCCTAGTTCAAGGTATGCCTTAAAAATTAGTCGCAATGCATCCAATCCATTAGCAACTCCGATAGCATGTTTTACCCCAATATATTTCGCAAGGTTCTCTTCAAAAGATTTCACTTTATTGCCAAGCAAATACCATCCAGAATCGATAACCTCAGATGCAGCTTGCTTTAACTCATTTGAATATTGGGCATTTATTTTTTGTAAGTCAAGAAATTTAATCACTAGTTTTTAGATTAATTATTTTCAATTACTTTTTTAATGTCTTCTCTAACTTTTAAATAATCATCTACATAATAATGACCAAGTAAATCTTTTTCGGTTTCTCCAATAATATTCACCCCAAATTTTCTATGAAATTCTATCACTTTCATGTTTTCTTTTCTAATATCCATATGACAACGTGTATATCCTAATTCAAAAAAAGCGAAATCATAAATTAATAATGCACTTTCTAAAGCTGAATACCTTGTTTTATTTTCATTTAATATCCAACTGCCCCAACAAAAGGAATTTTCATTTTTTAAAAAATCATAAATTCTAACTGTTCCAATTGGAATATTATCAGAATTACGCTGAATAATAAAATAGTACTCTTGATTTAGTACTTCACGTTTCTTATACTCTTCAAGCCAATGTTCTTGTTTTGATATATCATCATCGACAAAAGACAAATGTTGATTGTATTTCTGATCAATTCTTAATGAATGAATAAATTTTGCATCGGAAATATTTGCTAAGCGAAAATAAATTGTTTTATATCTTAGTTCCATGTTTTGTTATAAATATTCTCAGACTAATAATATTTTTTTGTTGCACCAGCCATTACCTTGATATATTAACACTATTTAATAAATAGTGCACGGAATGTTTAACCAACAATAAAAGCAGTAAATAAAATGATTAACTCCGGTTTAATTTTGACAAACCCTTTTTATTTTCTTCAAAATAAAAGATATTGATCCGTTTAAAGTATTTGCGTATTTATCCATATTTGTTTCACTATTTATTTTTGAATGTTAAATACTGGTTGTATTTTCTTATATAATCTGCTTCATCATAACCATGTGAAGCCAAAACTAAACAAACGGCACCTGAAGAAAAGTTAAGCAATTCACGCCATATTCCTGAAACAATGTGAAGACCAATATATGGCCTATCCAGATGTATTATTTTTTTGTTTATACCATCGTCAATTAATACGTCAAAGGCTCCACTAACAGCTATAATAAATTGTTGAAGTTCTTTGTGTGCATGGCCTCCTCTGTCCTCACCACCCGGCACATCGTATAAATAATAAACCCGTTTAATATCAAAAGGAGCAGTGATTTGGTTTTCAACGGCTGTAATATTTCCTGCAATATTGTGAATTTTAGGTAGTTCTACAATGCTACAATGGTAAACGCTATTGCTCATGTTTTATCTGTTTTTGATATTTATTAAAGTCTCTTATATAGTCATTCTCGTTAAAAGTGGTAGATGATAATACTAAAACTACGGAGTTTGTGCTAAAATTATCCATTGAACGCCACAACCCATTTGGAATATACAATCCAAAATAGGATCGATTCATATGAAAACGTTGCTCCTGTTTGCCGTCATTTATTATTACATCAAAACTACCCGATAGTGCAATGATAAATTCCTTTTGGTTTACAAATGCATGCCCGCCTCTAGACTGTCCACCAGGCACATCATAAATCCAATATGCTCTTTTAATTTCAAAAGGGATATGTGTTAATTGTTCAACAAAAGTGAGATTTCCCCTTGGGTCTTCGATTTTCTGTAAATCTATAATTTTAACATGGTCCATAGAACAAAAATGTTTTATATTTTGTGTTTTTTAATATTAAAATCTATTCACAGCAAAGCCCTTTCAGTCACATATATTGAAATGTATATATCTGACCTACAGGATATATCCAAAAAATATTGAATTTATGGATATATTTTTGAACCAAAGTTAACTTCATTCTAAATTGATAAAAGAACAATTTTAATTGTACTTAAGACAAGCAACGCATCTCAAATAACTTCATCTGCATTGGAGGTTATTATTAATCCATTATAGTTGCAAATGTATAAAAATAAAAATAATTCTCAAAATAACAACATGCTTAGTCTTTTGTGTTTTTATTTGCAATTAAATATGTTAG
>JBAXTE010000004.1:0-157245 GCA_037130365.1 Bacteroidota bacterium
GTTAGAATGTTGTGTAATTTCTCGGTTTTTGTTAAGTGGTTAAATCTTTTGTTGTTTGGGTAACTTTCAAATCAGATCTGTTCCTTTTGTTCATTTGCAAATTAAATGGTTAAGAAAATTTGCGAATTCCAATTCTGTACAATAATCTTGTAATGTATGTTGTTTTCTTTTGATCGTACCCATAACCATAGTAGTAATATCCTTGCTTGTTAGTTGAATTATCATTTACTATATCATTAATAATGACAGCAGGTTTCTTCGCTGATTTGGCTTGCCAGTCTTTGAAAATTGACTTTACTAAACTCTTATTTGATTGTTTAATTCTAACTATGAATATATTAATATCAGAATAATCCATAAGTATACTTGTGTCAGCAAATAAACTAATAGCGGGAGTGTCAATTATCACAATTTCAAATTGTGTTTTTAAAATTGCAAACAATTCTTTGCATCGATTGCTTTCTAACAATTCAGCAGGATTGGGAGGCAAAGTTCCAGAATGAATTACAAAAAGATTATCGTTTTCAGAATGAGCAATAATTTCATCTAGCGTGGCACTTTTTGAAAGATAATCAGAGAGACCGAAAATTGGGATATTTTCAATATTGAAATTTAAAATTTCATTTTTTCTCATATCAGCAGATATCACTAATGTTTTTTTATCTGATATAGCATAAGTATGAGCTAAATTTAAAGTTGTAAACGTTTTTCCACTTTGGGGCATATCTGAAGCCAAAAGTAAAATGAAATTATTATCGCCTTGAGATATATAGTTAATATTCGTTCGTAATTTTCTAAGCGCTTCAGAAACCATAGAACGAGGGTTATCGGTGATAATATTGTTGCTGTTTTCTGTAGAATGAGGTATAAACCCTATAACAGGAAAAGGAGAAGCATTTTCAATTTCTTTTTCGGAAGAGAAGTGATCTAAAATAAATGAGGGACCAAAAATAATTAATAAAGCAGCAATTAATCCAATCATGGTAGAAATAGTATATGTTTTTGACATATCTTCTTTGATTTCTGTGATGCTATTATCTTTGCAAGGATCAATAATAAAACTATCCGAAACATTTGTTGCAGCGGTTATTTGAGCTTCAGCTCTGCGTTGGAGTAAAAAGATAAATAACTGGTTTTGCAAGTTGAATGTTCGCTCAAATCCAATTAAACTTCTTTGGTTAGTGGGAAGGATCGTAATTTTTGAGTTAATAGATGCTTCTTTTTTATTGAAATAATCAAGTGTTAAATTAATATTGTCAAGTTTGTTTATTACTAAGTCCAATATGTTTTTACGAGCTTGTAATATTTGACTGTTTATTTGAATCATGACGGGGTTTTTGTCTTTAGCCGTCGCTTTTAAATTGATTTTTTCATTGGTAAGAGTAATATAATTGTTGAGAAGTGTAAGCAATATTGGGTCATCACTACCCGCATTGCTGGGTAAAGCAATATCACTTGCATCCATATTTGTTTCAATTGCTTTTTTTATATTCAAATAGTATTTTTTTAATATTTCAAGATTAGATTTTTGACCATCAATGTTGTAAAATGAACTGAAAACATTTTCTGATTCTTTGCCAAGATCTAAAAAACGATTATTGATTTTATAGCTTTCTAAGTTACTTTCTGAAGAGGATAAATCTAATTTTATAGATGAAAGTTCGCTGTCGATAAACTGAATCGTTTTTATAGCAACTTCATTTTTTCGTTTAAGATCAAATTTAATATATTCTTGCGCAAGAGAATTAATAATGTTTTTTAATCGAATCGGGTTAGCTTCAATAAATTTTATAATCAACACAGACGAATTTTCACTTGATGGTTTTATTGAAATTGATTTTGAGTAGTTTTTGGCTAAGTTATCTAAATTGTTAAATTTAAATTTAAATTTTCTACCTTCATCATCCTTTGAAATTGATTTGTTTCCAATAACAAATTTAAAATTAGCATTAGAAATTGTGTCACCAAAGTTATATGTTTTATCAAAATTGATTTTTGTTTTTGAAATTTCACCTGATTTATCAGTCCAATATTCATTGTTTAAGTAGGAAAATAATGAAGCACTTTGGTCACATTTGATTTTGAATTCTTTATTACTTATAATTTCAATATTAAAAAAAGCATCAACAGGGAAAATTGATGTAGAGTCAAAATTGACAATGAAGGGTGCGTTATTGTATAAATCTACAGTTGTCATTTTTTTTATTTGAAAGAATGAAACTCGCCAATCTGTGTTTTTAATAGCGTTTTTTATCATTTCAGTCGATTTGAGCAACTCTTGTTCATTGTCGATAGAAGATGCAATGTTTCCTTTTTGAATGCCAATTAGGCTTTGAACATCAAGTGGGTTTTTCATTGTTCGATCCTCTAAAAACAAACTCACTTTTCCTTCATAGGTAATGTTAGCAGTTTTTAAATGATACCACCCAATTATTGTAGTTATAAAGATACAAATTAATAGAATAGGCCATTTTACTCTAATTTGCGAAAATAGAAATCTAAAATCTATTTCACCCTGATTATTTGAGTTTGTTGCGCTTTTCATCGTTTAATTTATTTCAAGTTATTGATAATGAGTAGAGCAACAGTTATTGTTGACAATATAAGTCCATATGGAGCATTGGTAAATCCATATTGTTTTACTTTTAGTGGTTCAAAATAAATTTGATCGTGAGGTTTTAAGTAATAGTAGTCGGATTTTGTAATTTCTTGTTTAGTGAGATCTATTCTTTGAATACTTAATTCGCCATTTGATAATAATCGTGTTATGACTACATTCTTTTTATTTGCAAAATCAGTAGGTCTGGCTGCCGCAACAGCATCAAAAATTGTAACACGAGTGTTGTAAAAGGAAAATGTTCCAGGATTTGAGACTTCTCCAAAAACACAAACTTTAAAACTAATAAGTCGAATATTTACAACAGCATCATCAATATACTCTTTTAATTTTTCACTAATCATGTTCTTCGTGTCTGATAATGTTTTTCCTAGAACAAGAAGGGAGTCAAGGTAAGGAAGTTTTAAATAACCGTTAATTCCTACCTCAAACCCTTTTAAATATAAACTCTGCTCGTTTTCAATACCACCATAATCTTTATCTCTTGGGTCAAAGAACTGTCTGGTCTTTTCGTTTAATGAATTTACTTTGATGTATAACAAATCTAGAGGTTGTATTGTGTATTCAGTCTCATTTGTTTTAACAGTTATGGAATCTTGATTTATTGCTTGAAAATATTTGACTTGTTTTGAGCTTATGCAACTTGAAAAAAAACAAATCAACAAAGGGATAATTATTAAGAATATTGTTTTC
Organism: Bacteroidota bacterium; assembly: GCA_037130365.1. Classification (GTDB taxonomy): domain Bacteria; phylum Bacteroidota; class Bacteroidia; order Bacteroidales; family WCHB1-69; genus JBAXTE01. The sequence goes on from JBAXTE010000004.1 coordinate 3,311, forward strand.
GTAAGTGTGAATTGTTTTGAAGACCTTTTGTTATGATTAGCGTCAAAAAAACTTATTGGAAATGAGACATTGAATATTCTATTATTATTTGTCATTAAATAAACGTTTTTAGTAAAAATTATATTATTCTTATGCAAAGATAAGTTTTAATGATAAAAAAAACAATTTATAGTCATTAATGTAAATTTTTTTTTTGAAAATTTGGGAAACATGTTTTTTTATTGTATTTTTGTATTCTTTACAAAATCATTTTTGTTTTATTTTTATGCTTCAAATGTATATATTTATAATAATTGTTTTAAATTGAAACTAGAAAAAATGAGATATAACATTAAGTTACTTTTTTTTGTTGCAATATTTTCAAATACCTTGATGATGTCTGCGCAAAAGGATACTTTAAAAGACCCCATAAAAGGGATGTTAAAAGACACCATTAAAGGGTCAATTGATACGATTAATACAATTAAGTATAATCGATGGTCTATATATGGGTATATAGGTTTGTCTCAAATTTATGGAGACATTGTTCCAGAATACAAATATTCTCCAATTACATCGTATAATGGTGTTTTGTCTAAGGATTTGTTTGTTGGGATTAGCTGGCAATGGACGAAGTTATTTAGCGTTGAAGGTCGATTTGAATTAGCAAATTTAGCCTCATATCGATATAAATCTCCAGAGGCAATTAATTCTGACAGTTTGAGATTCCAATCAAATTTTTTCCATTATGAAGTTTCTACATCTTTTAGCTTTTCTAATTGGTTTTGGCCTAATATTAAAAATAGAAAATGGAACTCATATTTGATTTTAGGGGTTGGGTTTACTCATTATCGTTCTGCTTCATATTTTTTGAACAAAAATAAATTCGATAAATTATTTGAATATTATGGGTATGAAAAAATTGATGATTATACCTTGAAAAAAGCAAGTAGACAAATTGTTCCATCTGCTACTATTGGAATTGGTTTAAAATATAGAATTTCAAAGCACTTTGATGTTGGTGTAGAAATCGTTCAAACTAGTGTATATAATGATAGGTTAGATGCATATGTTCGCGTTTTATCTGAGCGAGATAAATTTGGACACACATCAATTGGTTTAATTTACCACTTTGAAAGAAATGATAGGACATTGGTTTGGGATTTCCCTTCTGAATATAATCAATTAATATCTAGAATTGACACTGTGATGAAAAATCAACTTTGTGATTGTCCAATTATTAAAACAACTGTTAATACCATAGATTCAATTACCAAGGAATACACAATAATAAATAATAGAACGGATAGTATTTTTGTAATTCTTGAAAAAGAACGAGGTCCAGATACAGATAATGATAAAATTCCAGATTATCGCGATCTAGAGCCAAATAGTGCTATTGGTGCTTGGGTTGATTCAAAGGGTATAACTATAAAATCACCCGAAATATTACCTATTAGCAATTTAAAAGTAAAGGGTCAGACCAATGCGTCTAAGAAAGCATATGATTCATTAGTGATGGTAGTAAATCATCTAAAAATGATTATTGACACCCTGGTCCGTTATCGAGAATTGGAAAGAGGCCCTGACTTAGACAATGATAAAGTACCTGATTATCGCGATTCAGAGCCAAATAGCCCTTTAGGATCCGTGGTTAATGCATTGGGAGTGGCAATTTTATTACCAAATGATATTCATAACTCTATTAATTCACCCAATTATTTAGAACCAAGAATGGTGGTGATTAAAGGTGTAATACAAAATGAGGATAAAGTCCCTATTGAAGCTCAAGTTGATGTTGTTGATAAAGCTAAAAATGATATTGTTGCTTCATTCGAAACCAATACTCTTTCTGGAAAATATGTGATTTCATTGCCTGCGGGAAGGGAATACAGCTTTGTGGTAAAGGCTAAAGGGTACGCATTTTACTCTGAAACAATAGTTATAAGTGATACAACAAAGGCAAAAGTGATGGAAAAAGGTATTTCAATGATTAAACTTGAAGCCGGAAAAAGAATAGTTCTTAGGAATATTTTCTATGATTTTAATAAATCAACTCTTCGTCCTGAATCGAATGTTGAGTTGGCTAACTTGCTCGATTTGTTAAATACTAATCCAACATTGAAAATTGAAATTTCAGGACATACTGACAATATTGGATCAGCTAAATACAACAAGAAATTATCTGAATCGAGGGCTCAAAGTGTGGTAACTTATCTTATTCAAAAAGGAATTACGAAAGAGCGTCTTGTCTCTGCAGGGTATGGTTTTGATCAACCAATTGCGCCGAATGAAACGGATGAAGGTCGGCAACTAAATAGAAGAACAGAGTTTAAGATTTTAAATAATTAATTTGTTTGACTTATTTTGTCCTTTCTTTGTCATGTATTTTGAATGTTCAAGGTGAATATATTTTATTTATTCAGAGATTAAATTTAATTGTGCTTTAATTATGTAGGCAATATTGATTAAACACAATTTGAAAAAATCACTATTTAATAATTCATCTAGCATTATCTTGATAACGAGTTCACAACATTCAAGATTTCAAAAACACATGGGCATATTTGAAATAACAAATAACTCTTAACTTTAGTATCTTATACCAAATCTTGATATAAAATAGCCCAAAGATATTTTATACCCTAGATTTTGTTAAATGCCGCTCGTAGATATAAATAGGTCATTGAACGTTTGAGAAATGGACTATATTATATCTAGAAGCGGTGTTATTAAGTTATAGAGTGAAGTATGCGCCAAAATTTATCATTGAAAAATAAATATTTTAGCACATATTTGGAAAATCAGAATTTCGAAATCTTAAAAATTTGGCAAATTCATAGTTACAGTTGGAATTAACAGCAACCAACCCAAAATCACTAATATTAGAATAAATGGGAATGCCCATTTAAACCATTTGCCAAAAGGAATCCGTGCAATCTCTAGCACTCCAATTAATACTCCCGAGGTAGGCGTAATTAAGTTTGTAAACCCATCCCCAATATGAAAAGCGGTAACAGTAGCCTGACGCGAAAGACCTACCATATCTGAAATATCAGATAAAATTGGCATAATTAGCGCCGCTTTTGCTGTTCCTGAAGTGATAATCATATTTAAAAATGATTGAAAAGCATACATCATCGATAACGTTGTAATTTTTCCGAAACCCGAAATTGAATTTCCAATACCATAAAGAATCGTATCTATCACACGACCATCTTCTAAAATCACAATAATTCCACCGGCAAGACCAACCACTAAAGCAGCACTTAATATATCTTTTGCCCCGACAATAAATAATTTCACAATATCGTTAGGAGATTTATTCATTGATACACCAGAAACAATTCCCATAACCAAAAACAAAGATGCAATTTCAAGCAATTCCCAACCAAAAACAACAACTCCTCCAACTAAAAACACAATGGTGAATAAGAGGATATTAAGAATGTAATATTGGGTTCCTTTTTGCAACGAAAAAATCCCAAATACAAGGAATAATAGAGTTGTACAAGAAAGGAAAACCAGTGGACTGAAATTATTATTTACCACAGAAAGTGAAGCATTTATCGTAAAGTACAAAAATACGAAACTGAGTAATCCAAAAGAAATCCATGCACGTTTTGTGCTTTTTTGAATTTCAACCGTTTGATTTTCGCTTATATGTTTTCTCCAATATCCATCTTCATTATAAACAAGAGATTTTGTTGGATTTTTCTTGATTTTATTTGCATAAATCAAAACATATCCAATACCTACAATATTAATAATTACCCACATAATAAATCGATATTCGATGCCAGAAAACATAGGTACACTCGCTATTTGTTGAGCAATTCCTAGAGTAAATGGATTAAGCATGCATCCTGCAAAACCAAGTCCAGCACCAATAAAGCACATACAAACACCCACAATTGAATCAAATCCCATAGAAATTGACAGGGGTACAAAAATGATAATAAAGGCAATCGTCTCTTCGCTCATGCCAAAAACAGCTCCAAAAAAGCTAAACATAAGCATAATTGAAGCAATAATAATATTGTGAATACCGAGCTTTCTAACAGGCCCATACCTTTCTAACTTTGATGATCTTCGAATAAAAGAGTGAATTCCAGCATCAATAGCTTTACTCTCGTTCATAATCCAAAAAGCACCGCCAAGTATTAAAATAAAAACTATAATTTGCGGAGATCGAATAAATCCTTTATAAAACGATGAAAATACTTGCCATGTTTGAGGCTGCTGATCAACTTGTTGATATGAACCAGGGACAATTACCGTTTTTTTAGAAGACTCGTTTAATTCACGTTTAAATTGTCCCGCAGGCATAAACCATGTTGCAATAGAAGCAAGAATTATTACCGAAAAGATGATGACGTACGTGTGTGGAAAAGTGCGATTTTTGAACATAAAGCCGAATTTATTATTAATAGACATCAAACTTATGGAATTTTTACAAAAAAATCAAAAAAAAATTCGTTCTATTCGGAACTTAGAACAAATTCATGGGACGTTCTCTGATTTTATGTTATGATTTATTAGTTTTAAGTTATCTTTAGACCTTAATTCATAACTAGTTGTTTTGTCTCTTGATTCATTTTTTCATATATTTGCTAAAATATCAACCTTGAATTTGATAGTATTATTTATTAATAATCCTTTATTATGGCTGAGAACATTGACAAAATAGATCTACTAATTGATAAAATTGAATTTTTAAAGAAAAGGCATGAACTCTTCTCACAGGAAATCAATGAACTGTATCAAGAGATATTGCGGATTAAAAAATCGCCAAGCCAAGAAGTAAATAAAGATGCAATCAATCAAGCTCCTACAACTAAAACTGAAGTTACACCGCTTGTCACTGAGCCTAAACCAGTTGATTTAACTTTACCTAATCCTACAAAATTCACTCCACCAAAACCAAATATTCCTCTAAAATCTAACGTAGAAAAATTTATTGGCGAAAATTTAATCAACAAAATTGGCATCGCAATTACTGTAATTGGTGTTGGAATTGGAGCAAAATATTCAATTGAACATCAATTAATCAGTCCATTAACTCGAATTATTTTAGGGTATGTCATGGGATTGCTTCTATTGGGTGTTGGATTAAAATTAAAGAAGAACTACGAAAACTATAGCGCAGTTTTGGTCAGTGGTGCCATTGCAATTATGTATTTTATGACTTTTTCGGCATATAGTTTTTATAATTTATTTCCTCAAAGTATTGCGTTTGCAATTATGGTCATTTTAACGGTATTTACAGTTGTAACTGCGATAAAATATAATATGCAGGTAATTGCTCATATCGGTCTGGTGGGAGCTTACGCGGTTCCATTTCTACTTAGCGATGGCTCTGGAAAAGTAGTCGTTTTGTTCAGTTATATGGCAATTATCAATATTGGTATTCTTTTTATTGCGATTAAAAAGTATTGGAAACCATTGTATTACTCCTCTTTTATTCTTACATGGTTAATTTTTATAGCTTGGTTTGCCTCAAAATTTATATCTTCAGAACATTCTATAATTGCATTACTGTTTTTATCCATATTCTTTGTAACTTTTTATCTGATATTTATCTCCTATAAACTTATCCGAAAAGAGAAATTTAACATCGGTGATATTCTTCTTTTGTTGATAAATTCTACAATCTTTTACAGCTATGGGTATTTCATATTAAGCAGTCATTCGTTAGGAGTACAATTATTAGGTGTGTTTACATTAGGTAATGCGCTGATTCATGCATTAGTAAGTTTATTATTCTATTTTAAAAAACTTACAGATCGAAATTTATTCTATTTTGTTGCCGGATTAGTCCTTGTATTTTTAACTATCGCAATTCCAGTTCAATTCGATGGAAATTGGGTAACGGTTATGTGGGCATTTGAAGCCGCACTATTATTCTGGATTGGCAGATCTAAAAAAGTTTCAGCTTATGAATTATTATCATATCCACTAATCATACTTGCCTTTTTCAGCATCATTCAAGATTGGTTAACACTCTACAGCCATAGTTCGCTGGAATCTTCAACAACTGATTTACCATTACTAAATATCCGTTTTCTGAATTCCATTTTGTGTATTACAGCTTTTGTGATTATCAGTTTCTTTAATCGACAAAAAAAATATCTTACCGAAACTTCTTCTTTAAAAGTAATGCAATCAATTATGAATTATGTAATTCCAATTATTACATTAACTGTGATTTACTTTGCCATTCGTATGGAAATTTCAACATATTGGTATCAACAATATATTGACTCAAAAACATTGATCTTTACAAATAATCAAACAATTTCAGATACAGAATATAACAGCAATTTTCTTTACTTTAAATCTATTTGGGTTTTAAATTACTCCATTTTATTTATATCAATTATGCTTTTTACTAACCTTAAAAAGGTAAATAATAAAATTTTCGGATACATTACCATGGGGTTGGCTATGTTTATGGTGTTTATATTTCTTACTCAAGGATTATATGTTTTTAGTGAACTTAGAGATAAATTCATTCATCAATCTTTAGATAACTACAATACAATCAACTTATTTCACACAGGGCTGCGCTATCTTTCCTTTTCCCTATTAGGAGTAATGCTTTCATTAATTTATAGCCATTTTAAACAAGAATTTTTCCAACCAGTTCATTCAGCTATCGTTGCATCATTTGATTTTTTAATCTACTTTTCCTTATTATGGATTGCGAGTAGTGAGCTAATTTCTTGGTTGGATACATTTGAATATTCGCAATCTTATAAGCTCGGACTAAGTATATTGTGGGGAATTTATGCATTGATGTTGATAATGATTGGCATTTGGAAAAAGAAAAAATATCTTAGAATTGAAGCCATTGTCCTTTTTGGGCTAACACTAATCAAACTTTTTGTATACGATATTTCATATCTTGATACCATTTCAAAAACAATTGTATTTGTTTCTTTAGGAATATTGCTTCTAATTATTTCGTTCCTTTATAACAAATACAAAAATCTGATTAGTTAGTGATTTCAAGAAAACTCAGTGATTAATAAGAAAACGTCAAATTTAAGGTTTATCTTCCATTTGGCAGACTTTCGTAGCAACGGATTTAGGGCGTTTACTGGTGTAAATATCCAAAATTCGTTGCAAGAGTAACGAAAAAGTTGGCGTTTTCTTTCAAGCACTAGTTAGTGATTGCCTGATAACCTCATTCTGTATAAAGAGCAAAAAGAACATTGGTGAGAGAACTTTTATCACCTCAAAATTCCGTATCTTTGCAAAAAACAAAATAATGAAGTTTGATCAATATACGTTTACCCGAGAAATTAAACAAAATCTAGCGGCTCTGGGTTTTACAAAACCTACAGATATTCAATATAAAGCCATTAGGCCAATTGCAGCAGGGGAAGATGTGTTAGCAATTGCCCAAACTGGAACCGGGAAAACTGCTGCATTTGCAATTCCAATTATTGAAGCAATATTTAGAAAAAAACTCAATAAACGTGTTGATACGATCAGCGCAGTTGTTATGTGTCCGACCAGAGAGCTAGCCGCACAAATTGCAAGTGTGTTTCATAGCATCGAAAAATCAACTTCGGTGACCACAATCGCAATTTTTGGAGGCGTTGATCAAGATAGACAAATTCGAAAATTAGTAGAAGGGGTAGATGTGTTAGTAGCCACCCCTGGCCGAATGTTCGACCTAATTTCTCAACGATTTGTGGATTTAGATTATGTTGATTTTTTGGTTCTTGACGAGGCAGATAAAATGTTAGATGATAGTTTTATTCGCGACATAAGAGATGTGAAAAAACATCTTCCAAAAAAACATCAAACACTCTATTTTTCGGCAACCATCAACGAAGAAATTAAAAAACTTGCATATTCATTAGTTCATAACCCAATTCGAATTCAAATATCTCCGGATGATCCTGTTTCTAAAAACATCTACCATCAAATGGCTTTTTTAGAAATGGACGACAAACGATTCTTTTTAGAACGCCTAGTGTATGAACATCCAGATCAAAAGATATTAGTCTTTGTTCGTACAAAAGTTAGAGCCGAAAGAGTGTGTAAAGCACTGGAACGAATGGGAATCATCTCCGAGACTTTACATGGTGACAAGCTCCAAGATGAACGTCAAAAGAGCTTACAAAAGTTCAGAATTGGCGAAATAAAAGTTCTGGTTGCTACCGATGTCAGCGCACGTGGAATTGACATTGACAGCGTTGATTACGTTGTTAATTACGATCTTCCGGAAGTTGCAGAATATTATGTTCACAGAATTGGTAGAACTGGTCGTGGTACAAAAAAAGGATATGCAATTTCATTCTGTAGCAACGAAGAAAAGCCCCTTCTTGAAGAGATTGAAGCTTATATTGGCAAACCCATTGAGCTACTTAGTATAAACAAAGAACAATATTTTGAGACCAAAGACTTGGGAACTCAAGAACGATATGATTGGAAATTGCTAATAGATGAAGATAATAAAGCAAATGAAAAACCTCCTAGGAAGCCTCAATTCAAAAAATATAAACCATAAGGCAAAAAAAGATGATGATTTAAATGCATCAATTGTCTTAATACTTTATTCAGCTGACCATTAAAAAAATACAAACATGAATCATACTGCATTAATCACTGGAGCTTCTAGTGGAATCGGACTTGAGCTAGCTAAAATACATGCATCAAAAGGGGACAATTTAGTTTTAGTTGCTCGGAATAGTGAAAAATTAAATGAGCTAAAATCAGAATTAGAGAAAAATTACAGTGTAACCGTTCATATTATTGCGAAAGATTTATCAAATATTGCATCATCTCTTGAGGTTTTTAATGAAGTTAAAGATTTGAATATTCATATAGACTATCTTATTAACAATGCTGGATTTGGTGATTTTGGAATGTTTGCAGAAAGCAATTGGGAAAAGCAATTGCAAATGATTAATCTGAATATCACCGCATTAACATATCTAACTCGCCTATTTTTACCTGAGATGAAAGAAAAAGGTTCTGGAAAAATATTAAATTTGGCTTCGATTGCATCGTTTCAACCCGGACCAACTATGTCAGTTTATTTTGCAACCAAAGCGTATGTATTAAGTTTTTCGGAAGCAATTGCAAACGAACTAAAAAATACTGGAGTTACTGTTACAGCGCTTTGTCCAGGTGCAACTCAAAGTGGATTTCAATCGGCAGCAGCGCTTGATGATAGCTCACTTTTTAGCAACAAGAAACTTCCAACTGCTCAAGAAGTAGCCGAATTTGGTTATAAAAAAATGATGACTGGAAAAACAGTAGTCATACATGGATTTATGAATAGTCTTATCGCTTTTTGTGTTCGATTTTTACCTAGAAAATTAGTTGCGAAAGCTACTAGAATGATGATGGAAACAAAGAATTAATTGTAAATTTGGTTTATCTATTTTAATATTGTTAGTCAAAATCACACGCTATAAATAGCAGATATATAGAAATTTATGAGCAATATATATAATGATTCCACCTACTTGAGTAATAATCCTACTTGGCATGAAGAGGATGCTCAATTTAAATCAGACAAAATTCTGCAAATTCTGAATCGAAATCATATTAATTACAAAACAGTTTGTGAAATAGGCTGTGGAAGCGGAGAAATTTTAGTTCAACTTGCTTCAAAACTAGATGAACAGATTCATTTTTGTGGATTTGACATTTCTAAAGATGCAATTGAAATTGCTGAAAAAAAACAAACTGATCGCTTAAAATTTGAGCTAAAAGATATTACTGATGAAAATGACTCTCAATTCTTTGATTTGGTGCTAGTTATTGATGTTATTGAGCATATTGATAACTATTTCATCTTCTTAGAAAAGATTTCATCCAAAGGAAAATACACTCTTTTCCACATTCCGCTTGATCTTTGTTTGTGGACTTTGTTTAGAGAAAAAATGCTAATTGAATCAAAAGAAAGAGTAGGTCATATTCACAATTTTACAGAAGAATTTATAATAAGTATTCTAAATGATAAAGGGTTTTCTGTGATAGATAAAATGTATACAGAACCGATTTCTGTTCCAACTTCATTCAAACAAAAAATTATTGATTTACTCCGAAAAACTCTTTATAAAATAAATAAGCGATTTTGTACAAAAACCATTGGTGGCTATTCTCTTCTAGTACTAACCGAAAACAAAATTGACAAAGTGTAATTTGATTTTTGTGAAGGTAAAAAAAAAAGGACTATCGAATTAACGACAGTCCTTTTTTTATAAATACGATTAATTGATTATTTAAAATCAATTAGTTCAACGTCAAATACTAATGGAGTATAAGGTAAAATCATTTCACCAGCGCCATTTTCGCCATAAGCTAACGATGAAGGTAAAACAATTTTTGCTTTTCCACCTTTGCTCATCATAGCAACTGCTTCATCCCAACCTGGAATTACTTGTTGTTTTCCTAGAGCAAATTCGAAAGGTTTTTTGCCTTCTGAAGAATCGAAAATTTTACCATCTAAAAGTTTACCAGTGTAATTCATAACACAAGTTTTTCCAGCAGTTGGCTTAGGACCAGTTCCTTTGGTAACTTCAACAAAGTATAACCCACTTTTTGTTGGGCGAGCAGTAATTTTGTTTTCTTTTATGTAATTAGCAATAGCTTCACCCTCAAGGTCTTTGCGTTTTTCCATTTGAGCTTTGAATTTTGCTTGGTTTTCTGCCATTTCTTTTTCAAATACAGCTTTAGCTTTAACATCTGTAAGTTTGATTTCAAACTTAAGCATAGATTCAGCTTTCACATATTTAGGCATTTCTGGCATTTTCACCGTTTTCAAAAAGAATGAATCTGCCTTAACTATAAACGAAGCGCTATCCCCTTTGTGCATCATAGCTAAACCTTCAAATAGATCACCCTTAAAGTCAGATTCTTTTAGCAATAACATAAAAGGATTTGGACGAGTACGTGAATCTTCTAAAATTGAATCTGTTTCCACTAATTTGTAAATCAAAGTCATGGTTAACACATCACCCATTTTTGGTTTTACTTCTTTGTCGTTTTCAACATAGAACTTGTAGAATAAACCGTTGTCAGACTCTTTATAGCCGCGATATTTTGAGCATGAACTCATCGATAGACTAATTGCTGCAACAATAAATAAAATTGAGATTTTTTTCATTTTTTTGTTTGATTTAATTATTGACTATTATATTTATTTGACATTGAGAACTTTAATTTTCATCACAATCGGAATACGTTGTCGAATTTTATTTCCATCACCAGCTATTCCATAAGCAAGATGTGAAGGAATTACCATATGTGCTTCTGCACCATTTTTCATCAGTTTTAAAATTTCATCTAAAGCCTGAACCTCATTATTCTTTTCAACTTCTAACATTTTAACACCCGTCTCTTTAGATGAGTATAACAAATTTCCATCAATTGAAAACGTTTCATAATCAAGGGTAACCTTATTTTTAGCTTTAATCAATTGTCCTTGTCCTTCTTTGGTAATTTGATATCTTAAGCCCGTTTCAGTTCTTGTTGCATTTAGTTTTTGACGTTTAATGTATAAATTGATATCTTCATCCTCCTGCCTAACTGCATTTTGATTAGCAGCAATTAATGGCTCTTTTACATTCCCTTGTTCAAAAGGCTTTTTTACCTTATTTGGTGATTCACTACACGAAACAACCAAAAATATTAAAACACAGATATACCAAGTATTTTTCATTTTAAGGATGAGGTTATTTGATCTTTATATAAAGGTAATAGTTCTTCAAATTTTCTAATTGTAGATTCTAAATTTTCAAGTGAATCAGCACCTGATGCATTTTTATGCCCACCGCCAGAAAAATGATTGCGAGCAAAAAGATTTACGTCAAAGTTGCCTTTTGATCGAAATGAAATCCGAACACGTCCTTCTCGTTCAGTAAATAATGCGGTAAGACAGACCACGTCAATTGATAATCCATAGTTTACAATTCCTTCAGTATCACCAACTTTGTGATTAAAATGTTTCAATTCACTTTTTGAAAGTGAAATATAAGAAGCTCCAAATTCTGGAAAGACTCTCAATTTATCGTTTATACAATATCCCAATAATCTTAACCGTTTTTCGGAATACGTATTGTAAACTAACTGATGAATAACTTCAACATTAATGCCTGTAGAGACCAAATCAGCAACCACGTGATAAGTTTCAGGTGTATTACTTGAATAGCTGAATGATCCAGTATCAGTCATAATCCCAACATATAAACATTCAGCAATAGATTTGTCTAATAAAGCAAGGTCGTTATTAGCACGAATTAAATGAAAAATTAATTCAGATGTTGATGAAACTTCATGCGTAGAAATCGAAATATTTGTATAAAGTTCGGGTTGCAAGTGATGATCTATCATTACAATTGGTGCCTTAGTAGTAGAAATTAGGCCACCAATTAAATCACCAGCACGATGAATTGCATTAAAATCTAAAATAAAAATTAAATCAGCATTTTCATAAAGGTTTTTTACAATTTGAGGACGCTCAGTTCCAATAATTATTTGATTTGAAAAAGCCATCCACTTTAAAAAAGATGGAAATAGGTTTGGGGCAACCACTGTATTATTAAATCCGAGTTTATGAAGATATTGACTCAAAGCTAACGAAGCTCCCACAGCATCGCCATCTGGGTTAATATGCATTTGAATTATGATATTCTTTGTTCCATTAAGCAATGGTTTCAAAGAAATAAAAAGGGGATCTAACAAATGCATATTCATCAAATTTGATTTTATTTGTTTAGTGATCGTTCAAGTGTAAGCATTTTAAGGCAAGCGACCGCTGCTTCTACCCCTTTATTCCCATGTTTTCCACCAGCTCTGTCTTGAGCTTGTTCAAGTGTATTTGTAGTTAGAACGCCAAATATCACAGGTGAGTTATAATCTAAAGAAACTTTCATAACACCATGAGCAACTGCATCACAGATAAAATCAAAGTGGCGAGTTTCTCCTTGAATCACACATCCAAGACAAATAACGGCATCTAATTCTGTATCAGCTTCAAACATCATTTGAGCAGCTGTTGGCAACTCAAAACTCCCTGGAGCATATTTTATAATAATATCCTTTTTCGGTAAACCTTGTTGTTCTAACATCTCAACGGCTCCATCCCTTAATGCAAAAGTGATTTCAGGGTTCCATTCTGAAATCACTATTGCTATTCGCCATTTGCCGGCTTTTGGAATATCGTTGGGATGGTATTCTGAAAGATTAATTTTCTTTTCAGCCATCGATTTTTATTTATTTAATTTTGCGTTAGCGCGACTTATATATTTATCAATTTCTTGACCTTCTCCACTACGGGAATACTCATTTTTAATAATTTGATATTGTTTTAGAGCTTCATCCCACTTATTTAGCAATTCGCAAGTAAGTCCAGCACGCATAAGGAACATTGGAGTTGTAAAGCTATTCTTTTTTTCATTAGCAGCTTTCATGTAATAATCCAACGCTTTATTCATATCATTTTTCTCGAGATTAGCATCACCAAGCAATCCTAAAGCCATAGAAGAAACAATTTGGTCGTCACTATCAAATTTTTCTAGCTTTTCAATAGCATTGTCAAATTGACCTTTCTGCATATAAATTACACCCGCATAATAATTTGCAAGGTTTCCAGCATCGGTAGAAGAAAAATCTTCTGATATAGCCAAAAAGCCCATATTTACGCCATCACCATTTAACGCTTTATTCAATGAGTCAGCTTCGAAATACCTCTGAGCCATAAACATAGCTGCTTGTGCTTCACGATTTTTTGGTTCTTTTACAAATCTAACATAAGCAAAAAACAAAATTACTATTAAAGCAATTCCACCAACAATGCTTAGAATCATTTTATAATTATCTTCGAAAAATTGTTCTGTACGGTTAAGCGCAGATTCAACTGCTATAATTTTTTCTTCAGTTTTTTCTTTTTTAGCCATAATGTATATTATATTTGGAGTGCAAATTTACATCTTTAATTTGGAATTTCAATCTTTTTTATTGAAGAATTTATACACATTTAATTGTTAATTAACGGATAATTGAAAATTTCTTCAACTAAGCAAATAGAACAAAAGATGAACTTATAAAAAGGAGTATGTCAAGAATATTTAATGAATAATAAAATTTAAATCTTTTGCCTTCAATAATTCCTCAATTCAAAAGTTCTTAATTATATTTTTTCTGTCCATTTAAAGTGCTGAGAAAGAATCTGATAAACAAGCTTTGAAGCGGCAAGATCTGACGATTTATCTTGTGGATTTGGGCATAGTTCTACGACATCAAATCCTACAATATTACATTTTTCATTTACCATCTTTATCAAATCCATTACATCCCACCAAAGCAAACCACCTGGTTCAGGAGTGCCAGTAGAAGGAATTATTGATGGGTCAAATCCATCTAAATCAATCGTTAAATAAACCTTTTTTCCCAATCGTGATACAACATCAAGAATCCAATTTGAATTTTTACGTATTTGATGTGCAAAAAACATATTCTCAGGAATCATATTCGGTTTTTCTTCAATGCACATACTTCTAACTCCAACTTGAACAACTTTGCAATGCTCTTGAGCTCTACGCATCACACATGCATGATTGTATTTTGAACCATGATAATCATCACGTAAATCAGCATGTGCATCGATTTGAAGCACCGTTAAATCTTGATATTTTTCAGAAAATGCCTTTATGGCACCACAACTTACGGAATGCTCCCCTCCAAGAATAACTAAGTATTTATCATCATTAATATATTGTGTTACCCTCTGATATACAGAATCAACCATTTCTTCAGGACTTCCTAATTCCAAAACAGGTTCAGCAGTGTGAATGCCAAAAGTATAAACTTCAGTTTCAGTTTCGATATCATAAAGTTCAATACTTTCAGATGCTTCAATTATAGCTTGGGGACCTTTATCAGCGCCTTTTACCCATGTACTAGTGCCGTCGTAAGGAACAGGAAGTAATACAATTTTAGATGTTTCATAATTTGAAAACTGCTCAGGCATATCGCCATAATATAATCTATTCATTTTTTTTCTTAATTACTTATAATGTATTTCAAACGATTGAACATAATGATTAATACCCAAGTATTTTCATCATTGGTTTCCAGCTTTGTTCTTTGGCAAATAATTTTGGATAAAGTTCTCCATCTTCATCTTTATCAATTATTACAATTTTTGGTGCAGGTTGTAAACAGTGCTGAATCCCGCCATAACCGCCGATAGACTCTTGATAAGCCCCCGTGTGAAATAGTCCAATGTATTGTGGTTCATCTCCAATTTTAGGTAAAAAAACTGCGTTTGCATGTGCTTCGGAATTATAGTAATCCGAACTATCACAAGTCAAGCCTCCTAAAAACACACGTTCATATTCTTTATTCCAGTTATTTATTGCAAATAATATAAACCGCTGATTAATTGCCCAGGTATCAGGTAAAGTTGTCATAAAAGAACTATCAATCATATCCCATAACTCGCGGTCGTTTTGCTGTTTCTGAGCAATAATTGAATATAAAACAGCACTGCTTTCGCCAACCGTATAGGAGCCAAATTCAGTGAAGATATTAGGCTCTTTTATATTATTCCTATCACAAATACTCTTAATTTGAGCAATAATTTCTTCAGCCATATATTCGTAGTCGTAATCAAACGACAGAGAATTTTTGATTGGAAAGCCACCACCAATATTTAATGAATCAAGTTCGGGACATAGTTTTTTGAGTTCACAATATACATTCACACATTTAGTTAACTCATTCCAATAATAAGCTGTATCGCTCATTCCGGTGTTAATAAAAAAGTGCAACATTTTTAATTCGAACTTCGGATTATCACGAATTTTTTCCATATAAAAAGGCAGAATATCATTATATCTAATCCCTAATCGTGATGTATAAAACTCAAATTTCGGTTCTTCTTCAGCAGCAATTCTGATCCCAATTTTGCATTTTGTATTCACTAATTCATCTAATTGATCTAGCTCTTTTTTATTATCTAAAATTGAAATTGTATTAGAAAACCCTTTATTGATAAATTCAGCAATATTTTCGATGTAATTATACTTTTTAAATCCGTTGCAGATAATATAATTTTCCTGTGAAAACAGCCCTTGTTCATGTAAATTATCTATTATATTAAAATCAAATGCTGATGATGTTTCTAGATGTACGTCATTTTTAAGTACTTCTTCGATGATATGAGAAAAATGAGAGCTCTTAGTGCAATAACAGTAATGATAATCAGCATCGTAGTCCGATTTAGCCATTGCAACATTAAACCATCGTTTAGCACGCTGAATATTGCTGCTAATTTTTGGCAAATATGTAATCTTTAATGGAGTTCCGTATTGCTTTATTAAATCCATTAAATCGATTCCATTGAATAGCAACTCGTTATCTTTAACTAAAAACTCCTCTTGCGGGAACTCAAATGTTTGATCAATTAAATCAATATAATTCTTTTTCATAATTGAAATTTATTCTCATTAAAACAGTCTGCAAATTTACATCTTTTATTTTAATATCAACTATGATAATTGATTCTAAATCACTTATATCTTTACAAGTTAAACAATCTAACTTGCTTTTATTATATAAAAAATCAATATATTTTGATGATAATTGTTTGTTTTTAGTTTGAAAAAATAATTTTTATGTTATATTATGTTGTTTATCAATTGTATAGTGTTTTTGCTTAGAATGTATGATTATTATATTAAAATAATTTAGTTGTAATAAAAATAGTCAATCTAATTCATTTGAATCAAATATATTTGCGTTTATTTTAGCGAATATCAAACATATTTCATGATAATATTGCTTAAATAATTTATCAAACTAAAGAAAATCAATAAATTAAATTATTTAGTCGCTACAATCTTATGACAAAATCAATATACAAACTAGTTGCAATTGTAGTTGTTGTATTATTTAAAGTTTTGGTTTTGGCAAGTTCTTATTTTGTTAAAGTCTCAAGATTTAATTGTTTAAATTTATTTTTGATTTAAAAAAGATTTAAAAATAAATATTCTCGAATAGATTTTAAAATTTTCGTTTTAAAAATTTCGGAGTGTGTATAATAATTAATGTTACAATTGCTAAATGTAGAATATATATAATACATAATCAGATATGTATAAAGTGTGAATTTTGATATTGTTATCATGATTTCTAGAATTTAGTTTGATTTTTCAAAGTCTAATTGATGTTTATTAAAATAAATTGATTTAAAATTAACTTATATGTTCAAAATGATAAATAATTATGTATATTTGCATAAATAAAATTTTTTCAATATGAAACATTCAAACTTTGTCATCACAAATAAGATTGAAGACTTTTGTATTAATTCAAAATCGGAATTAGATACTGTTTTACAAAAACTACCAGATTCCAAGTTTTCCGAAAACAAATTATCAATATACAGTCCTGATCATACAGAGAAAATTGCTTTAGCTAAGGCGTTAAATGTCAGGTTTACAAAAAAACGCTTTAGGCTTAATCTCTTAGTTGATTTATTTTTATTAATTGCTTCATTTTTTGTAGCTTCACTATTAAAAGAAGGAGCATTTACAAATTATATATATACTTATCATACTCCATTTATAACATTTTCTATCGTTTTACTTTCAATTTCATTATATTTTCAAAAATATGGAAATCAGGAAAAATCTAATTACTACGAGACTATAAAACGTTATATTAAAAGCCTTTTTGTTGCTTTTTCATTTGGGGTAGTCTCTCTTTTTTATTTTCAGTTGAATGAGTATAGTCGGTTTATGGTATTAGGAACCGTGTTTGTTTTAGCACTTCTGGAAGTTGCTTGGGTTAGTTTTTATTATGCATTTATTGATTCTGTTTGGATTAGAGAAAAAGAGGATTTCGAAGCAACTCAAGAAGCTGACATAAAAAACAACTATATCACTTTACCATTTCGGATATTTGAACATGAGCTAAATTTCGAGAACATTAAAAAGACAATTATTGATGAGACAAACAAATTAGTCTTTTTATTTTTAAACAATAACATTAATTTAGGTACTACTAAAACTACAATTTTATCTACTTCAACTCAATTTAATATTTTAAAATTGCCCGAAAACACCTTCAATACGATTGTTAACTTGAAGAAGATTAACAACATAAAACGAATTAATAAATTTTTTGAAGCAATTAATAGCAAGTTGAATAAGGATAATATTTTTGTTCTTTGTGTTGAAACATATTCTCAACGAAAAAAGAGAATTCTTCAAAAGTATCCTTATGGCTTAAATTGGTTGGTTTATACGATAGACTTTCTACTAAAAAGAGTTGCTCCCAAATTAAAACTTACAAAAAAAATCTACTTTTTTATAACTGGAGGAAGAAATAGAGTTCTATCAAAAGCCGAAACCTTAGGACGATTATATTCATGCGGTTTTGAAGTCTTGAATGAAAAGCAAATTGATAATTTATTATGGCTTGTAGTAAAAAAAGTAAAGGAGCCGATTTTCGATAATAACCCCACTTATGGGCCATTTATTATGCTTAAAAGATTTGGCAAAGATGGAAAGCTTATTCATGTATATAAAATGAGAACAATGCATGCTTATTCAGAGTATATTCAAGATTACGTTTTCAAAAACAACAATTTGCAAGAAGGTGGAAAGTTCAAAGATGATTTTCGTATTACGTCAATAGGAAAAATTATGAGAAAGCTCTGGATTGACGAATTACCAATGTTTATTAATGTTATTAAAGGAGATATGAAAATTGTTGGTGTTCGTCCTTTAAGTAAGCATTATTTTAATTTATACTCCGAAAATTTAAAAACAAAAAGAACTCAATTTAAACCAGGGTTAATTCCCCCTTTTTATGCCGATATGCCAAAAACTTTTGAAGAAATTATGGACTCAGAGATGAAGTATTTAGATGCATACAAGCACTCACCTTTAAAAACTGATTGGAATTATTTTTGGAAAGCATTACACAATATTATTATAAAAAGTGCAAGAAGTGCATAATAATGAATTAAATAATAGCTAAATCCAATCCTTTATTATATTAAACTTTATCATCCAACTCATATCTTTTAAACCAATCCTTAACTCAAATTAGCTAAATGACTATTTGAATTTAGTATGGCTTGCCTCCGCCCTTAAACGGGGCATGGCCTCAATATATAAAGGGGTCTAATGCTCTATACGAAATGTCTGAAATTGTGTTTGTTATGATTAGCTTCGCTGAGCTAATTGATATACGTTAAAAAATATAGTGTAAATATGATGAATTTATTGATTATTATAACAAAAAATTGTATATATTTTTGGTTTTAACAATAATGTATTATATTTGCTAATTGTTAACATTAAGTGGGTGTGAAATTAATAATGTTTTAGACTGTCATTGTTTTGATTGTGTGAAGTGTTTAGATGTTATTATGCTTAAACATTCATAATAAGTTCATTGGAAATAAAATTATAAACGAAGAAATTATATCCAAAATAATTTTATTTTTTGTTTTTTAGGTTTATTGTCTATTTGTAAATTAAACAAGTTATTATATTTTAAACAAAAGGTTATGAAAACAATTATTTCTGTTATTTCATTTGTAATTATGGTTTGCGCAACTTCATATTGCCAAGTAGGTACACCCTGTTATAATTTAGGTGGTTTAAAGTATGTTGAAGGTTCTTTTTCTTATACATGGAATCCAGGTCCTACTGATAATGGAATTGCTTATAAATCTGTTTTTTCTTGGAAATTTTCGACATATATGGGATCAGAATTTATTAATAGTGTACAAACTACAATTATTGGAAAAGTATTATACCTTGATGGAAAAACATATACAGAACAAGAACTTGGGAAAGAAGTGTTCTCAAAAATTAGAGTAATTGACAAGTCTAGCAATAGTTTTAATCAAGAAGGTTCAATCCAATTAGATTTATATTCTAATCAAAAATATTTAACAACCATCACACTTGAGAAACTTGAAATTTGTAATGGTAGTAGTTTGTACAAAATGAGTAAATATTTTAATTCACAACAAGATGTATGTCAGATAGTTATTGATGGATTTATACTTACGAACCCTAGAGTTAGCAATATTTCATTTGAGGGGTTAAATGATGCAAGAAATGCAGTTAATCAACTTGAAATAGATAAAGTGTATAATTCCAAAATCAAAGAAGCGGATGCTCTTTTTCTTCAAAACAAGCATAATGAAGCTAAGGCTGTTTATAAAGAAGCTTCGAATTTGAAATATAATGAAGAGTATCCCAAAAGAAAGATTGAACAAATAAATGAGATTCTAAAAAATATTGAATTACAAAAAGAGAATAAGAAGCAAGAGGAATTAAAAAAACAAAGATATGCTGATTCCATTACAGCAATAAACAAGGCAAGTCAAATACAGGCATCTGAAAATCAAAAAGAACGTGTTAAGCAAATTGAAGCTAATATTGATAAGCAAATTACTCAGCAACAAGAGGAAGAGCGACAAAGGCAATTGAACTATGAAAAAGAACGTCAGCGACAAAAACAGATATCTAAAGATAATTACGAAAAAACAGTCGAAAGTAATAAGCAGATGGAGAAAAATGTTAACCAAGCGATGGATAATTTTTCTCAAACATTATGGGACAATGCAAAAGCTGAAAAGAATTATAACAACTACAAATCTAGTATACGTGAATACACGTCATTGTCTGAATCTCAAGATCCCGATGCTATAATTCGTGAATATGAAGCTAAAATGACTCAAATTGAAATAGCACATAAAAAGTATAAAGCTCAGAAAATGGCTTCACTCGAAAAAGAAATTGCAAAAATGAAAAGCTCTGGAAGTGTAACTGATAATGCAGCAGCAAATATCGGTGGATATTTTGCTACTCAATCAATTCAAAATCAAATCAACGAAGCTCAAGCTAAAGCTGAAAATGAGTTAAAATTAGAAAAACAAAAATCATTTGATGAAATAAAAGAGAATTTAATGGCAAAATATGAAAAGCAAAAAAGTGCTTATAATAGAATTGCGGCAACCAAATTTAGTATTGAAGAGGAAGAAAATGTGCTAAAAATGGCGTATTTTTTTCAATGCAATATCGATTGTTTAAATAGAACCTTTAATTATGGGAATACGAATTGGATTAAGTCAAATTGTGTTAAACCAAAGTTGTTAAACTTTTCATCTCCCAAAAATATAACATCCAACGATTTGTATCAAGTTGCTAAAAGAAAAGCTCAAAAAAGCGATGCCGAATTTCAAAAAGCTGCTATGGATTATATTAATATGGCGATAGAGTCTGATTCAAATATTGCCGACTACTATTATTTTAAATCTACATTGTTAAATATCAAAGAAGAGAAAATCAGATTTCTTAATAAGACTTTGGCTATCAATCCTAATCATACAGCTGCAAGCGATGAGAGCGATTGGTTTAAAGCTAAAGACGCAATGTTAATGCAGCAATTTAGAGATTATATAACTAAATATCCAAATGGAAAATATAAATCAAATGCAAATGCTGAAATCAATTTTTTATCAAATATTTCTTCAATTAATAATTATCTAGATGTGAAAAATTATGATGATGCAATTTCTTTGTATAATATTGTTAAAGATAACTCATCATTTAAAAGAACATATATCCCCAAAATTTCAGAACTTGAAAGTGCTGATGATGAAAAAAATTATAAAATTGCATTTGATAAAGATGTGAAGGGTGTAAAATATTCTGAACGCAAAAGTTTATATGTCAATTATTTGTCAAAATTCCCAAATGGTGTTCATCGAGCAGATGTTGAAGATAGAGTTCGTATTATAGATATGAGGTTGACGGGAAATTATGGTTATATCTTCTTTACACCGAATATTACGGGTTTTTCAAATTTGAAAGATTATGATTATTACAAATATGAGCATACTTGGGAAATTTCAACTAATAGTTATTATGGCAAACAAAGCTATACAGAATCAGGGTTAACAGATTTTTCAAAATCTGGAGGATATTTAATTAATGCAATTAATATTCGGATTGGACAAAATATATTCTTATATAAAAAACCCAAATCAATGCTTCCTAGATTTGATTTAGAAATTCAAGCACAATGGGAATCTCGAGGTATTAGAAAATTTTCTAACTCTACAGATGAATATATTGGGAGTGATGCATTTGAGGCAAATACTACTAAAAGGTTATTAGAGAACTATGGCTATGGCGTAAAACACGAAGGGTATGTTGAGGAAGAACTTTATATTGATCATATGGGATTTAATAGGTTGAATTTTAATGCTGGATTGTGGCTTGGAAAAACTTTGAAATTTGGTTTAGGATATAATCGTTTTAACTTTAATTTATCTCGATATGATAGAAATGAATCAGACTGTGTGGATTTAAATTTTAATAGGATTCAACCTTCCTTTGCTCTTGCTTTTATCAATACAAAAGATTTTTACTTGGGGATTACATATGAATATTGGAGGTTCTTTATAAAAGAAAATACTGATTATTCTAGTAATAAACTTATCGGTTTTGATATAAAAGATAATTATAAATTTAACCATTGGCTATTTTCCTGCAATTTTAAAACTAAGGATGGATATTTTATTGATTTAAGTTATGATCTTTTTATTGTGAAAAATGATTTTCCAGATATCCCTTCAAATAGATATAAATTTAAAAGCATGAGATCAAATTCATTTAATGTTGGCGTTGGATTAAAATGGTAATTTGATAAAAATTTGATTACTACAGATATATTGTTTGCTAAAAAAAAAGAGGTAATCCAATAATTGGAAACCTCCTTTTTTTATTATTGCCGAGATATTATTTTGCAAAAGCCACAGCGCGGGTTTCACGTATTACTGTAATTTTTATTTGACCTGGATATGTCATTTCATTTTGGATTTTTTTGGATAAATCCATAGAAATTTGATTAGCTTGAGCATCTGTAACTCTTTCTGCACCTACAATTACTCGAAGTTCTCTACCCGCTTGAATAGCGTATGTTTTAATTACACCTGGATAGGAGAGAGCCATTTCTTCTAATGTATTTAATCGTTTAATGTAAGCTTCTACAACTTCACGTCGTGCACCAGGACGAGCACCAGATATTGCATCACAAACCTGTACTATTGGAGCATACAATGATTCCATTTCAACTTCGTCGTGGTGAGATCCAATTGCGTTGAATACTTCAGGTTTTTCTTTAAATTTTTCAGCAAGTTGCATCCCCAAGATTGCATGTGGTAATTCTGGCTCATTATCTGGAACTTTGCCAATATCATGTAATAATCCAGCACGTTTTGCAATCTTTGGATTCAAGCCAAGCTCAGCAGCCATTGTTGCACAAAGGTTAGCAACTTCTCTCGAGTGTTGTAATAAATTTTGTCCATAAGACGAACGGTATCTCATTTTACCAAC
The DNA here is from genome assembly GCA_037130365.1 of Bacteroidota bacterium. GTDB lineage: Bacteria > Bacteroidota > Bacteroidia > Bacteroidales > WCHB1-69 > JBAXTE01. The sequence goes on from JBAXTE010000004.1 coordinate 26,689, forward strand.
CATGCGCACTAATTCGCCATGTAGGCCATGAATACCTAAGTCTATAGTTGTTCGTTTACCAATTTCTATAATTTCTTGTTCAATCTGTTTTTTAGTTTTTGCTACCACTTCTTCGATACGTGCTGGGTGAATTCTACCATCTGTAACTAATTTATGAAGCGATAGTCGAGCAACTTCTCTACGGATTGGGTCGAAACTAGAGAGTAAAATTGCGTCAGGAGAATCATCAATAATAATGTCAACGCCAGTAAGAGATTCAAGTGCACGAATATTTCGTCCTTCACGACCAATAATCCGACCTTTAATTTCATCGTTATCGATATTGAAAACCGACACGCTATTTTCAAGTGCATTTTCTACAGCAGTACGTTGAATACTTTCAATTACAATCTTTTTTGATTCCACATTAGCAGTCATTCTGGCTTCGTCCATAATATCGTTAATGAGTTGCACTGCGTCAGATTTAGCTTCATCTTTCATTAAATCAATAATCTGATCTTTAGCTTGATCTGCGCTTAATCCAGCAATACGTTCAAGTTTCCCAAGTTCTTGTTTAATAGCTTTGTCTAGCTCTTGTTTTTTAACATTTAGGTCTTCTAACTGTACGTTGAATTTTTCTTTAATAGCAGTTGCTTCGTTTTGCTTTCGTTCAAGTTCTTCAACTTTTTGGTCTATTTGAGATTCTTTTTGTTTCGTTCTATTTTCAACTACTAAAATTTGTTGGTTACGTTCGTTAACTTGCTTTTCATGTTCCGTTTTTAATTGAAGGTATTTCTCTTTAGCTTGTAAAATACGTTCTTTTTTAATGAGTTCAGCTTCTTCAAGAGCTTCTTTTTTGATTTTTTCGCTATTTTTTTCAATTGATTTTTTAATCAGCGAGTATGATAAGCCTATACCTCCGGCAATTCCGGCAAGTGCAGCAACGATGATAAGAATAGTGTTCATAATTGTGATGTTTATATATTTATTTTTGGTTATTAGTTCTGCATAAAATTAAAAACCCGCAATATCCAAAACAAGGGTTATGAGTAAACTCCTATAAAGACATGATTAGAAGGGCCGAGTCTTTCGAACGTCCTATGGCTGTTAAGCTTCACTTTCGTGAATTAAGGCCTGTTCTAAGCACTCTTGAGCTTTCTTCTAGTTTTTTAATGTTGAGTTTACCAAACGTGTCCTTGGAAATTGCGGGCAGTATTTTTCCGATGAAAAGAACGATATTATAAGTGTATCAGTTATTGCTTTAAATTTATTAATCTATTAATGAGTTTATTTCATTGAGCTTAGGAAGTAAATCATTTTGAATAAATGCTTGCTTTCCTTCCATTTTTATCGCTTCTATGGTATACTGCAATGCAATCATTGACAATAAATCTTGTTTGTCTTTGAATGCGTAATTTTTTGCATAATCGGTAATTCTTTTTTCAATGAGCTTTACTGCATTTCTAACTATTTCCTCTTCATTTCTGTCTACAGTAAGCTTGAAATCTCGCTCAGCAATTCGTACTGTAATCGTAAGTTGATCCATAGTTAGTTGTTGTTACTTGTTTAATAAACTGATACATGTGTCGATTTCCCGCACTAGTTCGTTGATTTTGAGTTTTGTTTTAGTTAAATCCCTTTTGTTTTCTATAGTTTTTGATAGCTTTATTATTTTTATTTTTTGATTATAATTCTCTATTTCGTTTTTTTGGGTTTCTATAATTGATTTTAATTGATTTATTTCTGTTTTGTGTAATTCATTTTCAGTTTTAAATAATTCATTTTGATGAATCAATTTGCGAATTTTATAATCGATTTCACCAATAATTGTATTTATGTTATCTGACATGTTAATTACTTACTGATAAGATAATAATCGTTTTTACAAAGATACTATAAATTAGGTCAATTGTGCAAATTTTAAATTGAATATTTTAATAATAGTGTGTTAATAATGCTATAAATACTTTTTTTATTATTGATAATGAGATGTTTTAACCTCAAATTTCATTGAATATTCTTTATTCTGATTTTTTTAAATTTTATATGATATTTAGTATAATTCAATTTATTCAAGTAAATATGCATAAAAAAAAGGGGTTGCCCGTCAATCGACGGACAACCCCTTAAGAATATAAAAAATATGTATTACAATATTCCTTGAGCCATCATAGCATCAGCAACTTTCATGAACCCAGCAACATTAGCACCTTTTACATAATCAGTGTAACCATTTGAAGTTCCGTGTTCAACACAAGCAGTATGAATATTAACCATAATTGTATGTAATCTTTCATCAACTTCTTCTGTTGACCAGCTTAATCTTAAGCTATTTTGTGACATTTCTAAACCTGAAGTAGCAACACCACCAGCATTTGAAGCTTTACCAGGAGCAAATAATATTTTTGCATCATGGAAAATCTTAATAGCTTCTGGAGTACAACCCATGTTTGAACCTTCAGCAACTGCCATAACGCCATTAGCAACAAGTGCTTTTGCGTCATCACCGTTTAATTCATTTTGGAATGCGCAAGTTAATGCTACATCAACTTTAACTTCCCAAGGTTTTTTACCAGCTACGAATTTAGCACCAAATTTTGCTGCATAAGGAGCAACTACATCATTACCAGTAGCACGAATATCTAACATATAGTCAATTTTTTCGCCACTGATACCAGCTTCGTCATAGATATAACCATCAGGTCCAGAAATAGTAACAACTTTTCCACCTAATTCAACAACTTTTAAAGCAGCACCCCAAGATACATTACCAAAACCTGATAATGAAACAGTTTTGCCTTTAAAATCAGTTCCTTTAGTTTTTAGCATTTCTTTTGTGAAATAAACTAATCCAAAACCTGTAGCCTCTGGACGAATTAATGAACCACCAAAAGATAAACCTTTTCCAGTTAATACACCTGTAAATTCAGCACGAAGTTTTTTGTAAGTGCCAAACATGTATCCAATTTCACGTCCACCAACACCTATGTCACCAGCAGGTACATCTGTGTCAGGTCCAATATATTTTTGCAATTCGCTCATGAAAGCTTGGCAGAAACGCATTACTTCAGCATCTGATTTTCCTTTAGGATCAAAATCAGAACCACCTTTTCCACCACCCATTGGTAATGAAGTTAAGCTGTTTTTGAAAATTTGTTCGAATCCAAGAAATTTCAAAATTGAAAGGTTAACACTTGGATGGAAACGTAATCCACCTTTGTAAGGTCCAATTGCGTTGTTAAATTGTACGCGGTATCCTCTGTTTACATTTACTTTCCCGTTGTCATCTACCCAAGTAACACGGAACATAAATGTACGATCAGGTTCTGTTAAACGTTCAACAATACCTGCTTTTTCAAATTGTGGATTAGCATCTACCACGTCTTTGATTGACTCTAATACTTCGTGAGCTGCTTGTAAGAATTCTTTTTCGCCTGGATTTTTGCGTTCCAGTTCTTGCATCATTTTTTCTACGTTCATTACTGTAGTTTTTACGTTATTTATTCAGTTTATTGATCTTATTGTTATTTAATTCACAATGCAAATTTAGAACTATATTTTGATTAAACAATGAGTTTTTAAAATAATTTTCAATTTATAAGAACTTTAACTTGAATCGTAGTTTTTTCTTCTTTTTTTATCAGTTAATTCTTCCCATAAATGATTAAATTAGAAGAAATCCTCGGCAAATATAGAGTTATTTTTTATACAAACTTATCTTTTTTTATATTTTTTAAAAAAATCAACTAGTGTGTTGATAATCAAGTATATCAAAATTTGACAACACCGTTTCCATTCATTGCATCAAGCATAATTGTTAGCGGTAATTTGCTTCGAATATGACAGATAAAATCATTTTCAAAAACAACGGGAAGTTTGTTGATAATATCCCATGCAATGCTCCCTTGGTTATGGGGTTGATTAATGGTGAAATACCCAACTCTAAATGAAGTTAAGTTTTGAAAAAAATGTGTGCCTTGACTTGGGTCTATCATATATTTTTCTAACGACATCTCAATAATTAAACGAGCACCAGATATTTGTGACCATTTTACTGGAATTCCTAACCATGAATCGCTTGATCCCCAACGGCCAGGACCAATCAGAATATAATTTCTTTTTTCTTTTAGCATTTGCTGATTGAGATTATCAATCATTTCTACCAATTGGTCATTTTTTGAAGGGTCAAATTGTTCGTGTTTTACATAAATAATATCACAAATATCATCGATAATCCCATTTCCAAGTGACATATTACTTGAAATTAAGAGCTCATCCTTAGGAATTTGGGTTAGATCTTCGTTAATTATCTCTTTATTCTCAACAATTGGTCTGATTTGTAATAAACTAAATACTGATTTCTTTTCACTACTTTGAGATATATCTACTGCAAACTCAATTTCTACTGGCTTATTCATCTCCTTTTGACTGATTTCAAGAATCTCTTTAATGATTTCTGCCATTGGAAATTTATCATATTTTAATATACCCGAAAAAGTAAGTAACATTTTACCCTTGTGCATAGTGCCATCCAAAATGGATTGGGTTTGAAAATCATATGTAGAAGTTAGCCATTTTAAGGTATTGTCTGCTGTTGCGTCTTCAATAGGGCTATTCAAAATATTCATGCTGTCATTGGTATCTGCATAAAATGCATTGGAATCCATATTTAAGGCATAAAATGTCTTTTGAGTCTCTTTGAGTGTCATTTCAGGAGACGATAATTGCAAAATTTTATGTGGATATGCCGGTGAAAATCGCAATGTTTGACCACCTTCTACAATGTATTTTCCTAATCCAAAAGCTAGATTTACAATACCATCGCTTGGTTTTTCGGGAGCAATAGGATAGAAGTTAATGGAACGAGCTACTCCAGATAATGTAGGATAAAATCTTGATTCATATTGAGTTCCGCAAAGCTCTTGAAGTACAACTGCCATTTTTTCTTCGTCAATTACATTTGAAGTTGCCGTCATGTACATTTTGCTGTTTCTGAAATAGACAGAAGCAAACACACTTTTAATTGCAATTTCCAATTCCAAAAGCATTTTCTCTTTATCGGCTAAAAGAGGAATCATATAGGTTGAATACACTCCTGCAAAAGGTTGATAATGAGAGTCTTCTAACATGCTTGAAGAGCGAATTGCCAACGGTTTATTTACAACTTCTAAAAAAGCTCGTAAATCCTCTTTTGTTTTTTGTGAAAACGGAGAAGATGCAAACCGATTTAAAATTTTTTCATCACTGAACTCATTAATCGCAAATTGTAGGAGGTTATTTGAATCAATAAATTCATCAAAAATATCGATACTTAAAACCACTGTTCTTGGAATACTCACAATTACATCATCCCATTTATTCACCCATTGGTTTCGCATCACCATAGAGTCTATAAAGGCTAATCCACGACCTTTCCCACCAATAGATGCATCGCCAATTCGTGCAAAATTGAAAAATTCATCGAAATGATTTTTATTAAAACTGGCAATTATTCCTCGTGTTTTATGAATTCGGTAATAGGTGATACTATCGTAAATAAATTGTCGTACCTCGCCAAGGGAACTAAAGTCTTCGGGTCGGATAGTTTTAAACATTCTTGCAACTGAAAAAATTGCTCTGGCATATAACCATTTCGAAAAGTTATTTCCAGAAATATGATACTCCAATGTTCTATCTGGAATAGTGAGCACATATTCTTGTAACTCTTTTAAATTTTCTGCTCTGCCAATACAAGTATTTGTAATTGGATCCATAAAAACAAAATCTCCGAACGCAAAATAGAGTCGAACATAATCTCGTAACTCTTGTAATAAAGTTGTAGAGTTTTTGTCGATAAATCCTGCTCCAATCTCTTCTGCACGAGTTCTGTTTTCGCTTTCCGAAGACTGTATTACCACAGGCATAAAAGGATCATCTGCCTTTATCTGTTTACACAGTTTAAAACCTGCAGTATGATTTTTAACATCATTTATTTCGTAGGTAATATCTGTGATAACTCCTAGTAAATTACTCTTGTATTTATCGTATAATTCAACGGCTTCTTCAAATGTTGTAGCTAGTAATATTTTAGGACGACCACGCATTTTCATCATCTGCTGATGCACATTTAGACCTTCTTTCATAAACTCAGTAGATTGCTGGAAAATGATTTTATACAAATTGGGAAGATAACTTGAATAGAATCTCACAGAATCCTCAACTAATAAGATTCCCTGAACCCCAATTTCTAAAATATCGTGTTCGGCATTCATTTTATCTTCAATTAACTTGATGATTGCCAGTAATAAATCGGCATTTCCAAGCCAGCTGAATATATAATCAATAACTGTTTTATGTGTTTGATGGATGAATAAATTTACCTCCCTCGAAAAAGGAGTAAGAACCACAATTGGCAACTCGGGATTTTCGTTTTTAATTGTAGTTGCTAATTCAAATGGGTCAATATCACCCATATCGTACATAATGATGACCAAATTTATGTTATCGCTTTTAATACGATTATAAGAAGCTTCAATATCCGTTTGTACAATAAATTCTGGAGGTTGTGATAAGTTTAAAGATGTGTATTCGTTGAATATTTTTTCGTCAATTCTTCCATCATCTTCTAAATAAAATGCATCGTAGCGACTACATAATAGTAAAACTTTATGGATTCGCTTGCGCATTAAGTCATGATATGGAGTGTCGCCGTAACTTTGTGCTATGAGATTGTGTTTGTTGTGCATAGTCGTGAAAAGAATTTTCGTGAAACGAAGAACGTGAAAAGATAATTCGTGAACGGCGAAGCCCTCAACGAAGTTAAACGTGAAGAGTCGTGAAACGATATTTCGTGAAATGTGAAAAGAAGTGAAAAGAATTTTCGTGAAACGTGAAAAGAGCACAAAACGAGTGACTTTTCTTTAAAATCTTTTTACGAACCGCTTTTCACGTTTTACGAATAGACCCGCATCGCGAACTTCTTTTCACGAGATGTCTTTTCACGTTTCACGTTATAAAGAACAAATATATAAATAGAACATTTTTTAAAAATAAGAATTTATAATTCAACTTACACCGTATTCCCCGAATTGTTCAATTGTTTATTATCCCAGATGCAAAATAGTGAGTAAAACAGCGTAATAAAAATCACCCCAGCTTGTTGTTCAAGCATCGATTCAAAGAGCATTTGAATAATTAGTAATAATAAAAAGGATAGAAAAATTATATTACGGTTTTTGCACGCGACGATTAATCCTAAAATCAAAAAGGTTAATAATATTGATAATCCAGGAATCCCCAAAGCTATTGTAGATTGAGCGAATTGGTTATGAGCGTTGATGTATTGAGTTGTAATTAATTTAGATCCTTTAGCCAAGTAATATTTTGTAATTTCAACTTTAATATCTCCAGTGCCAACGCCCCAAGGTAAATTTTCTACTGACATTTGATACATGGATTGAATGATTGCCAAACGGGCTAAACTTCCGTATTCAGAATCGATCGTTGCATTTTTACTGTTTTTAATAGAGTTGCTCATCTCCTTAAATCGCATGCTAACGGATGGAATTTGATTGATTACAATAAATGGAATAATCAAGATGGCAATGCCCGCAATAATAGCATATATCGGTTTTATTCTTTGGGAAATACGAATAGAAGAATAAACTGAAATGGCAATTGCAAAGGAGATGATGCCAGCTTTGGATGATAACATAAAGAGGTATGCGAGTAATATGACTGCAGAAATAATCGGAAATGCAATTCGGATTACTTTGCCAGAATTGAATAGTTTTGTCTTATAATAAATAAGTGCAATTAAAGAAACACCAATATACATAGCCATGTATGATGGATGAATGGATGGAGATAATAGGCAATAATAGAAATTTAAGATTTGACCATCTGCTAAATAATTGAGATAGGCATGCGTAATATTGATGAAAAATGATATTAAAACTCCAGAAATAAGTGATGTAAATATCAATTTTTGTTTGTTTTGATAAATAGAAGATCGGATAAGAATAATAATTGGAATCAAAATCATAGATAATTTTACTTCTAAGTCAAAAAAACCGTATTCCAAATTTGAAGAATATGCTAGGCCAATAATATGCAAGATATAAAAACAAGGTAAAATTAGAATTGGGATAAGTGACTTTTTGTTGATATTGATTCTTCGTTTTTGAATTCTGTCAAGAGTAACGTTTATTAATGTGACAACAAACCAGCCCAACATTGATATAATTACCCAATGTTTATTTATTGGAATAAGACAAATAGACAAAAAACCTAGATATAGTTCAATATTTTCTCTGGTTTTCAATTTGTTTTCATTCATTATTTCGGTTATTTTATTGCATCAATTATTTGATCATCAATAGTTTTTAAAAATTCAATAATTCGTTCTGTGTGTTTTGTTTCTAAAGGAATATTCACCATGTGTTTACCAGCAAAAACAGCCATAGGGAATTTATTTATGTCAATTTTCCATTGTTCAAATCCTTGCTGAATAGGATGTATAGGACTATTGAGCCATTCTCCGAGTTCAATTTTGTGTTTTTCGGCTTTTCGAATTACTTCGTCTCGGTTGGTAACTAATAATGGGTATTTTAAAAAAGAGTGATTGTCGAAAAGGGAGAATGGAACATGATTTTTATTAATACTAGTTAAAAAATCAGTGTACTTCTGAGCATTGTTCTTTCTGAGCTCAAGTTGTTCAGGAAGTTTTTTTATGTTTTTTAATCCCTCATTAATTTGAACACCTGATAAGCCCATAAAGAAATTTGAAGGCTGGTGTGTGGAGGTAATTTCATCTCCAGATGATGAGCCAATAATTAGGTTGTGCTTGCTTAAATAACGATACAATTTTACTAAAGTCCAATAAGTAAATCCTACTAAAAGTCGCTTTTTGACAAAGTATAAGATTTTTAAAATCAACTTCTGTTTGGCACTTGGTTTTGCCAATTTTTGATTCAAAAAAGAAATTTCATCAAGTAGTGAGGGGTTGTTTACTAAAGAAAACCCACCAATTCCAGTTGAAAAAGGTTTGTTCCATTGGGTGGAATAAAAAGCAGCATCGCAAAAGGAGCCATTGGGCTTTTCGTTGTAAGTTCCACCAAAACCATGTGTGCAATCTTCAATAGTGAATAGACCTTTTTGTTTTGCCAATGAAACAACTTCTTCAATATTTGAACTCAGCCCGAACGTGTTTTGGCAGATTATGACTTTTGTCTTTGGAGTAATCGCACTATTTATGCATTCTAAGTTTGCATTAAAGGTCTCTAAATCAATATCAACATAAACAGGAATGGCTCCCATGTACAAAATTGCATTTGGGACAACAACACAAGTATAAGCTGGTAAAATTACTTCGTCACCAACTTTTACGCCCATTGCTTTTAGCAAAGTGAAGAGTGCAACACGACCTTTCCAATATAAGAATATTTGATCAGTGTTTGAGTTTAATATATTGGAAATCTGTTTTTTATATTCTAATTCGTGGTTCATTTTTTCGATATTCTGTGAATTTGTTCAAGCTCAAATAAAGCTTTGAATCGTGCATCAAATTTAGCGATAATTTTCCGAAATGGAAAAGTAAATTTCATCACAAAGCCATAAAGTGGTTGGTATTGAACGTTCAAATCCAAATATACTTTCTTAAAATCAAATTTACTAATAAGAAAACTTTGAACTGTGGTTTCATGAAGTATGGATCGAAACCCTGCGTTTACGTATTCAAATTGTTGCTCTTGAAGATAGTATTCATTCATTTTATATATCAAGGCGTACATCGGATAACACTCTAGATAATCGGGGTGAAGCTTGGCTGTGGTATAGGAGACTTCTGTATTCCCAAAAATATAATTTGACGCATACGCAATCAATTTATCATCTTTGTAAACACCCCAATAGTGAACAATGTCTTCAAAACCTTCTGCGTTAATGATATTGTGTTTGAATTGAATCTCATCAAAGATTGATACATTTATACTTTTATAGTTTTCAAATGCTTTTGAATAACATTCAAATCCTTGTGAAGCAAGTTCTTTCGGCGTTATCATACGAACAGTACAGTTTTGCAACCCGCGGATAATTCCTCTTTTTTTATTTGAATTTAATCTTTCAATAGGGATGTGCTTTTTGCAAATTATGGCGTACCATTCCGATTGTGATGCATTACAATCAAAATTATAAGTTTGTCGAAGCAATATCCCTTTTGACTTTGTTAGAAGTTTTTTTCCTTTTTTTAAATCTATTGTAAGATTCTTTTTTATAGCTCCTTCAGGATTAATCATTTGCTGATATAGACGATATATTTTATCGTCTTCAATCCAAAATTGTTCACCTCTTTTAGTAAAGAGTTCAGCATATCGGGTGATATTTTCAAAATATCTTTCCATGCTAGATTAATTCAAGATATTTGTCGGCTAATTTGCTATATGTGTGATTTCTCAATACATAATCTTTGCCATTTTGACCTAATTTATTGCGTTCTTCCAAAGGCAATTCAGATAAATGTAATATAGCATTGGCAATTGCCTGCGGGTTTTCTGCAGGAATAGAAAGTCCACAATTTGCAAGCTTAACCAAATCATTAGAAGCATTATTGGAGTGGATAATTGGTTTTGCTGCATACATATAATCGAAAATTTTGTTTGCAGAGATTCCCATTTCGTATAATTTGATGTTGTGCCAACCAATATAACACGCGTCCATTTGACTTAACGCCGATTGCACCATGCCTTTTTCAATGGCATCAATCCAAATAACATTTTTATTGACTGTAGCATTTTTCAAGCTCGCTTTTTCAGCTCCTTTGCCAATAAAAACAAATGCAATTTCTTGATGATCAGATAGATTATTGATTGCTTCGATGTAATATTCTAAGGCATTAGATTTTCCCATTGAACCGACATATCCAATTATGAATTTGTCTTTAGGAATATTCATCACAAAATCAGTAGATTCCAAATCTAAACTTTGAAGAGAAATTCCGTTAGGAATATAGTGAAATTTGGATTTTGACATTCCAAATTTTTCAAAATGGAGATAAGCATCAGGCAGCAGAGAAATCACTTTATCGGCGTTTTTGTAACCATATTTTTCAAAATAGGAGAGCAGAATGCTCACAGGATGCCATTTTTTTAATCCACTCAATTCCTGCAAAGTCAATGGCCAAATATCGCGAATTTCGAACAATAATTTTGCCTTGAATTTGGTGGCCCATTTGCGTGCAATCACAATGGGGAAAAGGGAAGGTGAGGAGACAATAATTGCATCGGGTTTAGGGAAATCAGTTATAGGAAATTTTCGAAGGTTCCAGGCAAACGCCATCATGTTTTTGAATCGTCCTAGACTGATTGACCGTTCATATTTTGGGACTTTTACCCAACAATAGGATATTCCATCAATTTTCTCGAAAGTAAATGCTTCAGATACATTTGGTTGCTGTTTGAATAAGTGAGAATATGACCCAGAAATCATTACAACATTATGACCTTTAGCAATAAACTCTTTGGCTAAATAATAATGTCGGTACTCCATTCCATGTGTTGAAGAGCCAGAATATTGATTGATAATCCAAATTGTTTTTTGATTAGTCATAAGTTTTTTTTCCTTTCTGAAATAGCCATCTTATAATCCACAAATTCAAAATTATTATGAATCAAGTATTCTATCAATTGAATGTACCACTCTTTCCATGTCTTAAATCCGTTGCTGAAGTATCTATCGTGGAATAGAATTGAGAAATAATCAATATTGTTTTTTAAACCCTCATCTATCAATCGTTTTGATTCATCAATAGCTTGTTGTAAATTATTAGCTTGCCACGCTTTTTGTTTGTTCATCATCCATCCATCCATAATGTGAACAGGGAATTCGGTGAAATTTGCTATTGAGAATGATGATTTTAATTCTGGAAGTGTTGCATCAAAAAGATAACCAGCTTGTGAAAGATAATTTAAGGTATTTGGATTGTTCCGCAAGTAGTGCATTCTAATGCCAAACTCTTTATGTCCGATAATCTTCTCAAATGTGTCGAATTCTTTTTGAACGGCCTCTAAATTGTCAAATGAAATCCCATGAACCCCCACTTCACATCCTTGAGATTGAATATATTTAATGGCAATAGCAGCTTTATCAACTGAATAGTTTAACCCCAGTCCGTTGTTAACTCCCACAAAAAAAGTAGCTGGAATTTGGTGCTGTTTGTTGAATTCAATAAGTTCTTCAATTTTATTCCATTTATTGCTAAAAAGTTCTCCTATCCGATTGAAGAATTCTCCAAAAGATATTTTTCCAGTTAAAAGTTCGATTTTTGAGCGAACAATGAATTTTGGGATAATTAAATCGCAAAAATGTTCACTAACATACAAATGGTCAATATCGTGTGAGATAATTATTTTCATTCTGTTTTCTTTCGACTTTTAACGGTTACACATTTTTTTTTAATAAATTTCACGTTTAACGAACTTAAGTGCAAGTTCAATAAACAAATTTGCCTTATTTATTGTGTAATAAGGAGTGATGGTACCACCAAAACCTCTGAAATATTTCTCTACAGGAATAATCATGGAACCTTCAAAATCAAAAGTATTCAAATTTAACGATTTACTGTGTTCTATAGCACTCCATAACGCCAACGCACCTGCACCTGAATGTTTTTTTGTGTTGTCGTATCCACCTAAAAGATAATATGCTGTATGATTGTCGAATATACAAAATGTAGTTGCTATAGGAATTCCATTTTGATAGGAGATAAACCCAAAGCTATTCTTTTCAGTTGCAAATTCAAAAAGTATTTTTTGTAAAAAATCTGGACTAACGCTTAACGATTTTCTGTCGAAGGTCTTTTCAACTAGCCCTTTTACGAGATTTTGGTCATTGCATTTTTCAACGGTTATTCCATCTTTTATAGCTTTCTTGATATCGTTTCTTCGCTCAGTGGTCATCTTCGCTGAAATTTCATCAATACTTTGACTAAGTGAAATCCGGTAGGTATAATTTGGAATAACTTTGAATTTTTGCCAGATAAAAGGTTGCATATCAACACAATCGGGTGGGAATGCAATTTTGATTATTGCTTTTGAAGATAATTTATCAAAATAAGTCGCAATTACGGTCATTATTCTTTTAATTTCTCCCTGACTTCCAGCAAAGTTTTTACTGCTAAGTTTTGAGGTGAAGCCATTATATGGCGAATATGGAGGGCAATGATAATAAGGAACACCAAAGAGTTTATCTGAAAAATAGTAAAATGCTGCTAATAATCGAGTCCCATTATCATAGATTCCACAAAAAATCATTTTGGAGGTGTAGTTGTCCATCCAATCAACGCTATTAAACACCTGCTCAATTTCTTTACAGAAATCGGTATAGATTTGTTTGTCGATATGTTTAATTTCTAGAGCCATTTTATTGCTTATTTTTTGATAGACCATGATACATTTCAACCAATCGAAGACTTTCTGCTTCCCAAGAGAATTTTTCGAGAATTAATTTGCGTCCCTTTTTACCTAATTCTTGAGCTTTAAATTTATCATCGATTAGTTGCTGAATGCATAATGCAATTTCTTTTGAATTCATTGGATCACAAAAAAGGGCAACACCTCCAAAAATCTCTTTCCAATAATCGAAGTTCGACATAATCATAGGCTTTTCGCAGGCCATATATTCAAAGGCTTTCACAGGAAGACTTGTAATGTAGTTTTTTGCTGGATAGAGCAATGAGAGTCCAATATCTGATGATTTTATATATGGGTAAACATCTTCAAGGTTAAGCATTCCAAGATATTTTACTTTGTTCCAAGAATTTATATTTTTGCACTCTTGCATGTATTCTTCAGATTCCCAAGGACCTAAAAGTAGTAACTCAATGTCTTGCGAAATAAATTCCAATGAAGCGATAATCTCTTTAATTCCTCTTACCTCTGTTAATCCACCAGCGTAAATTAGTCGAATTGTATTTTCTACTTTAGAATTATTTATTGGTTGATTGTCGATCAGCTCAATAATTGGGTAGTTTCTAATTAGTATTGTTTTTTTCGGAGGAAATTTTACAGCAATATCATCAGTAACAACTACGATTTTTACGAAAAAAAGTGAACAAAACTTTTCTAAGTATTTAATGATTTTTGACAACATTGCCCTGATAAAAGTGAACTTAATCCACTTCTTATAATAAACTTGTTTTACAATGTCTTCGTGCACATCATAAATTACTTTTTTTCCGAATAATCGAAGTAAAACCCCTATTAGCATAAGTTCGGGATCGTGAAAATGATAAACACCAGCTTTCACCTTAATTGCTTTCGAGAAGGCAATAAATTGCGAAATTATCCGGTAACTTCTGCTGCTCTTATTTAATAATGCAGAGATTTTAACTCCATCAACTACCTCATTTTTGTCGTGTTTTACTATCAATGTAATATCAAACCCTGCTTTAGCAAGAGAGACGCACTCTTTATGAAATATTCGATCATCAAAAGCATTGTGAACAGTTGATATATGACAAACCTTAATCATAATTGTTGACTTAAAATTTGCTCGTAAAATGCAATAAATTTCGCCCTATTTGCCTCTTTTGTACCATGATCTGCAATTATCTCACGATTTATTTTAATTGCATTTTCCACGTTAATTTTTAAAGCATCTTTGATGTAATTTGAATTTAAATCCGCAACAATAAGTCCGTTTTCACCATCTTTTATCCATTCTCTATTAGCGGGTAAATCAGACAATATTGGAATACATCCGGCAGCCATAGCTTCTAAAAGACTTATAGATGTAGCGTCTGATTCGGGAATTGAAATATAATATTTTGAAATATTGTAGTAATATGAGTTTTGCTCTTTTTCGAGCCAGCCTACAAATTCAACATGTGATTCAATACTTAATTTTTGTGTTAATTCAATTAATGATTGTTTATCTTCCCCTTCAGCGCCAATTATTAATTTCCAATTATCTGGATTTTTATCCATTATTAGCTTTGCAAATCCTTCAATAATTTTATCAATTCTATAAAGACCTTTTAGCTGACGATTTGAATATATGAAGTTTTGCTTTTCAATTTTAACTGAATTATTGATATTAATTCCGAAGTTTGCAATTAATATATCTAATTTTTTTCCAGCTATTTGATTCATTATTTCAGCCATGTGTCTTGAATCTGACGTGAAATACTTTGCATTTTTAAGAATATAATGAATCATTTTTTTAAGTAAAAAACCTGATTTTGAATTGAGAAGCACATCACTGCCCCATGCGGTATAAACAGCTGGTTTTTTTATGTTTTTATTCGCTAGAATTGTCAGAAGTGCGTTTGTGGTAAGTTGTTGAACATGAATTATTGTTGGCTTATCATTTTTGATAATATTTCGGATAAAACCAATGCTTTTGTAAAACGCAATGGGTTTGCGCAACGAAAATTCAGTATACGAAATTTTAATTGTTCCGTAATTGAAATTTTCTTCTTTGGTGTTCGTAATTAAGTGAATTTCATCAAAATAATCACGTATTAAATTAATATAATTAAATACATGAATCGTGTTGGTGCTAACAATTAATAACTTTTTCATTTGAATTATTTTGTCCAACGATTGTAATATTCATTCAATTCTGGGTTTTCATCCAAATACTTTTTATCTAGCTCACGAGTATCGCCAACAACTTTTGCTGGATTGCCAGAAATAATTGAAAAATCGGGAAAACTTCCTTTTACGTAGCTAAATGCAGAAACAATTGAGCCTTTGCCGATTGTTGTTTCGGGCATAATTACTGAATGTGGCCCAATAAAGGAATATTTTCCAATTATAATTTTTCCTTTTACATAGCCTTTATGGTTCGTGCTTTTGCTATACTGATCTCCATACAATCGAATTGATAAATGGCTTGAATGAGAAGTAATGCTGATAAAATCTGTAATTTGACATCCTTCACCAATTTCAATACCCTGGCTTGCTTCTATAAAGTTATGGTGGCCAATATACGTATTGCTTTCAATAATTAAATTTTCGGGAAAATCAATAAAATTTGAATTTCCTATTGCTGTGTTTTCAATCTTTTTCCCTTGAAAGTTCTTGCTTCTACCCAACATTCTTGGTTTGTACAAAAAATAAAAAAATCGAGAAGAACGATATACCATTGATTCTATCACGCTTTTTGTCATACGAAATCGTTTTAATAGCTTTTATGCAATCCTGGTTTAGCAATTTTATAATACCAAAGCGTAGCAAAAATAAGAATAATTGTACAGAAAATCGATATTAAAATAAAACTATAGGTGTAATTTAAAAATATACCTCCCACTAAGATTGCAATAATTCGAGCCGAAAAGTCAATAATAGTTATCAATAATGCTTGCTTTTGCTTGTTGTAAATAAGTGTTATTGCTGATATGGGAGATACTAAAAAGTTCATGAAAATCCATGGCATTAGATATTGTGCAATTTCGCCTGCTTGCCGGTACTCTTCAGAAAAAACAAAGGCAAAAAGCTGAGGGGTGAAAATGGTAATCAATATAAAAGGAATAATACCCATCAAAAATAGATTTTTTTGAATCTTAAACATTAATGGACGTATGTCTTTCCCTTCTGCAGCCAATTTTGATGCTTGCTCATAAAAAACTTGATATATCGATGAGGTAATAATGGATAGAGGTGCTCGAGTGTATCGATATGCAAAGGCGAATCCACCCAAAACTTTTTCGGTAAAATAGACTTTCATTAAATAGATAATTCCCTGATCTACTACAATATCTAAAATTGCATGTGGAGTATTGATTATCAAGAAATTTCTGTATTTTTTGATGATTTGTTGAAATTGCTTCTTGTTAAACTCTTGAATAATTGGCTTACTGATTGCTCCTCGAAGTCGATAAATTAAAACCATCGAACCAAAAACAAAACCCATTACAAAACCAATAATTAAACCTTCTGGACCAATTATTAAATAGCCAATAACAATACTAAATAATAGGGTAGTAGTGGATTGAATAATTTTTGATATAGCATTATTCCGATATGTTTTACAACGAGTAGACCAATAATTCAATATTTGATAAGTGCCAATTGCGAAAATTCCTAGTGGAACTGTCCATAATAAATATGGATTTAATTTTGGAAAAAGTATTTCAGAAAAATCAAAAAAGAATAGAATTGCAGTAATAATCAGTGATAAAATAGTAATTGAAATATTAATTAGAAACGCTGAAATAAGCAAATGAGTCGCTTCGCTATCTTCCTTAGGGATAATTATAGCAACATCCAACCTCAATGTTGAAATAAGTGCACCAATAGAGATAATTGGAAGAATCAATGCTAAAGTTGCAAAATCTTCTGGAGTGTATATTCTTGAAATCCAAGGTGATAGCATGATTGGTAATGCTTGAGCAATTACCGTCCCACTCATTAATGTGACAATGTTAGCTAAAAATCGATTCTTTAAAGCCTCTTTAAACATTGTTTAATTGTTTAGTTTCGTCAATTTTTGCATAATAATAACCGATGCATATTGCATATAATAAGAGTATTTTTGGATTTGATAATGGACAGTTTGTAATTGCATTTATGAGTATTATTCCTAATAATAAAATGTAAAATGAATGTAATTTTGAATGTGATAATGTCTTATAAAGAGGTAATAACAACCAGCCAAGATAAAAGAATAATCCTACAATTCCATATCGCCATGTAAGCAAAACAAACTCACTTTCTGCATATAGATTGTTTTCGTAAAAAAAATCTTTGTTGGGTCCATACCCGAAAAATGGTTTTTGCTCAATCATTTTATAAAGTTTCTTCCAGACCTCTAAACGTCCAAGCACTGAATTGTTTTCTGCTAAATTGGTCGAAGTATTTGCAAAATAGCTTAATGCCAGGGTGTTAAAAGAAAAAGCAACGCCAAAAGAAAGTGCAAAAAAGAGCAAATCGTAAAGAATTGTTTTAAGCTTTTGTTTGGTAAAAATACTCCAAAATACATACACACTAACCCCAGAAATAAATCCAGTTCTTGATTGAGTAAGCAAAATACATAAGAAAGCTAAGTAAATAAAAACTCGTTTTCTAATTTCTATGTAATCACCAGTTCTGGATAAGAAATAGGCAAAATAGAATAAAAATAATATCGCATTTTCATTTGGATTTCCCATTGTGCCTAACATTCTGCGGACGGCTGGATTTCCCAATGAATCAAGTCCAAATGTGGATAGTTGAATATCTGAAGTGGCATAAAAAGGCTCAATAATTTGATTAAAATTTAATATGTTGAAATAATGAGCGATGTTTAAGATTAACAATACAATAAATGAATATTTTACCAATTTGTCGAACGATCCAAAATTATTGATAAAAACATGTCGAGTGAAAATGACAACCAAAATATATTTTCCAACTTTATAAATTTCAAAATAATCGCGCAACGACCAAAGACGTCCATTAATAGCAATTGTAAATAAAATATATGCCCCAAAAATAAGCATTAACCATATATATTTATCAAAAAAGTACAATTTTGATTGTATGATTCTAAACAGTATTATTGGCATCAATAATTCCTCAATTCCAACATAGAAATATGCCCCCAATTGGATAAGTGGAAGTACCGTCAATGATAAAAATAAAAGAAAAAGAATACCTAAATCGAAATATTTAATGAAATTTATTTTTGCCATTTTTTAAGACTTAGTAAAGTGCAAAAGTATTAAAAAAGTGTCATTTATTTTAGTGCTATTTATTTTAGTTGGTACCAATAGAGTCTCTTTTGAAAAAAAAACTAAACACTTTTTCTCTTTACGCCAATAACCTGAGGGATTTTTCGAAACTCTGTACAGTTATTTCGAGGCCAAGTACGAGATACAAAACACCCCATTTTTTCCACTTTTAAATTTGGATGATTTATAACATAAGAGGTCTCTGGCCCACCTTCTAAGTACATTAATCCAATTAATCCTAGCGGTTGCTTGCTTAAAAAATTGGACATTTCGTTTGGCTTTATCGGCGAACGAGCAAAAATTAAATAAATATATCCTTCTTTATCTTGTCCAATAATTCCCATACTGCAGCGCATATACTTTCTCGATTTCCACATCACGGGTAGTCCATTTCCATCGAGCATTCTAATAGATTGGAGCACCGAACTGTATTCTTGATATAGTGATGCCCCATTTTGTTGATTCAAATCTACTATTTGAGCGGACTTGGAATTGGTGTTGGAAGTGCCAAATACAAAAGCTGCTTTATAACTATCTTTAATTTTTGGGTTCACAAGTTGTCCTTTGGATTTCATATAACCAACAGGCTTCAATGGATTGCTATACGAATACATACCAGCATTGATAACAGCTAAATAATTATGTTTCAAACTCCACTCTGGAGCAGTAAGTTCAACGGTGTCGTGAAGCACATAACTATTCAATTCAAAATCAAAGAACTTTGGATCCACTTTTAAAATATCCACTTTGTAATCTCCAATTTTAGACATTCTAGTAGCTTGAAGTTGAGTATAGTACATTCCTTGCTCAAGTGTGTTCCATTGGATAAATTTAGTTTTGATAATTGAATTATTCTCTTTTGATTTTATTTGTTTAGAGTGAGAATGCTTTTTCTTAATAGTTTTTTTTTGAGCATAAATGCCCATAGATAGAAAGGTGAAAAGAAAAAATAATATAAAAACTCTAAATAAAAACAATCGATTTTGATTTACCATTTTACAATATTAATTTAAATGAATACTCCACAAAGACTCTTTTACCTTTTTTTCTTTAAGGACTTTATGACTTTAAAGACTTTATGGACTTTATGGACTTTAAGACTTTAAGGACTTTACGGACTAATTTCGCAAAGTTATTTTAAATTGTCCCAACAACAAAAAATCTTGTTTTAAAAAACCTTAATGAAATGCCTAATCATTTGGGATATTGAAAATTAAACTAATCAATCTTGATAATTTTCTTAATTACCCTCCTTTGGTTTTTATTATTGATAAAGATAATTGAATAAATTCCGATTTGAAGTTGAGCCAAGCAAATGGAGTTTTTGCCTTTAATCTTTTTAAAATCATCTTTTATAATTGTTTGCCCAAGTTGATTCACAATTATATATTCGTCGAAATTTGCATTTATATCAGATTTTAAATTTAGAATTCCAGTTGTGGGATTTGGATAAAGCTCAAAATCAGTTTGTTGATTTATTTCAATCTGTTGGGGCGTAATTGTAATCTGCTTTGTTGTTGTATCGGAAAGTCCACATTTTTTTGCGATTAGTGTTATGGTTTTGGTTCCACTTGAAGTGAATAAATGGGAGGGGTTAATAGCTATTGAAGTGTCTCCATCACCAAAATTCCAACGGTACTGATCAGCATATTCAGAGATGTTTATAAAGTTGACATTTAGCCCAACAACACTGTAATTGAAATCAGATTTTGGATCGTATTTGCCAACAAACCAGGTAGATAAACTATCAAAAACAACAGCTTTAGCAGCATTTCTAATTGCACCAGCATCAGCAATTGATAATGTTGAATTAAATGTAATTAAAGTTGGATCTTTACGGAAAATTGCACTATAAAAAGAACAAGCTGCAGCATAAGTCCCAGCATTTGAAGGATGACTTTCATCGCTTGAGTACAATTCTATTGTTGGATTATGGGTTCTTAGGTAACGCCATAAAGCACTAACCGGTGATAAAATTGCGTGATTGTCGGTTGCCATTTGGGTATATCGTAATCTTAATAAACTATCCATTCCTAAATACGAACAAACAGGCGGCCATGAGGCACAATTAGAAGCATCTCCATTTTTTCGTCCCCAAGTCATATAAAAAACGGTTTCGGCACATGGATTTTGTGCAACAATTAAACTATCAAGAATACGAGCGTAAGGAAATACCTCGACGTTTACCTGCTCAATAGGAAAGGAGGGAAGCTGACTTTGTTCTTGCAGAATTACAAAATCCCAATTTCCCTGAGAAATTTTCAATAATGAATTTGCATCTTGAGTATGATTGTTAAAAGTGTAGCCTCCTGTCGAACTACTACTAAAAGCTATCGAATCGAAAGTAGAAGCTGATATATTTGCAAACATTTGAGGCAGGTCATTTACATAGGTATAACTATTACCAATAAATAAAATGTTCTTTTTTTGAATTTGTGCATTGGAAATCAATGGTATAAATAGAAGTAAAAGAATTAAATGCGATTTTTTCATTTTGCTTTCTTAAATTTGAACTACTCAAAAGACAAAATAAAAGCAAAAAGGTTGTTTTAATAGAAATCTTGATTATTGCGCCATAAATTCTTTTCACTAAACCCTACATCGCGCATTCCTAATTCTTAATTCTGTATTCCTTTTTTCCTTTTCACGTTTCACGTTTCACGAATTCTCTTTTCACGAATTCTCTTTTCACGAATCCCCGCTTCGCGCATTCCTACTTCCTACTTCCTACTTCTGTATTCCATTTTTCCTTTTCACTCCCGATAGCTCGGGATCACGAATTATCTTTTCACGTCCATTCCCTTTTCACGAAATTTCTTTTCACGTTTTTTCGTACCTTTGCACCTCAAATGAAAATAGAAGCAAAAAATTATATAGCACTTCCTGTGTTTAAAGTTATTGGCTCATGTGCCGATGAATTGGGGATTTCCTGTTATGTTATTGGCGGATTTGTTCGCGATTCCATTATGGGAAGATCTACTAAAGATATTGATGTAGTGGCCATTGGAAGCGGAATTGAATTAGCGCAGAAGGTTGCCAAAAAGTTAAAGGTAGAAGTCACGGTTTTCAAGAGTTTTGGGACTGCTATGCTTAAATATCATGGTGTTGAGGTTGAATTTGTTGGTGCTCGAAAAGAATCTTACCGCACTGATTCTAGAAAACCCATTGTAGAAGATGGAACCTTGCATGATGATCAAAATCGTCGTGATTTTACAATGAATGCGCTAGCAATTGGCTTAGATAAAGCTAATTATGGTGTTTTGCTTGACCCATTTGGGGGTCTTGACGATATTCAAAATAAAATTATCAGAACGCCACTAGATCCAGATATCACTTTTTCTGATGATCCATTGAGGATGATGAGAGCTATTCGGTTCTCTACGCAATTACGCTTTCTAATTGAAGATGAGACTTTAAATGGCATTGCACGTCAAGCTCAACGGATTGAAATTATTTCAAATGAGCGAATTTCTGATGAATTGAATAAAATCATTTTAAGCAATATACCTTCGCGAGGGTTCTTGTTATTGGATAAAACTGGATTATTGCCATTGATTTTTCCTGAATTTGCATTGCTTAAAGGGGTTGAAATTGTTGAAGGAAGAGCACACAAAGATAACTTTTATCACACGCTTCAGGTATTAGATAATATTTCTAATGGTACCAATGATCTTTGGTTGCGATGGGCTGCGGTTTTACACGATATTGCTAAGCCGATAACCAAAAAGTATTATCCTGAACAAGGTTGGACATTTCATCAACATGAGTTTATTGGTTCTAAAATGGTTCCGAACATTTTTCAACGGATGAAATTACCGTTAAATGAAAAGATGAAATTTGTTCAGAAACTAGTTAGTCTACATTTACGCCCAATCATTTTAGCCGAAGAAATTGTAACCGATTCTGCAATTCGCCGATTGCTTTTTGATGCAGGTGAAGACATCGATGATTTAATGTTACTTTGCGAAGCAGATATCACCTCAAAAAATTCAGAGAAAGTAAAAAAATATATTCATAATTTCGAAATTGTCCGTCAGAAATTAAAAGAAATTGAAGAAAAAGATAAACTTCGCAATTGGCAACCTCCAATTTCTGGGGAAATAATCATGAAAACATTTGAAATTGAGCCTTGTAAAGCTGTAGGCGAAATAAAAAGTGCTATCCGTGAAGCCATTTTAGACGGTGTCATTCAAAACAATTACGATGATGCATTTCAGTTTATGCTAGAAATTGGGAGAAAAATGGGCTTTAAATAAAGGAATACCAATTTTTTTCGTTACCCACTTTTTTGTCAGTAATTGTTGCCAAAAGAATTGCTTTTACTTAGTTTGTTTTGAAGATTTTTTTCAAAAGTGTAAAAAATCATAATGATATTTTAAAATAATATGTATATTTGCATCATTGTCAATATTAACAAAAACAAAATAGTCTATGAAAGCAAAATTACTTTTTTTAAGTGCATTCGTTGTTCTTGCATTTAGTGCTAACGCACAATGGAGACAACAAAACACCAATATGGCAGGAGCTAGTACTGGTGTTAGTCAAATTACGGTTGTTGACTCAAACATTGCTTGGGTTGATGGATTCAATGGTTCTGGTGTTGGTGCTAAGATTAAAGCACATGCTCGTACTAATAATGGTGGTGAAACTTGGGTTCCTGGATCATATAATGGTATGGGACCAGCTGTTTATTCAAGGGTAATTGCAGCTTCTTCTTATACTAATGCATTTAGCATTGCTATGGATACGGCTACAAATGTTGCTTCTTTTTGGAAAACTACTGATGGTGGAGCTAACTGGAGCCTTGTTACTGGTGTTATGAATACTGGTACTACTACATTTGCTGATGGTGTTGCTTTTTGGAATTCTTCTAAAGGATTTTGCTATGGTGACCCTGTAGCTGGAAAATTTGATATTTATTATACTATTGATGGTGGCACTACTTGGACTCCAACTTTAGCTGCTAACGTTGCAGTTCCTGTAACTGGTGAATTCGGTTATAATGGTCCTGAATGTGCTGCTGTTGCAAACAATGGTGTTGCTGCATTTATTACAAATAAAGGTCGTGTATACAAAACTATCGATTATGGTCAAAATTGGACAGTTACCGCTGCTGCTCCATATACTTCTTGCCCTTATAGCAATAAAATTTATATGTCGAATGCTAATTATATGATTGTTGCTAATCTCCCAACTCAAACTGCAACTGCTTACGATTGGAAATATTCAACTGATGGTGGTGCTACTTGGAATGTTTATGCTGCCGTAACTGGTACGTTCTACTCATATGCAATGACTTATGTTCCTGGAACTAGCAATATGTTTGTTGCTGCAGCTCCTTACACAGCAGAAAAAGGTGTTGGTTATAGCAGTGATGGTGGATTAAATTGGTCAGATTATTTTGATGCAACTTTCTTACAATTTCAAGGTGCAAACAATCAGATGATGGGCGTTGGCTTTGCTGATTCATGTAATGGTTGGGTAGGAAATTACAACAGTTTTGAAAAAAATAATAGTATCTTACGTTATCAATTAAAAAATTCAACATTGTTTTCTTTAATTGCAACTCCTATTTATGATACTTGCGGAACTACTACTGGTACTGGTAACTTTCTTACTGGTGTTCCAGTTACTGTAACTGCCACTCCACTACCTGGTTACTTATTCGAAAAATGGGTGTCTTTTCCTGGTGGAACTGATTTAGCTACTACTTCAACGTATACTTTTAATATGCTTAATTCAACAACTGTTGTTCTTGCTTCTTTCATCGCTGATCCTAACGTTTCTGTTGCTGAAAACAATTTTGGAAAAATTGCTGTTTCTCCAAACCCAGCTACTAATAATGTTTCCATAGCCCTTAATACAAAACAATTAGGAACTTATAATCTTAATATTTTAGATGTTACTGGAAAATTGGTTTACACAAATACAATTGAAGCAAATTCAAATCATAATATCGATGTTGCTAATTTTGCAAAAGGTGTTTATTTTGTGAAAATTAATAATAACAAAAATCAATTTGTACAAAAATTAATCGTAAAATAATTAGTTTTTTAAGCTGAATTATCAGTTATACAAACTTAATAAAAATGCCATTCCTCTTTTGAATGGCATTTTTTATTGCTTCGAGGTGCCTCCATTTCTCATTTATTAAACCAAGTTTAAACTGCATAATTAATCAACTCAAAAAGGAATATCAAATTTGTATTAACCATTATCGCCAAATGATATTTGTTTTATCATTAAAATGAGGTTTTTTCCTTACTTTTTTATATTTTTGCAACATTAAATAAAATTACAGTAATACTAAAAAGATTCAATCATGTACATTTACAAATTTAGATTATTAATAGACGAAGTAGATGACTTTGTAAGAGACGTTGAAATAGCTTCAAATCAAACATTTGAAGATTTCTACTATGCAATCACGAATTGTACAGAATTGGATTCTAAAAAACTTTCTTCCTTTTTTATCTGTGATTCTAAGTGGAGACGTAAAAAGGAACTCACATTAATTGACATGGGCATTGATGATAATTCGCATCAACAAGAAGCAGATGATTATAATGATGATGATTACGAAGAATCTCCAATGATTCCAATTGTACTAATGAAAAATGTTATAATCAGCAATGCCATCGACGATCCTCATCAACGATTAATATGCATGTATGACTATGTTAAACCCATGCTGATTTATATAGAATTGCTTAAAACCAAGGAAGCTCTGAATGATATTAATTACCCTAGATGTACATTCCAAGAAGGAAAGTTGCCTATTAATTTAAAGAACAGCTTCCCAATTATTGGTTCAATTGGGGATGATGAATTTGAGAATATAGCAAATATTGATGATGAAGATATCCCAATTGACAACGATATTATTGAAGATGGAATTGAAGATGATGATATTGAAGGATTAGACGGTATCATCGATGATTTAGAAAGTGAAAAATTCTAAGAAACTTCTTTGTGTTATTACTGGTCCTACTGCTTGTGGAAAAACGGATCTAACAATTCAACTTGCTAAAGAATATAATACACATATTATTTCTGCCGACTCACGTCAATTTTATAAACAACTAATTATTGGTGCTGCTACGCCATCGGCAAATCAATTAGCAATTGTTCCTCATTACTTAATTGGTCAACTATCGGTTGAAGATTCATACAATGTATATAAATTTGAACAAGATGCTTTGGCATTATGTGAAACATTGTTCCAATCTCACAATATCGTTTTTTTAACCGGCGGTTCCGGGTTATATATCGATGCAGCTTGTAAAGGAATTGATTTATTACCCGATCCTGATTTAGAAATTAGAAATTCAATTAATACTCTTTTTGAAGAACAAGGAATTGAAGCATTGCAGACTAAATTGCAAGCGCTAGATCCAATCTATTATTCAAACGTAGATAAATTAAATCCAGCGCGATTAATTCGTGCAATTGAGGTGTGTCTGCAAACTGGAAAACCGTATTCTTCTTTACGGAATCAACATCAAAATAGCCGGCCGTTCAATATTTTAAAAATTGTAATTGATCGACCAAAAGAGATTTTGCATCAACGAATAAGTCAGAGAACAGAGCAGATGATCAAAGATGGGCTAATTGACGAAGTGAAATCTCTAATAAAATTTCGAAATGTAAATGCTTTAAACACAGTAGGGTATAAGGAGATTTTTCAATATTTAGATGAAGCCATTTCATTGCCACAAGCCATCGAAAATATTAAAACAAACACTCGAAGATATGCCAAAAGACAACTAACTTGGTTCAGGAGAGATAAAGATTTTTTGTGGATTAATGCAGACGAATTAAACACTATAAAAAGTATCATAGAAACGAATTTAGGAAATAGCCCGAGTCTATAGGTTGATAAGTTTATGGGTTTATAAGACCCGACAAAATATGATTCTTAACTGATGGCGACTTGTTTTTCTGGATTAAGGAATTGGAATGTTGGGTCTCCCTATAAACTTATAAACCATTAAAACCGATAAACAAAAAAAAATAAGATTTAAAACTTGATAGGTTGATTTCCCATTTGTTTTTTACCTCTCATAATCCGTATCTGTTCTAGAAGAACTACTGCATATGCCGAAACTCCTTCTTCTCTGCCAATAAATCCAATATTTTCGGATGTTTTTGCTTTTATTGCAATTTGACTTTCTTTTATTGATAGAATTTCTGAAAGACAACTTTTGATTTGACCCACGTATGTTATCATTTTTGGAGTTTGCAAAACTACTGTTGTGTCAATATTTGCAATACTATATCCTTCAGATTTGACTAACTTTACTACCTTTTGAAGTAATATTTTGCTGTCAATTCCCTTTAGAGAAGGGTCGTTATCCGGAAAATGAGTTCCAATATCTGCTAATCCCATGGCTCCTAAAAGTGCATCACAAATTGCATGAATCAATACATCTCCATCTGAATGCCCTAAAGAACCCTTATAATGATCTATAAGAATACCTCCAATTAGAAGAGGTCGGCCTTCAACTAATTGATGGGTGTCAAATCCAAAACCAATTTTCATGATTATTTTGTAGAAGGTTTATTATCAGTACCAGTTAAAGTCTCAAAATCAAAACTCAATGTAAATCGCAAAGTGTTTGCCAATGGATTTTGTTGGTTGGATACTAAATAAGAAACATCGAGCCCAAAAGTTGTATATCTAAGACCTACACCAAAAGTGAAAAATTGGCGATTTCCCTTAGTTTTGTCTTCGAAGAAATATCCAAGTCGAACAGCGAATTGTTTTTCATACCAATATTCTCCACCGATTGCCCAGTTTATCTCTTTAAACTCTTCGGATGAACCTCCTGGAGCATCATAAAATGACTGTAGAATTCCACTAACAATCGAAACATTAGGATTCATCCCACTTTCAATTACTTGATTGCCTTCAACATCTAACACTGGCTGTCCGGTAATTTCATCCTTTTTGTAAATTGGAGGAGTTGGGACTAATAATTTATTCAAATCTAAACCAATATTAAAAGTGTTGTGAATATCAATGTCAAAATTTAATCCAGCTCCTAATCGTAAGTTTGTTGGTAAAAAGTCTTTACGAGTAGTTTGAGTATATGAAATTTTAGCCCCAATATTTGAGATGTTTGCGCCTAATGCTAGAACAGCTTTTTCAATTCCATTTATTTTTAACTGCTTATTATAATAAACAGAAATATCAGAAGCAAAAGATTGCCCTGCTTTGGTTTCAACTCCACCTACATTTTGACCCAAGGTGAGGTTTGAATATATGTAACGGCCAGTGATTGCTAAGGAAAGTCGTTTTGTTAATAATCTCGACCAAGATGCATCTACTGCAAACTCATTTGGTTTGTAGTCGCCCATGCTGTTGCCGTCGTTGTCTGTAAAGTTAATATTTCCTAGTGTGAAATATCGTAAAGACCCAGAAATAGTATTATTTTTATCCATTTTGTAGTATCCCATTATACTTGCTAAACTGATATCATTTACTAATTTCTTTAACCATGGAGTATATGAAACACCAACTCCATACTTTTTTGGTGAAAATGAATATTTTGAGGGATTTGAAAATTGCGAGCTATAATCTGGAGCTGTAGCAACTCCAACATCACCCATGGCGCCAGCGCGAGCATCAGGTGTAACTTGTAAAAATGGGACTGCTGTTGTTATTGTGTTTAATTGCCAAGTAGTTTGTCCGAAGGCTCCTGTAGCGAAAAGTATAGTAATTATTATCGAAATGCTGATTCTTTTATTCTGAAACATAAAATTTAGCTTTTTGTTGTTAAGTGCAAAGTTAACGATTTTTTTTTATTAATATTGTGAATGGCTATTTCCATAGAATTTTTTTGTCATTTTATTCAAATAAAGTGATTTTACTGAAATTTTGAATCAAATTTTATCCCTATACTTACATGCATTGTTTGTAATTAAAAGGAAATAATATTCACTTACTCATCAGTTCACCAATTTTATCTGTTCACCAGTTCACAATATTTACAAAATCACGAGTTTCTCAATTTTTTCAGCTGTACTACTATTATTCCTTACAGATAATTTATATAAATAAACACCTTTTGCTAATTTGTCTCCAAACTCATCTGTACCATCCCATAATATTCCTTCAGACCTAAATCCATTCATTTGAGTGTTTTGGGTAATGGTTTTTATTAGTTTTCCTGTTATTGTAAATATTTGAATTCTTACATCCATAACAGCTTCAGCTTGATTATGTTCAAAATAGAAGTTTGTTTGGGTTGTAAACGGATTTGGGTAATTTAGTACATGATCTAGTTTAAGTTGTGCTTGTTTAACTACCGTAAATTCGATGGTTTTCTCGGCTGAATTATTTAATATATCCCAGACTTTAAACGTGAGATTATGTTTGCCTTCCGCAATATTTTTTAGTGGATAGCGAAATTTTCCTTTTTGAAAGCTATTCATTTCTGTTTCAAAATAGTCATTAATTTCAATACAATTTTCTGTTTGGGCATCAATTGTTATAACTGCATCATGTCCAATTGTATTTCCTACAACATTAATCCCTGAAGAATCACTAACTTGAGCTATAAATATTGGGTTTTCGTTGGTTAATCCCATATTTACAAATTTCTCATCATTCAAAAATATATTAATATTTGGAGGAACATTGTCAGTTATTGGATTTGCACTTATTCCACCAACTACAACATTATTAAAATATCCACTAGCATCGGCTGTGTCGCATTTTGCATAAAAGCTAATTTTTCCAAAACCATAATTATAAGCGATGTCTTTTGGAACAATAAATGAAATTTCAAAGTCGCCATTTATTACTTTTGATTTTCCTCTAAACAACACATTCTTTTGGTAATTAAAAGTAACAATTGGGCTAGTAAGATCATTCCCAAGTGTTTGAAGCGTAGAAGGTTTGTCGTATATTGTGACTGATATCTCGCCATTAAAAGTATTCATTTTGTTGCCATTATTATCTTTTATAATGCCTTTTATTACAGAAAAACTGAGGGCCTTTAATGTGTCGGGAGTTGCCGAGATTGTATTTCCATTGATATGTGTTGCTTGAACCGAATATGAAGGAAAAGCTAATGATACAGAAGGATCGCCTATCAAAACAAAATTTCTTAAGTTTGACCATCCACCTGGATCTAAATTTTTAGAGATTCTAACTAAATCTCCTAAAGTAGAATATTTACCATCAATTTTTTGAAATGCATTGTTGAAAAAGTTGATACAAAGAATTTCATTAGTGCCACTCCATGCTATTCTAGAAGTAGTTAATAATGCAGAAGCTCCACCTGTGCTATTTAAAAAAACTAATTCTCCTGCAGAAACACGTGATGGATCATCGTAACGAGTAAACTCACAAGTTGCAGTAAGCATTACAGGCATATTATACTTATTACTCCACGATTGTATATCAGAAATTCTCAAAATCCGCTCATGTGCCCAACCGACTTCTCCTCCATGGCCTACATAATTCATTAATAGTGTCCCTTTTCGCATTCTTTCATTAATAGCAATTTCTACATCTGGGTATCTTTGACCTCCTGAATTTGAAACTTGAGGGTAGGCATCTAAAAATATTTTCTCTAAATTATAGTTTGGATAATTTTGCTCTACAATGTTTGTCAACCTTATAGCTGTCGACAAATGGGTGTTTCCATCCTCATCATCCCCAATAATAGTAATTGAATTTTTCCAATCTCCAAAATTTGATATTTCTGATGTGCTATTTTTTGTTAAATCAGTTTTACTACAAGACCTAATTGTTTTGTCAACCATTTGTCTCGCTTCAGTAGTGTTATTTACTACAAATCTTCCAATTCCAATATCTAATAATCCAGCACAATCATTTCCTTCATTATCGTCTAATAATCCAAAGTAGTCATCACTAGAAAAGGAGTAATATTCATCGGGAGAAGTATCATTTTCATACGTAGGAACATAGTTGTTCCCATAGTTTAGAATGTTTTTATAATCATATGAAGCGTCCCCAAAAAGAAGAACATATTTTAAGCTATTTGGTCCGTATTTATCGTAGAACATTTTGATAAAATCTCTAATTGCTGAAATATCGGGACTCCCACTACCAAATTCGTTGTAAATTTGATTGGTAGTTACAACATGAACACTCAGTCCTCTTGAATTTTGATGAAACTGTTGTAACCGTTGAGCCTCAGAAATCAAATCAGTATGAGTAATAATTAGCATATCTGCAGATGAAAGTGAGTGCAAATTTTGATTGTCAACAGTTCCAACATATTGAGGCGCATTATAACTTTGACCATTAAAACTAATAAATTCACATAATGTATCGGCTTTATAAACAAAGGAAAGCGTGTTCCCAACAAGGGCTGTTTGAACTTTGCTAATGTTGTTAATATCAGTTACATCCCATACTGTTGAATAGCTAGCATTAGAAATGTCATATTTTACAATGCTATTCATCCCAACAGTTTCGGGATTGCTAAACACCATTTGGGGCTCTGATTGTAATAAATTACATTTTGCATTTATTACAATATTATTTAACCAACCAATAGCTAATGTAGAAGGTTTAGTGTATGATAAATTAACATTAAATGATCCATTTGTAGGAGTAAAAAGGAAAAGGTTATATGCTTCAATAGCTTTTGAATTATCGGTTCCATTAGCGCCTATAGTCAAGGTTTGATTTGAGCCACCAATGTTTACAGAAAAATTTGCATTTAATTTTGCATTATGGGCAACTTTTATTCCTATTTTCAAAGGTTCGGTTAAATCTAAATTAGAAATTCTGAATGGAAATGAATATGAAGTATTGACATCAAACACCTCACCAAGCCAATTTTTCCCAGATTTTACTAAGTTTACAACATCCTTTTCATGCGCAAAATAACGACTATAGCTAGTAATAGTTTGAGAATATGGTTCAGTAATTTCTGGTGCATTCGGGATACGCTTCTTTAAGCCAACACCCGAATCAAAAGTAAGAAAGTAGTAAGCATAATCAGTAAACGCATTATTTTGATATTCATATAGATGTGTAGCAGAGTTATAAGACCAACCGTTCGGGCTTTTAGCATAAAACAATATATAATCATTCGCATCAAATTTGCCATCACCTCCACCAGAAACAAAAATTGCAGATTCCCGAATGTCATCTGGTCGAGGGATAGAGTTGTCTTCAGGAATTGGGGTTCCTTCGTTTCCAAAAATAGCCGCATTTGCAGGATCAGTAGTGCTTGGGTCTATTCCAAGCGCTAAAATATCTGAGTAGCCAATTTTGTATATTCCAGTATTTTTTACTCCATATTTATAAAATTTCCCATTAGCAAGAATAGAATTGGAAACATAAGTCCTTCCCTTGGATACATTCTGTTTTGGGTTTAGTGATATTTCGAGATTGAAATACTTAACTTTTTCATACGAATTTGTTTGTCTGTTTTTTATTATTGGGCAGAAATTAATTATTAGGAAACCAGACTTTTTTTCAGAATATACATTATAAGATACAACAAAAGAATCAATTTTGGAAATGTCCTTTGATAATTCAACAATACTTAATTCCTCGGAGGATAATGGTTGAGTAACTACATTGATAATTCTAATATTAGCGTTGTAACCATCTGAGGGGATTTTTGTTTTTTTGCTGTATAATGGAATAACACTGTTTGCATATGGATAAATTCCATTTTTAAATTTTAAGCATTTAAACGAATTATCTTTTGATACTTGAATCGTAAAAGGAGATGACCATACTAAAGAATCACTGATTTTTAGTGTTTGAGCTTTTGAATTATTGCCGATTAAAAAAATAAATATAAAAAAATGAAGAAATATTACCCAATGTTTTAATCTCATGTTTCGTCTAGTTTTTGTAATTGTAGCTTATAACAATATAATATGATGATTTATTGTATTGCAAAGGTATTAAAAACAAAAAAATAACTGTAAATAAATGGAACAAAATTCAAATCTTAGCGTATAAAAAATGTTTATTCGTTTAATTTTCGCAAAAAATGAACGGTGAATACAGAAAAAATCGATAAAATTTGCTGGAGTAAAAATATTTACGTATTATTGTAGTCTTAAATATAGGGAATTTATGGTAAGAAAACAACTTTTTAAGGGCATCATTCTATTATTATCGCTTGGATATTTTGTGAAAGTGCAGGCTCAAGACCCGCAATTTTCTCAATTTTATGCCAGCCCGATATACTTAAATCCTGCATTTGCAGGCTCTGCAGTTTGTCCACGATTAGTATTAAATTTTAGAGATCAATGGCCATCTATTACTGGTACATTTGTTACTTATGGCGCTGCTTATGATCAACATTTTAATAAATTATCTGGCGGATTAGGACTCTTATTTATGGGTGATAGAGCTGGTCAAGGTACTATTAATACAAATAGTATTAGTGCCATGTATTCATACAAAATTGATATTAATCGCAAATTTTCAATGAGAGCGGCCTTACAAGCTACATATCAACAAAAATCGTTAGATTGGGATAAACTTACTTTTGGTGATATGATTGACGAAAAGTATGGTTTTGTATATTCAACAAACGAGCAACGACCAGGAACTTTAACTAAAGGTTATGCCGATTTTTCAACTGGAGTTCTTGCATATACAGAGAATTTCTTTGGAGGATTTGCAATTCACCATTTAACTGAGCCAGAAGAGGGTTTTATTAGTATAAGCAAGTTACCACGTAAATATACCGTTCATGCTGGGTATATATTTGATATTAGACGTAAGAGTAAGCGTTCTCGTTCATTAAATGATATTAGTATTGCACCAAATATACTTTTTCAACAACAAATGAAATTCCAACAATTGAATTATGGTTTTTATTTTAACCGTTATCCATTTGTTGCAGGACTTTGGTTTCGTCAAAACTTTCAAAATAGTGATGCCTTCATAATTTTGTTTGGAGTACAACAAGAAACCTTTAAGTTTGGGTATACTTATGACTTAACTGTCTCTAAGTTAACAAATGTTACTGGTGGTGCACATGAAATTTCATTTATCTATCAATTTAAATGTCCGGACAAAAAGAGAAGAGTTCGTGCAATAAATTGTCCATCGTTTTAGTTTATATATTATATTTGCAAAAAATAACAAATAGGAGCAACATGAGTAAATTAAAATTTTTAATAGTATCTGTAGTCTCTTTATTCCTTGTGTCTGGATTATCTTCCTGCCGAAAGAATGAAGCTTCTAACACTACAGGATGGGAGTATAATAATGCTACCAATGGAGGTTTTGAGGTCGCACCGTTTGATGAGCAAATGACTGGTCCAGGTCTAGTGCTTGTTGAAGGCGGAACTTTTGCGATGGGAAGAACTGAACAAGATGTAATGGGCGATTGGGACAATAACCCAAGAAGAGTTACTGTATCTTCATTTTATATGGATGAAACAGAAATTACTAACTTAAATTATTTAGAATATCTACATTGGATTTATCGTGTGTTTGTAAACTATACAGTTGTGTATAGTCAAGCTTTGCCTGATACTTTGGTTTGGCGTAACAAATTAGCATATAATGAACCTTTTGTTGATTATTATTTACGTCATCCAGCATATCGTGAATATCCGGTAGTAGGTGTTTCTTGGGCACAAGCATCTAGATATGCATCATGGCGGACTGACCGTGTAAACGAAATGATTCTTGTTGAACAAGGTGTTATTAATTTAATGCCTACTCCTACAGAAGAAGGATATTTTAGCACGGATGCATACCTTTCTATAACTACTGATTATGAAGGAAATGGAGATCGTCGATTGCAAAATATTGTAACGGGTGAATATAGAAATGTGAAAATTGAAGATGGAATTTTATTGCCAAATTACCGTCTCCCAACCGAAGCTGAATGGGAATTTGCTGCACTTGGACTTATTGGTAATTCACTTCAAGAACGAGTCCTAGAAAGAAGGATTTATCCTTGGAACGGTCACATTACTCGTACGGATGATAATAAATTTTATGGTGATTTTGTTGGAAATACACGACGCGGAAGAGGTGATATGATGGGGGTTGCTGGTGCATTGAATGATGCTGCTGATATTACAGCACCTGTTTATTCATATTGGCCAAATGATTACGGTTTATATAATATGGGTGGTAATGTTGCCGAATGGGTAATGGATGTTTATCGCGCTACTTCTAGCGATGAGGTTAATGAATTTAGACCTTTTCGTGGAACTGTTTTTGAAACAAAAAAATACGTAGGTGGTGACCTTGAAAGAGATACTGTTGGAAATGTTCCGCTTGAAGCTGCTTCTGACAAAAATGATTACAAAATGAGCCGTCGTAGAAATTATAGAAAATCAGATAACATTAATTTTGTTGATGGAGATTGGGCGAGTACAAATGGATCTAGTGATAGCTGGAAGAAATTAGACTCAAATTCAACTGCATCTATGTATAGTACCGATATCGATAATAAAAAGGCTTCATCTCCATTGGAGAATAACTCTTTAATAAATGATAAAACTAAAGTTTATAAAGGTGGTTCGTGGAAAGATATTCAGTATTGGGCGAGTCCTGGTAATCGCAGGTTCTTGGATGCTGATGAATCTACTGATTATATTGGTTTCCGCTGTGCCATGGTTAGATTAGGAGCTCCAGTTCAAGGAAAAAAATAAAATTCAAATTGTATTAAATAAAAAGCTCTCGTTTACATTGTAAATGAGAGCTTTTTTATTAACTATCTTTTTCGCTTATCATTTTTTATTACTAAGTTTGTAAACAAATACAATTATATTTTCTTATTTCTTTAATCCCTTTTTTATGAAAATACAGGATCTTTATCAAATTTATTTAAACCATCCTATCATTTCAACTGATACAAGAACTTGCCAAGTAAACTCATTATTCTTTTGTCTAAAGGGGGAATCATTTGATGGCAATAAATTCGCATTGAATGCATTGGATATGGGAGTTGCTTATGCAATTTCAGATGATAAATCAATTATTCATCCAAAGGTTATATTAGTTGATGATGCTCTTAAAACACTTCAAGATTTAGCAAGATTTCATAGACTTCAACTAAACATTCCTGTAATTGGAATTACTGGAACTAATGGTAAAACTACAACGAAGGAGCTTGTATCTGCAGTTTTGAAATCGAAATTCATTGTAACTTCGACTCTGGGTAATTTAAATAATCATATTGGAGTGCCATTAACTTTGCTTTCTATTAATAAAAATACAGAGATTGCTGTAATTGAGATGGGAGCCAATCACATCGGTGAAATCGCTGAACTTTGCGAAATTGTACAGCCAAATTTTGGTTTGATAACAAACATTGGAAAAGCACATCTTGAAGGCTTTGGTGGAATTGATGGTGTGATATCTACAAAAAAAGCTCTTTTTGATGCTGTAATTGCTAATCAAGGAACTCTTTTCGTAAATAGTAATGATGACTTATTAATGAAATTATCAAATTCGGATGAAGCATTTCTATATGGAATCGAAAAAGGATTAGTAATTGGTAAAATTACTGATTATGAACCAACAATTTCTGTTTCTGCGTTAAATACACAATTTGTAACACAATTGGTAGGTTCGTATAATTTGCCCAATATTTTAGCTGCAATTAGTATTGGTGTGTTCTTTAATATTGATTTATCGTTAATTCAATCTGCATTGTTAAATTATACACCATCAAATAATAGATCTCAACTTATTAATACTGCTAATAACCAAGTGTTTATGGATGCTTACAATGCAAATCCATCGAGTATGGAAGTTGCTATTTCTCATTTTGCGACCATGGATAAACATAAAAAAGTGGCAATATTGGGCGATATGAAAGAACTAGGTGACTATAGTCTTTCCGAACATTCCAAAATTGTTGAGTACTTTGAGCAATTTCCCCAAATTGAGGTCTTTTTTGTGGGACCAGAATTTTCAAAAGTTACTAAAAATACTTCATTAACTTCTTTTCAAACATCAAATGAAGCCGTGATGTATTTGAAAGATCATCCTATTTGTGATGCTTTTATATTATTAAAAGGTTCTAGAGGAATAAGAATGGAAACAATTTTGGAAGCGCTATAATGAAAGAATATAGAGTAATTGGCCTGATGTCTGGCACTTCACTGGATGGATTGGATATAGCATACTGTAAATTTGCTTTTAATAATGAACATTGGACTTATGAAATTGTAAAAGCTACAACGATAGATTATAATCAGTCCTGGCGTGGCCAGTTGTCTGATGCTGATCTGTTAAGTGGCAACGATTTATGGCGATTGCATGTTCAGTTGGGGCACTATTTCGGAAAACAAGTTAAAGAGTTCATCTCTAATAATGAATTTCAGGTAGATTTTGTTTGCTCAAGTGGACATACTGTTTTTCACCGGCCAGAATTAGGATATACTGCTCAAATAGGTGATGGGGCTTCTATTGCAGCTGAATGTGGCATAGATACAATTTGTGACTTTCGTTCTTCAGATGTAGCTTTTGGCGGACAAGGAGCTCCTTTGGTTCCAATTGGGGATAAATTGCTCTTTTCAAATTATGATTATTGTTTGAATATCGGTGGTATCTGTAATATTTCATTCAATCATAACAACGAGAGGATTGCTTGGGATGTAGCTCCAGCCAATATGTTGCTTAATTATTATGCTAGTTCAATAAATTTACTATTCGATAATAATGGAGATATTGCTGCTAGTGGAATATTAAATCAACCATTATTGAAAATGTTGAATAATATTGAATATTATCATACTCAATATCCAAAATCGCTAGGAAAAGAATATGTTTTTGAGAACTTTATAAATTTAATTGACAAATTTGAAATCCCAGTTGCTGATATTATGGCTACAATTTGTGAACATATCGCAATAGAAGTCTCTAAATCAATATATTCAACAACAAATAAACGACTGTTGATTACTGGTGGAGGAGCGTTAAATACATATTTAATTTCTAGGATAAAAGCCCATTCTAAGCACGAAGTAGTCATTCCGGAGATTAAATTAATACATTATAAAGAAGCGCTAATCTTCGGATTTTTAGGCGTTTTGCGAATTGAATGTCAAGAAAATTGTCTTAAAGAAGTTACAGGAGCATTGCAAAATTGTATCAGCGGAGCAATATACAAAGGACTTAAAAGAATATAATAGCAATTTTTCTACTTTAAAAATTATTCAGGGAACACTATTTCTCTTTTTAGTGCCAAATAGGTTATCTAGAGCAATGGTATTTTATCAAACCCTCCATTGGAGATTTGATGATAGTGCTAATATTTAAATCATATTCAATTGCAATCTCGCGAATAAGGGGTGCGTAATAAAATGCCACAGATCCAATAAATGAGACATTCATTTTTTGATAATTACTGTATTTGCACACTTGCTTTGTGAAAAAATCACGAAAATTTTGCATCGCAATCTCTTTTACTTCAGGGATGTGCAAATGCTCATGAATAAACGGGCTGAATGATGCTAAAAAACGATTAGGCTTAGGCTTATTGTAAGCAGCATCTAAAATGTTTTCAAGGGAATAATTATATTTTAAATTAAAAAGCTCAGTTGTTTCTATGGATAGATTTCCTAGAAGGTAATTTGTTAGCAAGAGTTTGCCAAGATACCCTCCACTGCCTTCATCTGCAAATAAATATCCTAACGAAGGAACGTTTTCAATAATATTAGAGCCATCATACAAACATGAATTAGATCCAGTTCCTAATATGCAAGCAATTCCCTCCTTATTGCCACAAACGGCTCTCGCAGAAGCTAGTAAGTCGTGTTCTATTTGGATGCTAGCATTTGGAAAAAAATATTTTAAAGCATTTTCTACAGTTGATTTTTTTGTAGGTGTAGAACATCCAGAACCATAAAAAAATATTTTGTCGGGGGTAATATCTCCTAAATTTTGAATTACTTCGGTTTCAATTATGTCAATAATGCCTTTGGTATCAATAAAATAAGGATTGATCCCCATTGAAAAACATTGTTTAATTGTTTTGGAATTGTGGATAATTACCCATTCAGTTTTTGTTGATCCGCTGTCTGCTATTAGTATCATAAAAAAATCATATAAAGTTTAGGAATATAAATAATTGAACCAATAATTGCAGCGGCAATTGCAGCTATTAAAACAGCACCAGCAGCAATATCTTTAGTGTTTTTTGCAAAAATAGATTGTTGTGGAGAAAGTTCATTCACAATATTTTCGATAGTTGTATTGATAAGCTCTGCAGTTAATACCACACCAATACATATAATGATAATACACCATTCAATTAGCGAAATATTCAAGATAATTCCAAAAATAATTACACAAATTGAAACAAGGTTATGGATAATGAAATTTTTCTCTTTATATCCTAAGAGAATTCCATTAATGGCATATTTTAAGCCAATTCCTTTTTTGTTTTGTTCTTTATATGGCATAATATTTTCCTTCCGTAGCGATTTCTGTGTTATTAAAAATGCATTTTGCTTGGTCTAAAAGAATGTTTGGATCGTTATATTTTGCAGAAAAATGCCCGATAATCAGTTGTTTAGCATTTGCCAACTTTGCTATTTCACCAGCTTGTGATGCAGTGCTATGAAATTTTAATGCTGCGGATTCTACTTTCTCATCGCCAAAAGTGGCTTCATGATAAAGCAATGAGACATTTTGAAAGTATTCAGCAATTGTAGGATCAAAAAGAGTATCAGAGCAATAGGCAAATGACTTGTTTTCTGAAGCATTATTCATTAGTGATTTTTCCTCAAAATAAAATCCATGTGTAGGTATTCGATGATTCAATGGAAATGCCGTAATCAATAATGTTTCGCTTTCGAAAATAACCTCTGATTTGGCGGGAACTAAATCATGGTAAATTATTGGGAAACTCAATATCGTTTCTGTAATTTCAAGTTGAATGTCAATTATTGACTTTAATTTCTCATTGCTATATATATGAAGAGGCTTAATTCTTTTGTTAAGATAAAAGGTTGATATTAATCCAATGATTCCATAAAAGTGGTCGCCATGGAGATGGCTGATTAAAATATGATCAATATTTCTTAATTTTTGGTGATAACGGATGAGTTGAAATTGAGAACCTTCTCCACAATCGATTAAGAACACACTCTGATTGTGCTCAAGTGCTTGGCAACTTGGGCGTCTATCTGGCCTGGGCGATGCAGAACTATTTCCGATTATTGTAAGATTCAATGTTTTATATTTTCTACAAAAATACATTAAAAATCAATGAAATATTATTCAGAATTACTTCTACAAAAAAAAATGAGGAGCTATCTTAAGATAACTCCTCATCAATATATGTACGAAAAAGATTATTCGTTCTCGCTTTTATGTAGTTCATCGCGAAGATTAACAAGAGCTTCAAGATCACCTAAAGTGGTTTTTTCGCTATTATCGTTAGTCTTTTTAACGTTTTTAGAAGTTTCTTTTGCTTTTTTCTTCTCTTCAGATTGTTCTTTACTTTTAACTTCATTGCTTACTTCTTGCCAGATTTTGGTATGAGATAAGATGATTTTTTTATTTTCTTTAGAGAATTCAATAACTTGAAAATCGATAGAATCTTCAACCTTAGCAGTAGTGTTGTCTTCTTTTAATAAATGACGTTGAGGAGCAAAACCTTCAACTCCATATGGTAAAGAAACAATCATTCCTTTATCTGCACTATTAATAATAGTTCCTTTGTGGATAGATCCAACATTAAATAATGTTTCAAAAACATCCCAAGGATTTTCTTCTAATTGTTTGTGACCTAAGCTTAATCTGCGGTTGTCGATATCTACTTCTAAAACAATTACTTCAATAGTTTCACCAATTTTGGTGAATTCAGCAGGATGTTTGATTTTTTTAGACCATGATAAATCAGAAATATGAATTAATCCGTCAACACCTTCTTCTAATTCAACAAAAATTCCAAAGTTGGTGAAATTACGAACGATTGCATTATGTTTTGTACCAGCAGCATATTTTACTGAAATATTTGCCCAAGGATCTGGTTTAAGTTGTTTAAGACCTAATGACATTTTTCGTTCTTCACGATCAAGGGTTAGGATAACAGCTTCTACTTCTTCAGCAACTTTTAAGAAATCGTGAGCAGTACGTAGGTGCTGTGACCAAGACATTTCTGAAACATGGATTAGACCTTCTACACCAGGAAGAATTTCGATAAATGCACCATAATCTGCAATAACTACTACTTTACCTTTAACAGGATCTCCAACTTTGTAATCAGGGTTAAGAGAATCCCATGGGTGAGGAGTGAGTTGTTTTAATCCAAGAGCAATACGTTTTTTGTTTTCATCAAAATCAAGGATAACCACATTGATTTTTTGATCAAGTTGAACAATTTCTTCTGGATGATTAATTCTGCCCCATGAAAGATCTGTGATGTGAATAAGTCCGTCAACACCACCAAGATCAATAAATACTCCGTATGAAGTGATATTTTTAACTGTTCCTTCGAGAATTTGTCCTTTTTCTAATTTAGCAATGATATCAGCTTTTTGAGCTTCTAATTCATCTTCAATAAGTGCTTTGTGAGATACAACAACGTTTTTATATTCGTGATTGATTTTAACAACCTTGAATTCCATTGTCTTACCAACAAAGATATCATAATCGCGGATTGGTTTAACATCAATTTGTGAGCCTGGTAAAAATGCTTCAATTCCAAAAACGTCAACAATCAAACCACCTTTTGTGCGACATTTAACAAATCCATTGATGATTTCGTCTGTGTCATGAGCTCTGTTTACACGTTCCCATGAACGTAAAACACGTGCTTTTTTGTGTGATAATAAAAGTTGTCCTGTTGAATCTTCTTGACTTTCAACATATACTTCTACAGTATCACCTGGTTTAAAATTTGGATTGTATCTTAATTCAGATACTGCAATAATTCCATCAGATTTGTAGCCAATATTAACAACAGCTTCGCGACTATTAATAGCAACGATGATTCCATCAACAACTTCGTTTTCAACAATTGCATTGAAAGTTTCGTTGTAAATGTTTTCTAATCTTGCTTGTTCGTCAGCGTTGTAAATTGTTTGTTTTTTTCCTAAAGTATCCCAATTAAATTCTTCTGTAATAGGGGTTAAGACCGGTTGTCCTTCGTTTAATAATTCTTCAGACATTTTTGATTTTTTAAATGGCTTCTTAAAGCCGGGTTAATAAATTGAGGTTGAATTTGTTAACTTGTTGAAGCGCCTCTTTCAATCAAGGGTGCAAAATTACAAAAAACATATTTGATTTACAAGATATTTTTTTGTTTTTATACTAGTTTTTTTATATAATATCAAATTTTAATATTTTCATTTATTGAATCATGAGATTTTTTAAGTGAGATTAATCTGCAAAGTCTAAAATTGCAAAAATTAATATAAATGAGCAGTTTGTGGTAAAAAAAAATATCTCAAAATGTATATATTTAAAAATAATCATCTAATAAATTGCATTGTGGTTTAAAATTGTTAAAATAATCCCAAAATAGTAATAGTAATTAAAAAATGTGCTATCTTGCATAGAATATTACATGTTAATTATTAGAGGTGTCTTATGTTTAGTTATTTATCAATTTTATTCAAAAGATTTAATTTTCAAATTTGGACAGCCATTTTTGTGAGTTTGTTCTATTTTTTATCGATAGAATCCAAGGCTCAAAATTGTTCTGTTAATGCGAATGTTGATTTTTCTATATGTGGAAGTGATTCGTTGATGCTAATTGGTGCAAAAGGTGGATTATTCGAAAATGACAGTGTTACTAGGTGGATTCAAATTGGTGGTCCTTCAATTATAATTGATTATCCATATAATGTGATTACATCTGCACATGGCTTTTTACCAGGAAATGAATATTCGTTTAGGTTAATATCTGTTTGCGCTGATGGTATGTTGATTTATGACGATGTTAATGTTGTCGTTTATAATTCTACTCAAGCAAATGCAGGAATGGACACCATGGCATGCCCTGGTGTTATTCATCTTAATGCAAACGTTCCGTTAGCTAATGAGTATGGTTACTGGAGTATTAATGGGATTAATAAT
Organism: Bacteroidota bacterium; assembly: GCA_037130365.1. Lineage (GTDB taxonomy): Bacteria > Bacteroidota > Bacteroidia > Bacteroidales > WCHB1-69 > JBAXTE01. Next base: position 69,372 of record JBAXTE010000004.1, read on the forward strand.
GGAGTTTTAATTGATTCGGTTGAGTCGCCAACATCTCCAATACACCTAGCTAATACAAAATCTGGTGAAACCATTTTAACATGGACAATCACAAATTTAAATGGATGTGTTTCAAGCGACCAAGTTTCAATTATTAATAAAGGAGGCGTTTTTCCAATATCTGCTGGATCAAATAAAACTCTAAGTAGTTGTTATAACATCACTGCATCTACTACTTTAACAGGGTCGTATGCGGGTACATCAACTGATGGTCAATTTGGAGAATGGTCTTTAGTTAATGGTCCATCTAACCCTTCAATTGTTTCTAGATATGCAAATATAACTGTTGTAAATAATTTATTACCTGGTATATACACATTTAGATGGACTGTTTTTGGAACTTGTGTATCGGGTATTAGTGATGTTACAATTACTGTCCCGTCAGCTAATGAATATGTCTCCTCGGCTTATATTAGTTCTGGAAATCAAGTTTTTTGCGATACATCCTTACATAATGCTGTATTAGTTGGTAATTCCCCACAAAATAGTAATGAAACTGTTAACTGGACTCAAACTACTAATCTACCCGCTACAATTGAAAATCCAACTAGCACTTCTACCGTAATTAGAGATTTGGATGGCGTAGGCCCATATACATTTAGATATCAAATTGTTAATAGTGTAACTGGTTGTTTAACAAATCATTACAGAAGTATAACTTATACAACACCTACATCATTAGCTGTTATTTCTCCCCAAAATATGATTTTACCTTTGGATTCTAATACCGCTGAAGTAATATATCAATTTCAGGGTGGAAATAAAACTGTGTATGCATTGATTAGTTCACCATCTGGAACCGTTGCTTCTCCACAATACATTGTTTCGAATTCACCTCAAATTATAAATGATTTAAATGAAGCTGGCCAATACATTATTCGCTTCAAACGAATTTCCGAAGGAGGTATTGGCAATTGTCTTGAATCTTTTGTAGATGTTGTAATAAATACTTCATTCACACCGCTTTCTAGTAATGCTGGCACCGATTTAGTTTTAGGCTGCAATATTAATTCAGCTACTTTGGTGGGGAATCAGCTTTCTTTTGAATTTGGAACTTGGACACAAGTAAGTGGTCCATCTACTGCATCGATTACAAATGAACATAGCAATATTTCTACGATTGATAGCTTAATTAATGGCGTATATATTTTTCGATGGTCGGTTAATGGTGGAATAAATTCACCAGAATATTTTTCTGACGTTTCTGTAACAATAGCATCTGAATTTCCTACGATCGCTTCCGCAGGATCTGATATACTAGGGTTATGTTATAATACTAATATAAATTTATCAGGGAATAATCCTCAATTAAATGAAATTGGAACATGGTCTGTAAATCCAAGCACAAATGCCACAATTAGTGATATTCATAATCCAAATTCAATAGCCACTATTCTTAGTGATTTAGTATCGTATGAATTCGTTTGGACAATAGAAAATGCGTGTGGCATTTCATCTGATACTCTGTTAGTGACAACAACCTCTACACAAGGAATAATTGCAAATGCTGGGACTAATCAGTGTCTTCCAATAGGGTCTCAATCAACTGTTTTGGATGGAAATTTGCCTCCATCGAGTTTTGGAATATGGACTCAAATTTCTGGACCTTCATGTTCTATAGAAAATGTTAACCAACAAAATTCAATTGTTAATAATTTGATTCCAGGTACATATATTTTTGTTTGGAATTTGAATTTGAATGATTGTGCGACTAAGACTGATACAGTAATTATTACATTACCATCTCAGAATGAATATTCTTTTGCAGGTGCTGATAGAACAATTTGTGCAAACTCATTTTCACTTGATGCAAACAATACGATTAACGGAATAGGTACATGGAGCCAACTTTCAGGTCCAACAATCCTAACCTTTCAAAATATTCATAATCCAAATTCAATAATTACAAATATGCATTCTGGTCGGTATTTGTTGAGATGGAGCATATCAAATGGTGCATGTTTAGGTTCTTCCGATAGTGTCAGTCTTACAGTGTCAATACCACCTTCAATTGCTAATGCAGGAGCAAACCAAACACTTTGTGCTCCTGATACTATTGCCTATTTACATGCCAATACACCGCAATATGGTTTAGGATATTGGTCGTTTATTAGTGGCCCATCGATTTTAACTTTTTCCAATTTCAATTCACCGACAAGTTCGATTAAAGGTTTTGTTATGGGGACCTATGTTCTAAAATGGAATATTCAAGGAGGTCCTAATTGTGCAATAAGCTCTAGTGATGTTATTATTTATTATACTCCCGCTGCAAATGCTGGTACATCATATACCATGTGTAACCGGTCAATTACAACTCTTACTGGAAACATAAATAGTATTGGCACTTGGTCGTTAGTGAGCGGGCCGAATGTTCCAATTTTTACAATAAATGGAAGTAATAGTGTCATTGTTTCTAACTTATTAATTGGAACCTACGTTTTTAAATATTCAATAAATGGTGGATGTAATAGTAGTTCGTTAATTACTGTCACAAATTTGAGTATGCCAACTTTGCCAGAAGCAGGATCAAATCAAGAATTATGTAATGCTACGATGGTTCAGCTTAATGCTAATAACCCCTCGATTGGAATTGGTCATTGGATCCATAACGGTCCTGGCGTTGGTTCATTTAGCCCATCAATATATAATAAAAATGCGGTTTATTCTAATTTACATACTGGAACCCATGAATTTTCATGGGTTATTGATAATGGTAATTGTTCTGCTTCAGATCGGGTGTTGATAAATAATTACGGACAGCCATCAATTTCAATAGCTGGAAACAATGTTACGGCTTGTGGGCTTTCAACTGTTCTTAATGCCAATTCGCCGACAGTAGGAATGGGGTCTTGGTCATTGGTTAACGGTCCTGGTACAGTAATATTTTCAAATCCGTCAATGCCAAATACTATGGTAACATGTTCTTATCAAGGGGTTTATGTGTTTCGATGGACTATAGTCCATGGGAATTCTATTTGTCCTGAAAATGCTAATTATTCTGATGTTACTGTCCAATTTACTTTGAGTTCACCAATTCAACCTAATGCTGGTCTTGATCAATCAATATGTGATGTTGACTCCCTAACATTAATGGGTAATGATTTAAGTTCAGGTATTGGTTTCTGGAGTTTTATTTCAGGCCCGAATATTCCTACATATACAGATACTTTAAATAGAAATTGTACTCTTGATGGATTAATTCCAGGCGTTTATAAGTATACCTGGAACTCGAGTTTCGGATTTTGTAGATCTGCAGATACTGTAATTGTTAATGTTTTACAACCTCCTTCAACTTCAAATGCTGGAACAGATATCAGTATTTGTATATACTCACCATTAGTTTTGCATGCGAATGTGCCTGAGTTTGGAGTCGGTCATTGGTCTCAATTTACCGGACCAAATATTGTTTCAATTGCAAATCCTAATTCAAATACTTCTGCAGTAAATGGATTGATTGTGGGAGAATATGTTTTCGAATGGACAGTTTCAAATGGAGTTTGTCAACCTCAAAAAAGTCGCGTTAAAGTTAATGTGTTAAATAATTCTTCAATTGCCATTGGGGGTTTTAATCAAACTTTGTGTAATCAATCTTCTACTAATCTTATTGGAAATATTCCAACGGTTGGTATTGGTTCTTGGAGTTTTGTAAGTGGACCTAATCATCCTACTATTACTAATACAGGAGCAACAAGTGTAAATGTAGATGGATTAATATTAGGCTTGTATAAGTTTAAGTGGACTATCTCTAATGGACTTTGCTCTGATTCTAACATTGTTCAAGTTATGAATAATGATGTTCCAAACGTTGCCATATCATCAATTTCATCTTGTGAAAGTGGCTTAATTACATTGAACTCAAGTATTACCTCAAATCAAAATTTTATATTATGTGACAATAATGGGAATGTTTTACAGACATGGGTTGGCAATGCCAATAGTCATACTTTCTCAAATCTTTCTGATGGTATTTATCGAGGTAAAGTAACATGCAATAATTGTACTTCACCATTGTCATCAAGCACTATTTTATTAAACACACAATTTCCCATTGAACCATCATCAGCATTTGTTAATCGAAATTTCTTATGTCCATCTGATACTGGTGGTATCATTCTTTCTGCTACTGGAGGAACCGGTAATTCATTATTGTGGTTTCAAAATGATACATTGTCAACCCCCATTGCTGTGGGTAACGATGTCCTAATTCAATCTCCAGATGTAACAACAACATATTACGTAGCATGGCAGAATGATTGTGGTCGTTCCGAGTATAGATTATTAACCGTAATGATCTATGATATTCAATCTCCAGTTGCATCAATAAATTCAATAAGTTTAAATACGCAAAGTGGTGAATGTTCAATTGATGATTTTGATATTGGAAACCCCATAGTTTCTGATAACTGCGGGATCAGTTCAATTACAAATGATTATTTAAATAGTTTAACTGTTGGAGATAATAATATTCAGTGGATAATTACTGATTTTAGTGGAAATAGTAACATATTATATCAAAATGTACATGTGAATGGTTATCCAAAGGCTATTATTGATACCATAACAATTCTAGAAAATGTGCCTTCAGTATTATCCGTTTTGGTAAATGATCTAGATTGTGATAACAATCTTAAGGTTAGTTCTTTATCAATCTCCAACCTTCCTTCAAATGGGAGTGCTGTAGTAAATATTACAAACGGTACAATCCTATATACTCCAAATTTAAACTTTGTTGGAAATGATCAATTTGATTATATTATTTGTGATTCTACAAATTTATGTTCCACAACAACGTTTTACATTACTGTTTCTCATCCAAACACTCCACCAGATTTAAGGGATTCAAATTTTGTAATTTTCGAAAATTCTACTTTGATAAAATGTATACAAATTGATGATCCATATGGACCTTTCCCATTTTTAATAAATTCAGTAAGTTGTTTTAAAAAAGGAACTGTGTCAAGTTCAATTAATGGCTCACAAGTGTGTTTGGAATATACTCCAAATACAAATTTTATAGGAGTCGATACAATTTGTATTACAATTTGTGATCAGGGAGGATTGTGTTCTACTGGATTTGTATTTGTTCAAGTAGTACCAAATTTGAATCGTCCAGTTATTGGTGTTGCACAAATTGCAGATATCCCAATTTTGCAATTTGATGGTAGTTATTTAATTCATTATCAAATTTTTGTAGAAAATATTGGTGAAACTAGTTTAAACAACATTCAGATTTTAGATTCCTTATCTTTAACATTTCCAAATCCGCAATCGTTTTATGTATTTTCAAACATAACTACAACTGGGTCTTTATACTTAAATTATAGTTTTAATGGAAAAACAGAATGCAATTTACTCTCAAATTTAAGTATGTTAATGCCACATCAAAAAGATACTATTGATTTTAAAGTAATGGTATTGCCCAATGGCTCTTTTGGCCAATTTGATAACTCAGTTTACGGATTTGCTTATGGATTAAATGGCTTATATACGGAAGATTGGTCAGACAATGGTACAGTGTGTGATGAAAATAATAATGGAAATCCAAACGAATTAATTGAAAACGAACCAACCCCCGTTTTTTTATTTCCATATTCACAGATTGGGTTAGCGAATAAAGTTTTGTCAATCAATAAATTGAATGATGAAAGTTATAAAGTAGATTTATCATACAAAGTGCGAAATGTTGGAAATGATACTTTAAAAGGGATTCAAATTTTTAATGATCTATTTCAAGTTCTTTTGAATGATGAATTTGAAGTGACAGACAAATATATACAATCTGGAAGTGTAGTCATAAATTCTATGTTTGATGGAATTATTTGTAAGAATCTTCTAGATAGCAATCAAAGCTTTTTGAATGTTCATGATTCTGCTGAAATATTTATTTCAATCAATATTCATCATAGTTTTGGTATTTCAAAATATTACAACTCTGCTCTCGTATCTGCATTTGGAGCAAACTTGAATTATGTATCTGATATATCTGATGAAGGGACAATAGTAGATTTAAATTCTAATGGAATAACTTATGAAATTGGTGAAAACGATCCTACATTAATTGAATTTGGCGAATCCCAATATTGGATTCCTGAAGGATTCTCTCCAAATGGAGATGGTGTAAATGACTATTTTGTAATTGAGGGGAATGAATATTATACAATAAGTGTTAAGATTTTCGATAGATGGGGAGCCATAGTTTATAGTAAAGACGATTATCAGAATGATTGGGATGGTACAACTAATTCCATAATTAATATTGGAAATAAGGAAGTTACAGATGGTGCTTATTTTTATATTATTGATTTTAATAATGGCGGAAAATCAATACAAGGTACGATTACAATTAATAGATAGAGATCCATTTGCATATTTAATACATTTGACTTTATGAAAAAACTTACTATTATTTTTGTTTTATTTGGATTACTTTCTGCTAATGGACAACAAACATCAATTTATTCAGAATATATGTTCAATCAGATATTAATCAACCCAGCACTTGCTGGTAATAATCAGTCATTAAATTGTAGTGCATTATATCGTAATCAGTGGGTTGGAATTGATGAAGCACCTCAAACTGCAACATTTACAATAGATGTTCCGCTTAAATCACAAAAACTTGGATTAGGGATGAATTTTACTCATGATCAAATTGGGGTTTTTGCAAATTCCAATTTGGCATTTAATTATGCCTACCATATTCAATTTGGTAAATCAAAATTGTCTATGGGCTTGCAAGGAGGAGCATCTAATATTAATGCTAATTATAGTTTGCTCAAATATTCTAGAGAAAATGACTATATTGATCCTGCTTTTAGTTCTAATGAAAGCACATTTAATCCTATTTTTGGTGCAGGAGCCTATTTTCAAACAAATAATTTCTATATTGGATTATCTATGCCCAATTTGATTTGGGGAAATACTCAAATGTTTGGTTATTCTCAAAAGAAAATTGCTTATATTTCTTCTGGATATGTATTTGAACTATCTAAAAATTTAATGATTAAACCTTCAATTTTGCTTAGAATGGCTTCTGGTGCTTCTATGAATTTTGATTTAAATGCAAATATTTGGATCAAAAAAGTTGTTGCTTTTGGGGTTTCGTATAGATATAAAGATTCATTTATTAGTTTAATTGAGGTTAAGTTGAACAATAATTTCAGGCTTGGATTTTCTCATGATTATAATATTTCTTCATTAGCTAAGTTTAATAAGGGTAGTAATGAAATTATGCTAAAATATCAATTTAATATTGAAAAATGTAAATATCTGACGATGCAATTTTGATTTATGCCATTTCTGATTTCAAATTAGACCAATATACATTTTCAAATTTAGTATCGCTTGCTCTCGCCTCAAACTGGGCTTGCCCTCGTCCTGAAACGTGGCATACCCTCATTATTTAACGGGGATTTAATGCTGAATTCGAAATATGAATAATTGAATATGTTTAAAAAATTAGCTTTAGTTCGACTAGCTTAGTTCGACACTCACTACATCGCGCTAAGCTATTGATTGGACTATATCATATTTGCATACGGGATTAATCAAATTTAACGCGTTTAATTCTGCTCATATTTCTGAGTATAAGTCCTTGTTTGTGCAAAACTGTAGAAGAGGGCTTGTTTGGGAAATATATCCTTGGATTTGGATAACAGGCAGTTATCAATGCAGCTTCATTTCGATTAAGCTTTGAAGAGCTTTTGTTAAAGTACTTTTGTGATGCTGCCTCTGCACCATAAACACCATCACCCATTTCAATAACATTTAGGTAAACCTCCATAATTCGCTCTTTTGACCAAAAGACTTCAATTAACATGGTAAAATAAACCTCAAGTCCTTTTCTAACCCAGGATCTTCCCGACCATAAAAAAACATTTTTGGCAACTTGTTGAGAAATAGTACTTCCGCCTCGAACAGCTTTGCCTGATAAATTTTTCTCCATTGCATTTTCAATCGCTTCAAAATCAAAACCACTATGATTTAAAAAATTAGCGTCTTCTCCACCTACTGCAGCAGTTACCATATTTGGCGAAATACTATCGAGAGGCATCCATTTTTTGTTTATGGAACTTCCGTCTTCAATCTTACGAATAACCATCAATGGCGTTATTGGAGGATTTACCCATCGATAAAGAATAGTAGTAAGTATAGATAATATAATAAAAGAAGCAGCAATGTAACTAATTATCTTTAAAGCCTTCTTCCACCATTTTTTTTTTGATGATTTAACACTAGACTTGGTCGTCGATTTTTTTTTGCTTTGAGTCATTTTGCAAAATTAATTGTTTTTATTCAAAAATCAAATATTTGATTTTGACAAAATCATTGAATAATAGATTGTTATTTAGACGAATATGTGTGTAATTTGACAAATCTGAAATTTATTATGATGTTGGACATACTTAAATAAGATGAAAATCGTTATGCTTTTCAGTTATTTATAAAAAAAATTCGTAATTTTGCACCATGCAACAAAAAAAACTACTCACAATAGTCCTTTTTATTACTCTTTCGTTGATTAGCTGTAGTAAATATCAGAAGATATTAAAAAAAGCAGACAAAGAGGCAAAGTATAATGCTGCATTAGAATTGTATCAAAAAGAAGATTATGTTTCTTGTTTACAGTTTTTGGATGAGATTATACCCCTTTTTCGAGGAACAGAACGTGCTCAAAAGCTTTATTATATGTACCCCAATTGCTATTATAAAAATGGGGAATATTTAATGGCAGCATATCATTTTAAAAACTTCACAAAATTGTTTCCAAACTCTGTTGAAGCAGAAGAATCATATTTTTTAGCTGCATATTGTGCGTACTTAGATTCCCCAAAATCTAGTTTAGAGCAAAGTAGTACAACGATCGCAATGGATGAGTTGCAAGCTTTTACAAACAAATTTCCACAAAGCCCAAAGGTCGAGCAGTGCAACCAATTGCTAGACGAACTTCGCCAAAAAATGGCTAAAAAAGAGATAGATATTTCACTTACATATTTTTACATTGAGAGCTATCAAGCAGCTCATATTTCATTTCAAAATGTATTAAAAACATTTCCAGATACAAAATACCGTGAAATGGTAATGGAGTTTATGGTAAAAAATATGTATCTTTACGCTCTTAATAGTATTGATTCAAAAAAAGAGGAGCGATATAGAACGTGCATTGATTTGGCAAATCAATTTAATACTGTTTTTCCTACTTCTCCTAAGAAAAATGAAATTGAATCGTATATTAAGCTTTCAAACAATAAGTTGTTAACATATCAGAAGTAATTATTTTTATTGACAAAATGGATATAAAAAAAGTAAAAATCGAAACAACTGCGATTACTCGCAATTTAAATGATTTAGATGCTCAAACCGGCAATATTTATGAAACGATTGTCTTATTATCAAAAAGATCGGATCAAATAGCCATTGAGTTACGTGACGAACTACATGAAAAACTTAAAGAATTTTCGGGAATAAACGACAATTTAGAAGAAATTTTCGAAAATCGTGAACAAATCGAAATGGCTCGTAGTTATGAACAACTACCAAAACCTACCCTTTTATCAATAAGCGAATTTCAAAAAGGTAAGGTATATTACAAAAACCCGAACAAAGATTTAGGCGAATTTTAATTTTTTAAATATGGCCGGAAAAGGGAATATCCTTATTGGCATCAGTGGAGGGATAGCCGCTTATAAGTCGCTATCTCTTATTCGTTTATTTGTTAAAGCAGGTTATGAGGTAAAAGTTGTAGTTACTAAAAATGCGCTTGAATTTGTAACTCAATTAAGCATCGAAACATTATCGAAGAACAAACTTTATTCCGACGTTTTTTTGTCGCCAGAAGAGTATAGCACTGAACATATTAGTATTACCGATTTTGCAGATGTTTTTGTGATTGCTCCAGCAACGGCCAATATTCTTGGGAAGTTTGTTGCAGGAATTGCTGATGATGCACTTTCTACTTCATTTTTAGCTTTCGATAAACCAGTATTTATTGCTCCTGCCATGAATTCAAAAATGTACACCCATTTCTCGGTACAAAAAAACATTGAAGTTTTGAAAAATCATGGTGTTCATTTTATTGAGCCAACTTTTGGCGATTTAGTATGTGGATATCAGGGAAATGGTAGGATGGAAGAGCCTGAAGCCATTTTTGATTTTGTTGATAATTTCTTGCATAAATCAGCTTCTTTAAATGGGAAAAAAGCCCTTATTTCTGCTGGACCTACTGTTGAAGCAATAGATCCTGTTCGTTTTATCAGCAATCATTCTTCTGGAAAAATGGGCGTTGCAATTGCACACGAGCTTTTAAATAGAGGAGCTGAAGTTACCTTGGTTTGTGGTCCGATTGAAGTGCCAATTTCTTCTGCTATTCATCGTATTAATGTATTATCTGCTCAGCAAATGTATGATGAATGTATATCGCTTCAAAAATCTCATGATGTTATAGTCATGGCTGCTGCTGTGGCGGATTATGCCCCAGTTGAATTCTCTGAAACAAAAATCAAGAAAAATTCTGAGGATTATACTATAGTCTTAAAGAAAACAAAAGATATTCTGAAAGATTTGGGTGAAAACAAAGCTAATAATCAACTTATCGTTGGATTTGCTTTAGAGACAGATCATGAGATGGAAAATGCTTTTAATAAATTAAGTAGCAAACATCTTGATTTTTTAGTTCTCAATTCATTAAACGATTATGGTGCAGGATTTGGCTTAGATACTAATAAAATCACAATCATTGATAAAGATAAATCGGTAACTCAATTTTCTCTAAAAACTAAAAAGGAAGTTGCCACAGATATAGTTAATTATATTGAACAAAAATTAAAATAACATTTCATGAGAAAACGATTAATATTGCTGATTTTTGTTATTGTTTGTTTTAGTCAACATGCATTTAGTCAAGAATTTATATGCCAGGTTTCAATAAATACATCTAAGGTTCAGGCTTCTGATAAACATAAGTATGAAACATTACAAAAAGCATTATACGAGTTTGTAAATAATAGAAAATGGACCAATTATCAATACAAAAATGAAGAACGAATTGAGTGTAGTATTCTTTTTACATTGGATGATCCTGGAACTTCTGATGAATTAAAAGGAACTTGTAATTTGCAATTGCGTCGTCCTGTTTATAAAACTGCATACAACACTGTGCTTTTTAATTATATAGACAAAGATATTCAGTTTACATATACAGAAAATGAACCATTAGATTTTGTAGAAAATACGTTTATTAGCAATCTAACCTCAATGGTGTCTTTTTATTTAAACATATTTTTGGCTCTTGATGCAGATGCATATTCGATGAAAGGCGGTGGTGAGTTTTTAACCAAAGCAAATGCAATTGTAAATACTTGCCAGAACAGAGCAGAAAAAGGTTGGAAAGCATTTGAAAGTCAACGTAATCGTTTTTGGTTGGTTGAAAATATTCAAAATGGTGCATATTCAAAAGTTCGTGAATTTTGGTATAAATATCATCGTCTGGGACTTGATGTTATGTCAGATAATCTCGAAGGAGGTCGACAGGCTATCACCGAAAGTCTTGAATTATTGCAAATGTTAAATCGCGAAAAGCCAGGTTTATTTATTATTTCAATTATTGTGCAAGCAAAATCTGACGAAATTATCAATATTTACTCAAAAGCAAGCCCTCAAGATAAATCCAAAGTAACTGGTATAATGAGGGAGTTAGACCCTGCAAATGCTTCAAAATATCAAGTAATTATGACTAGTAAATAGGAGAGCGTAATGATTTCCCAAATTAGTATTGAAAATTATGCATTAATTCGGAAACTGGAAATTTCATTTTCAAGTGGGTTTAATGTTATAACAGGAGAAACTGGTGCTGGAAAATCGATTATCGTTGGAGCTATGTCTATGTTGCTTGGTCAAAGAGCTGATTTATCTGTGTTGTCTGATCCAACAAAAAAATGTGTCGTTGAAGGTGTTTTTAATATTTCTGAACTCAATTTAGAATCCCTTTTTAAAGAATACGACCTCGATTATGACTCTACCTTAATTATTCGTCGTGAGATAACTCCTCAAGCAAAATCTAGAGCTTTTATAAATGATACTCCCGTAACATTAATTGTTCTTAAAATATTTGCTGAACGGCTTATTGATGTCCATTCTCAGCATCATAGTTTGCTTTTAAATGAAAGTGAGTTTCAACTTAATTTAGTGGATCAATTTGCATCAAATCACAAAATACTTCAAGCATATTCATCCCTATTTCAACAGTATATTGCTTTGAAAAGTAGTTTAAATCTATTGTTAGAAACAGAAAAAAAAGCTGCGACAGATAAAGATTACTATTCATTTCTTTTTGCTGAAATAGAAGATGTTAATCCAAAAATAAAAGAGATTGAATCCCTAGAAGCTGAGCTTAAGCTATTATCTAACGGGGAGCTAATTAAAAACGCGCTGTATCGAACTCATTCAATCATTATCGAACATGATTTTGCAATAGTAAACCAGTTGAGTGAAATTAAGACTTTAATGGCTTCAACGCAATTGTTGCACCTACCTTCCGCTGAGCTTAGAGCTAGAATTGAAAGTTGCAATATCGAATTAAAAGATATAGCCAATGAAGCAATTACAATTGCTGACGATACTCGAATTGATCCCGAACGTGTTGATTTTGTGACTCAGCGACTCGATCAGCTAAATAAATTGCTTTTAAAACATAGAGTGTCTTCGGCTGAAGAGTTGATTGAATTACGGAATCAATTTGATGAAAAACTTAATTCTATTTTGGTACTTGATTCAGAAATTGAAGCTCAAACAAAGCAGTTAAAAGCAATTGAAAATGAATTAACTATTACATCCAAAGAATTAACCATATCGCGATCAAAACATCTCAAGCCAATGGCAACTGAGATTAAAAGTGTGCTGATGCAATTGGGAATGCCAGATGCAGAGTTGGTAATTAATATTTCTTCAAAAAACTCATTTACTAAAAATGGATGTGATGATGTAGAAATCTTGTTTTCGGCAAATAAAGGACAACAACCTCGTGAAATTGTGAAGATTGCATCGGGTGGTGAAATATCGAGGCTGATGTTAGCCGTAAAATCGTTGATTCATTCAAGAAATCTTATTCCAATTGCTATCTTTGATGAGATTGATACTGGCGTTTCGGGCGATATTGCAGCAAAAGTGGCAAATATTTTACGCAAAATGTCCCAAAATATGCAAATTTTGGCAATTACTCATCTTCCTCAAATTGCAGCAAAGGCGGAATCTCATTTTTGGGTGTATAAGAAAGTTCAAGATGATAATACACTATCAAACATTAAACAACTCACCCATGTAGAGCGTGTTGATGAAATTGCTAAGATGATTAGTGGCGAATCTGTTTCGAAGGCAGCAATTGAAACTGCTGAAGATTTACTTAGAAATTAAGATTCAAAACTACTGTTTAATAATCTTTTTTGTGTAAACCCCTTTATCGGTTGAGATTTTTAATAACAACAGTTGTGAAGGAACTTTCGCAATATCTATCGTATAATTTTCGCTTTCATTTCCTTTGAAAAATCCAATTTTTTGTCCACGAATATCAAAAAGTTCAATGAATTTAATTCTATTACTTTCTGCACAGGATATTGTGATATTATCTATTGTAGGATTTGGGTAACAACTAATGTTTGATGCTATTGAAGATTCATCCTCCACGTTAAGTTCATGTATTGGATTATTATTTAAGATCAATGATTGTGAGGTTTTAATCAATAATATATTGCTGTTGAAATTGCCAAAAAATGTACTCGTACCACAAACTACAAATCCTGTGTCACTTGGAGAATATTTAATTGATGAAGAAATATCGTCTTTAATTTCTCCCCAAGAAGTTGACCATAAGAAATACCCAGTGAAGTTTACTTTGAAAAATAAGATATCAGAACTTCCAGAACCAAAACTATTTGTATTTCCAGTGATGTAAAAATCACCAAGTTCGGTTCTTGCTATCGATAAAAACTCATCATCCTTAGCATATACTGTTCCTGTAAAAATCTCATGGCGTATATAATTTCCACTCACATCTACGGTGTATATGAAAGCATCTTTCATAGATGTTGAGCTATATTTTTCAGAACTACCACAAATGAGAATTATGTTGTAAATTCCTAATTCTATATCGTTGCCAACACTTTTGCCTAAGTCTGCAGATAAATTTTTGTTCCAATTTAAAATCATGTTGGTATTTGCAGATGCAATAAAAGCCGAAGGAAAAAGCGAATCTGGGGCTTGGTACTTACCAGTAAATAATAGTTCTGTATCACCTCGAATGGTTAAGCTATTTATTGATGCTTCTCCATCAATTCCGTAATAATAGGTGTCAAGACTATCGCCTGAGAGATTGAATTTTGAAATTGTTCCCCACGAAAATCCGTTAGAAGTTGAATAGGTTTGTCCAACAACATATATCAAAGTGTCGAAACCAGTAATATCATTTGCAAAATCCCAAGAGCTTCCTCCAAAATGAATCGCTCTAATTAAAGTGAGCGAAGTGTCGTAAATGCTTAAAAAACAGTCATAATCATTGGTAAGGGTATTGTTTGTACTTCCACAAACATAGAGTTTATCGTGTGTTTTGTAAAACTTGGTGGCAGATGTAATTTCTGTTGATGGCTGGTAATTTTGTTTTTGAATAATTCCAGCGGTATCCGTGCGAATCAACATTGGAGCTGAATTTCCGTTATTATACCCCGTATTTCCTAGAATATAATAACCATTACTATCAATAATGACATCTTTGCCATAATTGAAATCAAAATGCCCATAAGTCTTTGAAAAAATCTGTTGACAATATCCATTCATATTCAATCCAACGGAGTACAATATGATAAATGTGATGATATACTTGGTTCTTTTCATAGAAATTTGTGATTGCAGAAATGAATAAATATGAAATTACAGAATGGCTTTGCGGATTTTAGTAAGACGGAGAAGTAAATTTTCCATTAAATCTAATTGAAGCATATTCGCTCCATCGGAAAGAGCTTTATTTGGGGTAGGATGAGTTTCGATAAATAGTCCATCAAATCCAGTTGCAATACCAGCGGAAGCAATTGTAGTAATTAAATCTGGACGACCTCCAGTAACTCCGCTTTGCTGATTTGGTAGTTGTAAAGAGTGCGTAACATCAAGAATTACAGGACATTGGTTTTTTTGCATTTCAATTACGCCACGATAATCTATCACCAAATCTTGATACCCAAATGTAGTTCCTCTTTCGGTAATCATCACTTTTTGATTTCCTTTTGCACGAACTTTCTCTACTGCAAACTTCATTGATTCTGGCGACAAAAACTGCCCTTTTTTGATATTTACGTATAATCCTGTCTCAGCAGCAGCTTCTAACAAATCAGTTTGACGGCATAAAAATGCGGGAATCTGAAGTGCATCGACATACATTGCGGCAAGTGATGCTTCTTGGGCAGTGTGAATGTCCGTGATTGTTGGTAGACTTAATTTTCTGCCAACTTCTGCAATAAGTTCTAGCGCTTGTTCGTCGCCAATTCCGGTAAAGGAACTATTGCTAGAACGATTGGCTTTGCGATAAGACGCTTTAAAAATTAATGGAATTTCTAGCTTTTCACAAATTGCTTTTAAATGTGTAGCAATTGCTAAAGGCATTTCTTTGTTTTCAATCACGCAAGGACCCGCAATAAGGAAAAAGTTATTACTATTGTAGTTGCTTATTTTTGGAACTGGATGTATAGAAAAAAATGATTTCATGCTTTTTGGTGTTAAAATTTATAACCAATTACAAAACTTCCTCCAATGGTGTGAGAAGTGATTTGTAATGAATGAATGTCTGTTTTTATTATCATGTTTTTTATGTTTCGAAAGATGATTTCAAGTCCAATATCAAAAGGGCTGTATCCATTCGAATATATGTACGGAGCAATATCTGTAGGGAAGAAGGGTAGCGTGTAAATTGGTTTTAATTGGTATCCAATGTTCTGATTTGTATATACTTGTTTCCAAATAGAACCCATGAGCGAAAACTGTTTAAAGATAATTATTTTACCAGCTAAAGAAATCGTAAATGGCGTTTTAGTTTGATATGAACTAGTTTTTTTTGGATATCGTATCGAATTTAAAGTGCTGTCTATCGTATTGTTAAATAGGTTATTGTCAATATTTGTGATGTCATTAATTCCAATTCCAGAATATAAAAGTGATATGTTTTTTTGAGCTGAAAAGGAGTTGGAATTCCAAGTGATTAATCCTAAATTTTCGATTGAACAGCTTAATGCATATTTTTTATTCTTTATAAATTCGTAGAAAAAAGAGGTGGTAAACCCATTTCCTTTTAAAAATTTATTAGTTGATGTATCTGAAAATGCAATATTATAATTTCCATTAAGACCAATCGAAGATCCGTCATTTGCGAAGGATAATTGTCCAGAGTTTATGTGAGTAGAAAAATTTGAGAATCCAAATGCGTAACCTAAAGAAAATCCAAAGGAGTGTTTTTGAAACTCATTCTCGTATTTTTTTAAAAAACCTATTGAAATTGTAGAGTAGTTTAGCATATCTAAATTCACTTGATTTAAAGGGACACTCTCGCCCAAAAAAGCAGTATTTCCATTGAGGATCAGATCTGCCATTTCTTTGTTTAATTTAGAATCGTTAAATGAGTTTTGTTGATACGCAAGGGTTAAAAATAGATTTTTACTAAATGTCTTCGAAAGATTAGTAGCAAATGTAAAGCGGGCATTTCCACTGATTCCAAGTGTATTGTCAGTTGAAAGATTTGAAATACATTTTTGTTTCATCGTTTGAGAAATTTGACCACCAAAAAGGAATTTCTTCATAAGGTCTGTTTGAATTGTATTTGAAGAAATATCGCCAGTGGCGTCAAAAAAAACAAAGTTTTCTTTGGTCGTAGAATCCGTTGAAAATTTATTCAACTCACTGAAGTTTTGTCCCATTAATAACCAAGGGGAAAATAGAAAAATGTATGAGAGGATTTTTTTCATTAATAATTCAAATTTGTGTTAAAGCTTCCAATAATTTTCACCTGAATAGTTGCTCCTGAATTAATATTTACATAGTTCGTGTTAGTGGTATTGAGTTCGGCTACCAGAAGTAGTTTTTTTGAAGCTAGAAAGCGCTTAAGAGTGGCTTCTGGTAGGGAAATTTTTATTGAACTAGAAATTGGTATCGGACTATGGCTTGTATTTTCATATCCAGCATTTACCAATTGATTGGGTGCTGTTATCTCATCAATTATTTGAAGATTATTATTTAAAGTATACAATTTGATTTTTACCGCAACAGGAAAACTATTTGATATTAACAACATTAGTGTGCCATTATTAATTGGGGATTCATTTTGATCTATGTTGTAATCGATTGTGTCTGAGAGGACGAGTGTATTCGCTTTAAATGATAATGGGATTTTTATTTTCAAATCAGCCTTAAGTCCATTTCCAGCGTAAACAAAATCGTTTCCACAAGAAATATTTCCCATCGGATTGGTTTGAATTGATGATTTGAAAATAAACTGATCGGGAAGGTTTTCAATGAGTGCTTTGATATTGGTGTTATTAAATTGAATTGTGGTTGATGTAGGACGAACTGGATTTGTGCTTTGATTGGTTTGGGAAGCACGAGTAATATTATAAGATTTTCCAATAATATCACCACTCAAAGCAACTGATTGATGTGAACGCGTGTTATTTGAAATTAGCATTTGAGGAATTAATCGAATATCTGCACCTATGCTATTTGTGATGTTTAAGGCGACATCTACACTGCTTAAACCAAAAGTGCCACTGCTGATTCGTCGAAGAAAGTCTACGGTTGTAGTATCAGGCCCTGATGATTGTGTGTCATTTCCTAAATAACCTTTTACATATTTTAAATGTAATCCTTCAAAGCTTGTAAAAAACACAAATTGTTGTCCAGCAATTACTTGTGAAGTTCCATGATCTGGTGATGTAGTGATATTTAGAGAAGTTGCAAACCGATTACAATTATCGAAACTCGGACCCCTCATATCAATAGAATAATCTCTAAGATCAATTTTTTTAGTATAAGCGTATGGGGATGACCCATTAGATGCTGGAATAATTTCTTGAAGTAAAAAAGGAGTTCCGTACTGTTTTGCTGCTGGAATAGAATAAGTGACAACAAGAGGAACCATAAGTGGGTTAAAACAAGTGAATACTAGATATCCATCGGTAATATCTACTTGTGTGATTTTAGCGGGTTCAAAAGCAAAGCTTTTAATATCATTATTTGATGCAATTGTTTGCCCTGCTGGAAGCGAACCACTCCCAGAGGCGGTAAGCGAATATGAAGTAACAGTGTCAGGTAAGTCAATAATTGAGTCGATATTGTAATTCAAGAGCTGATTGTGGTATTCTATCCAAAGATGATTATTGGCATCAGTAGTTAATAAACTGTCAGCAATGATATTATTAATTGTAAGTGATGTTTGAATAATTGGGACAGTTAAATCCGCATCCCAAAGCGTTTTGTCTTTCTTGCAACTTGTTGCTATGATCAAGAAAACACCAAAGATTAAAATTGAATAATTATTGTTTTTCATTAAAATGAGATTATATAAAAACTGTAGTGCAACGAAATTAATAAAAAAAATGATGTCTCATCTGATTTAAATTATAGACACATTTATTTTGATTATTTTTCTAAAAAAATTTATTTGAGAAAAATGTGAAAAAGATAGAAAATGGAATATTTTTTTATTGAATAATGAGCTCTAATAATAAATATTAACAAAACGTAAATCATAACAAAAAAATAACAAATGATATTATTGTACGTGGATTTGTGATGTAGAAGTCGTCAATGTTAAGTAAATGTAAATCGATTTAATGCACTGAAAATAATGAAATAAAGTATCGAAATTAGACGTAATTAACGAATTATTAGGCTGTAAATAGATTGATTCTAAATTGCAAATAAATGCTGAAAAAATAAATTTTATTAGAAAAATAAAATATTAATCTCCTATATTTGTAGCCGAAATGGTTGTTTATGTAGCTGTTTAAAGAAATATAATCACAGTAAAGTATTCATTCAATTAATATTAACTTAATTAAATAAAGCAACAATGGTAGAAGTAGAAAACTTGATTAAACGACTTGTGAATATTTACGGCAGAGAACGGGAAAGTTTGATGCCAGTATTGCAAGGTGTTATTGAGCAAGAGAGAACGCTCAGCGAAGATTCGATTAAAATTATTGCAAGAGAACTAGACTTGTCAGCAGCACAGGTGTATGGAACTGCAACATTTTATTCATTTTTGGATACAGAACCTCGTGGTGAGTTCGTTATTCGTGTTTGCAAGTCATTGACTTGTTCGATGAAAGGTAAAAATCAAATTGTTAAAGCTATTCAAGACACATTGAAGATTAAATTGGGGGAAACTACAAAAGACAAAAAGTTTACTCTTCTTCAAGCAAATTGTTTAGGCTGGTGTCACAAGGCGCCTGCAATTTTGATTAACGACGATGTTTATACGGAGTTAAACGAAGCAACAATGATTGAAATTTTGGATAGTTATTCAAAAAAAGGTACTTATTAATAAAAAAACATAGGAGAGAACGAAATGTCAGATAAAACCTTAAAAAGAGTTGATTTTATTTTTCAGGAAGACGACTACCGCGAAATTATTGCTAGAACGTTTAAAAGAACTGATGATGAGATTATCAATGAAATGATCGATTCTGGATTAAAAGGAAGAGGTGGTGCCGGATTTCTTACCGGTTTAAAATGGAAATTTGCTCGTGATGCGAAAGCAGATGAAAAATATATTGTATGTAATGCTGATGAAGGCGAACCAGGTACCTTCAAAGATCGTGAAATTATTGATAAGGTTTCGCTAAAAGTTCTTACGGGAATGGCTATTGCTGCTAGAGTTACGGGTGCACATAAAGGTTATATTTATCTACGTGGTGAATATAAATTTTTGGTTCCTAAACTTCGTCGTGACTTAAAAGAATTTCACGAAATTATGCGCGAAATGAAATACGATTTCGAAGTAGATGTATTTATGGGTGCTGGTGCTTATGTTTGTGGTGAAGAAACTGCTCTTCTTGAATCAATGGAAGGAAAACGTGGTGAGCCAAGAAACAAACCTCCATTTCCTGTTATTTCTGGATATTTAGGTAAACCAACTGTTGTAAACAATGTAGAAACTTTGGCTTCTGCAGCTATTGTTTGTAAAATTGGTTCCGAAAAATACAAACAACTTGGAACAAAATCATCTCGTGGATCAAAACTTTTCTCAATTTCTGGTGATACCCCAATTCCTGGTATTTATGAACTAGAACTTGGTATGTCGTTACAAGAATTTGTTGATGCATTTGGCGATGGCGATACAAAAGCTGTTCAAGTAGGTGGTGCTTCAGGATTCTGCGTTCCACGAAAGAAATTTGCTGCTACAATTATTGGATACCAAGGAGATCTCGAAGGTGATTCTCTACCTACTGGTGGTTCAATGATGATTTTTAATAGCTCACGTTCTATGTATAACTTGCTCCGTAATTATTTAGATTTCTTCGCAGAAGAATCATGCGGACAATGTACTCCTTGTCGTGTTGGTGTTCAACAACTTCTTCATGGTATCGAAGCAGTTAAAAAAGGCGACAAAAACTCGTCTTATCTTGACTACTTACTTAAATTAACCGAATCGATGAAGCTAACTGCAAAATGTGGTTTAGGTCAGTCTGTTGCAAACTCTTTCTCGTCGATTGTAAATAACTTTAGAGAAGAGATGATTTATTAATTCAAGATGTAAATAATAAAATGAAAAATAAAATGGCAGAAAAAGTAAATTTAACGATAGATGGTGTTGACGTTAGCGTAGAAAAAGGAAGTACAATCCTTAGTGCTGCTCACGAAGCAAACATCAAAATCCCTGTACTGTGTCATCACTCAGATATTAATGTTGCCGGTAATTGCCGTGTATGTGTGGTTGAACAAGTTGGAGCCCGCGTTCTTCCTGTTGCTTGTGCAACTCCAGCTGTTGATGGTATGGAAGTACTTACAAACTCTCATAAAGTAAGAACTGCTCGTAAACATATTATTGAGTTACTATTATCGGAACATAATGCCGATTGTACAAAATGTTACAAAAACGGAAAATGTGAACTACAAACATTAGCCGCAGAATACAAAATTAGTAATGACTCATTTATTGATTTAGTTCCGTTGAAAAACTATACTATTGATATGTATTCACCATCTATTATTAAAGATGATAGTAAGTGTGTACGTTGTCAACGTTGTGTTCGCGTTTGCGAAGAACTACAATCGGTTAGTGCTATCAGTTGTGCTCACAAGGGTGAAGATATGAAAGTATCTACATTTTTCGAACATTCATTGTTTGATGTAGTTTGTACCAATTGTGGTCAATGTATTATCCGTTGCCCTACCGGCGCTTTAGTTGAAAAAAATTATATAGAAGAAGTTTGGGAAGCACTTGCTGATCCAAATAAACATGTAGTAGTTCAAACAGCTCCTGCAACTCGTATAGCTTTAGGTGAAGATTTAGGTAATGAACCTGGTGCTCGTGTTACTGGCAAAATGGTTGCAGCTCTTAAACGTTTAGGTTTTGATGCTGTTCTTGATACCGATTTTAGTGCAGACCTTACCATTATGGAAGAAGGATTTGAGTTATTAGGAAGACTTAAAAAAGCATTAAAAGATAAAGATCATACTGTTGCTTTACCACTTACAACTTCATGCTCTCCTGGTTGGATTAAATTTGTAGAACATATTTTCCCCGATATGCTAGATAATGTTTCTACTTGCAAATCTCCACAACAAATGTTTGGTGCTTTGGCAAAAACATATTATCCACAAAAACGAGGAATAGATCCTGCAAATATTGTTTCAGTATCAATTATGCCTTGTACTGCTAAGAAGTTTGAAGCTGATCGCCCAGAAATGAGAAGCAGTGGTTATAAAGATGTTGATTATGTACTTACTACTAGAGAACTTGCAATTATGATTAAGCAAGCTGGTATCGAGTTTTCAACTCTTCAAGAAGAAAATTATGATAGTATGATGGGAGCATCTACTGGTGCTGCTGTTATCTTTGGTGCAACAGGTGGAGTTATGGAAGCTGCTCTTCGTACCGCTTGGGAAGTTGTTACAGGTAAGGAAATTCCTTTCGAAAACCTAAATGTAACTCCTGTTCGTGGTTTTGAAGGTATCAAAGAAGCATCTGTAGTAATTTCTGGCACTATCCCTGAATGGAGTTTCTTAGAAGGTGTTGAGTTACGTTGTGCTGTTGCTCATGGATTAGTAAATGCTAAAAAATTGATGCAAAGCGTGAAAGATGGTAAATCAGTATATCATTTTATCGAAATCATGGCTTGCCCAGGTGGATGCTTAGGTGGTGGTGGTCAACCAATGCCAACAAATGCTACTATTCGACAAAAACGTGCCGATGCAATTTATGCTGAAGATAGTGATATGCCAATTCGTAAATCACACGAAAATCCAGAAGTAGCTGCAATTTATAAAGAATTCCTTGGCAAACCCAATGGACACAAATCGCATGAACTTCTACACACACATTACAGATCAAGAGAACGTTATTAATAATGTTTTGAATAGATTATCTAAATATTCAGTGTAATATCCAAGAATAATCATATTTATTTTAAGAAAAGGATAGCAAAATTTTGTTATCCTTTTTTTTTGTATTAAATTTATGGCAATTATCGTAAACAATATCGCTATGAACCAAAAACACGAAATTATTATTTGCTTAGGAAGTTCCTGCTTTGCCCGAGGCAATCGAGATTCTTTGAAATTTATAGAAAAATACATTAAAGAAAATAAGCTTGCTGATAGGGTAGATTTCAAAGGAAAGCTGTGCTCTGGTAATTGTGGTAAAGGCCCAATTTTGTTTATAGATAAAACAATGCATGAAGATATTAAGGTAGATCAACTACAATTATTATTAGATGCCCTTTTTTTCGAAAAATAGATAATTATGAATCTAATTCACATTAGCCAAATCGAATGCAAACTTTGTTATTCGTGTATTCGTGTTTGCCCCTCTAAAGCCATTAAAGTCCAAGATGGTTATGCTGAAATTATTCAGAATAGATGTATTGGATGCGGAAGTTGTTTTTCTGTTTGTTCTCAAAATGCGGTAAAATATTTGGATGCAAAAGAGGAAGTAAAGCATCTATTAGATTCTCCAGTTAAAGTTGCAGCCATTGTCGCTCCGAGTATTTCTGGAGAATTTAGCGATATCACTGATTATAGAAGTTTTGTAAACATGATTAAAAGTTTAGGTTTTGATTATGTAAATGAGGTGAGTTTTGGCGTAGATTTAATGGCTTTCCAATACGAAAAACTCTTTAAAGATTTTAACGGAAAATACTTCATCACTGCAAACTGTCCTCCTGTAGTAAGTTATATCGAAAAATATTATCCAGAACTAGTTGACAATATTGCACCAATCATCCCACACATGGTTACAACAGCTAAAGTGTTACATGAAATTCATGGGAATGACTTAAGGGTTGTATATATTAGTCCATGCATTGCTGCGAAAAATGAAGTAAAACGATTTCCAGATCCTGATACACGTATTGATGCCGTCCTCACATATATAGAACTACGCGAATTGTTTAAAGAATTTGGAATTACAGAAACTTCTGTTGCGTTTTCTGATTTCGATCAACCATTAGGACGAAAAGGATCTCTTTTTCCAATAAGTAGGGGAATGCTACAAGCTGTAGATATCAATGAGGATATTCTTACAGGTAGAATTATTTGCACCGAAGGTAGAGAAAATTTTTTGCAGGTAATCAAAGAATTTAAACAAAATATTCAGATTAAGCAACATATCGATTTGTTTTATTGCGATGGCTGTATTATGGGGCCAGGGACTTCAAAAAAAGGAGAAAAATTTCTTCGAAGAACTATGGTTATTAACTACGTTGAAAAACGATTGAGGTCATTTGATAAACCACAGTGGGAAAAAGATATCAAAAAGTTTAGTTTGCTTAATTTTAAAAGAACTTATTCCAAAACTGATGATCAACGAATGCCCAGCCCTTCAAAAGCTGAACTTAAAGATGTTTTGAGAGAACTTGGTCGCGATAAGGCTCACGAAATTCTTAGTTGTGGTGCTTGCGGACATGATAATTGTTCAAAATTCGCAGTTGCAATATGTAAAGGACTCGCTACTCTCGAAATGTGTCCAACATATTCGTATAAAAAGATGAACGATTATATTGATGAGATGGCTACTATTAATAATATTCTCTCCGAAACAAAAGAAGCACTTACAAAATCAGAACAAAAAGCACGTGAAGAAGAACAATTTGCAAAGGAATTATCCCAAACAGTTACCTCTATGCTTCAGAAAATTCCTTTGGCAATTGTGATAGTAAATAAGGATTTAAAGATTATGCAATCTAACGACTCTTTTGTGAAATTAATGGGCTCTGAGGCTCAGGATATTAACAGAGTTGTGCCAGGATTAATTAATGCGGATTTACGAACTTTAGTCCCATTTCATAAACTATTTGCCTCCTTAATTTTTACTGGCGAAGAGAGTCTAAGCCGTGATGAAGAATATAATAATAAAGTATTTAACCTCTCTGTTTTTACTATTAAGAAACATCAAATTGTCGGCGGAATTATTCGTGATATGGAAAATCCAGAAGTCCGTAAAGATGAAGTTGTTGAAAGAGCCCGAGAAGTTATTAGAGATAATCTCGAAACTGTGCAACGAATTGCATATTTGCTGGGAGAAAGTTCATCGAAAACCGAAAAGATATTA
This sequence comes from Bacteroidota bacterium, assembly GCA_037130365.1. Lineage (GTDB taxonomy): Bacteria > Bacteroidota > Bacteroidia > Bacteroidales > WCHB1-69 > JBAXTE01. Next base: position 94,210 of record JBAXTE010000004.1, read on the forward strand.
CACTCAATTATTAAATCTTATAACACAGACGAGAACTCTTATAAATGATTAACGACAAGTTTTATATTGAAGTTGACCTTGAGCAAAACATTTGTAATGGCGAGATGATTTGTGGAGATGTTTTTCTATCCGAAAGGGTAAAAAAGGAGCGTCGTATTATTGCTGTTTTAAGTGATGGAATGGGAAGTGGTATCAAAGCAAATGTTTTAGCTACTTTAACAGCGTCCATGGCCTTGAATTTTACTAAAGATCATCGAAGTATTCGTCATACAGCAGAAATTATAATGGACACTCTTCCAGTATGTTCTAAACGGAAAGTGAGTTATTCTACCTTTACAATTATCGATATCGAATTTGATGGAGCTACGCAGATTATTGAATATGATAATCCAAATTGTATTATTATGCGAGGGAAAAAGCCATTTGACCCAATTTGGAGAGATGTTATTCTGGAGAGCCAAACGCATAAAGGAAAAACATTAAGAGCGTGTCAGTTTCAAGCTCAAAAAGAAGATCGAATTTTTTTCTGGTCTGATGGTATCACTCAGTCTGGAATGGGAACTAAACAATATCCATTTGGATGGGGGCAAGAAAATGTGGAATATTTTGTTCATAGCTCAATCGAACGTGATCCATATATTTCGGCTCGCGAAATGGCTAAGAAAATAGCAGCAATTGCGATGAGAAACGACAATGGAAAGCCTCAAGATGATACTTCGTGCGGGGTAGTTTATTATCGACAACCTCGAAAATTATTGGTAATTACTGGCCCTCCATATAGCAAAGATAGAGATACTCAACTAGCGGTTAAAGTTCAAGAGTTTGAAGGGAAAAAAGTGATTTGTGGCGGTACAACAGCAGAAATTATTGCTGAAAACTTAGGATACTTATATCGTCCAGGTATTGAAATTACCGATTATGATCTTCCTCCAATTTCTTATATGGAAGGAATTAATCTTGTTACTGAGGGTATTTTAACCCTAGGAAAAGTTTTTCAAATCCTCGAAAATTATAAACCAGAATCAATACTTACAAACGGCCCAGCGGATGAACTAGTTAAATTATTGCTCAAAAGCGATAAAATTCATTTTATTACAGGTACTAGTATTAATATCGCTCATCAGGATCCAAATTTGCCCCAAGAACTAGAAATTCGACGAAATGTGGTGAAACGAATTGTGAGCATTCTTGAATCTAAATTTAGAAAAGATGTTTCTATTGAGTTTATGTAATCTCCTTTTTTATAAGGATTGAAAAGTTATTTAATAAACTAAATTCATATAAAAATGTTCTCAGCCGATTTTTTTATTCAAAAGTTAGGAATGGAAAGCCATGTAGAAGGTGGCTATTATAAAGAAATTTATCGAAATTCTACACCTGTATCAGATGATAATTATTCCTGCAAATTTGAAGGTCAAAGAGCCCTTTCAACTACAATTTATTTTTTGCTTAAATCCGGACAAGTTTCTAAATTCCATAAATTGAAATTTGATGAGATTTGGTTTTATCATTACGGGTCTGCCATGAATATTCATATTATTGATGAAAATGGGGAGCATAAAACCAAAAAATTGGGATTAGATATTGAAAATGGAGAATTACCACAAATTTTAGTTTCAGCAAATCAGATATTTGGCGCTGAACCAACAGATTTAAACTCCTTTTCACTTGTTAGTTGTATGGTATCCCCAGGATTTGACTTTAGAGATTTTGTTTTGTTTGAAGAAAACGAACTAATCTCTATGTATCCTAATCATGCAGAAATCATAAAAAAACTCAACGGTAATATTGAATAATAGACATTCCTTATCTTTTCAACTTATTCCTTAAAATTTTGCTTAAAATTCATCTTGTAGGTTATTTCCGCAAATGATTTTCTTTCTTACACATTACTTAATAATCACCAATTTTAACTTTGGTGTTTTATACCATTACTTATTTCAAATTAGTCCAATAGACAATTTGAAATTTAGTATGGTTTAATGGTCGATGCGTAATATGTAATATTGAATTATGTTTTTTAATATTGGATTAATATATATTAGCATACGGTATTAAATGCCGTAAATTAAGTTGATTGATGAAAAAAATACATGTAGAATTGCATAATTTGAATGTTTTTTTATTATAAATAGTGAATAATATTGTAAGTTTGTGTCAAAAATCACAATACTTAAATTAATGGAATTAATAGAACAAATTAAAGAAACAGCTCAAAAAAGCAATAAGTGTATTGTACTGCCAGAAGGCACTGAAGAGCGAACATTAAAAGCAACAAATACCATTATTGGTGAATCAATTGCTAGAATCATTCTACTTGGAAATGAAAGCGAAATTCTTGAAAAAGCGTCTACTTTAGGGCTAGAGAATGTGAAAAAAGCTCGCATTATTGATCCAAAAGCTCACGATCAGAAAGATTTCTATATCGAAATGCTTTTTAATCTACGAAAAAGTAAAGGAATGACCATGGAACAAGCTGCTAAGCTAGTTGAAGATCCTTTATACTTAGGCGTTTTGTTGATAAAAAATAAAGAAGCAGATGGCGAAGTAGCTGGAGCTCTTCATGCAACTGGCGATGTGCTTCGTCCAGCGTTCCAAATTGTAAAAACACTTCCTGGTGTTAGTGTTGTTTCCGGTGCTTTTATTATGGTGATGAAAGACAAACAATGGGGTGATAATGGTGTAATGGTTTTTGCAGATTGCGCTGCACATCCAAATCCTACAGACAAAGAACTTGCGGAAATTGCAGTAACTACTGCAAAAACAGCTAGAGCAATTGCTGGAATTGAGCCAAGAGTTGCAATGCTGAGCTTTTCTACTAAAGGAAGCGCAAAACACGAAATGGTTGATAAAGTAGTAAGTGCAACTCGTATTGCGCAAAGCATGGATCCAGATTTGAAAATTGATGGTGAATTACAAGCAGATGCTGCAATCGTTCCTTCTATTGGTGCTAGCAAAGCTCCAGGTAGCGAAATTGCTGGTAAAGCAAATGTCTTGGTTTTTCCAACATTAGAAACTGGAAATATTGCGTATAAACTTGTTCAACGTTTGGCTGGTGCAGAAGCAATTGGTCCAGTTATGCAAGGAATGGCTGCTCCAATCAATGACTTATCTAGAGGTTGCTCAGTTGAAGATATTGTAAATGTTGTTGCTATTACCGCTTGCCAAGCTGCTGGTATGTAATATTTTAAGTGCCAAATATTTTAAGAAACTCAAAATGATTTATATAAAAAAAGCTGTCGAAATCGACAGCTTTTTTTGAGGTCCCGAGCGGATTCGAACCGCTGTAGACGGTTTTGCAGACCGGTGCCTAACCACTCGGCTACAGGACCATTGGAGTGCAAAAATAGTAATTTATTTTTTATACTGCAAATTTTTTTTTGATGCCATTTCAACAATATTCAGACATACCTTACAAAGGCAACCAGAATAATTCTGATTTAGTGTTTCTTTTGTGGTTGAACTAACCTGAACTTCAGAACACCAACAATTAATACTCTCTGAACACTCAAAGAATTTACCGCATTTTGGACACACTTTTTTCATCGTTAAATTCTGCTTTTCGACATCCGCACACCTACGCTTTTAATTTTCCCACCCAACGGAGGATTGAGTTTCGAGAGTTTTACATCAATTTGAGTAATTGGAGGATAGCTTAATAAAATTACATCAATTATCCGCTGTGCAACAGTTTCTAGTAGTTTTGAAGGCTGTTCCATCTCCTTTTTTATCGTTTGATATACGGTAAGATAATTTACAGTTTCTTGGATATTGTCAGATAATGAAGCTTTATGAAAATCTCCCCATAGTATGATGTCAATATTAAACCAGGTTCCAATTACTTGCTCTTCTTTAAAGCAACCATGATAAGAATAAAATTCTAACCCCTCTAATAAAATTTGATCCATCTTTTTTTCAACAAAAGTAGATACTTTTTTCAACTTTACAAACAAATTGTATTCATAAAGGAAGTTGATAAACTTCCAATAATGTTGTATAAAAGATGCCTGAAATGTATGAAGCAATATTAGTCAATTGACGGAAATCAATTAAATACCGTCAGAAGAATGATGGAAATCAATTAAATACCGTCAGTAGATTGACGGAAATCAATTTATTTGTTGTTTTTGCTAATTAATTAAATAAATGGTTTAATCTTTTTTAGGTATCAAAGAACCTTTTTTGTAAGTTTGAAGTAATTAATACCAAATTATTAGATTATCCTTAATTAATGAAGCCATTTGATCTTAATTTATAAATTGAGCCCATGAAAACAACACTAAAACTTTTGATTATCGGATTGATTATCCTTTTCAATTCTTGCACATCTAGCCTGTTTACGAAGAAACGACCCGTAGAACTCTATCTGTTTACGGAAAATGATAAATGGGGTTATATGGATAAAAATGGCAAGGTAAAGATTAAACCAATTTATGATGGATGTTGCTTTAGTATAAATTATAGTGAACAAGTGTGCACCCAAAATTTCACAAACTCCAGTCCCTATTGTGTTATTAAAAAAGGAGACAAATTTGGGATGATCAATGCTAAGGGGAACGAAATCATTCCATTCCAATATGACGATATTGGTTATAACTCTTCTGACTCTCTTTTTAAAGTTAAAAGCAACGATAAATGGGGAGTAATTGATACCCACAATAATCTCATATTTCCTTTTGTTTTTAATGATAAATATGACTTGAAATTATACAATGAATTTGGTTATGGGAAAATCAAAGATGTGGTCTATAAATTGGATTGCAAAACCAAAGAGATGACCCCGACAAAATACTCTGGAGTTATATGGTGTGATGAAGATCTCTCCGAAGTGAAAGTGGATGGGAAATATGGCTTTATGAACAAAAAAGGAGAGTTGGTCATTCAACCGATTTACCAAAATGCATCGCAGTTTGAAGAAGGGTTAGCCGCAGTTCAGCTAGATGGCAAGTGGGGGTTTATAGATACGTTGGGGAACATGGTGATCAAACCTCAATTTGATGATGTTAGGCCTTTTCGAGGTGGTAATACAAAATATGCAGTTTTTCAAATAGATGAAAAATATGGAGCGATTGACAGGAAAGGAAATTTTGTCATTAAACCTGTATATGATGGTATATATGATGTCTCTGATACTGACTCTCCGGAAGTCTTGTTAGCAGCGTGTCTTAAAAATGATAAAGGCCAGTATCGTTGGGGATTAATAAACCAAAAAGAAGAGTGGCTATTGGCAAATGAATATCAATATTTATATTGTGATAATCATAATGTTACCGCTAAAAATGGTGGCGGATTGTATGGTGTTTTCAAACTGAAATCAAAAAAGATCATCATTCCGTTCGAATATGAGTCAATAGATTATTACCACGATGATGGGTTGACCCTTTTCCAAAAAAAAGATTCAGCATCCGGCAAATCGTACTTTGGCTATTTTGATATAAACGGCAAAGTAATCTGGCGTCAGAAAACCGAAGAATAAAAGTGAACCGAAATTTTGGCACAGTTTTGTCTATGCTTCGGCATCAATCATAAAACTATATTATTATGAAAAAACTATACATCATACTGTTGCTTGTCTCGATTTGCGCGATGGCCAAAGCACAAGGCAAATTATAAGGAAAAATCACCGACGGAAAGGAGCCGATTCCGTATGCAAATATTGTGGTTGTCCAAGGGAGTAAACAAATCAATTCTTGCCTTTCGGATTTGGATGGAACTATTTCATGAATCCTATTCCGCCCGGAAAATATAATGTGAAAGTTTCTTTGGCTGGTTATAGAACTACAAAAATTACTGGATTTGAGATTAAAAATGATAAAATTTCTTTTTATGATTTAATATTAAAAACCACAACAATTGAACAAGATACTATTATTCCATACCAAAAACCAATAATTTACTAAATTGAATGTTCTCGCTGTAAAATCAAAAATAAATATTATTATGAAAAAACTATACATCGTACTGTTGTTTGTCTCGATTTGCGGGATGGCGAATGCACAAGGCACTTTAAAAGGGAAAATCACCGACGGAAAAGAGCCGATTCCGTATGCTAATATCATTATTGTCCAAGGTGGAAAGCAGTTTGGGGGTGCCCAATCCGATATGGATGGAAACTATACCATTAAACCGATTCCTCCTGGGAGGTACGATATTAAAGCAAGTTTCGTAGGATATGCAAAAGTAACGATTACGGATGTTCAAATTAGTAATGATAGAATTACTTATCTTGATATCCAACTGGTTGCTAAAACTGAAAAACTCTCTGCTGTTGAAGTTAGATGGACAAAACCATTAATTGTGAAAGATGCAAGTGCTTCAACGGTAACAATGTCTTCATCAGAAATAAGTATAATGCCAGGTCGTTCTGCGGCTGCAGTAGGAACAAGTATGGCTGGATATGCTTCAACATCTAGAGCTGCGGATGGTTCATCTTCAAAAGGGGACAAGATGTTTTCAGCTATTGCAGTTCCTGTAGATCCAAAGTTCGCACATCTGCTTACTGCTGGCGAAGTCAACGATTTTACAAAATGGGTTCTTTGGAACGACATTTCTAAAAAAGAGTTATATAATTATGCCAAAGATTGGAACTTGCTTCCACAACACCGTTTTTGCGTTCAACTCATCAACGAAGCTTCAAATCCTGTTGTGGATGCTTCTGTAACCCTACTTGATAAAAACAAAAAAGTAGTTTGGGAAACCAAAACAGACAATACAGGAAAGGCTGAAATGTGGAGCAAACTTTTCACTTCAGTATCAATTGATATTGGTAAATATTCAATAGAAATAAAATACCTTGGAGAAAAACACACTATAACTAAAGCCATTCCATTCAGTAAAGGAGTAAACATACTTAAACTTCCGGTTGCATGTAACTATTCCAACAATGTGGATGTGATGTTTGTTGTCGATGAAACTGGCTCTATGGCTGATGAAATCAAATATTTAAAAGCAGAGTTGTTGGATATTATCACCAATGTGAAAAAACGGGACTCCTCGTTAGCAATAAATCTTGGATCCGTATTTTATCGTGATAAAGGTGATTCATATCTTACACAAACTTCCGATTTTAGTAGTGATATACTAAAAACCATTGATTTTATAAATAAGCAAGATGCTGGTGGTGGTGGTGATTACGAAGAAGCGGTTGAAGAAGCTTTAGATCAAGCGATAACCAAATGCAATTGGAGTGCTGATGCACGAACTCGAATCCTTTTTTTGGTTTTAGATGCTCCACCCCATGCAAAACCTGAAGTTATTACCAAACTTTCCACGCTAATTACTCTTGCAGCCGAAAAAGGAATACGAATCATCCCAATTACTTGTAGTGGCGTGAGCAAAAGTACCGAATACCTTTTACGTTCTATGGCACTTTCCACAAATGGTACTTATACCTTTCTTACCGACGATAGCGGAATAGGTGATTCTCATATCAAACCAACAACCGACAGTTACAAAGTGGAATTACTCAACGATTTAATAATTAGATTATTTACCCAATATACTACTATTCCAATATGTAACAAACCTATTGTGTTTTCTCCTGCGGAATTAATTCCCGACACTTCGTTTTTAGCAATTCAACCAGATACACTGAAATCTGCCGATACTACTCGTACCGAAGTTAAACCAAAGGTGGAGGTTAAACCATTGTGGAAATGTTTTCCAAATCCAACTGGAGGTGCTCTAACTGTTGAAATCACTGGATCAATTGTTGACTTATTTATCACAGATAATGCTGGAAAAATTCTTGAAAAAGTTGCAACAAGCAACACTACAAGCATTTACAACCTTGATTTAAGCAATTATCCAAACGGAATTTATTTTTTACGCTATTACTACGGAAAAGATCAATCGGTAACCGCTAAGATTATATTGACTAGATAATTCAGAGTCAATGAAATTTACAATACAATTGATTTGAACATAATAGTAGTTCAGAAAACTCTTAAAATTAAAAAACAAAAAGAGATTCCCAGCAAATGAGAATCTCTTTTATTATTTTTATAAAGTAGTTAACGTTTTCCGTCAAATACTTATGTTACATTTTAGTAGGTTTATATTGATTTAACTTTAATCGTTTAGCAATAATTTGATTCAAATCGGCAATTGCAACTCGGTCTTGTTCCATGGTATCGCGGTCGCGGATGGTTACCGTGTTATCTTCCAAGGTCTGATGATCAACCGTTACACAATAGGGAGTTCCAATAGCATCCTGACGACGATAACGACGGCCAATAGCATCTTTTTCATCGTACTGACAAGTGAAATCCAGTTTCAATTCATCCATTATTTCTCTAGCTTTTTCGGGCATACCATCTTTTTTAACCAATGGCAAAATGGCCACTTTGTATGGCGAAAGTACTGGTGGAATATTCAATACGGTTCTAATTGAACCATCTTCCAAAGTCTCTTCGTTGAAAGCACTGCTGAAAATGGCTAAGAACATACGATCCAAGCCAATAGACGTTTCAACAACATAAGGGACATAGCTTTCGTTGGTCTCTGTGTCGAAGAATTGTAGTTTTTTACCTGAGAATTTTGAATGAGCAGTTAAATCAAAGTCGGTACGAGAATGGATTCCTTCCAGTTCCTTAAATCCAAATGGAAATTCAAATTCAATATCAGTAGCTGCATTGGCATAATGAGCTAGTTTTTCGTGATCGTGGAAACGGTATTTCGCAGGACTTGTGCCTAACGATTCGTGCCATTTAATCCGTTCCGCTTTCCAGTAATTAAACCATGTCATTTCATCGCCTGGTTTTACAAAAAATTGCATCTCCATTTGTTCAAATTCACGCATACGGAAGATAAACTGGCGAGCTACAATCTCGTTACGAAAAGCTTTTCCGGTTTGAGCAATTCCAAAAGGCAATTTTAAGCGACTGCTTTTCATTACATTCAAGAAGTTCACAAAAATTCCTTGAGCAGTTTCGGGACGAAGATAAATAGTATCGGCACCTTCCGCCATAGAACCCATTTGAGTTGAAAACATAAGATTGAATTGACGAACATCAGTCCAATTACGCGAACCCGAAACTGGACAAACAATACCCAACTCTTCGATGAGTGCTTTAACGGCTACAAAATCTTCTTTGGTCAGATATTCATTCATCCGACTACGAATATCGTCGATTTTATGTTGATTTTCGACCACGCGTGGGTTGGTTTCGCAGAACATTTTTGCATCAAAGGTTTCGCCAAAGCGTTTCGCTGCTTTTTCAACCTCTTTCGTGATTTTATCTTCAATTTTTGCAATGTGATCTTCTAAAAGTACATCGGCGCGGTATCTTTTCTTTGAATCTTTATTGTCAATTAATGGATCGCTAAATGCATCTACGTGACCTGATGCTTTCCAAGTAGTTGGGTGCATAAAGATAGCGGCATCGATACCTACAATGTTTTCGTGGTATTGAACCATGGCTTTCCACCAGTATTCGCGAATGTTTTTCTTGAGTTCAACTCCATTTTGACCATAATCGTAAACAGCACTTAATCCATCATAAATTTCACTCGATGGAAATATAAAACCATACTCTTTGGCATGGGAGATTATTTTTTTAAATAGTTCTTCGTTGTTCATTGGTTATAAATTTTGTCCAAAATTACGAAAAATTATTCACAAAGTTTGTATCGTAAATTGGCAAAAAGATTACGAGAGTGGGAGAGTAGCTCAAATACCGATGAAAAAAGTTAATGACATGTTAAATTTTGTTAGTTATGAACCTAAGTTCATTACCTTTGCCGAAAACAAACAAATATGCCACGTCCATTTCGCAATAGAAAAATTTGTCAACCACCACAAATGGCGGGATTTAAACCATTTGGGATGCCTCGATGCAAGAGCGAAAGCATTGATTTACAGTTTGACGAATTTGAAAGTTTAAAATTGGTGATGTACGAAAAGCTGTCGCAAGATGAGGCTGCTGAAAAGATGAATGTTTCGCGACCAACATTAACCCGTGTTTACAACCGAGGGCTCGAGAAAATTGCGAAAGCATTTGTGGAAGGACTTTCCATTGAATTTGCAGGAGGGAATGTAGAGTTTGAGCAGGAATGGTTTCGATGCAAAAAATGTTTTAAGTTGATTGCCGGATTGGAAAATCATGAACGATGTGGTAATTGCCAATCTTTTGGGAAAAATGAATTAATGAATATAAACGAAAAAAAATGAACACAAAAAACTCAGGATTTAACACCAAGCTAATACATGCAGGTGAAATTGATGATCAATTTGGATCAGCAACAGTTCCAATTTATCAAACCTCAACATTCTCTTTTAAAACCGCCGAAGAAGGCGCCAAATGTTTTGCGGGTGAAAGCAAAGGATATATTTATACCCGTATTAACAATCCAACCATTGATGCTTTAGAACGTCAAATTGCTGACTTGGAAAACGGATTTGGTGGCATTGCCGTGAGTTCTGGAATGGCTGCCGTAAATGTTATTTATCAGGCACTTTTGGCTTCTGGAGATCACATGGTGAGTACGGATGCCGTATATGGTCCCTCGCGTGCAATTATGGAAAATCATTATCCAAAATACGGAGTAGAAAGTACCTATATCAATACTACAAACTTAGAAAATATTGAAAAAGCATTCCGCCCAAACACAAAAGTTTTATATATTGAATCACCTGCAAATCCAACTATGGACATCACCGATATTGAAAAATGTGCCGAAATAGCTCATCGTCATGGTGCTTTATTGGTGGTTGACAACACATTCAGCAGTCCTTATCTTTTGAAACCATTAGATTTAGGTGCCGATATAGTATTTCATTCGATGACTAAATTTATCAACGGACACGCTGATATTGTAGCAGGAATCGTAATTGCCAATGAAGAACAACTCTACAAAAAACTACGTGGAATGATGGTAAGTTTAGGTTGTAATATGGATCCTCATCAAGCATACATGGTGCTTCGTGGTGTAAAAACGTTAGGAATTCGTATTGACAGAGCGGTTGAAAATTCACAGAAAATTGCAGAATTCCTTGAAAATCACCCAAAAGTAGCTTGGATTAAATATCCTGGTTTAAAATCACATCCACAATACGAATTGGCAAAACGTCAGCTAAAAGCTTCTGGGTCAATGATTAGTTTTGGACTAAAGGGCGGTTTTGATGCTGCTAAAACATTGATGAATAATGTTCATTTAGCACTTTTAGCCGTTTCGCTAGGTGGAGTAGAAACATTAATTCAGCATCCCGCATCGATGACTCACTCAAAAGTGACCAAAGAAGGCAAGCTAAAAGCTGGGATTACCGATGATTTAATACGCTTTGCGGTGGGCATTGAAGATGTTGAAGACATTATTTTGGATTTAGATAATGCATTGAAAAAAGTATAAACAATAAAACAAAAAAAATGAAAATTGCAATTCCATTAAAACCAAACAACCAAGTAGATGACCATTTTGGTCACTGCGCGTTTTATAGTATTTTTTCAATCGACCAAAACGGGGAGATAAAAGAAGAAGCGATTATTGAAGCCGACCAAGGTTGTGGTTGTAAATCAAACATAGCATCCGTCTTAGCCGATGCAGGAGTAAAAGTAATGTTAGCTGGTGGCATAGGCGCAGGTGCAATAAATGTACTCAACAATGCCGGAATTGATGTAATTAGAGGTTGTAGCGGCGACGTTACCGCTTTAGTTAAACTATATGCTTCAGGTGAATTAACCGACAGCGGTGTAAGTTGTGCTAGCCACGATGCGCATCATGCTGAAGAGGGTGGACACCAATGTAGTCACAATCATTAGTATTTATTCTAGAAGAATAAAGGCTGTTTATTAAGTTAATGAACTTATTAAACAGCCTTTTCTATTCTCTTGATTACAGAATTATGAAAACTCCAAATTCATAATGATTTACAATTGCAAAGAACAATGTAAATTTTCTAATTTCCTGATATTTAATTATATAGAGTTGGAATAATCAAAAATATAATTAATTGGGCTATTTTTTCACCCCTTTACAGCAAGATTTTGATTTTTTTTCCAGACTTCTTGTAAAATCACAAAAAAGGATTGACCGTTTATGTTTATCCGAACTATTCAACCAATTTACGTTGTTATATGGATAGTTTCCCTTTTCAAGGCTATTCATCGAAAAGACATCAAACCCATTCTCTTTTGCAATGTTTTGGGCACGTTGATTTTGCATTATTGCTCCGCCCCAGTAGTTGAAATCCCAAGTATGAGGAGTCTTAAACCAAGACATCAAATCCATGTTAATGCTCAGATTTGAGGTTTGATTTTTGTAAATTGTCAATCCAGAAGTGGCAAGCGTTACATCAAAATTGTTGTGTGCAAAACCCGTAATTGTGTTTGTGTTATAAGTCTCGGTGTCGGTGTAATGTTGTCCTATTCCCATGTGAAAGTTGAAAAATTGTTCAGTTTGGTTTGGATCAATCCATTTTCCATTTAGCATCATATAATGGTAGCCCCCTCCTAGGATCTCTGGCCAGGCCATGTTCGATTCGGGTGGATTGACTAATGCAAATGAAATATTTCGAGCGGGAGATAACCCAAAAGTAAACGAAACTGACTCGATTGCTCCTTGAGAAATCGTGTCGGGTATATTCCATGTAAGGGTTGCAGGCAAACTCAAATCAACATAGTGTGACGTTTGCTCTTCAATTAGTTTTATTGTGCCGTTGTGTAAATGAAGTTTAACATCGGAAATAAAGTACATTAATTCATTAACTTCAAAATGATTTCCTGCTTCGTTGATATATTGATTACTGTTCAAAATCAATGAATCAAAACCCATAGAATGGGTAAATTGAATTTGAATTTTTCCAGAAGTATTTGGAATAATTTCAGGTTCCTGAATCTTTGAATCTTTTTTACAGCTGCTAGTTAAAAATATAAAAAAGAAAAGTGCTACGGCAATTTTTATTGAAATATTCATACTGTGGTTTGTTTTTTTGCTTTAAACAATTTAAAATTAATATCCGTTTATTTATTTAGGTGTTATTTCCAAATACTATCGATGATTTTTTGTGTGGAACCTTTATTCTCATCAACAAACTGCTTGCAAATCAAAGCAACTGTATGATAATAAACTTTATCATTTATCAGTTTATTGGCGATGGTTAATAGCTCATCGCTTGAATTTATTGGGAAGGCACCGCCTGCATTGGTCAAATAAACCGCTTCGTCAAATTTTTGATATTTAGGACCAAATATCACAGGTATTTGGTATGCAGCCGCTTCTAAAATGTTATGAATTCCCGAACCAAAGCCACCTCCAATATATGCCACTTGACCGTATTTATAAATTTGACTTAATAATCCAATATTGTCAATAACCAAAATATCCGCATTTTGAGCATCTAGAGGATTGGTTTTCGAATAAAAAGCAATATTGAAATTTTTAAAATACTGTGATATTTGATTTAAATGCTCAGAATGAATTTCGTGAGGTGCAATGATCATTCGGATATTAATTCCAGAATTTAATAACGATGCAAGCAATATTTCATCAGGTTGCCAGCTGCTACCAACCACCCATAATTCGGAATCGGATTTTGAGTTGCAAAACGCATCAATTATGGGAAAAGATGATGCGTTTTCAGCAATCTTCAACACTCTATCAAATCGAGTATCTCCACATTGCAAGGCATTATTAATCCCTATTGATTTTAACAAACTCACTGATTCTTCATTTTGTGTATAAAAGTAGCTCACGGCCTTCAACTGACTTGCAAACCAACTCCCATACGATTTGAAAAAATGTTGATTAGGTCGAAAAATTGCTGAAATAACATATAATGGAATTGATTTATTTTGAAGAAAGTGCATATAATTAAACCAATACTCATACTTCACAAAAACTGCCATTTCGGGGTTCACAATATTTATAAAACGTTTTGCGTGTCGAATAGTATCCGAGGGCAAGTAGCAAATAAAATCCGCTTGATTATAGTCTTTTCTAATCTCGTAGCCAGATGGAGAGAAAAACGTAAGGAGAATTGAATAATGAGGCAATGTGTTGTGGATATGTTCTATTAATGGTCTTCCTTGCTCAAATTCTCCTAGTGACGCACAATGTATCCATATAATTGGTTTATTAGTGGATTTTTTAAATGTAAGTAAAGAGTCAAATGTATTTCTTCTGCCATTTATCCATAGTTTAGCTTTTGGATTGAAGAATGAGACAATATAAATTAGTATCGAATAGCAATATATAAAGCCATTATAAAGCCATCTCATGATGAAATTAGTTTACGTAAAAAGCCTCTGGACGGCGTTTGTAAATCGGAATAATAACACCAATTTTAAAACCAGTTAATACATCAAATTTTTGAGATTTATCGGGTAACCCAGTATTAAAATCCGTGGTGCGACGGGATTTTGTCCAACCTTCAATTATTTCAAAACCAGCATAAGCATTAACAGCACTTCTTTTGCTAATCCAAAGATAACCAATAAATTGGGAACAGGATAATCCATTCGCTAACTGATCGTAGCCTTTTTTATAATCGTCTTTTATTTGGGGTGCAACATTCTTTGGATTTGTAATCAGTATTTTATGTTGAAGAAATCCTATGCCTCCTTTTATCCATAATCCTGAATTTTGATTCTTTTTGGTCAATGGAAATACTTTTCCAACAGTAAAAGTACCAGTCCAACCTGATTCTGTATAGTTTATAATAGCATACTGACCATTTCCATCAATAATATTTCCATCACTGTTCGTAATGTTTTTTAGAACAGAATCTTTATTTTTAATTTGATCGCCCCAGAGATAATTGACATCGAGACCAAAAGTCCAATTAGAACTTGTTTTAATACAATATGTTGCGCCTATAGTAGCACTATTGTAAAACCATTTACTCATATCATACTGAGGAATATGGTAAGCAAAATCAGCGCTAAAATAGTTAATTCGATCGGCAGAGTCGATTTGTTGCTTTTGACTGTAAAGCGAAGTGGAAATTAATGTTGCAACTAGGGCAGAAAAGATAAATTTATGCATTTTGTAAGAAATGAATGATAATACAGCATTAACTCAAAAGAGCTAGAATTATTATAACAACTGCTATTTATTTGGTTTTGCTTTCATGCAATACTCAATAATTAAATCAATAACCATATCGTATCCCAATTTATTTGCTTGTTCCCAATCTTCACAAGCACCAGTTAAATCCTTTAATTCGAATTTAGCAAGCCCTCTTAAATGAAATACTTCAGCATAATTAGGTTGGATTTGTAAAGCTAAATCGTAGCTTTCAATAGCCTCGGTATAGCGCTTTAAGTATTGTAATGCTTGTCCTCGAAAAGCTATAATGTTTGGGTCTTTGGAATCGAGTTTATATGCCTTATCAAGTTCTTCGAAAGCCTCCTGATAATTCTTTTTTTCAATAAAGGAGATCCCATTTTTAAGATAAAATTCTGCCGATTGTTGGGCAAAACTAGATAGTGAAATACAGATTATTCCGACCATAAACGAAACATAGAATATCTTTCTTTTCATTTTATTTCTGTTTAATTATGCTTAATAGAGGCTAAAAAATATCATTTATTAGATTGAAAAAAATTATTTAGTCTTTTTGCTTTTCTCTTTTGCGGGTTCGCAAAATTCAATAATGAGCTGAAGTGCTCTTGATTCTCCCTTTTCGTAAGCAATTTCCCAATCTTCACATGCTCCAATGTTGTCTTTAAGCTCGCCTTTTGCTAAGCCTCTAAGATGATATACTTCGGCATAATCGGGTTGTAGTCTTAGTGCTATGTTGTAATCCTCAATAGCTTCTTTGTAGTTGGTAAGATAATGCTTTGCTTGGCCACGGTGAGCGTATATTTCAGGATCATCAGGGTTGACCAGCGTTGCTGAGTCTAAGAATGCAATTGCTTTTTTATACTCTTTTTTTGTAATACAATTAATTCCTTTATCAAGCAATTCACGAGTATCTGTTTGTGAATATGAGGCGAAAAAAATTAACGCTAAAAAACATACTAAAACTATTTTTTTCATTGCTTTCTGATTTATTTTATTTATTAAATACTCCTTGCATGAAGGTAATACCTTTATTTTTTAACGAACATGCTCGTTGTAATTTAGTGTTTTATTGTTTTAATATTTAACCTGACTTTTTATATATTTTTATTCAATATGACCCAAAAGTATAAAAAAAAACAACATCTTAATCGTTTTTCAACTTTATTATCAACATTATCATGTTTATTCAAAAAAAAACAACTATCTAATAATTTAATCTACAAAAAAGTTGTATTTTTGAAGTCAATCTTTTAATGTTTTTCATGAATTATCTATATTATCATCTCAAAATCGTGTCAAAGTTTAACTGTAATTGCTTTTATATTAGTCTGATTAGTCTCGTATTGTTTTCAAGTTGCGCCCAAATTGTAAATCCAACTGGAGGTGCTCGTGATATAACGCCGCCAAAAATTACAAAAACAATACCATTAAATAAATCGATAAATATTAATCTGAAAAGTGATATAAAATTAAGCTTCAACGAATTTATTGAATTAACCAACCCTAACGAAAAAGTTTTAATTTCTCCGCCACTCAAAGAGTCACCAACCTATAAAGTATCAGGAAAAACAATTTCAATTTCAATTTCGGATACACTAAAAGCAAATACAACTTATACTCTTTTTTTTGATAATTGTATTCGTGATATTACAGAAAGCAATGCTATTCCTGCGCTTGAATATGTTTTTTCTACGGGTAACTCCATTGACTCTGGTAGTATAAAAGGTTCTGTTTTTAACGCATTCACACTCAAGCCTGAATCACAGATTTGTGTTATGCTATATCGCGAAAATTTAGATTCATTACCGCTGACGACTAAGCCATATTATTTATCTAAATCAAATGATCAGGGAGTTTTTTTGTTTTCCCATGTTTCTAATGGAAGTTATAAGCTATTTGCCCTTGCTGATAAAAACAATAATTTGATATTCGATCAGTTTTCGGAAAAAATTGGATTTACGTCTATTCCAGTTAACACCTTAGACACCACATCGTCTATAAATATTGCTCTTTTTGTCCAAGTGGACACATTGCAAAAAGTTCTAAAAAAGTCTGTTATTGATCGTGGTAAAATACTGATTACATTCAAAAAAGATGCGAAGAAATCGAAATTCATGCTTAAAGGTGGCGATTTTAATCAAAGGTTTATACAAGAATTTAATACTAATTGTGATTCAATATTTCTCTACGACAAATTATCAATTCCTGATACTGTTACAATCTATGTAAATGATGATAATTTGAAGGATACGATTACCTTAGCGCCATCTATTGAACGAAAAGTTTCCAAAAAAATGGGGAATTCTAAATCAAAAATTGGAATTGTATTATTAAATAGTAGAGATCTTTTCAAAAGTACTCAAATTATTACTGATGAACCTGTTAAGTCTATTGATACAAGTCGAATAAAGTTGTTCTTAATAGATAAAGATACTACTCAAATTAAGTACACAATTTCTCCCGATGATTTAATTGGAAAAAAGTACAATATATTGTTTAATAAACTTCCTCAAAAGTCATACTTTATGCTGATTTCAGATTC
This sequence comes from Bacteroidota bacterium, assembly GCA_037130365.1. Taxonomy (GTDB): domain Bacteria; phylum Bacteroidota; class Bacteroidia; order Bacteroidales; family WCHB1-69; genus JBAXTE01. Next base: position 111,755 of record JBAXTE010000004.1, read on the forward strand.
GACAGTGTTCGGATTTAATCATCTTTCAAACGACTCAATTAAACAAACTTTTACTGTGCTATCGGAGGATGACTATGGAAATTTAATAATTCATGTTGATAATAAAAACAATAAACCGTTAATAGTACAATTGTTTAATGAACGATCTGAATTAGTTTCCAGTCAATTAACTTCTTCCTCCAAAATTGATGTAAAATGGGATAATCTTTTACCAGGTGCATATCAAATTAAAGCTATTGTTGATGAAAACCAAAATAAACAATGGGATAGTGGTGATTATTTTAAAAAGCTCCTTCCTGAAAAAATTGTAATCTTTGCTACTCCAATTCAAATAAGAGCAAAATGGGATATTGAAGAAAAATTTGTTGTTGATTAAACCTATATAGAATAACTTTGTCCAAGGACCATAACTTAAATATGAAACAAAATGAAAAATTTTAAAATCATGGGCTTAATGCTCGCAATAGCTGGAATAAGTTTGTTTACATCATGTAAAAAAGATCGTGCCAACAACAGCGAAGAGACTGAACTTGCAATTGAAATTCAATCAAACAATGCAGAGGCTACCAAAGTTTATGATATTATTAATAATGAAATTGACGATGCTTCTGCTTTAATTGATTCGTTGAATTATGTAAATCCAACGAAAACTTTGGATTCGTGTGTTACGATAACCATTAATCATCCAGACACCACTACTTGGCCTAAAATAATAATTTATGATTTTTCTGGAAACTGCACCACAGAAAATGGAAATGTATTAAGCGGTCAAATTGTTATTAATCAAACTGACCGTTACAGAAACGATGGAATGGTTAGAACCATTACTTTCAATGGTTTTGCAATAAATGGATATATGGTTACTGGAACAAAAACAATCACAAACTTGGGAACAATCAGTGGTTTTAAAACATTTAGTGTTTCAATTGTTGATGGTGCTATTACAACTCCTACCGGCGAAGTTATTGTTACCCGAAATGCTCAGCGTGTTCGCTCTTGGATTGAAGGAGAAAGCACTCATCAAAAATACGATGATGTTTATCTAATCACAGGTACTACTTCCGGGCCAACTCGTAATGGAAAAGTATTTAGTTCCACAATTACAGAACCTTTGTTGGTTGCTAAAAATTGCAGATGGATTAAACGAGGTAAAATCACAACTACGATTGAAAATGGTCCAGTGGTGTTAATTGACTTTGGAAATGGAGATTGCGATAGAATTGCTACAATAACAATAAATGGTAATACTCGAACAGTAAATATGCGCAACTAGAATAATGTAGTGAATAAAAAAAATATTTTAATTAGTACATTGAACTGGGGATTGGGACATGCAACACGCTCAATCCCCATTATTCGTGAGCTAACAACTTGTTCTAATTATACTGTTTTTTTAGCTGCTGATGGGGAGGCTTATAACCTGCTTTCTAAAGAGTTTCCATCACTTCAGATTTTCTTACTATCAGATATTAAGATTAAATATTTAAAGGGCAAACTGCTTCCTATAGGTTTGTTTTTTAAGGGAATTTCATTAAATAGAATTAATAAAATTGAACACAAAGAAGTTAACGATTTAGTTGAAAAGTACAAAATAGATCTTATTATTTCTGATAATAGATATGGTGTTTGGAATCCAAATACTAAGAATATTTTAATCACACACCAGCTTACAATTTTTCCACCAAAGATATTTTCGTTCACCAAACCGTTTTTTGATAAAATTATTCGTAAAAAAATTGCTCATTTTGATGAAGTTTGGATCCCCGATTATGCTGAATTCCCTGGACTTGCGGGCAAGCTTTCACATGTAGATAATCAACACCATAATTGTACATTTATTGGTCCTAAGAGCAGATATTCATTAAAAAATCAAAATACAGAGGGTGGAATAGTGTGCATCGTTTCTGGTCCTATGCCTTTTCGTGAGCAATTACTTGATTTAATTATCGAAAAATGTACTGAATTTAATCTGAATATTACGATCTATAGTAGTTTTGATATCGCAGTGCATAATCAAAATCCATTGATTAACATAAGATTAAATGCCACATTTGAGGAAATAAATTGTGCTTTAAATTCAGCTGAAATAATTATTTGTAGTGGTGGTTATACCACAATTATGGATTTAATGGTGTTGAGAAAGAAAGCAATTATTATTCCTACCCCAGGACAAAGTGAGCAAGAGTATTTGGCGTTATTATATTGTTCAAATCCACAATTTCTTTTTACAGATTACTCAAAATTGCATCTTTTGCCTAAATACATTCAAGAATTAAAAAATAGAAAGTTAGAATTGCCAATTCAACAAAAAGCTCAATCAATTTTATCTAAAGTTCATGCAATCCTTCAGTAATTCACAAAAAATCACCACCTTTGTATTCGTAAACAAAACCGATTATGCTAGATTCATTATTCACAAAAGCAATGTTACTCAAGTTCTTGAAGTTTGGGGTAGTCGGATTTTCTGGCGTTTTTGTGGATTTTGGGATAACTTATCTTTTTCGTGAAAAAATTAAAATACAGCAGTTTTTAGCCAATGCTATTGGTTTTTGTACTGCCGCCACCTCAAATTATGTGCTAAATAGAATTTGGACTTTTCAGAGCCAAAATCCAGAAGTTATCGCAGAATTTGGAGAATTTTTCTTTTTTTCGTTGATAGGCTTGGGCTTAAATACATTGATTTTATGGATGTTGGTTAGCAAAGTAAAATGGAATTTCTATGTTTCAAAACTCTTTGCGATAGGTGTGGTCACTATATGGAATTTTGCGGTGAATACAATTTATACTTTTGGGTAATTTGTTGGTATTCATTTATTATTAATACAAGCCTTAAAGTTCTAAAAATCATCATTTATTGTTTTATTCTGCAATAGATTCCTCGGATACACTATTTAGTATAATAATAAATAACAATAATAAATTGACAATAATCTGGGTAATGTTTAATTTTGTAACTTAAATTTAAAAATTAATGTTTTATGACAGCACAATCATTCAAAAAGTTTTTTGCAATTTTATTGTCAATGTTGGTATTAGTGATCACATCACTGAGCATATTAGCCATTTGGGATGTGATAAATATTGAAAAGATTTTTCAAAAGTCATTATCGAGTTTGATCTTAATATTTGTCGCTTCGGCTGTTATCTTATTTATATTCACAGTATTATATCCTGTTACTTTTAAAAAGGATAACAATTTGCCCAGCCCTCCACAAAATTAATGGAATTAAAATTTTAAAAAATGCGAAGAGTACTTGTAGCTACCGGAGGCGGAGACTGCCCGGGGTTGAATGCTGTAATTAGAGGAATTGTAAAAAGAGCCTCTTTAGAAAAAGACTGGGAAGTGATTGGATCTATAGAATCGTTTAATGGAATTTTGCGTGAGCCCACGGAAATAGTTGTTTTAGATGAAAAAGCAGTTGCTGGAATTCACGTTCAAGGTGGAACTATCATTGGAACTACGAACAAAGGAGGTCCCTTTGCTTGGCCTATTCACGATGCTAATGGAAATTGGACAACAGTTGACCGTTCGGATGAGATGATTCGAAAACTCCAATATCTCGGTGTGGATGCAGTGATTAATATTGGGGGCGATGGATCACAACGAATTTCTCAAACACTACAACAAAAAGGATTGAATATTATCGGTGTCCCAAAGACAATTGATAACGATTTGAGTTCCACCGATTTTACGTTTGGTTTTCAAACTGCGGTGCAAATTGCAACTGAAGCAGTGGATAAATTGGTGACGACTGCAGCTAGTCATAATCGAGTATTTATTCTCGAAGTAATGGGGCGTGATGCGGGTTGGATTGGCTTACATTCAGCTATCGCTGGAGGTGCTAATGTTTGTTTAATTCCTGAAATTCCATATCATTTAGATACGATCATCGAAAAAATTAACGCCAGATACAGCAAAGGTCGTGGCTTTTGTATCATTGTTATTTCTGAAGGAGCAAAAGCTTTTGGGGGTGGTGTAACTGGCTCAGAAAGTGGCGAAATTGGAAATGAAAATTTTAAATTGGGTGGTGTTGGTGAAAAACTAAAAGCTGATTTATGTAAAGCAGGAGTGGACCATGATGTTAGAGTTACAGTTTTGGGACACTTACAAAGAGGAGGAATTCCTACCGCATTTGATCGAGTTTTGGCCTCTCAGTTTGGAGTTAAAGCCTTTGAACTTGCATTAGAGGGAAAGTTTGGACACATGGTCGCATATCGCCATCCAAATATTATTTCGGTACCTTTTGCAGATGCAATTAATAAAATGAATTTTGTTGATCCTCATAGCGATATCGTGAACAATGCGCGTGGAATGGGAATTTCATTTGGTGAATAAATTGGTCGTAAATTTATCTTGCTTCAAAAGTCATTATGAATGAAAATCAAAAAGAATTAAATTTAGGAGGACTTATATGAGATATTGTTGGACTACTTTGTATGTTAAAAATATGGTTGAATCGTTGAGGTTTTATCAAGATGTTATTGGATTACAGCTGAATAGAATTAGTAAAATATCACCAGAGTTTGAACTAGCATTTTTGGGCTCAGGTGAGACTCAAGTGGAGTTGATTTACGACCAATCAAAAGAATTAGATTACACAAATTCAATGATTTCATTAGGTTTTCAAACAGAATCTCTGGAAGTTTTGATAGAGAAACTAAATCAAAAAGGAATTTCTGTTCTAGCAGGTCCAATTCAACCCAATCCAAGTCTTCGTTTTTTCTATATTCTCGATCCAAATGGAATAAAGGTTCAGTTTATTGAATTCTTAAAATAATAAATATATTGATGAAAGTTATCGCTTTAAATGGAAGCCCAAAAGTACATGGGAACACTTATCACGCAATTAAAATTGTAGTTGACGAACTTGAAAAGGAGGGTATTTCAACAGAAATAGTCCATGTAAATCAAATTCTAAGTGGGTGTACAGGTTGTAGTCAGTGTTATAAAAACAAAGATGAAAAATGCACTCGTCCCGATGATCAGGTGAACGAATTGATTCAAAAAATGAAAGAGGCAGATGGGATAATTCTAGGTTCTCCAGTTCATTATGCAGGAATTTGTGCTACGTTTAAATGTTTTTTAGATCGCGCATTTTATGTTTCAACCGCAAATAATAATCTCTTTCGACACAAAGTTGGCGCTTCGTTAGTCGCAGTGAGACGTTCGGGTGGAGTTACTACTTTTGAACAACTGAATAACTATTTAAACTATTCCGAAATGCTTATGCCTACCTCAAATTACTGGAATGTTATTCATGGGGCTTTACCAGGCGAAGCATTACAAGACGAAGAAGGTGTTCAAATAATGCGTGTACTTGGTGAAAATATGGCTTGGGCTTTAAAACTAGTTGAAAACGGAAAATCAACAGTAAAAGAACCTACAAGAGAAGATAAAATTAAGATGAATTTTATTCGATAGTTTTAAAAGAACTAGACAAACTTTTCAACTATTACCTTTATTAAGTTAATGCTATCTAGTACTTGTAAGAAACCCCTGTGTTTGATAAAAAAATCGTCAGATTCAAGAATAACGAAGAACTAAGCGAAGAGATCTCACGTATACTTTGTAATTATAAAACAAAAGATGAGTAAGTTGGCGTTTTCTTGCAGACATTATCTAACTACTTGTAGCTTTTTTACTTGAGTTCCTGTGGATGTTTTGAGAACTACGAAATATAGTCCCACTGGTAACGATTGGGTATCAATCACATAAGAATTATTATTTTTTGTAATTGAAGGATGTACTGAGTTTCCTAAAACATCTACTAATCGAATTTCAGAATTGCTTTGTTGTGAAGCATCTCCAATTTCTAAAGTTACAATTTGGCTACATGGATTGGGATAAATCTTATTTTTTGTGGTATTTTCTTGTGTTGAAATTACATCCTGAATGGTTAAACTTCCACCTTCATCGATAAAATTTTGATAAAACGACTGATAATATATATTTGCAATTTTTGCACTGTGTACAATCACTACATTCTCATCGTTTTTTGTATCGGCAGATGCCGACCAATTGTGCGAACCGGTAAATACCAATGGGTCAGAAGCGGGAAGCGATGGGTCAACAATGAGTATTTTATTATGATAAAGCCCTGTAATATTGTCTTTTATAAGGTTTGTTCCCATTATAGCACTCAAAGTGGCATAAGGTGTATACAATTGACTAGTAGGATCCATGATACCAGCCACATAAACTCCATTTTGAATTCGGTTAACAATAGAATCAGCATCGGCACTTACGGTAAACGAATATATTCCAAAATACAAATCTGCATTTGCTGTTCCAATCGCTTTTTGAAGTTTTGAGTTTGAACCATCGGTAGGACTAAAATAGATTTCAACGGTGGTGCCATCAACATTAAAAATATGTGAAGTATTATCTGTTTTATAAGGACCAAATTTTGAATTAGTGGCATTTGGTATTGAATCTGTTCCACCCCACATTTCGTTAAACTCTTGGGTATAAGCCAATGCTACATTTTTATCTTGAATAATAATTACATTATTTGCATCGGTATTTATTTGAGATGCTGTAAAATTTGTAGAACCAGTCCAAACAATGGGATCGATCTCTAATGGGGAGTTTGCATCGATAATCATAAATTTGTTATGCATAATTCCATAAAGAGCAGAAGTTGGACTTGCTAACGTTCTAATCCCACTATTAAGTAATGTTAATGCCGTATTGGTGCTACTTCCATCATTTATCCACCGAATTACAACTCCCCGAGCATAAGCATTATTTACCGCTGTTGAAATACTTGAAATTGCAGCAGTTTCGCTGAAACTATAAATAGCAAAATCGAGGGTGTACTTAGCTCTGTTGATATATGCAATTAACGTATCATCAATAAGTTGATTCAAATATATTGCATTGGTTCCCGAAGAGACTGAATTGTTGACTGGTCGGCTAAAATAGGTTGTAATTTTATCGTTTTGCGACCATAATTGTACTGTAATAAATATTAATCCTATAAAAAGTATTATTTTTTTCATCTAGCTAGTTTTCAAATTAATCTACAAAGTTAGACTTTTTTATTTAGAGATAAGCTTGATTGTAATTTTTGGATCGGTGGGTTCGAGAAACCTCACCCACCACATAAGGTGACTGAGGTACTCGAAGGAATCGTATTTTATTCTGTAAATTTCTTATCTCACCAAAAAATTGTACCTTTGATTTTCAAATAATTTCTACAAATTATCTATGCTTAAAAATGTGCTAATTATTGGATTGGGTGGTTTTCTAGGAACTATTTCTCGATATTTGAGCACCGTTTATGTTCATAAATGGGTCGCTATTTCGTTCCCTTTGGGTACATTTTTGGTGAATATTTTGGGCTGTTTCCTCATTGGGTTATTTTTTGGAATTTCAGAGAAATCAGACCTAATGAGTTCTGATTTGCGAATATTTCTAACAATTGGTTTTTGTGGCGGATTTACTACCTTTTCAACTTTCGCTAGCGACAATATCATGATGATCAAAGATCAACAGTTTTTATATATGGCACTCTATACCATTGGAAGTGTTGCATTGGGTTTATTAATGGTTTATCTAGGACAATTATTGATAAAGACAATTTAGTTAAATAGAGGAAATCACTCATGAATGATTCAAATATTATTGAAAAAACAGATTCTGAAGCTATTACATTATTCAACAGAGTTGTTGAATTGATTGAAACTGCTCGTTTAAAAATCTCTACCAACTTTAACTTAGCAATGGTTCATACCTATTTTGAAATTGGTAAAATGATAATTGAAGAAGAACAAAAAGGTAATAAAAGAGCTGAATATGGTAAATCCGTTTTAAAACAACTTTCAGCGAAATTAACCACAAAATTTGGGAAAGGATTTTCAGTTGAGAATCTTGACAAAATGCGTTTTTTTTATAATGTATATTCCAATTCAATTTCGTCAACAGTGTTGACGAAATTTGATAAGAATGAAATTTCAAACAGTTTATCAGCGCTAAACAACACTGAAATTATTCAAAAATTTCAGTTGTCATGGTCTCACTATTTAATATTAATGCGTATTCAAAACCCAAATGAGCGAAAATTTTACGAAATTGAAAGTAAAGAAAACAACTGGAGTTTAAATGAATTAAAACGACAGTACCATTCTAGTTTATATGAGCGACTTGCACTTAGCCGAAATAAAGAGGAAGTAATAAATTTATCCAAGCAAGGACAACTTATTGCTAAACCTCAGGATATTTTTAAAAACCCATTATCCTTAGAATTTTTAGGACTAGAAGAAAGAGTAAGTTATTCAGAATCAGATTTAGAATATTCAATAATTAATCGTTTGCAATATTTTTTACTTGAACTTGGAAAAGGTTTTTTATTTGAATCACGTCAAAAAAGATTTACATTTGACAATGACCATTTTTATGTTGATCTAGTTTTTTACAATCGTTTGTTGCAATGTTATGTTTTAATTGATTTAAAAACAGATAAATTAACGCATCAAGATTTGGGACAAATGCAGATGTATGTAAATTATTATGATAGATTTGTAAAAAAGGATTTTGAAAAGCCAACTATCGGTATTTTAATTTGTAAAAAGAAAGCAGATGCATTGGTAGAACTTACATTACCAAAAGATGCTCAAATTTATGCATCAGAATATAGTTTGTATTTACCCGACAAACTTATTTTACAACAAAAACTACAAGAATGGATTGAGGAATTTGACGAAATAGTGGACGATAAATAACAAAAATACTTATTATGATTAATTCAAAAACTTCAACCCTTCGGATTTACGTTGGTAATACTGACAAAATTAATGGAGCCCCACTTTACGAAACTATTGTATTTGCAGCAAAACAGGAAGGAATGGCAGGGGCAACAGTATTAAAAGGCGCTATGGGTTTTGGGGCCAGTAGTATTGTGCATTCATCAAAAATATTTGCAATTTCTGACGATTTGCCTGTGATCATTGAAATTGTAGACCTCGATGAGCGAATTATTGCATTTATCGAGGTAATTAAACCATATTTGGAAAATCCAAAATTCGGAATGCTTATCACCAAACAATCTCTAGATGTTATTCATTATTCACATTCAAAAACCAACGACTAAGAATCTAATAATACGAAGAAACACAATAAGAAATAAATCTTAGTGTATCTTAGTGCTCTGAGTGCCTTAGTGGTAAAATAATTAAATAGAAATGCAGCTTTTTTTTGGAGAAAAAATATCAGAAACTCAATTAATCCTCACTCCTGAGGATTCGAAACATGCATGTAAATCGCTTCGTAAACGAAATGGCGATATTATTTTTGTCACCGATGGCAAAGGTGAAATTTTTCAATGCACTATTATCGACGATAATATGAACCAAGCAATTGTGACCATCGATAGAACTGCTGAAAATCCATTTCCTCGAAACTACTTTCTTCACATTGCAATTTCGCCTTTAAAAAATCCAGATCGTTTTGAGTGGTTTATAGAAAAAGCCACAGAAATTGGAATTGATGAAATTACTCCTATCATTTGTTCTCGGACAGAAAAAGGGAAAGTAAACACCGACCGGTTGAAGCGAATTGCTTTGTCGGCAGCCAAGCAATCTGTTAAGGCAAAATTACCTCAAATCAATGAGGGAATTTCCTTTGAAAAATTTATTGAAAACTCAGCCAATAACTATCATCAAAAGTTTATTGCTTGGTGCGAAACCGAACACGAGAAACTACTATTTGATGCCTGCTCTGCAAAAGAATCGACCCTAATTCTTATTGGTCCCGAAGGTGATTTTACGAAAGAAGAAGTTGAAAGTGCTCGACAAATTGGGTTTGCACCTATAAGTTTAGGGCGCTCACGTTTTCGTACCGAAACTGCAGGAATGGTTGCATGTCATGATGTTTTTTTGAAGAACCAAGTGCAGGTGAACAAGGAAAACTAGTGAACAAGGAAAACAAGTGATTTGTCAAAAGTAGCTTAGTTATTTTGGTTGACTAACTAACATAAAAAGTAAATATTATCCAGATAGTAAATTCATTTTTAAACTTATCAATAATACATGAAAACACATAAAGATTTAGATGTTTGGAGGGATTCTATTTCATTAGTAACTGATATTTATTCAATTACAAAAGATTTTCCAAAAGAGGAAATTTATGGTATAACAAGTCAAATTAGAAGATCCGCTATTTCAATTCCTTCAAACATTGCTGAAGGTGCTGGAAGAAATCATGTTAAAGAAAATATTCAGTTTTTATATGTTAGCTTAGGAAGTTTGTCAGAGTTAGAAACTCAGATGATTATTTCACATAATTTAGGTTTTATTGATAAAAATATAGCAGAAGATATTTACTCAAAAATCAAACTTATAACTAGCCAAATTAGTGGTTTAATTAGATACTTAAAACAAAAATAACAAGTCACTCAGTTAACTTGGTCACTCAAACAACTTGTTCTACTAGTTCTACTTGGTTAACTTGTTCTACTCGGTCAACTTGCTTACTTGGTCACTTAGTCTACTTGTTCTACTCAGTCACTCAGTCACTAACTCAACTCACTCCATTCTTGAAAAACTTTTGCTCCTAAATTAACAAAAAATGCTTATTTTTGAAAATTATTGCAGACTTTATGAAGAAAATATTACTCTACACATTCTTATTTACAAGCATTTCAGCTTTTGCCCAATCGAATTTATCCATTGCACTACTTAAATATCGCGGTGGTGGCGATTGGTATGCGAATCCCACTTCACTTCCAAATTTGATTCAATTTTGCAACAAAAATATCAATACGAACATCAATAACCAATCGGCCACTGTAGAGGTAGGTAGTGCTGATATTTTCAATTATCCGTTTCTTCACATGACGGGGCATGGAAATGTATTATTCTCTGATCAGGAGGCAAAAAACTTACGAACATATCTCGAAGCAGGTGGCTTTATCCATATAGACGATAATTATGGTATCGACAAGTTTGTGCGACCACAAATGAAAAAAGTTTTTCCGGAGCTTGAATTTATCGAAATTCCATTTAATCATCCAGTATATCATCAAAAATTCAACTTTCCAAATGGACTTCCTAAGATTCACGAACATGATGGAAAACCCCCACAAGGATTTGGATTAGTTTATAAAGGACGTTTAGTCTGTTTCTATACTTTTGAATGCGACTTAGGTGATGGTTGGGAAGATAAAGAAGTACATCACGATTCGGACGAAATCCGGTTAAAAGCACTACAAATGGGTGCAAATATTATTCAATACGTATTTAGTTATTAATCAAATTATTATATCAATGAAACGATTTCCTTTACTCCTTGCTTTTATATTTATAAGCCGATTTGCTTTACTTGCCGATGAAGGAATGTGGCTTCCAATGCTGTTGCAAGCAATGAACGAAAAAGAGATGCAAACAATGGGAATGCGAATTAGCGCCGAAGATATTTATAGCGTGAACAAATCTAGTTTAAAGGATGCAATTGTCCTTTTTGGAGGTGGTTGTACTGCTGAAATAGTTTCAAATCAGGGACTTATTCTCACCAATCACCATTGTGGATTTGGAAATATTCAACAACATAGTTCACTCGAGCATGATTACCTTACTCAAGGCTTCTGGGCTAAATCAAACTCCGAAGAAATGCCAAATAAAGGATTGACAGTTACTTTGTTAATAAGAATGGAAGACGTTACCACTCAGGTAATCAATGGTGTTACGAGTAATATGACCGAAGCTGAACGAGATGAAATTGTGAATAACAATATGCTAAAAATCACAAAACTAGCAACTAAAGGAACTAATTATAATGCTGTGATTAAGCCTTTTTATTATGGAAATAAATTTTATATGTTCGTAAACGAAACATTTAAAGACATTCGATTAGTGGGAGCACCACCATCAAATATTGGAAAATTTGGTGGTGATACAGATAACTGGATGTGGCCTCGACATACTGGCGATTTCTCGGTTTTTCGCATATACACAGCTCCAGATGGATCTCCAGCAGAGTATTCAAAAGAAAATATCCCTTATGTTCCAAAACGTCATTTGGAGATTTCATTAAAAGGATACCAAAAAGGAGATTTCACTTTTGTATTCGGGTATCCTGGTAGAACTCAGCAATTTGCAACTTCACAAGCAATTGCTTTAAAAACTGAATTTGAAAATCCAATTGCTATCGATCTTCGCGAAAAACGCTTAAATATTATCAAATCTTATATGGAATCTGATCCTGCAATCCGTATTCAATATGCTGGTAGAGCAGCGACTATAGCAAATTCTTGGAAAAAATGGATTGGAGAAAACAAAGGAATCAAACGTTTAAACGCAATTGAAAAGAAAAAAATATTGGAACAACAATTCAATGAATGGGCAAATGAAAACCCCGATCGAAAAATTAAATATGGCTCTCTGATGAAAGCTTTTGATGAGGTTTACACCAAAATGAAACCATATCAACTTTCCTATACCTATTTTTCGGAAGCTGCTTATAACACCATTGATATTTTGCGATTTGCAGTGAGTTTTAGAAACTTAGTGGAAACCTCACAAAGAAAAGATGTAAAAAATGAGACCATAGATAACATGACAAAAAAACTAATTACAACTTCTGAAGAGTGGTATAAAAATTATCGCCCCGAAATTGACAATAAAATTATGGTTTACCTTTTATCTCAATATTATAGCAAACATGATAGGACTTTTCAACCTGAAATACTACTTAAAACTGGAGATAAATATAAAGGCAATTTTGAAAAAGCAATTACAGATTTCAACAAATCTTCAATGTTTGCAAACAAAGAGAAACTAATCAGTTTTCTGAAGGGATATTCTGTCAGCAAAAGCAAAAAAATTATGGCCGATCCATTTTATCAAATTGCAGTGGGAACCATAGATTATTACCGCAACACAATTCAGGATCCATTGGTTACTTTTGACAACAAACTAGATAGTTTGTATCGGATTTACACCTCTGCCTTATTTGAAATGATGCCAAATAAACGATTTTACCCTGATGCAAATCTCACATTACGAGTGGCTTATGGATTTGTAAATGACTATTATCCAGCGGATGGAGTGAAGTATAATTATTTTACAACACTCGAAGGAATCATGCAAAAAGAGAATCCAAATATCTACGATTATGTGGTTGAACCTAAATTGAAATCGTTATACAACAACAAAGATTATGGTCGATATGCCGATAAGGATGGGAGCATGCACGTGGCCTTTATCGCTACAAATCATACCACGGGTGGAAATTCTGGAAGTCCAGTTCTAAATGCCGATGGACAGCTTATTGGAATAAACTTCGACCGGGGTTGGGAGGGAACTATGAGCGATTTAATGTACGATCCAAGTCAATGTCGCAATATTTCGTTGGATATTCGCTATTGTTTGTTCATTATCGATAAATTCGCAGGCGCAAAGTGGCTGATTGATGAGATGACAATCGCAAAGTAAAACAAAATTACAAACTAAAAATTGCTGGAATTTGGAATATGTTTTTTTGGGCGTGCCCTCGTCTCGTTGGTTCTTTCAAAAGGTAATCAGATGAATTCAAGTCTTCAACTACTAAAGCAAGAAGTAACGAGCCAAGGTCGGGCTTTTCGTTACAAGTCCTCGTCGCTTCGCTCCTGTGGGCTTTTCGCTTCAATCCCTCACGCAAAAAGATTAGGAATGTAGCTGAAATATCAAAAATCGTTAAATGAATAAATGAGTAAACATAAAAAAATCGAAAGTCTATCAAGAACAATAAATTTTTAAATATGAAATTAGTAATCACTACAATTATCTTTATTTTAATTGGAAACATTGCCATTTCCCAAACAAAAATCGTAACACACGACAGCTTATTGCTCGAGAGCAAAATCTATTTACTTAAAAGTACTCATTTGCCATTTACTGGCACTGCATTAAGCTGGAACAAAGGGAAGAAAGTAATTGAAACACAATATATCGATGGGAAAGTAGATGGTGTAGAAATTTTATATTTTGCAAATGGAGCCATTGAAACTCAAAGCAATTACAAAGAAGGAAAATACAATGGGTTGATGATTAACTATTACTCAAACGGAGAAAAAAAGAGCGAAGAACTCTATAAAAATGACTATAAAAATGGTAAATCAACCTATTATTATCCATTTGGAGGAAAAGAGAAAGAAGGCTTTTATGAAAATTGCATTGAAATTGGAGTTTGGACTTTTTGGAATGAATATGGACAAAAAACAGCAGAAAAAGAGTATAAAGAGGGCGAAATTATAAACGAGAAAAAATTTGTCACAAATCAATAAATACAAATAATTAAAGATATTAATTTAAATACCAATAAGTTATGTCAGGTCACAATAAATGGTCAACCATAAAGCGAAAAAAAGGAGCACTTGATTCAAAGCGATCAAAAATATTTTCACGCATAATTAAAGAAATTGCTGTAGCTGTTAAAGAAAGCGGCCCTGATCCAGATAACAATCCAAAACTCAGGCTTTGCATTCAAAATGCTAAAGGGGCTAATATGCCAAAAGAAAATATGCACAGAGCTATTAGCAAAGCTGGCGACAAAGATGCTGCTTCTTTTCAGGAAGTTTCCTACGAAGGTTATGCCCAAGGTGGAACTGCTATTTTTGTAGAATGTTTAACCGACAATATTCAACGTACAGTGTCAAATGTTCGGATGTACTTTAATAAATTTGGTGGAACCTTAGGCACCAATGGTTCATTGGCCTTTATTTTCAGTAGAAAAGGGGTTTTTGTCTTTGCAGCAGCAGGAATTAACCTAGATGATATTGAAATGGACTTAATTGAAGCTGGTGCTGAGGATATTGAAATTAATGGAGATACCATTACTGTTTTTACTGCCCTCGAAGATTTTGGAGCGATGCAGAAAAAGATGGAACAACTTAAAATCGAATGTGAATCATCAGAATTACAGCGTATTCCAAACGATACAAAAGATCTAGATGTTGCAACTGCAAAAAAAGTGATGAAACTTATTGAGATGCTTGAAGACGACGATGATGTTCAAAGTGTATTCCATAACATCGAACTTACTGATGAAATAATGGAAGAACTAGAAAAATAATTTCATTATCAATTCTTGTACTTTATAGCACGAAAAAAGACCTTACTTGTGGTAAGGTCTTTTTCAATAAATGTCTTCTATAAGTTATAAACTATGCAAGTTTAACATTTACAGCATTTAATCCTCTTTTTCCTTCTTGAAGGTCAAAAGTTACTTCGTCATTTTCTCTTACTTCATCGATCAAACCAGATACATGTACAAAGTATTCTTTTTCTGATGATGCGTCTTTTATGAAACCAAACCCTTTGGAGTCATTAAAAAATTTTACTGTTCCTTTATTCATTATTGTATTATAATTAATTACGCAGCTAAATTACATATTTTTTTTGAGATAATTGACTTTTTTGAAAAATTTATTTTAAAATTCAAACATCTTATCTGGAGAAAATAATCTAAACTTCCATACTCATAGGCCGTTAGAGCCATTATTGCTTTAAAAACATAATCTAAATTTTGTATGGTAATTTTTATCAAAATTCACATTACTTTGAAAATTACGTGAATTGTTTCAATAAGTTCCAGAAGCAAAATTACGAAAAATGAATTCAAAGAATAATTCAAATCAATTCTCTATAACTGGTTGCTTCCTCTATTTTTTCCTTCTCGTTTCGCTTCCTTAGCAATTCTCTTTTCTTTTAATGTTTTAGCAGGTGCTTTTTTTATTAATTTTTCTTTTCCTTCATTTGATTTTGCCATGATTGTTTGTTTTAAGTTTAATGATTGCCCATTTTTATATATTATAACGAACAGTTGCATTTTGGATAACACAAAAATGTGTTGTGGCAAAATTAGTCCTTTTTTGGATGATAATACATTGTAATCTGCTTTATGTTTAAAATCTTATACCAAATATTGAAATATGCAGCCTCTAAAAGTAAAAATCTTGCTTTTTAATATTGGTTAGAAAAAGTTCATTAACCGCATTTTGTCCATCATAGACATCATATTTGCTTAATCATCAATAATTTAAAAATTCACCCAATCCGAATAAACAAATCCAGTCCAAATAGATTTATAGTAATTATTGCAATTATCACACGGGCTATTTCTGTATTTTACTCTAATTTTAATCCCTTTCGGTAAATAATTATAACCAGCATTCTTAAGCGATAACACATTGACACTATGTTAGACCAAGCTAATAAGTCAATAGTGTGAGAGAAGCTTTCATTCGGTTTTAATTCAACAATAATAGATGCAGACTTTTCCCTGTCGTCATAGAAATTTAAATAAAATTTATCGTAATCGGGAGTTATGGCTTCTACTTCAAAGTAATCGTATTGCTTATATTCGGAAATCACATGGCTAAATAACCGAATAGTTTTGTTACTGATATTCTTAACCGTTACCAAAATACAAGAATCATTAAGCACGGTTAATGAAGCGTTCAGTTCATCATTTTGGGAGATATTTGGACAAATATTTGGTTTGTCATTATGATAAATTACTTCAAAACTGGTTAGTAATATAAATGATAAAATGAGTACCAAAAATTTCCTTCCCATATCAATTATAGTATTCGTTAAAATGAAGCCTTTGAACCATTGTTTTTAATTCCTTTATAAAAGCCGTTTAACCTACCAATTAATACTATTTCGTGGTTTGAGGGTGACAATACATTTGTTGGTCCTGTGATAAAATCATATGAGTATACAAATGAAATATTATCAGTTATTTTAATACCAAGAGTTGCAATAACTGCTTGATCAATTCGATAACCCAATCCACCCAAAAAACGGTCTTGATAAATTATTTGCACATTTGCATCTACTTGACTAAAAGTGCCGTTGCTCTTAAAAAACACAGATGGTGTAATTGTTAGTTTTTTGTTCAAATGATAATTATAACTAGCTATTCCATAAAAATGGCGCGGTATATTATTGTAATCATACGGATCTAATTTATTAGACAAATGGGCAGATGCCAGTTGAATGTCAAGATTTTTCCATAAAAAACGTGCGCCAAAACCAAAATCAGGCTTTATTTTAGTTTCCAAGCTTCCATTTTGCAATAACGGTTCATTTGATGCAAAAATTAATTGATCGAGTTCAATACTTCGCGAGGTAATACCAGCTGATAATCCAAAGCTCAAACTCAACGAATCCTTAAATTTAAAAGTATGCGCATACGACAATTTTGCTGCAGTGTTCAATTCATACCCAATTTTATTTCGATACATGGTGATTCCAATTCCACCAATTGATGGTATGATTGTGTGAGCATTTAATCCAAAAGACTGAGTTCCATTATCTAGTCCAGTCCACTGTGAACGACCTAATAATGCAATATTCACATCTTTGCTAGCACCTGCATATGCAGGATTTATAGCCAGTTGATTATACATATAGTTCGAAAATTGGAAATCGGTTTGTGCTGATAATTCTTGTATTACAAAAATTAAAATTGCGGATATTATTATTGTTTTTTTCATTGTCATTTGCCTTTTATAATCAATTATCTAACAAGCATTAGTGTGCCTTTATATTCAATTTCTGCGCTATTACTACTATTGTATTTTAGCGTAAAATAGTAACTTCCTGTATTTACTTCTGCACCCTGGTATTTGCCATCCCATCCATTCATCCCTTCATAAACTATTTGACCCCATCGGTTAAAAACAGTAATTTGGTATCCTTGCATAAATACATCGTTTTCACCATCATTATTTGGCGAAAAAGAATTATAAATATCGATAACTCTAACGCCCAATTTAGGAGTGCTAAAACAAATATTTGAAGTTGATGTAATCACAGATACGGTGTCGCTGGTGATTAGAGAAGATGTTGTGTATGTATTTGAAGATGAATTTTGTACAATGTTGTTATTGATTAAAAAAGTGTAGTTATTATACCCTGTTGGCATAGCAGAAAAAGTAACAAGTTGATCTTTTAACAAAAGTCCTGCTGGATCTTGTGTTAACGAAATTTCAACAAAAGGAAAAACATGAATACTAATAGAATCAGTTGATTTACAGCCAAATATATCAGTTCCTATCACACGATAAACAGTATCCATAGTTGGATAAATTAAATATAAATCAGAATTTTCCCCATTGTTCCATAAATATGTAGATGCTCCTGATGCTATGATTGTTACCCCTTGATGTAAGCAAATTGTAGTATCGTTTGAAATTGTCAAAACTGGATTTGCTCTAATCAGAATATCAATACTATCTTTGTTTGAACATCCATTAATATAGGTTATTAACATAGTGTATTGTCCACTCATTGTTGTATTTGATGGAAAAATTTGTGCATTTTGATTGGTGTTTGTCAACCCATTCGGTCCACTCCAATTATAACTATTTCCACTTGTTGAGTATATTTTCAAACTATCACCAGAACAAATTGGAGAATTACTACTAAGTATTGGTTTTGGATTTGATTTTACAACTACCATGGTTGAACCAGTTGCTGTACAACCAAAAGAGTTTGTTACAATTACCGAATAGTTGCCAGAAGCTGTAGTGTCGAACGTACTGAAAATTGGATTTTGGAATGTGGAAACATAGGAATTTGGTCCCGACCACAAATAACCTGTCCCACCTCCCGATTGAAGTCTGATTGTGTCGTAAGCACATATTGGCGAATTGCTCGAAATTGTTAAGATAGGATTTGGGTGAATTATCACATCTATACTATCCATATTTGAACATCCATTCGAATATAATACGGTCATTATATATCGACCACTCATGGCAGTATTAGATGGAAAAATTATTATGTTTTGATTGGTATTAGTAAAACCATTTGGTCCAATCCAATTATAACTATTTCCGCTTGTTGAATATATCTTTAGACTATCTCCCGAGCAAATTGGGGAATTACTACTTAATATTGGCTTTGGATTTGATTTTACAACCATAATCGTAGAAGCAGATGCGGTACAACCAAAAGAATTGCTCACAATTACTGAATAGCTTCCAGATGCTGTAGAGTCAAAAGTACTGATGATTGGATTTTGAAATGTGGACACATAAGAATTCGGACCAGACCAAATATAATCAGACCCACCTCCTGATTGAAGTCTAACCGTGTCGTAAGCACATATTGGAGAATTACTATTAATGGTTGGGATTGGTGTTGGATGTACAACAATTGTTTTGTTTAATATTGTATAGCATCCATTGCTGTTACTTACTGTTACCGAATAAACACCATCTGCTGATAAGCTAGCATTTGCAATTGAAATTGAAGAAAAACTGCTTGAAAAGCTATTTGGTCCACTCCAAATGTATGAAGTTCCTCCCGTTACTGCAAGGTTTATTGAGTCGCCTGCGCAAACTATTGTATCACCAGTGAAAACAACTGTAGGGGATGGGATTACCTTAACAGAATCACTTGTTAAATAGGTACATCCATTTGCTGTAATCGTTAATGAATATAATCCGGAGCTAGTTAGAGCAATATTTGGAATACTAAGTGTTGCCCCTGTAGCAGTATTCCCTGATGGACCAACCCAAGCATAATTTATTGGAGTGGAAGTTGATGAAATTTGTCCTGTAAGGCTAAGCGTTGAGTTTTCACAAACTGTAGTGGTACCAATTATATCCACTTCGTTAAATTGTGCAATAAATCCATCTGTATTTCCTCCATAAATTGTGTCTAAACCATTTATTGTTGAAATATTGTTAGTAGATGCAGTCTCGCCACAAAAAAGAACTTTATTTAAAGGACTGATTGTGATGTCATAAGGGATTTCACGCCCACTTCCTCCGTAATAACTTCCCCATTGCCGAACACCAGAAGTATTAAACTTAGCAAACATAATATCCCTATCTCCATTCCAAGTTGAATCGTATGCATTTATAGTACTTAAAGTAGTTAATGATTGTGTTTCACCAGCAATAATTACATCATTTCCACAAGTCAGCGTAATTGCTCTGCCAACATCTTCGTTAGAACCACCATAATAAGTTCCCCATTGTCGAACTCCGTTTGAGTTGAATTTAGCCAACATGCCATCAAAACCACCACCAGCAAATGTGCTTTGATATGAACCCGCAGTTGAAATTGCAGTTGAAGATCCAGCAACACCTGTCATAAAAATATTTCCACTAGCATCAGCAGCCACTCCCGAACCAAAATCATAATTTGCACCTCCATAATAAGTACACCACTTTTGGGCACCATTTGAATCTAGTTTTAGCAGAAATGCGTCAAAATCACCCCCAAAAGTTGTTTGATGTGCTCCAGTAGTAGCAAGACCAGAAGTAGAGTTCGTGATTCCTGACACGATAACATTTTTATTTGCATCTAAAGTAATATCATATCCACCATCAACCCCGTTATTTGTACCATAATATGTACCCCAGACTATTGTTCCAGTGGTATTAAATTTTGCAACAAATGCATCTCCATAATCGGTGTAAGCAGTTTGAAAAGCACCTGCTGTTGAAATGTTTGTTGTTGAATTGGTAATTCCAGTAATGAATATTCTACTTGGAAGCGTAGGAGATGCTACAATCGAAGGCAAGTCTGTATTAACACTTCCGTCAGAACCTCCACCATAATATCTTCCCCATTGGCGAACGCCAGTTGTAGTATTAAATCTCGCAAGAAAAATTGCATCTGATCCAGAAAATGTAGTTTGTTGAGCTCCAACTGAAGCAATTCCAGTTGTTGACCTCGTTTTTCCTACAATTGAAACTCCACCAGCTAAATCTACGGCAACTTTGCATCCGAAATCCAAATCCGTTCCGCCATAATAGGTACTCCATTGTCGAACGCCTACACTATTATATTTTGTTAAATAAGCATCGTAATTTCCTGCAAATGTTACTTGGTGCGCTCCAGATGTAGCCAAAGAACCACCTCCTTGTGTACGACCAGTTACATATACGTTATTCAATAAGTCGGTGGATACTCCGTAACTCATGTCGTTTCCAGAATCACCCAAGTATGTTGCCCATTCTATAGTCGGTGTTGGGTCGATAATGAGTGTGCCATTTGTTCCTTTTGATGCTAATTTAAAACCAACTGTAAGTTCATTATTGTTTTCGCTGATGATATTATAAACAACGTTTTGCTTTTGATTAGTTTCCATGATCCAACTTGCAGGAATATTTTCGGTCATTTTGCCATTAGATGTTCCTAATACGATTTTAGAATCAATAATTTGCGCACTATTTGCTCCAAGATATTTTAATTGTATTTGCCTAATATCTCCATTTTTGTGGATGATAAAATTGTATTCTATTGGTTTGTCAATTCCTTGATGTGCTAAAAACTCCAAATCAATTCCTGGGTAAATATCTAGATAAGTGATTTTATTGTATGAATTTAATCCGTTAATTCCTTCATTTGGGGTGATTGAATTATTGTAATTTATGACTTCATCTTGAACTTGATTTGTAATTATTTTTGCATTTTTATTTGCTCCAACTAATTCAATATCAATTCTGTGGAAATAATATGTGAGTTCTTCAAGCGGGGAAACAAAAGTGCGATTCGGAGTTTTTGACTGAATTGCTTTTCGTTTCACATTGTATGAGTCATAGCTGAATCCTGTGGCTCTTAACTGGACATTTAACCCATTATTCGAGTTTAATAAATACTTAATATTTGAATTGGGAACGAAATTTTGATCATGAATTTGTCCCTTATTTTCGATAAATCCACGATTATTTTTGATGTATTTCTGATTGTTTTGGGCTTCTGCAAATGAAATACTTGCAAAAAGCAAAAGTGTCAATATCGAATAACAAAAGATTCCCTTGTTTTTCATAACTTTAATGAGTTTTATAATTTGAGCAAATTTAATAATTTTTTCATCACTTATTTACTTAAATAAAAGTATTTGAGATTGTAACTGTTTGAATTGTAGTTTTATGTTTTAAATATAAGTGCTTAATGATTGGTTTTATAGATAATTGATCATATTCTGTCGATAAATTTTAAGGATTGGTCTATTTTTTTAAAATGATTTGCAATTAATTTTCAATCGTACATTTCTTAAGTTTATTTTGATATAATGTGTTTTATTTTTTTGTCCATTGCCATTTTTTAGTGTATTATTGCAAAATAAAGCATGAGTGATTGGTAATTTTAATATAAAATCAATAAAACGCATGAAAAATGATGATCAAATGACTCCTTTTTCGGTTAAATATAAAGTGTGGATCGAAAATCATGAAGGAGAAGGTATTTTGGGTGATGGAAAATGGAAATTACTCAAAGCAATCCAAGAGACTGGTTCGTTAAAACTTGCTATCGAAAAATTAAATCTTTCATACCGAAAAACTTGGAATAATTTGCAAAAACTAGAATTGCTTTTGGGATTTGAAGTGATTGAAACTACCCGTGGTGGCGTCGAAAAAGGTTCTGCAACCTTAACCCCAAAAGGTATTGCAATTGTGCAAGCTTTCGAGGAATTTCATAATCGGTTCGACGATTCCCTCCAAAAAGCCTGTAATTCATTCAGTAAAGATTTGAATAAAGTGATTGAAACAGCCAGAATTCGGAAGACTGAAGAATAAAGACCTTGGCTCGTTTCATCCAAAAATAAGATTTCTTTCGCAATTTCTTACACAAATAAAATTTGAAAATTTGTCGATTTGAAAATTTGAAAATATCGCGATGCGAGAATTATATAAATTGAGTATCCAATATTTAAAATCTGGGAACAGCAGTACATTGGTTATTCCGATAATTAACGAGCCGATGCAAAGTTCTCGATGTTGATTTTGGATATGCAATAAATCCATCTGCTTCTTAGCAAAAGATTTCATTTAGAAAATACGTTTGTGCCTTTTATTGAGCAAACGAATTGGTTAAAAGAGGCACAGTGTTTGTCCAAAAGATGTTTTTCCTTTATTCATTAAAGTCCAATAACAGTGAAGATTCTTACACTAATTCTTTCAATTTTATTTTCGATTAATATTGGATATAGCCAAAGCGAAATGGTTTTGCCTCAAGATTCAATTGTAAAAATAAAAAAGCAAGAACGAAAAAAAGCAAACGAATTTATTTTTAAAACAGTTGGTAAAGAAGCTTTTTACAGTTATTTTAAGCCTGAAAGGGTGAATTTTTTCAAAAAAGCAGAGTCGGAAATATCGAAGAGTACTAATAAATATTTTTTTAGATTTTTTAAATATTCTGGGAAATCGCACCCTAATGTTTCTATTATAGATAGTAATTTTTTAATTGCTTATGCTTCAGATTTTAATTACTCAATTATAAGTTATAATCTTATCATTAGGGGATTTAGTACCGAGGAAAACTCAAGAATTTATATAATTCATGATGTAAAGAAAGATAGTTGCTATTTTTACCAACCAGAAATAATACCTCAATTTATATTAAAAAAAGATACAAATAACTTTATTACTAATGAGCAATTACTGAAAATTATCCAACAAAAATATTCAAAGAGAGCAACTTGGGAGAAACTTGCTTGGAAATCAAATACAAAAATTTGTTATTTTCCAAAACGTAATATTTATGTATTTGACGTTGAAATAATTATTAGAACAAGTAAAATTTGGAATTACATAAAATACAAAAGACTTATTGTTAATGCTTATACTGGAGAGATATTGGGAATTAAAAAATATAAAAGACCAAGATTAGTTCAGTTAGGATTACTATATCGTGACGATGAGAAACAAATTGATTAATGAAATCTCATGTTCAAAAATCATTATTAATAGCTAATATAAAAGACTTCAGATAAAAGCGATAAAATTATTCAATATTAAAATCACTTCCTTGTATTAGCTTATTTCACACAAAATGATATAATAAGGATGTCAAACTGATACGCTAACAAGCAAAGTCACGCAGAGAATTCTTACTTCTTTTCACGTTTAACTTCGTTGAGGGATTCGCCGTTCACGGAATATCTTTTCAACTTTTAAACCACTAAGGCACTCAGAGCATTTATCTAACAGCTTGCTGGTAGACTAAGTTACACTAAGATCTCTTAATTCTTACTTCTGTATTCACTTTACGGACTTTATAAACTTTATAGACTTTATAAACTAATGTCCTATTTCCAGCTAAATCCAATTCTACTTCCTCTTTCATCGGTATTACTAATGATTAGGCATTTTGGAATCTCTTGTTTCATCTCTTCAACGTGCGAAATCAGTCCAACAATTCGGTTTTCTAAACGTAATGCTTGAAGTGTTTGAAAAACAGTATGTAACGATTGATTGTCTAAGGAACCAAACCCCTCGTCCATAAAGAAAAAATTCTGCTGAATATTGCTTTTGCGATTAATTGCATCGGAAAGCGCGAGAGCCAAACACAACGAAGCTTGGAAGGTCTGTCCTCCCGAAAGCGAATCGCTACTGCGAATGTAGCCGTTGTTTAAATGGTCGATTACGTCGAAGCTGTTGTCGTTACTAAGAGTTAGCTCTAAGTGTCCATTGGTGAGTTTTATAAAGCGCTTATTCGCCTCTTTACAAAGGTTTTCGAGATAATAAGTGGAGACATAATTTACAAATCCATTTCCTTTAAACATGCCCGAAATTTTGTTGAGGTCGCCAATGCGGTTCGAGAGTTTGTCGAGTTCGATGATAAGTTGTTGATGTTCCGAAAGTTGTTTGGTTAAAAATTCCAGTTGCTTTTCGAGTTGCCCTTTTTTTTCTGTTTCTAATTGAATTTGCTCAGCATAAAGGGTGATTTGTTGAATTAGTTGGTTATGTTGATCGGCATCGTAATGGGTATTTGTATTTTTATCTTCCAATGTTTTCAACGAAGCCTTGAGGGCGATATTCTGTTCGTCAAACTGCTTTATTGCGGATTCTTCCTGCTCAATATTTAGGGGTGCGGTTGTAAACTGAAGAATCACCTCAGAAGAAATTTGAGGATATTTATTTTGAGTTTCAATTAACTTGTCGCTGATTTCCGATTTTAAGGTATTGAGTTTAGTAAGCTGATTGTTAAGCTCTTTCAACATACCTTCTCCTTCGGATTGTTCCGATTTTAGTTCAATTCGCTTTTGAGTCAACGATTCAAAAAGTTTCTCGATGGCGTTATGTTTTTTTGTAAAATCTTCTCCAATTTGAATGAGTTCAATTTCGTTTTTATCAGCAAAATCTGTTGGCAATAATTGTTTTAAAGCCTCCGTTCGCTGTTTGATGATTGTACTAAATTCGGTTTTTTGTAATGTGATGAGGTGCAATTCTTCTTCAATAAAAGCAATTTCTTTTGTAGTTGATTCTAGGGTTTCACGAAGATTTTTTAGTTCATTTTCTTTAGTTGAAATGCTAGCAGAGTTGCGTTTGTATGTTTCAATTTCGGCTTCAATCCACGATTTTACTTTGAATTTTTCATCAAAAACAAATCTGTTTTCGTGTTCCTTAAACTCATCTCGTTGCTTTTCTAGTTCTAATTGGGCAAATTCATTTTTTTGGATGATTCCAATTTTTTGATCCTGCTTTCCTTTGAGTTGCGTGTGAATTTTATTTTCTTTTTCGATGGACACTTCAAGCGATTTTTGTCTCTTCTGAGCTTCGAGTAAAAGGGTTGAAACGTCAGCGTGTACTTGAATGTTAGGATGTTCTAATGCTCCGCACAATGGACATGGTTTGCCCTCGTGCAATGCATCTGTAAAAGTAGAAAGTTGTTGTGCTAATTTCAAATCGCTAATCTCAGGTTCAAGGGTTTCAAGTAATCGCTTTTGAACTTCTATTTGTGATGAAATTGTATTTAAAATTTGGTCAAAATCTTCAGAAGGCTCAATATTTACCTCAATTAGCAATGTTTTAATATCGCCATCTATTTTAACAATTTCATCGTGTAACGACTTCACTCGTTCACTTTTCTCTTTGCCTTCGGTGATGATTTTATCCTTTAAAACATGCCAACTTTTCGCCTCATTCAATGTGTTGATATCAATTGATTGCTTTTTTAGCTGTTCCAATTGTTCCTCTAATTGCTTAATGGCAACGTTTTTTGCTTCCTGATTTGCAATTTTTACAACTCTATTTTTTGTGATTTCTTCGAACTTTTTATCAACACCAATTGCAAGATTTTGTTGACGTTTTATCTCTACAAGATGCGTAATATCTGTGGCTTTTTCTAACAAAATTGCTCTCGATTCAAATGCTGGAGTAAGCTCAATGAGTTGATTTTGAATTGCTTCAATTGCGTTTATTGTATTTTTAAGGGATTCATCCTTGAGCTGAATTGTTTTGTTTAATTCATCGAGTTGATGCTCTATTGAAATTTTTTGCTCAATAATTGGCTTATAAGCAGTAATAAATGTTCGATATTGCTCAAGTAAATTACGCTTTAGCTCAACTTCTTTTCGCTTATCTTCTAATGTTTTAAGCTGTTCTTTTATGGATTCAATCTCTTCGAGACTCTTTTTTAGTTGATCTAAAATATTCTTTTGAACCTCCAGTTTCCCTTTTTCGGAACTCTTATCAAGAATCGATTTCACTGTGGTTTCAATTTCTACTATAAGTTGTTGTTGAGCATCAGGATTAATCGTTCCAATTTGTGTAAGCGAGCCTTCAATCTCACTTTTACGGGTTAGCGATTTGTTTATTAAGGATTGAACTTTGTAAAAGAGATTGAATTTTTTTAGTTCAAAAATCTCTTCCAACATGTTAGAACGATCTTTAGTTCCTAGTTTTAAAAATTCTTGAAACTTTCCTTGTGGAATGATAATGGTTCGTTTGAAGTTTTCGTACGAAAGTCCAATAACAGATTCAATATCTTCGGCTGTTATAGGTATTTTAAGTTCAGGATTTGCAGAATCTAAACGGTAGCAACTTCGATTAACCGAGTTGACATCCCCATGTTTTTTTGAATTCCGTTTATTGTGGCTGATGGTGTTGTAAAACTCGCCGTTATTCGCTTGAAAAGTAAAATCGATAAACATTTCGTTCGACGAAAGATTCATCATATTGTACTTCAAACCCTTACTATTTAAGCGTTCTATTTTGCCATATAAAGCAAAGGTGATGGCTTCCAAAATACTTGATTTTCCACTGCCAACTGCGCCAAAAATTCCAAATAGATGATCGGAGGTGAGTTCTCTAAAATCGATGGTTTGTTTCTCTTTGTATGAGTAAACTCCTTTGAGGGTAAGTGAAATTGGATTCATACGTTTTCCTCCTCTGCAATAATTTCTTTAAAAAGGTTCATAAACGTATCATCAGGAGCAATTCCACCATTTTGTGCTTTAAAATATTGAACAAAAAGATGTTCTAAATTTAATTCTAAAGTTTCCACTTTTTCATCCGAAGATTGATTTTCGTGTTGCAAGACTAAAATCAGTTGAACAATATTAGAATTGGCTTGAAATAAACGCTTTTGGTCTTCAGTACTTAAGTGAACCGCTGTTTTTATCGTAAGTTCAATAAGCGGTTCTGGATTGTTTTCGAGCCAATCAATAGCATCCGAAATATTTTCGAAACTTTTTCGTACCAATACCTTTGGCGATTTTAGTTCCAGCGGAGTAATTACTGCTGGTGAAGTGGGCTCGACATCGATGCAGAGAATCATTTTTTTCTGATTGGCTTCGCTAAAACTATAAGCAAGAGGACTTCCACTATAGACAATCGGACAAGGTTTGGAATCAATCGTTTGCTTACGATGCAGATGGCCGAGTGCTACATAATCAATGCCTTTTGGAAAATTGTGACTATAAACCACTTGTGCTCCCCCAATATTTATGGGTTTCATTTCATCCAAATCTTCTTCGGGAAGTGGTGAGCCCTCTTTGCCAACGTAAAGATGCGCAGCCAAGATATTTACGCCATTTTTATCGCAATATTGATGCACGATATTATCCCATTGATTTTGCAAGGTTTCTCGCATAGTAGCATCTGGATTTTCGCTTCCCATGTAGCTTTTCATACGAAATTCGTTGGCATACGGTACGGCTAAAATCCGCAGTGGAGTGGGAGAGGTGGGAATCTTTAATTCAAAAAAACCGTGATCAGTTTGTGTTATTCGTATTCCACTTTCGAGTTCAAATGGAGTTATTTTACTGTTTGGATAGCCAACAAAAATAATTCCGCACTCACGAGCAAGTGAATCTGGTGATTCAATTCGTTCTGGTGAATCGTGGTTTCCGGCAATGGCAATTACAGGACGAGTTCCGCTTTTGGTAAGTCGTTTGAGTGTTTTGTAGAGCAACTCTTGCGCTTCAATGGGAGGATTAAAGGTGTCGTACAAATCACCTGAAACAATCACCACTTCGGCTTGGTGTTCATCGCAAAGTTGGCAAATTTCGTCTAAAACAACTTTTTGTTCTTCTAATCGTGAGAACGAGTTGAGCCATTTGCCTAAATGCCAGTCGGAAGTATGAATAATTCTCATAGATGATTTATTACAATATTTTGGGGCTTATTTTAGATTTTTCAAAGCTCATATTTCTAATTTTTTTTCAATTCTTTATTTTTTTTAGATTCGGGTAAATAGTTCTCGGATGAGATAATCGTTTCCCCCGTTTTAAGTTCAAGCGCAACTCTTGCATCACCAGCAATTTTTCCACCTTCTTTTGCGACTTTTTTATTTTGTGTAAACCCTTTAGGATTTTTTGTTTTCACAATTGCAGTTGTTGAGGCTTCACCAAGCATAGAAAAGATTAATTCAAGATCGGTCATGTGATCTCTTAAGTTTTGACTTTTTAGCCCTTTAACCACTTTGTATTCAGATGGGGTTAATCCAAAAGTAGCTTTTGAAATTTCAGCAGTTAAAATAGAATATTCAATTTTTTCCTTAACCCCACGATCCTTCCATTCGTTTGTTAACTCTTCGCGAATTGCAATACTTCGCATTCGTTTTTCAATCCAATCATCTGGATATCCTTTTAGTTTGTAAAGCTCCCTTGTCCGCTGAGTTGCTAATTCGGGATTTTCAATTTCTTCCAGCCGGTCTGCACCAACTTGGGCTAACCAAAGTTTAAAAGGTTCTGCTTTTGAAGACGGAATAGATTGAATAATTCGAAGAAGCCCTTTTGTATCAGAGGCTTGAATCATGCGATTTTTCCCATCTGCTGTTTTCATTTTAACTGGGGTACAAATTGTACCCCAGTTGCTTTTCAAAAGGTTATCTCTACTTAACATCTTTTTAATGTACTGTTTTGGGTCATTACTTTCGGCTAAAATTTCAATAACATCTTGTACAGAAAAATACCATTTTTGATTAGCTTCATCCCAAACGGAACGAATCTGTTTACTTTCAAATAGTTTTATGTTATTCATACGTTTGTTTTTTATGGTGTAGGAACTCTAAAAATCAACTTAAATTCTCCAATAAAACCATCTTTCAAAGTATTGCTGTTAAGTTGAGTTCGATTATCACCAATTTCGGCAAATAACTTTGCATCAATTTTATCAGAAAGATTGAATAGGTCGTATTTTCTGCCTAGGGTAAAACCCAGTTTCGTTTGAAAAACAATATTTTTGGTTAGATAAAAATCACCAAATGCTGATATTTCTTGAGTGCTTTTGTGTATGTACTGTTTTTGTTTGTCGTAGAGATAAGAACACGTGTTAGCATTGAAGAAAATTCCCGTAGAAAAGCGTTTCGAAAGCGTGTACTCCGCAGTTGCGGTGATAGGTAGATTCCCAAAAATTCGTAGGTTTTCATTTACCTTCCAATCGAGACCAATAATGGGAACAATCAGCGGACCAAAGAATTCTTGATTGTAATAACAACCATATTTAAGCTTAAAGTTATCGCTATATTTTACGCTAAAAATCAGTAAACCACCCATTTGAAAACTGTGATGTGTTACCTCTGCAAAATCACTACTCACCTTTGGTAAAGCAACTGCTGTAATGTTATATCGGCCAAAGTTGGCTATATACCCCACTTGTAAGGTTGTTGCTAAAAAACTGCTTCCCCCTGGTAGGGAATCGCCTGAGAAGGTTAACCGATTGGCGCTAAATCCAACTAAAACAAAATCGGTAGCATTGATTTTTATAGGTGCTTTTGCGGCTAAGTTTTGATCCTGAATAGTGCATTTTGCATTACCCGATTTAAAAAGGTTATTTGGTGAGTATTGCTCACTTACAGAAAATAAATCGGTATATTTTTGAGCATGAGAAAATCCTATTGCTAGCATTACCACAATAGTAAATCCCACTTTAAGTTTAATCATAAATGATAATAGTTTAATTAATGAACAAGATTTTACAAAAATAAGATTATTTTTGTAAAATCTATCAATTTCAATTGTTTAATTCTGATGTATTTCCTTTGAATAATCAGTATATTCTATTTAAAATAACATTATTCGCAAAATAAAACAAAATTTAATGTGATTTTGTGAAATAATTAGGTTGTTATAAATTTAAAATGTATTTTTGTTTTTTAATAACAATTGGGTTTTTGGTATTCTAGTATTGATTAAAAAATTACATTATGAAATTGCATATTAAATTAATTATGTTTGTTGTTATGTTTGTTCATGTAACAATTTTGATTGCGCAAGAAAATGTAGTAAAAGCAGATTCTACTAGAACTAATACTGATAAGACCAGTATTCAAAGTGATAGCAATGTCATTATCCCTGTCGGAATTTCTTCTACAGATTCTATAAAACCTTTAATTTTAGATTCAAATATTATCAAATACAATAAATGGTCAATATATGGTTATCTTGGCTTTTCACAATTTTATGGGGATGTTGTTAATTCAAATTCCTTTTCTCCAATTTCTGCAAGAAAAGGAACCATTGCAACAAATGTTTTTTTGGGGGGTAGTTATCAATTGACCAAGTTGTTTAGTGTTGAAGGAAGAATGGAATATTCCAATTTTGTATCTGAAAGAACTTACTCTAAGATTTTTTTTAAAGGTAATTTGTTCCATTATAGTGTTGCAACTTCTTTTAGTTATTTAAATTTGATTTTCCCAAAAGTTGAAAAAAGAAAATGGAATTCATATTTATTATTAGGTTTGGGTGTTTCTTTTTATAGGTCAGCATTATATAGCACTACAGATAATAGTGTTATGCGTTTTGTTGGGTATACAAATGAAGTTAATGGACTTGAGCGAGATTCAAGAAAAGTTGTACCGTCAATTACGTTTGGTATTGGCGCTAAATATAGGCTTAATAAACAATTTGACATTGCTTTTGAATTTTCTGAAACTAAAATTTTTAATGACCAACTAGATGCACTTATTGGTTTGTCAGTTAGAAATGATGTTTTTGGACACACCTCTTTTGGATTGGTTTATCATATTGAAAAGAATGAAAAGACATTGGTTTGGGATTTTCCAACTCAAATGGAGCAAATAGCTCCTAGATTAGATTCAGTTTTAGTCGTTGACACTGCTTTAAAAGTTCAACTGCTTGATACATCGGCAACTAAGCCAATTGACACAACAGCAGTTGCAATTGTCAAAACTGAAAGCATCTCTGTAATTAATATGTCCAATGTTTTATTAATAAAAGGTGCTGTCTTTGATGAAAATAAAATCCCAATCGAGGCGTATGTTGAGATGGTTGAAAAGATTAAGAATGTAGTGATTGCTTCTTCTCAAACGGACAGTACTGGAAAATTTTCAATAATGGTTCCCGCTGGCATTGAGTATAGCTTAGTAACAAAAGCTAAAGGCTTCGCATTTCATACAGAAAATGTTGTGATTTCTGACACTACCATAGCCAGTAAATTAGAAAAAGAAATTTTAATGATAAAGCTTGAAGCAGGTAAAAAAATTGTTTTAAGAAATATCTTTTATGATTTCAACAAGTCCACACTTAGGCCAGAATCTAATGTTGAATTGTTAAACTTACTCGAAATGCTTAACTCAAATCCTCAGTTAAAAATTGAGATATCTGGTCACACTGATAATGTAGGTAAAGAAAAATATAATAAAAAACTTTCCGAAGCTAGAGCTAAGAAAGTAGTTTCATTCTTAATTAAAAAAGGAATAGCAAAAGAACGATTAGTGTATGTTGGATATGGACTTGATCAACCTATTGCTCCTAATGAAACAGATGAAGGAAGGCAACTTAATAGAAGGACTGAATTCAAAATTATTAATAACTAAAATGAATTGCATAATCCATTATGATACTTGTTTTTGAAAAAAGGGGTCTTAATTTAAGACCCCTTTTTTTTGGTAAAAATGAATTTATTATTCTTGTTATATCGATTAAATTCATTTAAAAGTAATAATTCGAACGATATTATAAAAACAAAAATTTGTATATTTGCATTATGAATGAAATGATATTAATCCTAGATTTTGGCTCGCAATACACTCAACTTATTGCTCGCAGAGTTAGAGAACTAAATGTATATTGTGAAATACACCCATTTAACCATATTCCTGAACTTGGGGAAAACTTAAAAGGTGTAATTTTATCCGGTAGTCCGTATTCGGTACGAGCCAATGGCGCTCCAAACCCAAATATTAACCAATTTAGAGGTAAAGTACCAGTGCTGGCCGTGTGTTATGGCGCTCAATTATTAGCACAACAAAATGGTGGAAATGTAATGCCGTCTGAAATTCGAGAATATGGTAGAGCAAACCTTTCGTATGTTGACTTAAACTCTAATTTGCTTAAAGGTATTTCTGTTGGAAGTCAAGTTTGGATGTCTCATGGGGATACTATTTCTGTTTTACCAGATAATTTTGATGTAATTTGTAGTACTCCTGATGTCCAAGCAGGTGGTTTTAAAATTCAAAATGAAGATACTTTTGGGATTCAGTTTCATCCAGAAGTTTATCACTCTACCGATGGGATGATTTTACTTAGCAACTTTGTTAAGAACATTGCAAATTGTCAGGGAAATTGGACTCCAAGTTCTTTTATCGAAACAACAATAGATGAACTTAAGACTAAAATTGGGAACGATAAGGTCATACTCGGTCTGTCTGGTGGTGTGGATTCTTCTGTTGCAGCTGTGTTATTGCATAAAGCTATTGGATCACAATTATATTGTATTTTTGTTGATAATGGACTCTTACGTAAAAATGAATTCCAAGATGTGTTAGATTCTTATAAACACATGGGGCTTAACGTTAAGGGTGTGGATGCATCGTCTGCTTTTTATTCAGCACTCAAAGGTATTTCAGAACCTGAAGCAAAACGAAAAGCTATCGGGAAAGTTTTTATCGATGTTTTTGATGCTGAAGCCAAAAAAATTGAAAATGTAACATGGCTTGCTCAAGGAACAATTTATCCTGATGTAATTGAATCTATTTCTGTTAAAGGTCCGTCTGCAACTATAAAATCTCATCATAATGTTGGCGGATTGCCTGATTATATGAAATTAAAGATTGTTGAGCCTTTGAAATCATTATTTAAAGACGAAGTTAGAAGAGTAGGCGCTGCCTTAATGATGGATAATGCCTTGCTAAAACGTCATCCATTTCCAGGTCCTGGTTTAGGAATAAGGATTTTAGGAGATATTACTCCAGAAAAAGTGGCAATTTTACAAAATGTAGACGATATCTTTATCAATCATCTTCACAATTCTGGTTGGTATGATAAAGTTTGGCAAGCTGGCGCTATCCTATTGCCTGTGCAAAGTGTTGGTGTTATGGGAGATGAACGTACTTATGAAAATGTTGTTGCTCTTAGATCAGTGGGATCAACTGATGGAATGACTGCAGATTGGTCACAGCTTCCATATGAATTATTAGCAAAAATTTCTAATGACATCATTAATAAAGTTAAAGGCGTAAATCGTGTAGTTTATGATATTAGCTCTAAGCCTCCTGCAACTATAGAATGGGAATAATGTCACAACTACTTTAATCCCGCTGTATTAATTAACAGAATTGGGAATGCAATTTTGATTCAAATTTTTACCGTTAATGGATATTACTTTCACCTAAATTAAAGAGATATGAAGCATTATCTAAAGATTGTTTTAGTAGCACTTTTATTAGTGTCATCAAGTACAATTATTTTATCGCAACCAAGTTATTTGAAAAGTACTAAAACAGAAACTATCAAAGGAAAGCTCTTTTATATTCATACCGTTGAAAAAGGCCAGACACTATACGGAATATCAAAAATTTATAGTATTTCGGTTGATGAAATTTTAGAATATAATTCAGATGCTTCATTAGGCATTAAAAAAGGTATGGAGTTGAAAATTCTTTCAAAAACTTTGGTTTCTGTAATTCAACCGCCTAATATTCAATCGGATATAGATACTAGCTTTTTAGAACATACCGTAAAAATTGGCGAGACATTGTATTCCATTTCTAAGTTGTACAACATCTCAGTTGCTCAATTAAAAAGTAAAAACCCTAATATTCAAGAAAACTTGGCTATAGGGGCTATAATTCGCGTTCCAACCTTGAAGAAAAAGGTAGAACTTACCGTCAAAAATTCTGATATAGTTGATAAAATAAACCAAGGTGTTCCTGTAGAAAATGAAATAAAATCAGCAGATACTACGAGTAAGGTTGTTGAACCAATTAAAATTTCGAAGACTTTTCGTGGTTATTATGAAGTTGCACTTATAATGCCTCTTTATTTGTCTGAAGCTGGAGATGCTGCTGCTGAAAACATTAAGTCGTTGAAAGATTTGAATTCAATAAAATCTTTTTCATTTATTCAATTTTACGAATCATTTTTAATAGCATTGCATCAGTTTGAAGATAAAGGGGTTAAAGTAACTTTAAGAGTGTACGATGTTGTAAATGATACTAATAAATTAAATCGAATTTTAAATTCTGCTGATTTTAAAAATGTTGATTTAGTTGTTGGTCCTTTTTTTACAAATACCTATAAAGTAGCTGCAAGGTGGGCTGCCCAAAATCAAGTTTTTATTGTGAATCCATTTTCAAATCGAAATGATTTGTTTAAAAATAACCCATTTACAATTAAAATGACACCTTCAAATCAAGACGAAGCATCTAAAATTGTTCAATATTGTAATTTAAAATTTTCAAATGCGAATGTCTTGCTTTTAAGTAATGGTACAGATTTGGAGAAGAAATTTGCATCAACAATTAAGCAACAATTTTTGAATAGTAATAGTAAGTTTTCGGTCAGAGAAGTTATTTATAGTGAGAATGGCATAAATGGAGTGAGTGAAAAACTTGAAAATAATCGTGATAATATTCTTATTACTTTATTTACTAAAGAAGCGTTGGTGACTAATTTTGTCAGAAGACTATACGAGCTAAAACGTGATAATATTACACTTTTTGGTTCGATAGAATGGATGGAATATGATAATATTGAAACTGACTATCTTGAATATTTAAACTTGCATTACTACAACACATACTTTGTTGATTATAAAGATAAAAACGTAATCAAATTTGTAGAAAAATTTCGAAATGATTATAACACGGAACCAGAGTTGGCTAAATATGCTTTTCAAGGGTACGATATATGTGCATATTTTGTTGGAGCTCTAATTAAATATGGTTATTCATGGAACGAAAAAATTGGAGAGTATCATCCAGAGTTATTAAGCTCAAAGGTTACTTTGGTTAGAAAAGATGATAATTGTGGTTTTGAAAATTCGGAAATTCAAATTTTTAAATTAAAAGATTACAGATATATTAGGGCTGAGTAAAAGTTTCCTTTATATTACTTACAAAAAAAGCGACTGATAAAGTCGCTTTTTTTGTAAGTAATATTTTCAAATACTATTTTATCATTCCGGAAAACCCCATAAATGCCATTGCTAACAAACTAGCAGTCAGTAATGATAGAGGGAATCCTTTCATCCCTTTAGGATATCCAGTTGTTTCGAGTTGCTCGCGAATCCCTGCCATTAAAACAATAGCAATAGTAAATCCAACAGCAATTGCAGTAGCATAAGTAACGCTGGTTACAATGTTATAATCTTTTTTGATAGCTAAAAGAGCAATCCCTAAAACAGCACAGTTTGTAGTAATCAAAGGAAGATAGATTCCTAATGCTTGGTATAGTGATGGCGAAGCTTTTTTTAGTATAATTTCAACAATCTGTACCAACGCCGCAATTACAAAGATAAATGTAATCGTGTCCATAAACTTTACATTTAATGGGACAAGAATGAAAAAGTAAACTAAGAAGGTCACTAGGTTTGCAAGTGCCATAACAAAGGTAACAGCAGCTCCCATTCCTAATGCAGTAGAAACTTTATTTGATACTCCTAAGAATGGACAAATGCCTAAAAATTGAGCAAGAATTACATTATTTACTAGGAGTGCAAGTATAATTATTTTAATAAATTCCATATTAGATAGTATTAAATTTTTGTTTTACGTTTTATTGCATTCATAATTGCGATTAAGTATCCATATGTCATAAACGCACCTGGAGGCAGGATGAAAATTAAAATCGTTTTTGCATTTTCGCTTACAAGTTTAATGTCGAAAATGGACCCATTTCCAAGAAGTTCTCTAAAGCTAGCCATCAGGGTAAGTGCAATAGTAAACCCAATTCCCATTCCAATACCATCTAAAATTGATGCAATCGGCGTGTTCTTTTGTGCAAATGCTTCTGCTCTACCAAGAATAATACAGTTAACTACTATCAAGGGTATAAATACGCCTAAAGCTTTGTATAAATCAGGAGTGTATGCTTGCATTACTAAGTCAACAATAGTAACAAAAGATGCAATTACTACAACAAATGCAGCGATACGCACTTTGTCTGGAATAAAATTCTTTAGAAGTGAAATGAAAAGATTTGAGAATACTAATACAAACGTAGTTGCGGCTCCCATACCAATTCCATTTGTGGCTGCTGTAGTTACAGCTAAAGTCGGACAAGTTCCTAGAACCAATACAAATGTAGGGTTCTCTCTGAAAAATCCGTTGGTTAAGTGTTTAAGATTTCCCATAATTATTCTCCTTTCTTAGTTGTATCGGCAGGTGTAGCAATGCTTGCTTTGCCAAAATTTTTCATATATCCATCAAAACCACGTTGAACAGCATCGCAAAAAGCTCTAGAAGTAATTGTTGCAGCGCTAATAGCATCTACTACACCTCCGTCTTTTTTAACAGTCATTTTCCAGCTTCCTGGGTTTTTCTTGTTAAACTGGTCCTTAAACTTTGGCTCCATCATTTTTGTTCCCAAACCTGGAGTCTCTTTTTGATCTAACACTGCAATTTTATTAATAGTGCCATCAGGTAAAAACCCAACCATCAAATCGAAGCGACCAGAAAATGCTTTATCAGTGAATGTTTTAACAGCACACCCAATCGGAGCTCCTCCTTTTGTAACTTCATAATAGGTAATACCATCAATTACTTTTGCTACTGGTGCGTTGTCAAAATCAGGGACTACTTGTTTGATAGCACCAGTTTCGACATCTTTTTTTGCTTTCTCAATAGGTTCTTTAGTTAATGAATAAACAAAGCCAAGGGCTGCTGCCATTCCCATTGATATAAAAAACAGTGATAAAATCATGTTTTTTAAAGTTGATTCTAATTTTTTAGCCATTGACGATTACCTCCCCAAATTTTTTAGGTTTAAAGCCTTTGTTAATCAACGGTGTAACTGCATTCATAAGCAATATTGCAAACGAAACACCTTCAGGATAAGCACCCCAGACTCGAATTAATATGGTTAACAATCCACATCCAATTCCAAAAACAATCTGTCCTGATTTGCTCATAGGTGAGGTGACCATATCTGTGGCCATAAAAATCGCTCCCAGCATTAAACCTCCGGTAACAATATGAAATAATGGATTTACAAATTGGGTGGGATCAATCATCCATAATACTGTAGCAAATAGGAGCGTACTTCCTACAAATGCCACTGGAATATGCCATGTGATGATTTTCCGAAACAACATATATAATCCACCAATAATTAATGCAATGGCAGATACTTCTCCTAAAGAACCACCCATTTGTCCAAGCATCATATCCACATAATGAGGAAGCTGACTTTGAATTTGGTCAAGAGTTTGTCCTTGTTTTAATCCCTCTTTTACTATGCCAAGTGGTGTTGGTCCAGTTAAGCCATCAATTGCAAAGTTGGTAGTACTAAATGATAATCCTGGTTTTGGCCATGTGGTCATATCTACAGGAAAAGAGATGAGCAAGAAAATACGTCCAACTAATGCAGGATTGAAAGGATTCTTTCCCAATCCGCCATAAGACATTTTTGCAACCCCAATAGCAACTAATGCACCTACAATTAACATCCATATTGGAAGACTTGTGGGAACATTGAAAGCCAATAATATACCTGTGATGATTGCGGATCCATCCGTAATGGTTGTTTTTCCTTTAAGCAGAAATTTTTGAATCAACCATTCAAAAAGCAGACATGAAGCTACTGAAACTAATGTTAGAATAATAGCACTCAGTCCAAAATAATAGAATGATACAAGCATCGCCGGAATTAAGGCTATGACCACACCATACATTATTTTTTTTGTGGTTTCACCCGAATGTACGTGCGGGGAACCTGAAATTGTCAATAAACTCATAATTGTTATCTTTTTATGCGTTGTCTTAAAATTACTTAGTTTGTGATGCAACTCGAGAACGAATGATTGCTCCAACTTTACTCTTTCCTACTCGAACGTAGTCTAGCAATGCCCGGTTTGAGGGACATGTGTATTGACACGATCCACATTCCATGCAATCCATAATTCGGTATTGTTCGGCTTCTTCAAAGTTCTTGTTTTCTGAATGTAGTTGAAGAATATATGGTTCTAAGCCCATAGGACAAACGGTGATACATTTTCCGCAACGGATACAACTTTGAGATTCACAACGTTTAGCCTCTTTTTTGTTCATAATCAATATTCCGGAAGTTCCTTTAACTACAGGCACTTCCAACGAATTTAAAGATTTTCCCATCATCGGTCCACCAGAAATCACTTTACCAGTATCTTCGGGTAATCCTCCAGCTTTTTCAATCAAAAGACTGCTAGGAGTCCCAATGCGAACCATTAAATTGCATGGATTTTTTACTGATTTTCCTGTAACTGTAACCACCCTGTCAATCAGGGGTTTATTCTTTTGAACTGCTTCGTAAGTAGCCAATGCAGTTCCAACGTTATTTACCACACATCCTACTTCAATAGGTAATTTTCCCGATGGAACTTCACGACCTGTTAATGCTTTGATGAGTTGTTTTTCTGCACCTTGAGGGTATTTTACCTTTAATCCAAAGACTTCAATGTTTTGATAGTTTTGAGATATCTTCGACATTTGGGCAATTGCGTCAGGTTTATTGTTTTCAATCCCAATCAGTGCTTTTTCAGCTGATAGCGCTTTCATTAGAATTTGAATTCCAATCATTACCTCTTCAGCTCTTTCAAGCATAACCACATGATCAGCGGTGAGATAAGGTTCACATTCAACTGCATTAATGATAAGGTATTTTGCTTTTTTACCTTCAGGAACCATGTATTTTACATGAGTAGGAAAAGTTGCACCACCTAAACCAACAATCCCCATCTCTTTGATTTTTGCTACAATTTCTTTATCAGATAAAGTAATCTCTCGTTTGATTTCTTTCGATTTATCAATGGATGGTTCCCATTCGTCTCCTTCTACGCTGATAATAATTGTGTTCTTGCGATATCCACTAGTGTCGGTGGTCTCTTCAATTTTTTCAACTACTCCCGAAACAGAAGAATGAACATTGGAACAAATAAATGCATCGGCTTTTGCCAATAAAGTTCCTACATAAACTCTTGCACCTTTTTCTACAACTAGGGTAGATGGTGCGCCCATGTGCTGGGTAATCGGGATGTATACCTTATGCGGAATGGGAAGTGTCTCTATCGGTTTGTTTGCCGATAACTTATTTTCTTCCGGATGAACTCCGCCAATCTTGAAAGTTCTCAAGGTATTCCTCCTATTATTTGGTTAATGAAAACTAATTATAACTCTATATTTTCTGTTGAAACAACACTTTCTTTCGCTTTACGAGGTGTGAAGTTTTTTTCAACTATTGCTCCAGTTGGACATTCTCCAGCGCATTTACGGCACAAAGTGCATTTGTTGTAATCGATGTAAGCAATATTGTTTTCGAGTGTAATTGCACCAAAAGCACATTGTTTAACACATTTGCCACAACCAATGCATGCAACTGAACAGTTTTTACGAGCAATTGCACCTTTTTCTTTATTGATGCAATCAACATAAATGCGACGATTTTTCTTGCCCTTTAGTCTGATTTCGATGATGTTGCGTGGACAAGCTTTTAAACATGCGCCACACGATACACATTTGTCTTCAATCACAACGGGTAATCCGGTAACTTCGTCCATGTACATGGCGTCAAATTGACATGCTCTAACGCAGTCTCCACAACCTAAGCACCCAAATGGACATCCACTTTCTCCCGAAAATAGGGCGTGAGCGAAAGTACAAGTTTGTGCTGAATCGTAAATTGCTTTAGCAGGGGCATTTGTTTTAGTCCCATTGCATCGAACCACAGCGATTGTTGGGTCTTTTTCAACCACTTCTATCCCTAGAATTGGGGCAACACTTGCTGCTACAGCATTTCCACCAACAGGACAATTTAAATTATCCATATTACCAGCATTCACAATAGCTTCAGCAAAGTTTCTACATCCAGCATATCCACATCCTCCACAATTAGCTCCAGGAAGCTGCTCGGCTACTTCATCAATTTTGGGATCTTCAATTACTTTGAATTTTTGGGATACAAAATATATTACTAAGGCTGAAACTAGACCAATAGCACACAAGGCTATTACTGCATAAAGAATTACTAAACCCACGTTTTATCTCCTTTTCTTTAGTTTAAGTTTACGCAAATTTAGAAAGTTTCATAATATTTATATGACTTTATTGGTTAATTAAATGAACATTATTTAGTGATTACTTGTTGGTTAAAACTATTTCAATGAATTACAATAGTTTATGTTATAAATAGATTCAGTCTAAATTATAATTTACAGTAAATACGTTTTGAATCCTCTTAATAATTTAAAATTTTATTGAGTTAATAATTAGTTAAATGAATATTTTAATCATATTTTTGATAAAATACTTCTTTCGAATAATCAGTAATTACACATTAAAAACAATTTTTAATTCCTATAATAATATGTAAGGGAATATAAGTAAAAAAGCAGTGCTTTGCCAGAGTTGTTATTAAATATTAAAATATAAAATAAAACGAATTTTAAAAATTTCGAATTCGTTATTTACTCTGATTCATAACATTTAAGGTTTGATATGGAATTACTATGTTGTTTTTAATATATTCTTCGTGGAGTCGTTTAATAAAATAGTGTTTTAGTGTGTATTGTGTGCTAAAATCCTTTGCTCGTAAAACTACAACTAAATTTATGGCAGAAGGTCCAAACTCCTTAAATCTTACAACTGGTTCATAATTAGATATTGCTTCTTCGGCACTTTGTTGAATTTCTTTTGCAACTTCAAGAGTAATTTTTTCTACAAAATTTAAATCACTTTCATAGCTTACACTCACTGGTATGCTTATCGTAAGCTCCTCTTCGGGCAAATTGTAATTTGTGATTATTGCAGATGCTAACTTGAAATTTGGAACAATGATCCGATTATTAGGCATCGCTTGTATGGTTGTGTATCGCCAAGTAATATCAGTAACCAATCCTTCTTCTTGATTATCAAGTTTGATAAAATCTCCAGGTTTAATTTGCTTTGATGCAATTATGTTCAATCCAGAAAATAAATTTGAAAGGGTGTCTTGCAATGCTAGTGCTACTGCTAAACCGCCCACTCCAAGAGCTGTAAGCATTGGGGTGATTGAAACTCCAATATATTGTAGGATTATTAATCCTCCTAAAATATATATAACGACCTTCGTGATGTTTGAAAACAGTGAAGTTGCTGGTAATAATCCATTGTTTTTTTGAGTGTAGCTTGTTACAAATCCGGCAGAAATTCTAGCTGCAACAACGGTTATTGTGATTAAAATGATTACAATAGAAATAATATCTAAAATTTGAATTACAGATTTTTCTAATGGTAAATTATGGATTGATATATAAATTCCAACGACCATTAGTATTGGAATTGCAGCTCTATTTAAGCCATCAAGAATGATGTCAGTTCCTTGCCAATGACTTCGTTTAGTGAGTTTGCGAAGCTTATGAACAATGATTTTCTTGAAAATAAATCCACATATAATTGACATAAGTAAAATTGATGCTGCAATAATGTATTGTTTAAACTCATCGGAGATAACTATTCCGTTTTGCATGGTAGTTTTTGATGCACTATCTGCATTCTGAGCATAATTAATAATCGGAAACACCAAAAGGAATATCGTCGATAGAAAAGGAATTAGTAAGTGTTTTTTTGCCTTTGTCATATTAAAATTTGATTGTGATTGTTTTGCAAAAATACGTTTTTTATTTAATATGTCTGTCCGTTTTATATACTATTGATACTGCTTTATGGCGCTGAAAGTGCCAAATATTAATAACCCCGTGCTGGTCACTGAGCACCGTCGAAGTGAAGCACGGGGTGTAAATGTATGAAAATATAGATTTTGGCGGAAAAATTGTTGCGAAGCAAAACTATTTTTATGTCAAAATCAATGTCAGGTTTAAAACGGATTGTCATATTATTTAGTACCCATAAAATTATTTTTTCGACTTCCTTACACCATGCTTCGGCAATATGTTTAACAACTATTTGTACTAAATAGAAGAAAATAATTATATTAAATTTAAATATCTGATTATTTAAACACTATATTTGCGAATCATAAACTAAAAAATTCTATGCTCCCATAAATTATTGTTATGAATAAGAAAGTAAATTTATCAGACATCTAAACTAGTTATGGGTCAGTGTGAAAAACTTAGCAACCAATATCCAAGTAATCTTTAAAATAGGGAAATGGAAAATAAAGAATTTGACAATTGGAGTGATGATATTGACATAGATAAACTTAATAATGAAGGTATTGCCATTTTAAAAAGGAAGTACGTAAAAGATGGGGACTACATTGAGAAATATTTGACTTATCCTAATAAAGCAAAAATAGTAGCAATAGGTATTTGTGCGTATCTTTTTTCTAATTCATACTATGGTGGAAAACAATTAAAACCTTTTACATTTAGTGAAATTAATAATGATGTTGATCTTGTAAAATATTTTGAAAATTA
The DNA here is from genome assembly GCA_037130365.1 of Bacteroidota bacterium. GTDB lineage: Bacteria > Bacteroidota > Bacteroidia > Bacteroidales > WCHB1-69 > JBAXTE01. The sequence continues at coordinate 154,783 of JBAXTE010000004.1, forward strand.
TTTTGAAATTAGAAAAAAGTTTGCTTTACAGATATTAAAAAACAATCCAAAATATATTAATAAAGACATTATGAAAATGTTTTTATTAAATCATATTAAGGAAGAAAGAAAGAACAATAAGAATCTTAAATTGTACTTTTCTACTATAGACAACAAAGAAGAACGTGTAAAACGCAAGAAATATGTTCATGCTTATATTGAATGGATTAAAAATAAAAGAAACCCACTCAGAGCAAAAAATTATTACGAATTATTTTTCTTATCCCTAATTTGTTTCGTAATTGTTTGTACTGTAATATTTGAATTTTTTTGGATTGATATGGATTGGAACTATGTTCAAAGAATCAATAAATTGTATACTGGAAAAGATGAACTATCAAAAAAAGTTATAATTTGTTTAATTCCAATTTTTTTAGGTTTGTTCTCTGTATGTTTCAAACGGGTTTGCAAAATTCTAAACACATACAAAAGATTCATATAGTTAAGCATATAAATTAAAAACTTTTCTCTCTTTTTAATCACTAAAATTAAATTTACACATGAAATTTGATACACTTGATAAATTTTTAAACTATGGGATTTTTACGATTCCAGAATATCAAAGAGGATACTCTTGGACTAAAGAACAATTGGAAGATTTTACCAATGATTTAGATGATGTTGAATTCGTAAAGGAACACTATGCTGGTACTGTAACTTTAATTAAATCGGGACAAGAATCGGTTGGAATATCTCAATTTATAAAGTATGATGTTGTAGATGGGCAACAAAGAATCACAACAATTCATTTATTGCTTATTAGCCTTTATTTTAGGCTTAAAGAGATTAATAGTTCGGATGATATTATCATTAAAAATGTTTTTTATAAAGGCAAAACCTTTTTAAGATTAAACAATAAAGAAAATCATGAGTTTTTTCATTATTTATTGAATGAAGAAGATATAAGCACTTTGAGGAAAGCAATTCCAGTAAGTAAAACTCAAAAGAATTTAATAAGTGCTCGCATATATTTTTATAACTATTTCCAAAGGTTTTCGTCACAGACAAGACTTGTGAAAATATACAATAACCTGATGACTAAGTTCAAAATTAATGTTTTTGAACTAGAAGAAGAGTCAGAAGTAGGTTTAATTTTTGAGACTATGAATGATAGAGGATTGCCATTATCTGATATTGACAAGGTAAAGAATTATTTAATTTATATGAGCCATAAGCTCGATGACAAACAATTAGCGAGAGAAATCAATAAAAAATTTGGCGAATTATTTTCTGAATTAATGACAATTGAATATAGTTCAATTACTAAAATTGAAAATAGTTTTCTTAAAGATTGCTATTTGATTTATTGTGGTGATACAAAAGAATTGAATGACATTCATAAAAAGATTAAATCTCAATTAATCAAGCAAAGAGAGATCTTTAAAAATAAAAGTTTATTCGATAACAACGTGATATTAAAAAATAAAAAACTAAATGAGATAAAAGATTTCAATAATTTCTTGCATAAATGTTCTGCTTTGTATGCAAAAATATATAATCAAAACTTTGAAAATGAAGAGTTAAATAACTCTTTATTTCGATTAAAATCTTTAGGTAGGTTGGAAACTTTTTTGCCGCTAATTTTAGCTGTTTCGATAAACAAAAAGTATAGGAATGAATTTCTTATTCCTATATTAGAGCTACTTGAGATATATACAATTAGAGTTTATGTTTTTGGGAACAAAAAATCAAAGACAGGAATCACTTCATTTTATGATTTAGCATATAAAATATATAGCAACAAATTGATATTTAATGATTTAAAAAAAGAAATCAGAAATTTAATTCAAAAAAATAGCACAACAACAGAATTGAGAAGAAATATAGTTAATCTAAGTATATATAATAATAAAGATAACAATATAATTAAGTTTTTCTTATTTGAATATGAAAAACACCTACAATATGAAGCAAAAACCTATTATGAATTTGGCAATTTAAGCTTTGTTCTCGAAAAAAGTAAAATTTCGATTGAACATATTTCGCCTCAAATAGTCCAACCTGGAGTTAAACCTTTAAAAAATATAAACAATATTGGTAATCTAGTCTTGACTTTTGGTAACAGTACATTATCTAACAAGAATTTTTTGTCTAAAAAGGAATATTACAAAAATTCAGATTTGTTAAGTGAAAAGGAGTTGTTGTTATTCGAAAAATGGGATGATAAAGAAGTAAGTGAACGAGGGAAAAAGCTATCTAAGTTTATAATAGATAAATGGAAAGTTTAAAAACAAAACACCGAACCCATAACAGCTCCTAGCTTCAAGCAGAGGGTGAAATCAGGAATCGGAACGACAAACAAATAATAATCAGTCCCGTGGCAAGAAAGGAATCTCAAGAAATTCTTTGACAAAAACTAGCTGCGGGGTGTAATACCAATTAGGAATCAAAACACCCTGCAAATGCATTTAAAAAAAGTTTGTT
>JBAXTE010000040.1:0-37852 GCA_037130365.1 Bacteroidota bacterium
GATGTTGTGAGCAATTTCAAAGATACAAAATAAAAGCAAATCACAACTCTCTTACAAAAAGATTGTATGATGATCTTGATGTTGTGAGCAATTTCAAAGATACAAAATAAAAGCAAATCACAACGTTGGTATATTCCTTAAAAAACTCTAGACCGATGTTGTGAGCAATTTCAAAGATACAAAATAAAAGCAAATCACAACAGAGATACGATTATTATTTCAGGTAGTAAAGATGTTGTGAGCAATTTCAAAGATACAAAATAAAAGCAAATCACAACCCGTTGTCTTTGGTTGTATCGCCTGTGTTCGATGTTGTGAGCAATTTCAAAGATACAAAATAAAAGCAAATCACAACAACTAATTGCGCATTGAGCCGTACAGGCATGATGTTGTGAGCAATTTCAAAGATACAAAATAAAAGCAAATCACAACAATGATTTGGAAAGCGTATTCATATCAAGTGATGTTGTGAGCAATTTCAAAGATACAAAATAAAAGCAAATCACAACAGTTAAATGAACATTTCCTGATTCGTCGGAGATGTTGTGAGCAATTTCAAAGATACAAAATAAAAGCAAATCACAACGTAAAATTAACTGGCGGTAACAGCAGCTAAGATGTTGTGAGCAATTTCAAAGATACAAAATAAAAGCAAATCACAACCTTCATAAGGTTTTAGTTTTTAAAGTGCCAGATGTTGTGAGCAATTTCAAAGATACAAAATAAAAGCAAATCACAACTGTCGCGAATGTATTTTTCACCTAACAGGAGATGTTGTGAGCAATTTCAAAGATACAAAATAAAAGCAAATCACAACTATTATGACAGCACGGCAACCGGATCTAACGATGTTGTGAGCAATTTCAAAGATACAAAATAAAAGCAAATCACAACAACTACTCACAACAATAATGTTACTTTAAGGATGTTGTGAGCAATTTCAAAGATACAAAATAAAAGCAAATCACAACTATTTGATAGTTGTAAATGCTTTGTATATTGATGTTGTGAGCAATTTCAAAGATACAAAATAAAAGCAAATCACAACAAGCTCAACAGCTTTACTTATTCTGTTATGGATGTTGTGAGCAATTTCAAAGATACAAAATAAAAGCAAATCACAACAAGTAATGGAGTCAAATTTGCGGGGTATTTGATGTTGTGAGCAATTTCAAAGATACAAAATAAAAGCAAATCACAACAGCATCAATGTTTGAAATTAAAACATTCCTGATGTTGTGAGCAATTTCAAAGATACAAAATAAAAGCAAATCACAACTGCTGCTCTCTCTCAGTTCATTTGCACTATGATGTTGTGAGCAATTTCAAAGATACAAAATAAAAGCAAATCACAACTAGGTCACTCCATTATTAGTTAATTTCATCGATGTTGTGAGCAATTTCAAAGATACAAAATAAAAGCAAATCACAACACGTTTTCGTCAAATAATAATCTAATTTTGATGTTGTGAGCAATTTCAAAGATACAAAATAAAAGCAAATCACAACATTCATAGATGGCGGTTATTCCGACCCACTGATGTTGTGAGCAATTTCAAAGATACAAAATAAAAGCAAATCACAACGGCGATAGTGGTGCTATTTCATCCAATATAGATGTTGTGAGCAATTTCAAAGATACAAAATAAAAGCAAATCACAACAAAGTGAGCAAACTATCATCAACTAAAGTAGATGTTGTGAGCAATTTCAAAGATACAAAATAAAAGCAAATCACAACAGCGACATTTATTGTTTGCGCTCCATTTGCGATGTTGTGAGCAATTTCAAAGATACAAAATAAAAGCAAATCACAACAACGATTTGGTGTCATTTGTTGAAAAATGCGATGTTGTGAGCAATTTCAAAGATACAAAATAAAAGCAAATCACAACAGAATAAACAGATGTACATTTAAGGTTATTGATGTTGTGAGCAATTTCAAAGATACAAAATAAAAGCAAATCACAACAGTTATTCGATTGTATTCGTCTCTGGCGATGATGTTGTGAGCAATTTCAAAGATACAAAATAAAAGCAAATCACAACAACCGCGTCTAGTTCCGCTTGTTGGGCTGTGATGTTGTGAGCAATTTCAAAGATACAAAATAAAAGCAAATCACAACGTAGGTATTAAACATTTGTTGCTCTGAAATGATGTTGTGAGCAATTTCAAAGATACAAAATAAAAGCAAATCACAACACTGGGATAAAAGAGAATAAAAATACTTGTGATGTTGTGAGCAATTTCAAAGATACAAAATAAAAGCAAATCACAACAAAGTGATGGAAGATAAAATGCTTTACAAAGATGTTGTGAGCAATTTCAAAGATACAAAATAAAAGCAAATCACAACCACCTTATCACGTAATTTAGCACCGTGTCAGATGTTGTGAGCAATTTCAAAGATACAAAATAAAAGCAAATCACAACTAAGCTGAAGGCTCAAGTAAAGATGCACTAGATGTTGTGAGCAATTTCAAAGATACAAAATAAAAGCAAATCACAACTATTTCATCAACTGGAAGTACAAGCCAAATGATGTTGTGAGCAATTTCAAAGATACAAAATAAAAGCAAATCACAACGACAAGGTTACAAGCGCATCTAACAGTAACGATGTTGTGAGCAATTTCAAAGATACAAAATAAAAGCAAATCACAACTCAGCACAGCAATATCCAAAGAAGATAGTAGATGTTGTGAGCAATTTCAAAGATACAAAATAAAAGCAAATCACAACGATAAGACATATGGAGTTTTTGTTTATCAAGATGTTGTGAGCAATTTCAAAGATACAAAATAAAAGCAAATCACAACGATGATGACAAACAGGTTGAATCTGCTTGCGATGTTGTGAGCAATTTCAAAGATACAAAATAAAAGCAAATCACAACAGCATTGGAGATAATTCTTTCAATGCAAAAGATGTTGTGAGCAATTTCAAAGATACAAAATAAAAGCAAATCACAACTAGATTTTATAAACAAAATATCAGAACTGAGATGTTGTGAGCAATTTCAAAGATACAAAATAAAAGCAAATCACAACGATGGTAGTTTTATCTTTAAATCGTAACCCGATGTTGTGAGCAATTTCAAAGATACAAAATAAAAGCAAATCACAACTACAGACCAGAGAATTTTTATCAACAAATAGATGTTGTGAGCAATTTCAAAGATACAAAATAAAAGCAAATCACAACATGTTTACTTGTGTTGGTTCATAGCTTAATGATGTTGTGAGCAATTTCAAAGATACAAAATAAAAGCAAATCACAACACAGGATTAACAATCGGTTTTTCAGTTGCTGATGTTGTGAGCAATTTCAAAGATACAAAATAAAAGCAAATCACAACATGCCTGTGTAAATTGGTTCAAGCGAGCTAGATGTTGTGAGCAATTTCAAAGATACAAAATAAAAGCAAATCACAACGAGAAGGTTCAGAGAAGAAGAAAAACCTTGGATGTTGTGAGCAATTTCAAAGATACAAAATAAAAGCAAATCACAACAATGAGAAGGTGTTTAACAATAAATCTTCTGATGTTGTGAGCAATTTCAAAGATACAAAATAAAAGCAAATCACAACTCTTTTATGGACTTATTAAAAGCAAGAAAAGATGTTGTGAGCAATTTCAAAGATACAAAATAAAAGCAAATCACAACGGCCATTCAACTAACATTTTTCGTGTTGCCGATGTTGTGAGCAATTTCAAAGATACAAAATAAAAGCAAATCACAACCCACTAATACCGCAGCATAATCTTTACTGTGATGTTGTGAGCAATTTCAAAGATACAAAATAAAAGCAAATCACAACACCAATTGATCTAGCAATTAAAAACTTAACGATGTTGTGAGCAATTTCAAAGATACAAAATAAAAGCAAATCACAACTATGGAGAAGATAATTTATACCCAGACTATGATGTTGTGAGCAATTTCAAAGATACAAAATAAAAGCAAATCACAACAAGGTTGATTCTGTTATTTTCAGTTCACTGGATGTTGTGAGCAATTTCAAAGATACAAAATAAAAGCAAATCACAACAACGGATCTACCTATAAATACAATACATCAGATGTTGTGAGCAATTTCAAAGATACAAAATAAAAGCAAATCACAACAAACTATCTGTACCATTTTTACAACGTTTAGATGTTGTGAGCAATTTCAAAGATACAAAATAAAAGCAAATCACAACAGTTAGCACGAACCTATCAAGCCATGTTTTGATGTTGTGAGCAATTTCAAAGATACAAAATAAAAGCAAATCACAACGGTACTATGTAAGCATAACAAATTAAATTGATGTTGTGAGCAATTTCAAAGATACAAAATAAAAGCAAATCACAACTGCATGAGTAGAAAGTACTTTTTGTCCGTTGATGTTGTGAGCAATTTCAAAGATACAAAATAAAAGCAAATCACAACACCCAGCGCACACCAACACAATACCGACGAGATGTTGTGAGCAATTTCAAAGATACAAAATAAAAGCAAATCACAACAGTTTTTAATATTAATAATTTAGATTAAGAGATGTTGTGAGCAATTTCAAAGATACAAAATAAAAGCAAATCACAACAATTTTTACGGTACCCGCTTTTACGGCAGCGATGTTGTGAGCAATTTCAAAGATACAAAATAAAAGCAAATCACAACCGAACACGAGCTTCATTCTCTACAAGTTCAGATGTTGTGAGCAATTTCAAAGATACAAAATAAAAGCAAATCACAACCGAGGGGCGAAGAATAAACCAGCCATTTTTGATGTTGTGAGCAATTTCAAAGATACAAAATAAAAGCAAATCACAACGTAACCTAAGCTTATTTCTATAGCATCGCCGATGTTGTGAGCAATTTCAAAGATACAAAATAAAAGCAAATCACAACTAAAACAGTAATAGGCGCAATAAGCGAACTGATGTTGTGAGCAATTTCAAAGATACAAAATAAAAGCAAATCACAACAAATCACCAATCGTTACGGTGCAGGTGTTTGATGTTGTGAGCAATTTCAAAGATACAAAATAAAAGCAAATCACAACTACAATCAAAACATTGTTGCAACCAACAAAGATGTTGTGAGCAATTTCAAAGATACAAAATAAAAGCAAATCACAACCTCACTCATACTACTTAATTTTAAAATCAAGATGTTGTGAGCAATTTCAAAGATACAAAATAAAAGCAAATCACAACACATTATCGAAATCTCTATATGCTTGTGTTGATGTTGTGAGCAATTTCAAAGATACAAAATAAAAGCAAATCACAACTCAAAAACAAAGCAGAATCACCGGCACAGAGATGTTGTGAGCAATTTCAAAGATACAAAATAAAAGCAAATCACAACTCCATAATAGAAGGCAAGCCATCTTTTGGGGATGTTGTGAGCAATTTCAAAGATACAAAATAAAAGCAAATCACAACGATTTCATCGTTTCTCTATCAGAAGATATTGATGTTGTGAGCAATTTCAAAGATACAAAATAAAAGCAAATCACAACTTTATCAATATCAGATAATTTCTTATCCTCGATGTTGTGAGCAATTTCAAAGATACAAAATAAAAGCAAATCACAACAGTATTTAAAGACAAGATTTGATGTGTGTTGATGTTGTGAGCAATTTCAAAGATACAAAATAAAAGCAAATCACAACTGCTTTCATCTTTTTTTTTGGTTTTAAATAGATGTTGTGAGCAATTTCAAAGATACAAAATAAAAGCAAATCACAACAGCGCTTTAATGTCTTTTTCGTGCAACCTAGATGTTGTGAGCAATTTCAAAGATACAAAATAAAAGCAAATCACAACTGGCTTGGATGGATATGCGTGGCTCTAACGGATGTTGTGAGCAATTTCAAAGATACAAAATAAAAGCAAATCACAACATTTTGTTTTATTTATTTGATTTGTACTATGATGTTGTGAGCAATTTCAAAGATACAAAATAAAAGCAAATCACAACTGCGGTAAATCAAACTGAAACTATCGATTTGATGTTGTGAGCAATTTCAAAGATACAAAATAAAAGCAAATCACAACAGAGAGACGTTCTACTCAATCCTATTTGATGATGTTGTGAGCAATTTCAAAGATACAAAATAAAAGCAAATCACAACTGCGTAATACTCAATCATCCATCCCGAAACGATGTTGTGAGCAATTTCAAAGATACAAAATAAAAGCAAATCACAACAACAAGAAGGTGTTTAACAATAAATCTTCTGATGTTGTGAGCAATTTCAAAGATACAAAATAAAAGCAAATCACAACGCAGACGAAGTCGAGTTTCCTAAAGTTATATTATATGTAACAGTTTCTAAATTTGTACAGATTCCCACAATCCATTTTGTGCTGGTTTCCAAACATCTTTAAATCCAATGCTTTTGGCATAAATTGCTGCATCATCGAGGAGCAGATTTAGCTCTTGCGGTTGGTGAGCATCTGAGCTTAGCGTAATCCGAGTTTTGTTTTTCAATAAATTTTCGAGAATAAAACGAGAAGGGTAGAAGTCCGGACAACGTTTTTTGTAGATTCCTCTCGTGTTAATCTCTACGATAATATCTTTGTTTTTGAGTAAATCCACAACACCCAGACATAAATTTTTGTACCAATAATCGTCTTCCGAGAAAAATCTACCCGCATTATGCATTTTAATCTTATCCAAATGAGCAAGAACTTCGAAGTTTTGTGTTTCTATCATCTCCATCATCTGCATAAAGTATTGAGTCACGCCTTTTCTAATATCGTTATTAAACACGTTTTCCAGACCAATATCATAATTTTTCTGCATCGAGCCATCAATAAACCAAAGCTCTTTTGAATCAGTATTCTCTACTAAATGAATGCCTCCGATAATGTAATCGAGGTTGTATTCATTTCTAAATTTATCAAATGGAAAACTAAAATCGGGGATATAATCACATTCAAGTCCAACAAAAAGTTCAATTTGTTCACCATAAAATTGGTTTAAAAATCTAATTTCATCTACATATTTTTGGATTAGATTAATATTGATTGAGAAATTATTTTCAAAATTAATTGGGGCATGAGATGAAAATCCGATAAGAGAAATTGAGTTTTTTATAGCAAAATCAGCATATTCCCGAAAAGAACCTTTCCCGTCGCAATAAATAGTATGGGTGTGGGCGTTAAAATTTATTAATATTTTATTATATGGTACAACCATTTGCTTTGAAGTTTGTCTTAATATAAATACGGATGTTCAACATTAATAATTACTAAATATGAATGTAGTGAAAAAAGAGAGATTTTATTGGCTGATATTCCTAGTGATAATGGGCATGTTATTGGGTTTGATAATCTTTTTGAATGGGTTAGTAAAATAGTTTATTTTCGATTATTTTCGTCAATTTCAAACTGATATTTTTGCGCAAATTCATTTTGGACTTTCTCAAATTTTTGAGATGCATTGTACACTTTTTTATATAGTGAGTCGCTGTAGCTGTTTATTATTTGAATTTTCCTTTCAGTATATTTCTGCGAAAGCTTAGCTTTTAAGTGAACAATTTTTGCGCCTTCATTTTTAAGTGCATTATCACAAATATTAATGTAGTTTTGTGTTTCAAGATACAACGCAGTCCCGCCCTCAAATTGTTTAATTGATTTTAAGCTATCTGAAACTGCTTGGGTAGTTTTTACAGCTGATTGATAAAGAATGGCTGTATTGGCATTAGGATAGTTGATGCTTTGCATAAACGTATCAATATCGGCAGTGAGTTTGTCTTGAATAGAAATTATTTGATTATTGTATAAAAGAGCCTCTTCAGTATTTTGATTTTTGCACGAAAAGAAAAGAATGAGTAATGCTATAAAATATAAAAAGTGTTTTTTTTTCTGGTTCACAATTAAATATATGGTTTATTTATCGTGCAAATATACATACATTTTATATATGCAGAGATGAAAAACATGAAAAGGCATAGACGTTATCTTCGATATTTGCATAAATAATGATGGATTTTATGGATAAGGAGAGAAGAAAAGTAAAATTTGAAAAAAAAAATATTTTTTATTTCGGAATTAAAAAAAACTTTATATCTTTGCAGTCCTTAAAGAAAGAGAATCAAAGAATTGCATAATAATTAAGTGAATAACACAAACAAATAAATAGTTATGACAAAAGCAGAACTTGTTGCCGAAGTATCAAACAAAACCGGTATTGAAAAAATTGCTGTACAAACGGCTGTAGAAGCATTTATGACCTCAGTAAAAAACGCTGTTAGCAAAGGCGATAGTGTTTATTTAAGAGGATTTGGTAGTTTTACTGTTAAAAAAAGAGCAGAAAAAACTGGAAGAAATATTTCAAAAAACACAACTATTATTATCCCAGCACACAACATACCAGCATTTAAGCCTTCTAAGACTTTTGTAAATGCAGTAAAAACGAAAGTTAAATAGTCTTAATAATTATCATCAAACACTGGAACTCATGCCAAGCGGAAAAAAACGTAAAAGACATAAAATGTCGACTCATAAGAGAAAAAAACGTCTAAGAAAAAACAGACACAAAAAGAAATAATCTTATGAGTATGACCCATTCAAATTACATAATGAAACCTCTTCATTATGTAATTTGTTTTTAATGGCTATCGAAACCAAAGCCAACCATTTAATGATGTTTCAAATAAGAAACAACAACTAAAAAAGCTCAAACTACACATGTCAGAAGAGATAAACAGAGAATTAATCATTAGTACTAGCGAAAGCGACATTGAAATTGCCCTGATAGAAAACAAGCAGCTCGTTGAAATTAACCGTGATGTTTCGAATAAGAATCACATGGTAGGAGATGTTTACTTGGGTAGAGTCAAACGCATTATGCCGGGATTAAATGCTGCTTTTGTCGATGTTGGCTACGAAAAAGATGCGTTTTTACATTATTTGGATCTCGGCCCGTATATTAAGTCAATTAATAGTTATGTTAAACAAAATACGGGAAATAATAATTCAAATTTAAATATTCAAAACCTCGAACTTTCCGAGGAAATTGTTAAAACTGGCAAAATTTCTGAAGTGCTCACTTCGGGACAAAATATTCTAGTGCAAGTGGCCAAAGAGCCAATTTCTACGAAAGGTCCTCGAATATCTTCTGAAATTTCATTTGCAGGTAGATATTTGGTTTTGGTGCCCTTTTCGGATAAAATATCAATCTCTCAAAAAATTAAAAGTTCAGAAGAACGAACCCGATTAAAACGATTGCTTCAAAGTATTCGTCCAAAGAATTTCGGTGTTATCATCCGAACTGTAGCTGAAAACAAAAAAGTTGCTGAACTCGATGCAGATTTAAATCAATTGGTTCAGCGTTGGGAACTTGCTGTTGCAAAATTACCAACATCAACAGCTCCTCAAAAAATTATTAGTGAATTAGATCGAACTTCTGCCATCCTTCGGGATTTATTAAACGAATCCTTTAATTCTATATATGTCGACGATCAAACTGTTTATGATGATACTCGTAGCTATATCATGAGTATTGCAAGTTCGAAAGTTGATATCGTAAAATTTTATAAGGGTGACGAACCCATATTTGAACATTTTGGAATAAATAAGCAAATAAAAGCTTCATTTGGAAAAGTAGTTACTATCAAAAGTGGAGTTTATCTTATTATTGAGCATACAGAAGCTCTTCATGTTATAGATGTTAATAGTGGTCATCGTTCTAATAGTTCTTCCAGTCAGGAAGCGAATGCATTGGAAGTTAATCTAGAAGCAGCTTCAGAAATCGCACGTCAATTGCGTTTACGCGATATGGGTGGTATTATTGTAATCGACTTTATCGATCTTCACGAAGGAGTAAATAGACGGAGTCTCTATAACCGGCTTAAGGATGAGATGGATAAAGATAGGGCAAAACATACCATATTACCTCCAAGTAAATTTGGATTAGTGCAAATTACTCGGCAACGTGTTCGCCCAGAAATGACCATTGAAGTCCTCGAAAAATGCCCATGTTGTGACGGTACTGGAAAAGTTAAACCGAGTATTTTAGTTGTCGACGAAATTGAAAATCATATTTCTTACTTATTGCGCGAACAAAACGAAAAGAAATTGACTTTAATTGTTCATCCTTATTTGTTTTCACATCTTACCAAAGGGCTGATTTCTTTGCAGTTAAAGTGGATTTTTAAGTATAAAAAAATCATAAAAATTAAAAAAAGTAACTCCAATCATTTAATGGAATACTCTTTTTTAAATAGCGCAAACGATGAGATTAAACTCTAATCGTACATGGCAAATCTTGTAAAATCAAAAATTATTACTACTTTTCAGGCACTTGAAAAAGCCAGAAATTATTGTGCATATTCTGAACGGTCGCAATATGATGTTAGAGTAAAATTGCAAGAGTGGTCTATTGATCAAGTATCTTTAGAATCGATAATATCCACATTGGTTGAAGAAAATTTTTTGAACGAAGAACGATTCGCTAAAGCTTTTGCTCATGGAAAATTGAGAATAAATCATTGGGGACGAGTGAAAATTAAAATGGCTCTCAGACAACATCAAGTGAGCGATCGATGTATAAAAAATGCTCTTAATGAACTTGATGAAGATGAATATCAACAAATTATAATTAAAGAAGCAAAGAAAAAAATAGATTTATTAACTGGTTCAAAAGCAATATTACATAAAAAAACAGTAACATTTTTAATAGGTAAAGGGTTTGAATCAGACTTGTGCTGCCAAATTGTTATAAACCAAATCAATCAACTTAAATAATATGACAACATCCGAACAAATAAAAGATTTGCAAGCAAGGGTAGAAACTCTTAGGAGGTGTCTTTGACGTTGATAAACGTTTGCATGAAATATTTTTATTAGAAGAAAAGAGCCACAATCCTACCTTTTGGGATATTCCAAAAGATGCAGAAAAAATACTTAAGGAAGTTAGTATATTAAAATCATGGACGAATTCATTTCAAAAAATGGAATCATCCCTAGACGATTTATTTGTACTTTGGGATTATTTTGTAGCCAAAGAAGTGGACGAAAAAGAAGTTGATGAAGCAGTTTTGCAATTAATTAAGGATGTTGAAGCGCTCGAATTTAAGAATATGCTTGGAGCAGACGAAGATAGGCTAGGAGCTCTTCTAACTATTAATGCTGGTGCAGGCGGAACTGAAAGTCAAGATTGGGCAGAAATGCTTTTACGGATGTATATGCGTTGGGGCGAAAAAAATAATTACAAAATTAAATTAGTAGACGAACAAGAAGGCGACGTTGCTGGAATAAAATCTTCAACCATAGAGTTTGAAGGTGATTTTGGTTACGGATATCTTAAAGGTGAATCTGGTGTGCACCGGCTCGTTCGATTATCGCCATTTGATTCTGCCAACAAACGACACACCTCTTTTGCTTCGGTTTACATATATCCTGTTATTGACGATAATATTGAAATTGACATAAATCCTGCAGATATATCGTGGGATACTTTTCGATCGAGTGGACCCGGTGGACAAAATGTGAATAAAGTAGAAACTGCCGTCCGTCTCCATCACCAACCCAGTGGAATTGTTGTGGAATGTCAAGAAACTCGCTCTCAACTCCAAAATAGAGAGAAGGCAATACTTGTTCTAAAATCAAGACTATACGATATTGAACTCCGGAAAAAGAAGGAAAAAATTGATGAAATTGAGAGCACCAAAAAGAAAATTGAATGGGGATCACAAATTAGAAATTATGTGCTCCATCCATATAAGTTGGTGAAAGATGTTCGTACTGGCTTTGAATCAACAAATCCAAACGCAGTTCTAGATGGTGAAATTGATGATTTTATAAAAGCGTATTTAATGGAATACAGCAAATAAGCATTGACTTTTTTGGGTCACATTAAAAAATAGGCGGAGAAGTGTAAAATTAGATATTTTTAAATAGCCTTTTTTTGATTATATTTTTTAAATATCCCTTAAATATTAATTCGATTCATACTTTTGTCTTAACACAAAAGTATGCAAAAAGTCAAGACGGAGCGAATGTGTTTGTTCTTGTAAAGATTTCAAAATAAAAGCAATACAATAGCAGCGTAGGCAAATTTAAAGCCTAATGCTTTTTTTAATTAATTGCTTTTCAAATACTTTAAATTAGGACATAAATGCCCCTGCTGTATTGCTAATATTTTGTAATCCTTATTATTTCTATTACTACGCTCCATCGGTCAAAAACAACCAAACTCAGAAAAAGTAGATGGGTTACCTTAAAAAGTAGAGGGGAAAGTATAAATTAATAGCATATTCACAGAATTAAGCATTCTATGGGGGCATAAACCGCCTTGAGTAAAAGTGCGTAAAGAAAAAGAAATAGTTCTGCGTTAAGGAATCGATGGTGATTGACGACGTTAGACAAAATGGAGATAAGAAGTTCATTTTTATACAAGAAAAACCATTTTGGTTAAAAGGAGGAGTTCATCGATTTTAACAGAACTAGTTCTTTTTTAGCACTTTTGCGACAGCGGCGGCATTTTTTGCTTACTTTTTTTTGCTGGAGAAAAAAAGTAAGTGCCCGTCCGGCATAAGGACAGGTAAAAGGACTTTTTTACCCTTTTTAAAATCAATTTTAAAAAATATGCTTTCTTCCATTAGAAAGGAAACAGAACTTCTTTTTATTTACCTCTCCCCCTACTTTTTACATTGACCCACTTTTTGTTACTATTACAATTTCTGTTTTCAAATCTATTAACTTCTACTAAAACAACATAGTTTAGAAGTGAAATTTGTACACCTTTTTTTGTTTTACAATTTATTAAATGTAAATTTGCTTGTTATATCGTTTTAGTAGTAAATATTTATTGATATTTTCTGATTAAATGATACTTCTGGGAGATTAAAAAAGTACTTAATAAATTTAATAATATGAATAAATTCATACGAATTTCTGTTGCAATTCTGCTCTTTTTTGTTGGAATTAATCAATTATCAGCACAAACTCACGACACCATAACCATTCAAACATTTTCGTTTGGATCGCCTCAGGATAGCTGGTTTAATTTTCCGTCAGACACAGTAAGATTTGAGAAAATATTGATGGAATATACTTTAAAATGTAATCCAGCTCAAAGTCCAGCTTGTGGCGAATGGGATTATCTTACGTATACTTATCTCTACGATCATACTGGATTTTTAGATTCTACCGCAGTTAATCAGCCTATGTTTTTGGTAAACGGTCAGGTGCGTGATACCATTTCGTATATGAATAATCCAACATTTCGATATGTTCCTCAATGGCAACATTATATGATATATTCTGATACAATATCATTAAATTCTTTTGTGGTTGGCAATGGAACTACCGTTGTTTCTCATCCTTTTGGTAGTGCAAATCCGGTTTCAAAATCTCAATATTTATGGAGAGCATCAGAACTTACTTCCGCAGGAATTCCAATAGGAAATATTACTGGAATGCGCTTTCAGGTTTCGAACATTGGCAGTACAATGAGAAATTTAACCATCAGGATTAAACAAACTTCCATAGATTCGTTAAGTACCTCAAATATAATTGATACTGGTTTTACACTGGTTTATTCTCAAAACACACAGTTTTTAAACTTAGGATGGAATACTTTTTCTTTTTTAAATCCCATTAATTGGAATGGAATATCAAATCTAATTATTGAAGTTACTTTTGATAATTTGAATCAAGGAACGGATAACATAGTATTCTCGCAATCAACATCATATCCATCTGTTTTGACCAATTGTGGTCGCGACCGGGTAGTTAATGTTTCTCCAAATGGATATGTAAATATTCCTGTTAATTCCTCCATTGCAGCAATTGATACTGCTGTAACAATTTCTTTTTGGACGTATGGCAACTCAAATCAGCCTTTAGAAGGAACCTGTTTTGAGGCTGTTGATTCTTTAGGAAATCGATTGTTAAATGCTCATTTGCCATGGTCGGATAGTCGTGTTTATTGGGATGCAGGATTCAGTGGTACTAGTTACGATCGTATTGATAAAGCTGCTACAACAGTTCAAATCAAAGAAAAATGGAATCATTGGACCTTTACGAAAAACACAAATACGGGTTTGATGAAAATCTATAATAATGGAGTTTTATGGCATAGCGGCTTAGCCAAAACAAAGCGGATGCAAGGAATAAAAACATTTTTAATAGGAAAAGGAACCTGGAGTGGAGCTGCATCATACCAAGGAAGAATGGATGAATTTGCGGTCTTTAATACTGAACTCGATTCTATATCAATTAAACAGATTTTTGAATCTGGAGTTTCTACTACTGGCCCAAATGCGTCAAATCTTGCTGTTTATTATGCTTTTGATGACGGAAATAATCTATTGGTAAGAGATTCAGCCCAATTGGGAATACATTCTCCTGCTGCAATTGTAATGGCTACAAACCCACTGAAACCTGCAGTTGAATTGTTTAAGCGAAAATATGTTTCTTCAAATTATCGTCCTAATATCGTATTTGAACAAGGAGTTTTTGCTACTCAAATTGATTCTGCATTCGTTATTGATACTGTGATGAATACTCCAATGGTTATTGTTGAGTTTGCCGATAGCGTTAATTATCCTGGAAGTGTAACCGATTCGCTTTTTGTATGGCCAACTAGTTATAACAACTATGTATTCAATGCTTTAGGACAAGCAATCGACTCTTCGATAGTTGCTGCTGATGCTACTAAAATACTTAAATATTATACTTGGTACCGAATTTTTCCACAAGTTAATCGATTTGAATTAGCACGTTATATAACTCCTTATGGAAATGGACTTAGCTTGGGAGATGGATGGAAGTGGACTTTTGATGTAAGTGATTATCGTACTCTTTTGGCTGATAGCGTGCATTTAACTGCGGGGAATTGGCAAGAATTGTTAGATATGAAATTTATTATGATTAAAGGAACACCACCACGCGATGTCTTGAAAATTGAAAATCTGTATTCTGGAGGATTTAATTATGGAGTTGCGAGCGATCCTATTGACAATCATCTTCCTGCAATAAAGAAAAAAATTGCTTCGAATGCAGTAAATGCTCGATGGAAATCTAGAATTACTGGTCATGGAATGGATGCTCCTGAAAATTGCGCAGAATTTTGTGCAAAAAACCATTACTTCAAAGTCAATAATACTTTGCAATACACCAAATTAGTTTGGCGCGACAACTGCGATCTCAATCCACTTTATCCTCAAGGTGGCACTTGGGTTTACGATCGTGCAAACTGGTGTCCAGGTGCTGAGGTCTGGACGTATGATATGGAATTATCCTCTTTTATTACTCCTGGTGATACGTTAGTTTTAGATCATGATGTTCAGGATTATACCAGTAATGGTCCTTGGGATTATTTTCAAATCGAAGATCAGTTGGTTACTTATACCGCTCCAAATTTTGTGTTAGATGCGGCATTAGAAAATATTATTTCACCATCGGATGATAAAATGTTTTTACGTCAAAATCCAATTTGCACTAAGCCAAAAGTGATTATCAAAAATACTGGTTCAACAACACTAACCTCGCTGAAAATTTTGTACGGCATTGAGGGAGTTACTCCGTCGGTATATACTTGGCATGGAAATTTGAAATTTATGGAAATTGAAACTGTAAATCTAGATACTTTTGTTTGGGCACATGGTGCTGAAAAATTTGTAGTTTCGATAAGTGAACCTAATGGAGGAATAGATCAATATTCAAATAATAATTCTTTAAAAAGTGTATTTACATATCCACCGCTTTTGCCTTCACAATTTATAATAGAAGTGAAGACGAATAACTATCCTGCCGAAAATCAATATTCATTGGTAGATGTTTCGGGGAATACAATTCTTTCAAGAACAAATTTAATCGCAAACACCCTTTACCGCGATACTGTAAATTTGGACGATGGATGCTATTCGTTTTTGTTAAAAGATAGTGGTGAAGATGGATTGAATTTTTGGGCTAATACCGCTCAAGGTGCTGGTTATGCGCGATTTAAAAAAGTGACTAATCCGGCAGTTCTTAAAAATTTTAATGCTGATTTTGGGGGCGAAATTTATCAGCAATTTACCGTTGGGATTTCAAATCATGTCGACGATTATATTTTTACTAAAGAAACGTTGCTTAAAGTATATCCAAATCCAACTTCTGGTAAAGTATATATCAATTTTGATTTTCCAGAGCGAACGAATGGGGAAGTGCAAATATTGAACTCATTTGGTCAGCAAATTTACAAATATGCGTTTAATGGAGTTATTGCAGAGAGCCTTGAAACTGATATTTCCAATTATCCTTCTGGTGTTTATTTTGTGGTATTAAAAAGTAATAAGGAAGTCACTGTAAGAAAATTTGTAAAGAATTAGAAGTGTTAATTGACTCGCTAATAATCAATTTCATTTTCTATACAAGAATGCCGAATAAAAAAATCATTTTTGAAGTTCAAAAATTATCCGTTGCTTTTATTTTTGTCTCTTAATACCTAATTCTCGTTGTTTTTACTACTCGAAATTGGCGCTGTAGGTGCCAAATATTTTTAACCCCGTGCAAAGCACGGGGTTAAAATGGTTAAGAACAAAGATTTTGGCGAAAAAATTGTTGCGAAGCAAAACTATTTTTATGCCAAAATCACACTCAGCGCTCAAGAATAATCATATAATTTTTCATTTATTAACAATAAAATTTGTACTTTTGCAAAAAAACATATAACAATGACAGATTATAAAGTAGCAGACATTAAATTAGCCGAATTTGGCCGTAAAGAAATAGAAATTGCTGAACAAGAAATGCCAGGTTTAATGGCTTTAAGAGCAAAACATGGTAAAGACAAACCGCTAAAAGGCAAACGTATTATGGGTTCGTTGCACATGACTATTCAAACTGCAGTTTTAATTGAAACTTTGGTTGAATTAGGTGCTGATGTTAGATGGGCAAGTTGTAATATTTTTTCTACGCAAGATCATGCAGCAGCAGCTATCGCAGCGGCAGGAGTTCCTGTATTTGCTTGGAAAGGTGAATCTTTAGAAGAATATTGGTGGTGTACAAATCAGGCATTAAATTTCCCAGGTAATAAAGGTCCTCACTCAATTGTTGATGATGGTGGCGATGCTACATTGTTGATTCACGTTGGATACAAAGCTGAAGAAGATCCTACTGTTTTAGATGCTAAACCTTCGTCGAAAGAAGAAGAAATTATCTTCAATACACTAAAATCAATTTTGGTAGAAACTCCAACTCGTTGGCATCAAGTAATTGCTGAACTTAAAGGAGTATCCGAAGAAACTACTACAGGTGTTCACCGTTTATACCAAATGATGGAACGTGGCGATTTATTAGTTCCTGCTATTAATGTGAACGATTCTGTAACTAAATCAAAATTTGACAATCTTTATGGCTGTCGCGAATCTTTAGCAGATGGTATCAAACGCGCTACAGATGTTATGTTGGCTGGTAAAGTGGTTGTAGTTTTAGGTTACGGTGACGTTGGTAAAGGATGCGCTCATTCGATGAGAACTTATGGCTCACGTGTTTTGGTAACTGAAATTGATCCTATTTGTGCTCTTCAAGCTGCAATGGAAGGTTTTGAAGTACTAACAACCGAAGATGCACTTCCAGAAGGAAATATTTATGTAACCACTACTGGGAACCTTGGAGTAATTACAATCGAGCACATGGCAAAAATGAAAGATCAAGCTATCGTTTGTAATATTGGGCATTTTGATAATGAAATTCAAGTGGAACAATTAGAAAAGTTTCCAGGAATCAAAAAAATAAATATCAAACCTCAAGTTGATAAATATGTATTTCCTGATGGACATGCAATATTCTTATTGGCCGAGGGTCGTTTAGTTAACCTTGGTTGTGCAACTGGTCACCCATCGTTTGTAATGAGTAACTCTTTTACAAACCAAACTTTAGCTCAAATAGATCTACATCAAAATGACTATCCTGTTGATGTTTATCGTTTGCCAAAAAAATTGGATGAAGAAGTAGCTCGTTTGCACTTAGAAAAAATTGGTGTAAAATTAACTGTTCTATCTCCAGTTCAAGCCGAATACCTAGGAGTAGATGTTAATGGACCTTATAAGGCGGATCATTACCGTTATTAATTAAGGATTCCTAAAAATTCATGTTTCAGCGTTAAACAGCAATTTCTAAACTCTAATTTACCTTAGTAAATGTCGATTTTAAAAATCTTGTTTGCCTCGAAAAATTGAATTTTTAGAAAACCTTTATAATTTTTAAAGATAATTGATTTCTTAAAAGAAATAAAAAACGGTTGCTATTTTTAGCAACCGTTTTTTATTTCCCTAATAATGCGCTGCAATTCCCATCTTTTAAACAGGAATCGAACTTTGCTTTTAATCGCCAGCAAGTCATACTTCGTATTTCGCTAGCCATAGCTATTTTTCTAATAGATTGATCGGGAGAATCATACAACTTATATAACAATAAAAACGCTTCAGTCAGCGGAATTTTACACTTATGAAAAGCGGTATTTGCAGTAACTGATTCATTATGTTTACATCGGGTACACCGGCGTGATAATATCGAATTGCCTTTGCAGTAATTGGTGTTTCCACACTTTACACAGACATAACCATCTGCCCACTTTTTCGAACTTAACCATTCTAAACAGGCAATTTCGGTCGAAAATTTCTGTTGAAACTCTTCAATTGTTTGTACTTCAAAAAGTGAATTAATTTGTGAAATCATGTTTTTATCCTCTGGTTTCTTCAAAATCAAATTATTTTTACCCTTGAATTAAACATTAACATATTTTTAGTGTTATTTAAGCGATACAATAATTATCTTTGCAAAGAAAATAAAAAAAAATGACATGAATGTAAAAAACAGAAAAATATCTTATTTAAGTCTAGGACTTGGAATTAGTGTAATCATAGGTTTTGCCATATTTTCATCGTTCAAATATAGTCAAAAGGAAGCAACTGGGGTTGTTATGATGAACAAGAAGATGTATGTAGATAAAATTTATGACTTTGGAAAGTCTCCCAATGTTTTTAAATACAAAGGAAGTCGTCCTGCGGTAGTTGATTTTTATGCCGATTGGTGTCGCCCTTGTAGGCGAGTTGCTCCAATTATGGAGGAGTTATCAAAACAATATGCTGGCAAAGTAGATTTTTACAAAGTAAATGTAGATTTAGAGCCAGAATTAGCAGCAGTACATGAGGTACAAAGCATTCCGATGGTGGCTATTTTCTCCAATAAAGGCAATCCCAAAATTACGATGGGAGCGTTGAACAAAGATGAATACATCACGTTAATAGAAGAAATATTAAAATAACAACAATAATAAAACTATAAAATGGAACATTTAACTGCAGAATCTTTTAAAGAAAAAATATTTGATTACGAAAAAAATCAAGAATGGGCATTTAAAGGCTCGTTGCCAACACTCATCGATTTTTATGCCGATTGGTGTCAGCCTTGCAAAATGGTAGCACCTGTACTAGAAGAACTTTCGACTGAATATGAAGGGAAAATTAATATTTATAAAGTAAATACAGAAGAGCAACAAGAACTTTCCGCTGTTTTTGGAATTCAAAGCATTCCTTCAATGCTGTTTATTCCAAAAGAAGGTATTCCAACGATGGCAACTGGCGCTTTGCCTAAAGCTTCTTTTGTGGAGGCTTTTAAAGATATCTTTGGAATTTAAGCTATTCGTATAACCGAATAGGTTTATTCTTAGTAGTTTGAAAAGATGGTCATGCTTTTTTTGAGTATGACCATCTTTTTGTGAGAAATTTGCACTTACCAAATTACTTATAGCTAAATATTCAGAAGAGCTTTTTTATGAGTGAAAAAAAATGATTTGCTAATAAGTATTTTTAAAATCGTAATTTTGCACCATGATACGGATTCTATTAATAAACAATTACGACTCTTTTGTTTACAACGTAAAGCAACTTTTAGATGAAACTGGTTTGGCTGAAACAACCATTCTGTTAAACGATGCTTTTGATTTAAACGAAGTTGAAAAATACGATCGAATTGTAATTTCTCCAGGACCTGGAATTCCTTTGGAAGCTGGAAATGTCAAACAAATTATTGAGAATTTTAAAGATAAAAAACCAATTTTAGGTATTTGCCTTGGATTTCAAACCATTGGAGAAGTGTTTGGTGCCCAGCTAATTCCGATGCAACAAATATATCACGGTCACCAATCAAAAATATTTATTAAAGAGCCTTCAGATAGACTTTTTAACTCCATAACATCTCCTTTTTTCGCTGGACGATACCACTCTTGGGCACTAGATAAAGCTACTTTTCCTGAAATATTAACTATTACATCCGAAACTGAAGATGGAGTTGTAATGTCGTTTAAACATCAACATTTCAATGTCGTAGGGGTGCTATTTCATCCAGAATCGATTATGACTGCAGAGGGAAAAACAATGATTAGAAATTGGTTAATGAGTTAATCATCCCAAAGTTTAAATCAATTGATTAAAATTAAATTTTCAATATTTCTCCGCCAACTGGCGGAGACAAAGGGGCTGAAAATATTGAAAATTTATCGGACAATAGAGAAAAATATTAAATAAAGAATGGCTTTCATAGCCACTTTTAAACAAATAATAGATATGCGCAAATTAGCTGTAGACGAAATGAATAGAATTGATATTGAGCAATTCAAAAAACTTGATAAAACCCCCATGATTGTCGTTTTAGATAATATTAGAAGCATGAATAATGTTGGTTCGTTCTTTCGCACGGCAGATGCTTTTCGAATTGAGCAATTGCATTTATGTGGAATTACGGCATGTCCACCACATCGCGAAATCACTAAAACTGCATTGGGATCTACTGAATCTGTGGAGTGGAATTATTTTGAAACTACATTGCAATCAGTTGAATGGCTCAAAAAGAATAATTACATCGTTTACGCTGTAGAACAAGTAGATACACCAATATTCCTCAATGATTTTATTTGGAATTCTAACGATAAAATTGCGCTCATTATGGGGAATGAAGTCTTTGGCGTTTCCGATGATGTTTTGCCATATTGCGATGGTGCTCTTGAAATTCCACAAATAGGGACCAAACATTCCCTTAATGTCTCCGTATCTGCGGGTATGGCAATGTGGCATTTGTATTCTCAATGGCTTAATATACAGAAATTTTCAGAACATTTCAAAACTAAATAATATGATTAAAGAAGTAACAAAACTAATCGACGACCATAAACTCTTTTCAAAAAAATGGTTTATTGATATCCTATATATTCTGGTAGGTTCCTTTATCGTTGCTGCTGCGTATGTGTTTTTTATATCCCCATTTAAAATTATTCCTGGTGGTGTGTATGGAATTTCCATTATGCTCCATTTTATCACGAAAGATTTGTTCAGCTTTCTTCCTGCAGGATTACCTATTGGGATAACAGCGCTGTTTTTCAACATTCCTCTTGCTTACGCTTCGTATAAACTTCTCGGAAAAAGTGCTATTGTAAAAACTGTAATCACATTTATGGCGACTTCATTTTTTGTAGATACGCTCTCATTAATCTATGGTTATGAGCCAATTGTGGCTGGAGACAAGCTTCTGTCTAGTATTTATGGCGGTGCAGTCCTCGGAATTGGAGTTGCACTTATCTTTAAAGCACATGCAACGAGTGCGGGTACTGATGTGATTTCGAAAATATTGGCAAAAAAACTTCACATGCAGTTAGGTTACGTAATTATTATTGTTGATTCAGTTATTGTATTAATGGGACTTATCGCCTTTGGTGACATCAGTGTGCCGCTCTATTCTTGGATTACAATTTTGGTTTATGGAAAAGTGGTGGATGTGGTAATGCATGGAATTAGTAATGATAAAGCAGTATTAATTATTTCTGATAAGAATACCCAAATTTCCGAAAGGATTATCTTTGATCTTCGCCGTGGAGGTACTTTTTTGCATGGCAAAGGAATGTATAATGGCATAGAAAAAGATGTAATATGCTCCGTAGTAAATTACCGAGAACTTGATGCACTTACAGAATACGTACAAAGTATAGATGATAATGCATTTATGATTGTTTTAAACGCAACTGAAATTGTGGGAAAAGGATTTAAAACCTTCGATGAAGCGCAGGGGAAATAGGTGGTTGACGATGAAAGGTTCATGGGACACGGTAAATGGTTCATGGTACAAGGTTCATGGTACAAGGTTCATGGTAAATGGTTCAAGGTAAAGGGTTCGCGATGCACCGAGGAATGGTGTAGGGTTGAACGGTCCATGGTGCACGGTTCGCGATGCACGGAGGAATGGTGCAGGGTTGAACGGTGCATGGTACATGGTTCGCGATGCACGGAGAAATGGTGCAGGGTTGAACGGTGCATGGTGCACGGTTCGCGATGCGTTGCGCCTTTTACCTTTTACCTTTTACCTTTTTTCACGTCTCTTTCGTCTTTTTTTCACAAAAAACGCTAATTGCTCGAAAATTATTTCTATCTTTAACGGCTCATTTAGCTTCAATTTGCAGAATGGTTTTATTGTAATAATTTCTTTTTATTACAATAACATTAACAAAACAAATCTTCTGTAATTTTGTTGTTAAGTGATTAAACTATAGACTGTTATATTTTTTTAAATGATAAATGTATGAAAACACAAATGATTACTAAAGACAAATCTAAATGTAGTTTTAGAAAAACTTGGTTTGTTTTATTTGCATTATTTTTACCAATACTTGTAAATGCACAACCTTGGACTTATGATTTTGGAACTGGAACAGGAAGTCACACATCAACTACTTTTTCAACTTCATTCCTTCCCACTCCATCAGCAGCAGGAGGAACTGCAAGGGTTCGTTGTGGGACTAACCCAGGCTCTTTTACATTAGCGAATTCAGGTCTTGCTGGTTTGGGCACAGGGTCAGAGTTACAGTTTACTTCCAACACTGGTTCTACTTCTACATCTAAATTTTCTGTATATGGATATACTGCAAGTAAAGTTGGTTACTTTAAATCCAGTATTGTTTTAAATGGAGGTACAAACGGAGTTTATATATTATCCATAGGTTCTGGTGCAAATTTTAGTGATAATAATCCTATAGGTACAGCACAAATATTTGCAGGTATTCAATGGTCGCTAGGCGCTTCAAATGCAATTACTTATAAGGTTTTAAATAGTGCAACATTTGGAACAACTGGAATTACGAATTCAACAACACTTTTTACTCAAAGCACTTCAAGTGTCTGTAACATAGAGGTTTATTATAATAATTCAGCAACTTCAGCCAGTTATACAAGGTCTGGTTTGTCATATACTTTAGCAAATGCAACATGGGATTTATGGGTTAATAATAATAGAGAAGGAACCAATTTAGCAAAAGGAGGTTTTAATGCAAATACAAACATTGATTCTTATGCATTTAACCATCAAGTTAATGCCAGTGCCCCGGGTACTTTATATATTGATGATATAGAATATTCTAACGCATTACCTTCAGTTACGCCTACCATAGTGCTATCTTCTGCAAATCCAGCGGTACCCGATGCTAATTTAGCGCAATCGACTACAAAAAATCCAATTTATAAGTTTTCAACAGCGGTAACTGTGGCAGATGCAACATTAAATTCGGTTGCAATTACTACAACAAATGCCGCAGCAGATGTAACTAAGTACCAACTATGGTATAATTCAACAGACGATTTCAGTACAGCATCTCAAATTGGATTAGATATTACAACCAGTTTAGGTAGTGGAAGTCATTCATTTGCAGGTCTTTCGCAGACGATAACTTCAGGAAGTAGTGGCTATTTTTGGATAACAGCTGATATTTCCGCAACTGCAACACCTGCCAATACCATAGTTAGCTCAATTTCAAATGCCGATATTATCTTTGCGGCTGGAACAAAATCGGGCACAGTATATATTGGCGGAACTCAAACAATTGTTGCGGCTAGTTCTCCATTATTAGGAGTAACTGCATTAACTGACTTTGGCAGTCAGTGTATAAATGCCACTTATGGTCCAAATAGTTTTACTCTAACAGGTTCTAATCTCACTGCTGCAGATGTAACTGTTGGGGCTTTATCTGGTTTTACTTACTCAACAACTACTGGTGGATCGTACACTTCAACATTAACAATTACTCCAACTTTGGGATCGATAAACCAAGTGATTTATGTTAAGTTCTCGCCAACAGCAACCCTGGCCTATGATGGAAATATTGCCATCAGTGGTGGAGGAGCTGGTAGTATTAATAGATCAGTTACAGGTTCAGGAATTTACACACCCCCAGTTGTAACTTCTTCAGCAGCAACCCCAATTGTAAACACTACCGCTACGCTTAATGGAAGTGCTACTACGTTGGGTGTTTGTCCTGCAACTACAGAAAAAGGATTTGTTTATTCTGTTTCTTCAACAAATGCTGATCCAATAGTTGGCGGAGCAGGTGTAACCAAAACTTCAGTTGCAGGTTTATCAACGGGTACATTTACTTTACCTCTTACTGGTTTAACTCCAAGTACAGGATATTCGTTTAAATCGTATCTTTATGATGGTTCTACATATACTTATGGAGCGGTTACCACATTTACCACATTGGCTCCTGCTACAAAATTAGTATTTAGTGTATCACCACCTGCAACAGGATATGTAAGTACAAGTTTAACATCTTTTACAGTTCAAGCTCAACGTGCTGATAACTCTGTGGATGCAGAATATACGGGAAATATTGTAATAGCTAAAACAACTGGCTCTGGAGCAATCTCTGGAACATTAACGGTTGCTGCAGTTGCTGGAGTTGCCTCATTTAGTACTGTAAAATTTGATGCAACAGATACCTATACCATAACTGCAAGTTCTGGTTCTTTAACTACTGTTACTAGCGGAAACATTGTAATTAATTTAGCTCCAACTGTACTTCTTGCATGGCAATTTGGAACCCCAGAATCTATAGGGTCTGAAATAACTTATACTGCAACAACAATTAATTCCAATTTGAATTCTTCATCACTTACAAGAGGTTCAGGAATCACTGCTACTGGATTAGCAAGAGGATTTTCAGCAAATGCATGGGAAAATCTAGCTACAAAAGCAACAGCAGTTAGTACAAACGAGTATTTTCAATATACAGTTAAAGCAAATACTGGGTATAAAGTGTCTTTATCAACTTTAGATGCAACATTACGACGTACTTCAACAGCTCCGAATGCTTATATTTGGAAATATAGTATCGATGGAACTAATTTTTATGAAATAGGCACAGATGTCAGCTTTACAAGTACTGCAGACGGAGTTGCTCAAACTCAAATTGATTTATCTGGTATTCCTGCACTTCAAAATGTAGCAAGTGGAACAACCATAACATTTAGAATATATGCATGGGGTGGTACTTCGCTCACATCAACATTTGCTTTTGCTCGTTATGCAACGGCAAATACTACAAATTGTTTAGCACTGGGTGGCAATATGTCAGTGGATATAGTTGCACCATCTATTACATCTACCGCTGTTTCTTCTGTTGGAGCTACTTCTGCAACTTTTAATGGAAATATTACGTCAAATAATGGTTCTTCAATTACGGATAGAGGATTTAGTTATAAAGCAACCACTGGTGTTGTTCTTGCTGATAATCAAACCTCAGAAGGTGGAACAGCAATAGGAACTTTTGGGAAATCGTTTTCTAGTTTATCAGTAAATACTCAATATTTTTACAAAGCGTATGCAACTAATTTAATTGGAACAACCTTAAGTTCAAATGAAATTAATTTTTACACGCTCGCGAATGTGCCATCTGCTCCAACTGTAAATAATGCAACTGTAAGTTCTTTGGATGTTACGGTTAATGTGAATAGCAATCCTGCAAATACAGAATTTGCAATTAAAGAAACCGGTGGATTATATGTCCAAGCAAATGGAACTCTAGGTGTTCCGGCAGTATGGCAAACAGCAGCTGTTTGGAATACTATTCCAGTAATTGGATTAACTAGTAGCACTTCTTATGGCTTTCAGGTAAAAGCACGAAATGGAGATCTTGTAGAAACTGCATTTAGTGGCTCTACTACTTTATCAACCTTGGCAAATTTATCCCCAGAATTAACGTTAGGTGCTATTACCGTTTTTGGCAATCAGTGTTTAAATACTTCCAGTGCTCCAAATAGTTTTGTAATCACAGGAATAAATTTAACAACTGCAGCTGTTACTTTAGGAGGCTTGACGGGATTTACTTATTCAACAACAGTTGCGGGTACTTATACAACTACATTATCGTTAACACAACCAGGAGGATCATACAGCCAAACCATTTATGTAAAATTCACACCAACAGCAATTCAATCATACAACGGAGATATTGTTGTAGGCGGTGGTGGCGCTACTTCTGTAAATAGATCGGTAACTGGTGCAGGAATAAACACTTTGTCTACTGTAACAACTACCAGTCCGGCAACTGCAATTGCTTCAACAACAGTAACAGCAAGTGGAAATGTAACCGACGCAGGTTGTCAGGTGGTAACAGCTAGAGGTATTTGCTATGGTGTTGCAATTAATCCAAATATTACTGGAACAAAAACAACAGTTGCAGGAACCACAGGTGCATTCTCTAGTAATATTACAAGCTTGTTGCCCAATACATTATATCATTTCAGAGCATATTCAACTACTTCAGCAGGTACTAGTTATGGCAGCGATGTTACATTTACAACGAGCAATATTACGGTGCCAGTAGCAATAGCCGCAACAAATGTTTTATCTGATGGCTTTACGGCTAACTGGAATGCTTTGGCTGGTGCTGGGAGTTACCGATTGGATGTTTGTCCTAATAATCTTTTCTCGGTATCAAAAATTAGTGAAAACTTTTCTGGCTTTGTTACAAATAACGGATCAGTTGATAGGTATACGGCTTTAGATACTTATTTGCAAACAACTGGATGGGCTGGTACTGCAATTTATGAAATGATTGGGTACGCAAAAATGGGAACTGCGAGTGCAAAAGGTAGAATTACTTCACCTACTTTAGACTTATCTACAAATTCCGGTAATTCAATATTAACGTTTGATTTGATGAAATGGCCTTCGGATGCAACTATTATTCAAATATATCATGCTCCAGATGGTGTTAACTTTGCTCTAGTTGGTGGTGAGATTACAGCTCCAGCTACAATGACTACACAAACAGTTTTAATCTCTGGTGGAACTGTTAATTCAAAAATTAGAATAACTGCTAAATATGTTGCTAGTAACAGATTTTATCTCGATAATATATCTGTTCAACAAAGCATGAACCTTCCAGAGTATGATAACTTAACAGTTAATGGGACTTCGCAAATTGTAACAGGCTTAACTGCTTCAACAACATATTACTACAGAGTACGAGCTGTTAGTGGATCAAATACAAGTGCAAACTCAAATATAATTTCTGTAACCACTTCTGCAATTACACCATCAACAACCACCGTTTATACTGGAACTGGAAACTGGAGTGTTGCAGGGAATTGGAATAATGGGATACCAACAGCAACCATGCAGGCAATAATTGCAGGTCATTGTACGCTAACTTCAGCAGGAGTTTGTAATAACTTAACGATTAACCCAGCGTATGACTTAACCGTTGATGCAGGTCAAACTCTTACTATTAATGGACAATTTACAATAAAATCATCTGCAGCAGGAACAGGTTCCTATTTAAATAATGGTACAGTAACTTATGCTCAAACACCAAAAGTAGAGCGTTATATTTCACAAGGTGCATGGCATTATATTACAAGCCCAATTCAAAATGCTGTTTCTGGAACATGGCAGAATGTTTATCTTAAAGATTATAACGAAGCCACAAATGGGTTTAATCCACTAATTACCCCATTAAATATTCCAATGACAGTAGGAAAAGGCTTTGCTTTATGGTCAAGTGCATCAACCACAGGCAATGTAACCCGAACTTATACTGGAACTCTTAACGAAGGAGATCATACATTGCCGTTACAATATAGTGGAGGTGCTTTTGGATATAATCTTATTGGAAATGTGTTCACTTCTGCAATTACTCCAGATATAAACAATTGGACAAGAAATAGTGTCGATCCATCATTATGGGTTTGGAACGCATCAACAGGAAATTATCAAACATGGAATGCCTCTTTAGGTACAGGTACTTTAACAGGTACCACAATTCCAGCAAGTCAAGGATTTTTGGTACATGCCACCGGAGCGGGTGCTAGTGTAACAATTATGCAGAACAAACGAGTTCACAGCGCAGATGCCTACCATAAAGATGTAGTAAATAATAACTTGCTAATACGTGTTTCAGGAAATAATTATGCTGACGGATTAGTGGTTAATTTCTACAACGATGCTACCAATGATTACGATAAGAATTACGATGTAGAAAAGATAAATGGGATGCCAGATGCACCTCAAATAGCGACTTTGTGGTCAGGTAAAAAGCTTTCGATAAATGTAATTCCAGAGATTACAAATTACACTGTGATGCCGATGAGTTTTAATTGCACCGCATCGGGAACATATAATGTAACCGCAGAAGGAATTTCGACCTTTACTTCCACGTTACCCATTCGCTTAAAGGATATGTTGACCAATCAAATAGTTGATTTACGTCAACAAACATCATATCAATTTACACATGAGTATGATTCTACGTCAACAGCTCCACGATTCAACTTAATTTTCGGAATGGATCCAACAGGAATTTCAGAAAATGTAGGAGAAATTAGTGTTTATGCAAACGAGAGTAAAATAATTGTGAGTAATCCAATGTTGATAAACTTGGCTCAAATAGCGATTTATAACAATCTTGGTCAATTGGTTAAGATGTTAAATTCGCCAAGTACCTTGAATAAAATGGAAATAGATGTTACCTTTGCAGTTGGAACTTATATTGTAAAAACGATAGATACAAAGGGTAATAGTGTAGTTAAAAAAGTAATTATTCGATAAATGTAAAACAAATCCCCATTCAATATAGGGTGGGGATTTAATAAACGGGACATCTAAAAATTCATTTTTCAGCGTTAGACGGCAAAATTAAAATCCTCATTTACAGAGGTAAACTGCGGTTTTTAATTTATTGTCTGCCTCAAAAAATTGAATTTTTAGAACCCCTCTAAAATAAAAAAGCGATGACAAATCAATCCAAGTTTAGGAAATTTTTGCTAATGAGTGCAATTATTTTTATCATTTCAATAGTATCAGCAGTAGCCCAACCGGGTCTTCCAGGCGGAGATCCAAGTGGAGATCCAGGTGGTCCAGTGGGCACAGGAGTTCCATTAGATGGAGGTTCAATATTAATGTTGATTGCTGGAGTTGCTTATGGAGCGAAAGAGCTGAAAAAGACTGGTAAAAGGTACATGGTAAAAGGTACACGGTAAAAGCGTCACGCATCGCGAACCTTGTACCCTGCACCTTTAAACCCTGCACCGTTCTTTAAGCGCCACGCACCGCGAACTTTTCACTTTTCACTTTTCACTTTTCACTCTCCCCCCTGCACCCTGCACCTTGCACCCTTGAACCTTTTCCCCCTTTCACTTTTCACTCTCCCCCCTGTACCCTGCACCTTTAACCCTGAACCGTTCTTCAAGCGCCGCGCATTGCGTACTGCGCATCGCGAACCCTGAACCCTTTACCTTGTTCCATAAACCATTCACTTTTCACTCTCCCCCCTGCACTACCCGCATTTCCACCCCAATATTAAATCTTTACTTTTTTGTGCTATTTAATAAACATTAACACGTTGTTAATTATTCTGATTTAAATATTTGTAAATCAATAATATAAGTGTGTTTTTAAGTGATAAAAATGTTTGATTTTCTGAATTTAAGCATGTTTTTTTTGTCATTTCTTGACTAAATAGAATATATATTGTACTTTTATCCTCTTTTTCAATTATGAGAATCTTTCTGGTATGTATAAAAGTAATTAGAAAGAGTTTAAAATGTGAATTAAATAAGACTATTTTAAAAAATTAACCAAAACAAGCAAATATGAAAAGATTTCTACTTTTTTTAGTCAAGAACTTTTAATTGAATTTACTATCTATTAAAATTTATCAAACAACGTCAAAATTATTAAATAATTTCTAAGGTTATCTCTAAAATTAATATTATGGAAAATTTAAAAACTACATTTTTGAGAAGAAGTGCGACAACAATTGTTGCTATTATGGTGATTATGTTGCTTGCTTTGACAACAAAAGCGCAAGTTGCAGGATATACTTTTGCTGCTAGTAGCGGGACTTATACTGCTATTACAGGAGGTACATTGCTTAGAGCCGGGACTAGCACACTAGATAGTTGGGCATCTGGTGCGCAGACTATTCCTGCGTTTGTATTTAACGGTGTGAGTTACACAACTGCTTATGCAACTTCCAACGGGTTACTTACCCTTGGTGCCACAGCGCCATCATCTACAGCTTACACTGGCATTAGTGCAGGATCAGGATCTGGAATTTGTATTTGTCCTTTTAATGCAGATCTTAATAGAGCAAACGCAACTGCAGTCTCAGAAATGAGATGGGAAACTGTAGGAAACGAAATAATTTTTCAATGGAAACAATTTCTAAGATACGGAGTAACTGAAAACTTTGATTTTCAGGTGAGACTTAATACAGTAACCAAAGCTATTGTTTTTGTATATCAGCTTAACTCAGGACCGGGAACTGGCACTTCATATCAGCCACAGGTTGGAATAAGAACAAGTGCAACCGATTTTAATAACTTATCAGTAACAGATGTTGCCACTACGCCTACTTGGACAGCACCAGTTGCAGGAGCTGTAAATACTGCTTCATGTCGTTTTACGAGTACAAGTAATGCCAAAAGTTTCACTTCAGGCCTAACTTATACATGGACACCACCAACATGTTTTATTCCTACAGCAGTTACTTCTTCAGCAGTAACAACTACTTCAGCCACTATTTCATGGACAGCAGCATCTCCTGCTCCAAGTGGAGGTTATCAATGGGAAGTTAGAGCTAGTGGTGCTGCTGGTAGTGGAGCTACAGGCTTAGCTGCAAGTGGAAGTGTTGGAGCAGGGGTTGTTTCAGCAGGTGTTACCGGATTATCAGCATCAACTGCTTATTCTGTTTATGTTCGCTCTTTTTGTGGAGGTACTGACTACAGTGTATGGACAACAGCATATACTCTTACTACTGCATGTGCAGCAATTTCAAGTTTTCCTTGGACAGAAGGATTCGAGGGATTGGCTACGGTAAGTACAACCATTTTCCCGACTTGCTGGCTTGAAGGTACAGGAACAAATTGGCGTTCTCAGGATGCAAGCACATCATCATACAATGACGCAAGAACTGGTTCAAAATACATTGGATGTCTTTATTCTGGCACGAATGATAGATTGTGGACTCCTGGTTTTCAATTAACAGCTGGTGTTTCTTATGATTTTAGTACTTATTTTGTTGGGGACGGATATGCTAGCTGGACTGGAGATGTTGTATATAACACTGCACAAAGTGCAACTGGTGAAACAGTTATAGGAGCATCTTTTATTACTTCTGGCACCACATCTACATCAGGAACAAATTATGCTCAAATTTTAAGATCATTTACACCTCCTAGTTCTGGGGTATATTATTTTGGTATAAGAATAACTTCAACTAGTGCCCCATATAGTTCCATGGGTTTTGATGATTTCAGTTTAGCATTATCACCCTCATGCGTAGCACCTACAGCGGTAACATCTTCATTAGTAACAGCTACTACAGCAACTATATCATGGACAGCCCCAACTTCAGCTCCTAGTGGAGGTTATCAATGGGAAGTTAGAACGAGCGGTGGTGCTGGTTCTGGAGCAACAGGCTTAGTACAAAGTGGAAGTGTTGGAGCTGGTGTTGTTTCAGCAAGCGTTACTGGATTATCAGCAACAACCGCATATTCAGTCTATGTTCGTTCATATTGCGGAGGTACAGATTATAGTTCTTGGGCAAGTATAGCATCACCATTTACTACGCCTTGTGCTGCAATTTCTAGTTTTCCATGGACAGAAGGTTTCGAGGGATTAGCTACGGTAAGTACAACTACTTTCCCAGCTTGCTGGCTTGAAGGTACAGGAACAAATTGGCGTTCTCAGGATGCAAGTTCATCAACTTATAATGACGCAAGAACTGGTTCAAAATACGTTGGATGTCTTTATTCTGGCACGAATGATCGATTGTGGACTCCTGGTTTTCAATTAACAGCAGGTGTTTCTTATGATTTTAGTACTTATTTTGTTGGGGACGGATATCCTGGCTGGACAGGAGATGTTGTATATAATACCTCACAAAGTGCAACTGGTGAAACTGTTTTAGGAGCATCTTTTATTACTTCTGGCACCACATCTACATCAGTAACAAATTATGCTCAAATTTTAAGATCATTTACACCTCCTAGTTCTGGGGTATACTATTTTGGTATAAGAATAACTTCAACCTATTCACCATATAGTTCTATGGGCTTTGATGATTTCAGTTTAGCATTATCACCCTCATGCGTAGCACCTACAGCGGTAACATCTTCATTAGTAACAGCTACTACAGCAACTATATCATGGACAGCCCCAACTTCAGCTCCAAGTGGAGGTTATGAATGGGAAGTTAGAACTAGCGGCACTGCGGGTAGTGGTGCAACGGGTTTAGCTTCAAGCGGAAGTGTAGGAGCAGGTGTTGTAACAGCAAGTGTTAGCGGATTGTCAGCATCAACGTTATACTCAGTCTATGTTCGTTCATACTGCGGAGGTACAGATTATAGTTCTTGGACTAGTGCATATCCTTTTACCACGCCATGTGCAAATGTTACACTAAATGTTATAGAAGGATTTAACGCTGCTGCAACGATACCATCTTGTTGGTCTCAACAGTTTGTAACAGGTTCACTTTCGTTTACCTATCCTACAACTGGAACAGGAACCCCAGCACCTATAGCCCAAGAAGGAACAAGACAGGTAATGTTTAACTCATATTCGTACTCTGGCAGCCAGACCAGATTGGTTTCGCCTCCAATTACCACAACCGGAACAGCAAGTGTGGATGCCGAATTCCAATGGTATTTTTCCTCAACAGGAACTGCAACTTCTTATTTAACAGAAGGAGTTCAAGTACAATATTCAACCGATGGCACAAACTGGACTAATGCGGGATCTCTAATAAGAAGATATGGTGCAACAACTGGTTGGGCACAACAAACAGTCACACTTCCATTAGGCGCAGCAAATCAGGCAACAGTTTATGTAGGATTTTTATTTACTTCGAATGGTGGCTACGACAGTTATCTGGATGCAGTTGTAGTTAAACCATCTCCATCATGTCTAACACCAACAGCAGTTACATCTTCATTACTAACAGCTACTACCGCAACTATTTCATGGACAGCCCCAACGCTAGCACCTAGCAATGGTTATTTATGGGAAGTAAGAACTAGCGGCACAGCGGGTAGTGGTGCAATAGGTTTAACTGCAAGCGGAAGTGTTGGAGCAGGTATTGTTACAGCAAATGTTACCGGATTATCAGCAACAACAACTTATTCAGCCTATGTTCGTTCATATTGTGGAGGTACAGATTATAGTACATGGGCTAGTATTGCATCACCATTTACAACGCCTTGTGTTCAGGTGTCATCTATTTCAGAATCGTTTGATGCAGTTACTACTCCTGCTCTTCCTAGTTGTTGGTCGAAGTATATTTCACCATCTTACTCTTCTGAAACCGTAACAACAATTACTGGAACTCCCAATAGTACACCAAACTATGTATCATTATACAGTTCTTATGCTTCTGTTGCAACAGATGCTCCAATGTTGATATCTCCAATTCTTTCGAACTTAGGAGCAGGAACAAATCAACTGAGGTTTTTTGCAAAAGGTGCAAGTACAAATACTTCAGTAATTGTTGGTACTATGACCGATCCAACGAATAGTTCTACATTTACGGCATTACAAACAGTAACAGGATTGAGCACTTCAGCTTGGACAGAATACACTGTAAGTTTTGCATCGTATTTGGGTGCAAACCAATACATTGCATTCCGTCACCCATTAACAACTACATATAGTTATATTTATCTTGATAATGTTGTTTGGGAACCTATTCCATCGTGTATATCACCAACTGCAGTAACTTCATCAGCAGTAACAAATTCAACAGCTACTATATCTTGGACAGCTCCAACATCAGCACCCGGAAGTGGATATGAGTATTATGTTTCTACCACAGCAACGCCAGTTCCACTTGCTGGTACTACACCAACAGGTTCAACAGCTGCAGGAGTGGTAACGCTGAACTTATCAAGTCTAACTTCTGCTACAACTTATTATGTATGGGTTCGTTCTAATTGTGATGGAGTTGATAAAAGTTCTTGGACATCCTCGGCTTATTCATTTATTACAGCTTGTGATGTTGCCAATATTCCATACACTCAAGATTTCGAATCTGTAACTACACCTGCTATTCCAACTTGTACCTCAATACAAACAGTAACTGGAAATAATTGGATTACAGCAAGCCCTGCAGCTTATGGTTTTACAACAAAAGTATTAGAATATCCATATAATTCATCTGTAGCAAATGCTTGGTTTTATACACAAGGTTTAAATTTAACCGCTGGTACTTCTTATCGTTTAACGTTTAATTATGGAAATAATAGCACTTCATACACCGAAAAGTTAAAAGTATGGTATGGTACAAGTGCTGTAAATTCTTCAATGGTAAATCCAATTGTAGATTATCCTACCATAAACCAAGGAACAAGTCAATCATCTTCTACTGATTTTACTCCTGCTACAACTGGCGTGTATTACCTTGGATTTAATGCCTATTCTGTTGCTAATCAATATTACTTATATCTTGATAATATTTCAGTGGTTGTTACCCCAACTTGTTTTGTACCAACAGCATTGGCTGCTTCAGTAACTGGAACCACTACAGCCACAATATCTTGGACAGCTTCAACATCATCTCCAGCCAACGGCTATCAATGGGAGGTAAGAACAAGTGGAGCCGGAGGCACTGGGGCAACAGGCTTAGCAGCTAGTGGAAACACAGCATCATTAACGGCAAATGTAACTGCATTAACAGCAGCAACTACTTATTATGTATATGTCCGTTCCGATTGTGGAAGTGGAGATTATAGTACGTGGGCTACAACAGCATCACCATTTACTACTTTGTGCAATGCTGTTTCGAGTTTTCCATGGTCAGAAAACTTCGATGCCATGGGAAGTATTGGTAATTCGATAATACCAACTTGTTGGAAAATTGAATCAACAACTGGAACTCCTTGGGCAACAGGAAATACAGCAAGTTTTAGTGGTAATAATCCTTCTTCTTTACCAAATTATTTAACTTGTAATTACGTTCCTTCTAGTACTGATAAATACGTAA
Organism: Bacteroidota bacterium; assembly: GCA_037130365.1. Taxonomy (GTDB): domain Bacteria; phylum Bacteroidota; class Bacteroidia; order Bacteroidales; family WCHB1-69; genus JBAXTE01. The sequence continues at coordinate 35,294 of JBAXTE010000040.1, forward strand.
TAACTCCTGGTTTTGATTTAACATCCGGCATATCTTACGACTTCGGTTTTAAATATGCTGGCGAAGGTTATTCGGGTTGGACAGCAGATGCTCGATATAATACTTCTCAAACAGGAGTTGGTTCAACGATTATAGGAGCAGCATTTTTATCAAGTAGCACTACTTCATCTGCCACTTATGCTTCTGTTACAAAATCTTTTGTTGCACCTACTACAGGTACCTATTATTTTTTGATACATGTAAATAATACTTCTGCACCATATTATAATTTAGGTTTTGATGATTTTAGTGTAACGTTAACACCAGCACCAACTATCTCAAGTTTAGGTTCAGCAAGTGGTTGTGTGGGTTCGTCGTTAGTAATTACGGGAACAAATTTAGCGGGTGCAACATCGGCAACTATTGGAGGTACAGCTGCTACAATAACTGCAACTACAGCAACTACTGTAACTGTAACTGTTGGAAGTGGAACTTCGGGTGTTGTTGAGGTAACAACCAGTGGTGGCGTTGCTACAAGTGCAACATCATTTACGGTAAATCAAATACCAGCAACACCAGGTGCAATTACTAGCAATAGTCCTCAATGTTCGGGAACTGGTGTAACATTTACTAAAGGAGCTTGTACAACAGGTACCTGCTATTGGGTAACTTCTGCAACAGGAACACAAACTACAAACTCAGCTTTAACAAATACCACTGCTACTACTGCAGGAACTTATAATGTATGGGTACGTTCAGAAAGCAACGGCTGTTGGAGTCCTGCAGTAACCGCAAGTGGAATTGTAAACCAAACACCAAGTGCTTTAACTGTTACACCATCTACAGCTACAATTTGTCAAGGAACTTCACAATCTTTAGTTGCAAGTGGGGGAGTTGCTGGGGCTAATTTTACATTTGGAACCGCTGTTACTACCAATACAACAACTGGATATCCCGCACCATATACCAATTATGATGGTGGTAATAAACATCAAATGTTGATACTTGCCAGTGAACTTACTGCAGCAGGTTTGACTGCTGGATCTCCTGTTAATATTAATTCCGTTTCATTTACAATTGCATCGGTAGGATCTTCATTCGGTGGAAGTCTTTCAAATTTTCAAATAAGTATGAAAAATGCAACTGCAAATACATTGGGAACAACTTTTAAAACAGGAATGACGTTAGTTTATGGTCCATTAACACAAGCAATACCAACAACTGGTTTGCCAGCAACAGTTACCCACAATATTACACCATTTACTTGGAATGGAGTAGATAACCTACTTATTGAAACTTCATACAGCAATGTGAATACTGGTAGTGTAAATACATGTGTTCAAATGCGATATAGTAATCCTGGTTTTTCCAGTACCACTTATTATAGTTCCGATGGAGCTACCGCAGCTACCATTTTAGCTAGTACTACAGGAACCGCAGGAAATCCAAGACCAAATATGATTTTGAATATATCTGTTCCTAGCCCAACTACTTGGTCTCCAACCACAGATTTATATACAAATGTTGGAACTACAACAGCATACACTGGAACCAATTTGGCAACTGTATACACCAAACCAACGGCCAACAGAACATACACTGCAACTGCAACCGCAATTGGAGGATGTACATCAACCGCCACTGCTACAATTACATACACCCCAACAGTGGGCACACCGGTGTTTACTTTAGGTGCAACTTCTACTCGTTGCCAAGGCGCAAGTGGTGTAACTTACGGAGCTACAGCAACAAATAACACAAGCATTGCCTATAGTTTGGATGTTACAACAGCTGCTTTTGCTGGAAACGCCATTGTCCCTTCAACAGGTGCAGTAACGTATGCTGCTGGTTGGAGTGGAACTACCACAGTAACAGCTACAGCTTATGGATGTAATGGAAGTTCGGCAATTGCTTCTCATGTTGTCACCATCACACCAACTCCAACAGCTACAATTAGTTACGCAGGCAGTCCATATAACACTGCTGATGGAATTCAATCAGTTTCATTTAGCGGTACCTCTGGTGGAGTTTATTCATCGGTGCCAGCAGGATTAAGTCTAAATGCAACTACTGGAGCTATCACAACTAGCGCAAGTACTCCAAACACATATACTGTAAAATACACTGTAGCCGCTGCTGGTGGATGTTCGGTTTTCTTTACTACAACATCGGTGCAAATAGTGAGTGCATTAATTACAACCTATACTGGAACGGGAAATTGGAACGTTGCGGGTAATTGGGATCAAGGAATTCCAACGGCAGCAATGCAAGCCTTTATTGCAGGTCATTGCACACTAACTACAACAGGAATTTGTAATAATTTAACCATAAACCCAGCGTATGATTTAACCGTTAATGTTGGTCAAACTCTTACTATTAATGGACAATTTACTATAAAATCATCTGCAGCAGGAACAGGCTCCTTTATAAATAATGGAACCGTAACTTATGGCCAAACACCAAAAGTAGAGCGTTATATTTCACAAGGAGCATGGCATTATATTACAAGCCCAATTCAGAATGCAGTTTCTGGAACATGGCAGAATGTTTATCTTAAAGATTATAACGAAGCCACAAATG
>JBAXTE010000041.1:0-37091 GCA_037130365.1 Bacteroidota bacterium
TTCTAATTTGTGACTTGGGAAAGTGAAAAAAATGAATTTTTAGAACCCACCTATAGATTATTCGCAGATTTTTACCAATCTAGTACAGCCATTACGCAGTTACTAGTCCTTATAATTATCTACTTTGCAGTATCCTCCTTCATTATTGTAATTGTATTATTTATTGTTAGATATATTCGAATTAAGCAAAGTGTAGCAATAAGAACGCTTATGATTAACTATAATGAAATGATAACAAAATACACCTTTGAGGAGTTTAAAGAAGTACGTTTGTTTGATGAAGTAAATTCGAATTTCAAGAGAAAAATATTTTTAAAATCTCTTGATCAATTCCATTCAAACATATCTGGAGAATACTCTATTGTGCTTGAAGGAATATACGAATTTATGCATTTAGATATCATTGCTATTTCGTATTGCAAGTCTAAAAAATGGCATCATCAAGTTTTTGGAATTAAGGTAATTGGAAATTTCAAAGATATGAACAACACATGGCATGTACAAAATGGTCTTAAATCAAAATCTCCACATGTGCGTATTCAAGCTGAATTATCAATGATTAAACTATATCCTAAATCGCCATTATTCTTTCTTGATGATTATAATTTCCCTATTTCTGATTGGGCACAAATAAATTTATTCAGTGCATTAGAACACACTCCCGGCATATTTATTCCTGATTTCTCACAATGGTATATGCATAAAGTAATTTCTCTATCAATTTTTTCTATTCGTATGACAGCTACATTCAATCAGGCATTTAATATTGATAAACTATTGGGATTACTAACAAATACAAATGAAGAATATCGAAAAGAAGTACTTATTAGTCTGATGAAATTTGATGACAACAAAATACTTGAAAAAGCAAAAGAGATGTTTGAGAAAGAAACAAATAACAACAAAATAATTCTGCTTGATATACTTTCAAAATATGATGATCTAGATACTTTTAACTTTTTGGAATCATTAATAAGTTCAGAGACTAACAATCACATACTTTTTCATACTGCGAAGGCATTAAGTGCATACGGTAGAGAAGGAAAAAGCAAAATTGCGGTATTTGCACTTAATTGCAGCAACATACATCTAAAAAATGGAATCACATATTTACTCAAAAATTACTAGCATCTACAATTATGAAAACACTTTATGATATTGCATACTTCATTATTGAATACGTAATCTTTGGATTTACAATTCTTCTTTTCACTACGTACATACTTTTAGCTGTAATTTCTGCATTACACATAAGGAAATACCTACGTAAATCTGAAAACACAAATTATGATTTACTTTTAAATTCGGAAATTGCGCCGTCTGTTTCAATAATTGCACCTGCTTACAATGAAGGATTAACGATTGTTCAAAACACAAGATCTCTATTGTCACTTTACTATTCTAATTTCAATTTAATAGTCGTAAATGATGGCAGTAGCGACAATAGTTTAGCACTTCTTATCGAAGAATTTGATTTGGAACCTCATCAATATCCTGTATTTTCAGAAATACCAACAAAACCAATTCGAAACATTTATAGATCTAGAAATCCATCATATTCTAAATTGATTGTGGTTGACAAAGAAAATGGCGGAAAGTCTGATGCATTAAATGTGGGGATTAATTTATCTGAAAGCATGTATTATTTGGCCGTTGATGTAGATAGTATTATTCAAGATGATGCAATCATTAAAATTATAAAACCATTTTTAGACAAAAGCTCTAAAAAAGTGATTGCTGCTGGTGGGGTTGTTCGCATTGCGAACTCTTGCGAAGTAAACAAAGGCCGAGTTGTAAAGGTACATTTCCCCAAGAATTTCTGGGCACGTTTTCAGGTTTTGGAATACATTAGAGCTTTTTTGATGGGAAGAATTGCATGGAGTAGATTAGAGGGATTGTTGTTAGTTTCTGGTGCTTTTGGAATGTTTAATCGAGAAATAGTGGTTGCTGTTGGAGGTTATAGCACTAAAACGGTAGGCGAAGATATGGAGCTTATTGTAAGAATGCGAAGACATATGGTTGATTTAAAAATTCCGTACAAAATCGTTTACATTCCAGATCCCTTATGTTGGACAATCGCTCCAACAGATATCAGGTCGTTAATTAGACAACGAAATAGATGGATGCGTGGAACTATTGAAACCCTGTTTAAGCACCGAAAAATTTGTCTAAATCCAAAATATAAATCCTTAGGAATGCTTGGTTATCCATATTGGTTACTTTTTGAGTGGATGGCACCGATTATTGAAATTATTGGAATTGTTTACTTTATTATAATTGCATTTTTAGGAATTCCAAATTGGCCATTTTTCTTTGTATTATTGTTCTTTGTGTACTTTTTTTCAGTCACTTACTCCTTATGGGCGTTTGTTTTTGAGGAATTTTCTTATCATCGTTACGAAAAGCCCTCAGACATTGCTAAAGCATTAATAGCCATACTAATAGAGCCATTTCTATATCATCCTTTTATTTTGTTTGCTTCAATCAGTGCAAATTTTGATAAAATTAGAAGAAAGGATTCATGGGGTCGAGTAAAAAGAATTCAATTTGATTCTCAAAAAGCAGAAAAATAAAAAGACATCTCGATCTGTGAATAACATAAAAAAGGTCATTCAAATTATGAATGACCTTTTTTATGATTAAATATTTTTCTTAATAAATTTCGGGGAACATAAAGACTAAACCAATTCCACCAGAAAATTGATGATTACGTTCGTTTAAAAAAGCTGTGTTTTTAGAATAGAAATAGTCTCCAAAAACATTCATTCCAAAAAACTCAGAAAACATAAAATTCGTTTTTATTCCAGCATGAAAAACAACAGGGTGATAGCTTTCTTTTTTTACTTCTACAAATGCATTTTGGTTAGGAATTGGAGTTCCATAATTATTATATGGATAAACTTCTTCGTACAGAATTGAACCACTTGGAGTAGACAAAAATTGAAAACCAGCACCAGCAGAAATCATCAATGAAAACCACTCGTTTGGCATCGCATTAAAGTATGCATTTGCGGTATAATTACGCACGATGTAATTTGTGACATCTGTTGTGGTACGGTTATATTTAATATCCGGTTTTGTTTTATAATTATCGGCAAATTTATTTGCTAATGGTGTAAAATAGCTATAATCTACTTTAAGTCCTGCTCCAAAAAGATAATGGAAGAAGTATGCACCTTCCACAGTTCCTGAATACCCAATATTTTTTGTTTCTTCAAAATTATTTCGACAAATACCACCTCCAATGCTAATAAAATGAGGCTTCATTTCGTAAAACTGACCAAATGACATGGAACATGATAAACAAAAAACTATCAATAAAAATGTAAATTTCCTCATAGCAATATATTTTAAAGTGCTAATTTATAAAAAAATATTATTTAAGACTAGTTTTATTACGTTTTTTTATAAAATAAAGTTTCAGGGTGGCCTATTGAATTCAATTTATCGAGTTTGTTTTTGATTAATAACGATGCATTGACTCCAATATTATGGTTAATTATCTAGGCACCGAATGAATTATCAACCATAAATTTTGAAAATTAAATCAAAAAAATTAAAAATAATAATTCCCCATTTTTTTTATTAATTTTGAGGATATTATTAAAAAGGATAAAATGCTTGTAAAAAAATTAAAATGTCCAACGTGTGGATCAAATAAAGTAACTGAAGTAAAGTCGGGATACGTCTTTTGCGATTATTGTGCGGAGTTCATCGGTTTTGATTTTGTAAAGATGGAAGATGAATCAAAAGCACTCTTTAATATGGAGTATTATATTGAGCATTCGAAATGGCCAGACGAAACACAACAGTATTTAACTGTGATTCAAAAGATGGGAGAAGCGATTGCCTCTAAAAACAAGTCAGAATACATAGTGAATGCATTGAGTCAAATGGAGTTACAAGCTAAGCTAATGCCTGGTATTTTTTCACCAAAAATGAAAGTGGAAGCCTATCGACAAAAGTTTTTCAAATATTATGAAGCATTCTTAAACGACCGTATTGATGACAATATGTTTGATGAGCAACAAGAATTTAATTCCAAACTTGCTCCTCTGACCTCAAAAATAACAATGGAACAAATTGATGGCGTTTTTTTGTGGAAATTAGACGACGTTGCTTTAGAATATTTCAAAGCAATATTTGATTATTCTAAATTATTATCGGAGAAAACTTTGAATTATCCATCAGTACATTTATACCCAGAACCCATTTCTAACGATAGTAAAGAGTTATTTATCAAACAAACGATGTCTGCATATTGCAAAACTTTATCCGAAAACGACTTTATGAAGTTAGCTAAAATGTTTGGATTAGATAATCAATATATTGAGATACCAGAAGTCATTACGAAAGAGATTTCATGTGGATGCTGTAGTTCTAAAATAATAATACCAGAAGAATCAAAAATGACAATTTGTGAAACGTGTGGGAACAAGATTGACGTAAGCACAAATGCCATTTCATGTCAAAACTGCGGATCCTCATTTACAGCTTCGGCAGGTAATGCTAGTAAATGTGATTATTGTGGATCGCGGGTACAAGCACTTTAATAATATAACATCAATTAAACTATTTACAAATATCCTAGTCATAAGCAAGAATGTATTAATAACTTAAATAAAAACAAATATGAAAAAAGCAAGTGTAATTGCAATTATGTTGTTCCTTATCATAGGTACATCTATAGCTCAAGAAGGAAATAAACAGAAAAAAACTCCAGAGCAAAAAGCAAAAAAACAAACTGAAATATTAAACAATCAACTTAATCTAACTGGTGACCAACAAACAAAAATCTACCCTCTTCTTTTATCAAACATCACACAAATTGATGCTATAAAAGCAAAATATGGTGATAATCGAAGCAAAGAACGAAATAAAGAACTTAGGGATTTAAAAATTAAATTTACAGAAGAGCTTAAGACAATTCTAACCGCCGATCAATATGACAAATGGAATAAGGAAAGAGAAGCTAAAGTGTTAAAAGCTAAAGAGGATAGAAAGAATAAAAATTCGTCAACAGAAACTCAGCCTGAAAACATTTATTAACAGCGGGGTAGCAGTATAGAGCGTTTAATAAATTGATATTCAGTTAGTGGATTTTTTGTTCACCATTGTACAAATTAATAAACATTAGTCATTATTGTAAAATAGAGCAACAAAATGAAAGCAAAAATCTCAATCATAATGGTAGTAATTGCGTTCTTATTATCATCTTGTAGTGTTCATAAAGGGCATAAGCATTCAATCAAAACAGGAAATAATGGTGTTGGAATGGATGTTAAGCGTTCTTGTAGTCGTAAATAATTTTGATGCGATAGCTTTTACAAAAGGATTTTTACCATTTTATGCTATTTATGGAATAAAAAAAACCGCTGCAAATCATTGATTTGCAGCGGTTTTTGTCTTTTAGCGTTAGCTTTTTGTAGTCGGTAGGGGAATTTAAATATCATACACTACAAATAGACATCAAACATAATAAACACTGTATATCAACATATTAAAACGTATTCTTGTTTCTTGTATTTTCTAATTGTCGTGCAAGTTTTGTTTATGTCGTGCAAGTTTTATATATTTGCACGACCGAAATTCATCAATAATATCAAAAAAATATCATGGCAACAGTCACTCCTTTTATCCGAACTTCAAGAAAAAAAAATGAAGATGTAAATATTAGATTTCGGCTATATGATGGTAGAAAAATACAATTATTCCATAAAAGTGAAATAACTGTCAATCCAGATTATTGGGATGAAAAAAGACATGAAATAAAGGCAAAGATAGTAGCTCCTATTATAGAAAAAAATAAATTTAAAAACGAAATATCTGCAAGAACAAATTTATTACTTGAAATTTACGAAAAAGTTATTGACAAAAACGCATTTTCAAGTAGCCTTCTCGAAATTGAAGTTGAAAAACGTCTTAATCCTGAAAAACACAATTTAATTACATTTAAAGATAAAACATTTTTTGAAATATTCGAAGATTTTATTCAAAAACACAATGTTTCTGAAATTAGAAAAAGAGATTTCAAAGTTGCAAAAAAAATGCTAGAAAGATTTGAAATATTCCAACAGTGTGAATTAAATAAGAGATATGTGATTTCTTTTGAAAATTTTACATCTGATACGCTATTTCAACTTGATTATTTTTTAAAAAATGAGTATAGAATATACAAAAAGTATCCAGTAATTTATTCTACCATAAAAAAAAGATATTCAATCCAAGAAACTTCTAGCTCTATCATTACACGAAGTGTGCAAAACCCTAAAATGAGGGGACAAAACACCTTAAGTTCGACATATTCAAAAATCAGAGCATTTATTTATTGGTCTATTAAGCAAGGATATACAAAAAACAATCCTTTTGATAAATTTACAGTTCCATCAGAAGTATATGGAACTCCATATTACATTACAATTGAAGAAAGAAATAAATTATATAGCCATGATTTATCTGCTCGTCCTCAATTATCAATCCAGAGAGATATTTTCATCTTTCAATGTGTAATTGGATGTAGAGTTGGTGATTTAATAAAAATGAAAAAAGCAGATATCATTAATGATGCAATTCAATATGTGGCACATAAAACTAAAGGCAAAGACCCAATTACAATTAGAGTCCCACTAAACTCAATTGCTAAAGAAATATTACACCGTTATAAAGACATAGAAGGCAATTTTCTTTTACCATTTATTTCAGAACAAAAATATAATAATGCAATTAAAGCTGCATTTAAAGAAGCTGAACTAACAAGAAATGTAACCGTATTAAACCCAACTTCTGGACTTGAAGAAAAAAAACCATTAAATGAAGTCGCTAGCTCTCACTTAGCGAGACGTTGCTTTATTGGAAATTTATACAAACAAGTTCAAGATCCAAATTTAATTGGCAAATTAAGTGGTCATTCAGAAAACAGCCGTGCATTTGCTAGATACCGTGATATTGACGAAGATATGAAAATTGGGCTGGTTAAATTATTGGAATAATATTAATAAAAAACAAAAATATGGACTTTGCATTTATTCTTTTAGATAACTTCTTACAAACTGACGTTAGGTATCTTCATGATATATATAAAATTGAGGCAACATCTGCTTTTTCACAAAATTCATCAAATGATGAAACAAATTCAACCTGCACTTACGAAGATTTTTTCAATAATTGTGATAGTGTCATTAAAGAAATAAAATCAGAAATGCAAAAGCAATTTGAGAAAGATATTGATCAAACTCAAGATGAAATATTAAAAGCTAAAAGCGATAATGATTTTCAAAAAGTAAATGAATTATTGGGGTCAAAAAACAACTTTCTATTACGTGATACAAAGATCAATCTCAGTATTTTTTGCCCGACAATACAAAAAACAATGAGATATTATGAATTAAAATATATCGAAGATGCATTGGCTAAAGCAAAAAAAGAGTTCATTTCTGAGGAAAAAATGACTGATATTGAAACCATAAATGGGCCTTATTATGAAAACAACTTAAGAACAGGAATCAAAACAAAATACACAATCCAACAGCTAACGGAAATACATAAAGACCTCACAATTGGCAGTATAAAATACAAAACTATTTTTATTGAAGCATCTATCAAAGATTTCTTAGCTATATGTTCAGATGAAACTTTACCCAAAGAATTTAAAAGAGTAAAATGGGTGCTAATGTCAAGGGTAAAAAAACCAACCCCTCTCTCGCATAAAGATGCTCTTCGCGAGTTTTTATTATTTCTTTATGGCAGCGTTCCTAAAAAACAGATTGTAAAATCATTATTTTCAGATAAGAACAATGCTGATATAACACCAAATAAATCAAATAAAACACGATTTTCATCCCATTATTTAGACCTTGAAAACATATTTAATATAAATTAATGACAACACATTAATTTATATCATTTTTTCCAAAAACAATTTTTAATGCGACTTCATTAAATCGAATAATCGCTAAATATGCGACCTTTTTTTTTGAACGCGACCCCAACCGCGACCACTAATGCGAACATACCATGTCGCGTACATATCTGTTATTCAGCACTATATCATTATATTTTATTATATTTTTGCTCCGTCATATAAATCGAAGAGGAGCTCCCTTCGATGGACAGGCTAAATTTTATAAAATACAAAAATGAATACAACAACTGTTATTCAAATAAGCAAAGAGGATCTTTATGATTTCTTAAGTGAAATCAACAAACAACAATTAACATCAAAAAGAGTAGAACGATATTTAACTGTAGATGAGGTAATTAAACTCACTGGAAAAGTTCGTTCCACACTTTGGTCTTGGGAACACAAGGGGTATCTTGTTCCATCACGTTTAGGCAAAGAAATTCGGTATTTAGAAAGTGATGTTTTGAGATTAATGGGGAGGAAGGAGGATCATAATGAATTCTAATTTCAGCAATACACAATCTTTAAAGAATTTCCTCTCTCCTATTATCCATCAATTTTTACTGGATATTATTAGAATAGCGAAAAAATGGATAAAAAAGCCCATTAGAATTCGGAAGGATTCTTCTAATAAGTATTTTAAATATAGGAGATTTACCAATGATTAATTACGTTAATAATGATTTATACACAGGAATGGATTCGGGCAAAGTCCCGAATCCATATACCATCATCAATAACAACTCCTTTGCATATGGAATTTGGGAGTTTGAATTAATCTCAAGAAAAGGATCCCAGTTAAAAATAATTGCATTAAAAAATCTTCATCGTAAAGTTGTTCTTGATGAATTAGTGCAATTGGGTTTCTGCAAACGAATCAGCAATACCGATAAAGAACTATTTATTCGGGAAGACGGTAATATTATTTCTGAAGTAACAACTAAAATAATCCAGGATGTGTTTTACAATAGTGTTATTTTGGGACAAAATGATGATATTAAAGTATCTTTTGAAGGAATTGAACAAGAATTTTCCGCTATTGAACTTAGAAAAGTTTATTTTAACGTTTTTCATTTAATTTTTAATGATAGTTTTTTACTTCATTTGGAAACTCATGATAAAAAGGTTCTCCGAGACGAAAAAAATTGCTCATACTTCTTTTTCAATAATTGCATAATCAAGACTACGGCTCAAGGAATTCAAACGATTGACTACAACAATATTGTGGACGAGTGTATTTGGGAAGATCAGATTATTGATTACAACTTTAATCAAGTTTCAAATATGGAATGTCATTACTCTAAATTTATTTTCAACGTAGCCAATCAAGAAGAAGATAGAGTGAATTCATTTAAATCTGCCATAGGTTATCTTTTACACAATCATAACCGCTCTACTGGGGGGCAATGCGTTATTTTATACGATCAAGCTCCCGCACGAAAAGGGCAACCTGAAGGTGGTACAGGGAAAGGGTTATTTGCTAATGCAATAAAACGACTAAGAGTAACGGCAAAAATTGACGGAAAAAAAATTCGTTCCGAAGATAAATTTAAGTGGCAATCAATTCAAACTACTACTCAAATAATTTGGATTGATGATGTTCATTCAAAATTCTCATTTGAAGATTTACACTCGAATTTAAGTGATGGTTGGACTATTGAAAAAAAACATCAACCCGAAATCTATATTCCAGCTGTTGATAGCCCAAAAGTTATTATCGCTTCTAATACCGTTTTATCTTCCAGCGGCACTACAAACATTCGCAGACAATTTATTTTAGAATTCTCGAATCATTATTCAAAACATATTATTACGGGGAACGAAGAGCCTGTTAAAAATGAACATCAATGCGTTTTCTTTGATGCTCAAGATTGGGTGAATGAATGGACTCGCTTTTATACATATATGCTCCACTGCTCGGTATACTATTTTAAAAACGGTCTAGTCGATTATGAAAAAAAAGGGTTGATACGAAATCAACTTCTTCAAAACACATGCGATGACTTTGTCGAATGGTTAGATGCGAATTCACTTCTACCCGATACCGAATATAATATTAAGACACTTTTTGAAGATTATAAATCCGGATATTCTGATGATTCCGATATCAAACAAAACATGTTCTCAAAGTGGATTAAACGTTACACTGATTATTCAAATTTGGAATATACGTCAAGATCATCATCCGGAACAAAATTCATTAAATTAGTAACAAAGTGTAAATAATTAGATTAAATAAAGGTGTACCCCATCGTGATAAAATAATGACACACATTAATATATATCAAATAAATAACACTTTTACACTATGAGAAGCATTAAAAGAAAAATTAATTACAGACCGATTCCGCCTTACGATTTGGAATGCATTTTACTCACTTTGATAAGAACGCATCAATTATGGCAACAACGCTTGAAAAAAGAATCAGACGACTATGTATATATCAAGGGGAAAGAGATAGCCCTTTATAAACCTATGGTGGAACAGCTCATAAATGAGAGAAAACTATCCGTGATCAAAAGAGAAACTTTAAATGGTTTTAGTGCGAATTATTATAAAGTGTTGATTCCGGGGTTAGTTAATTTCAATCTACTTGAACCCAAAGGCTCACCACTGAACTCTCTTCACTTAAAAATGATGGATCACCTATTGGATGTAACACTATCCAATGGTACACCTTCAACTCAATACTTCGATGCATTCATGTTTTATCGGAAATCTAATCCTCATATTTTCTTTACCGTAGATTCTTTTGCTCACAGAGTTCATACACCAGTGACGTCACTATCTAGAGAGTTGCGCACAAACATACTCCTTAAGGGTGAAGAAACCGTATCACTTGATGTTTGCACTATGCAACCTTTGATTCTAGGGAAAATACTCGAAATGGAAATTGGTGAAAACGATTTTAGCAACTGGATTAATTGCGGTCAAGATATTTACCTGATATTACAAAACAAAACTAATCTGGGAAGCAGGAAAGATGCAAAAGAAAAATTTTATGCAATATCATACGGAAAATCAAGCAGTGACTTAAAAGCTGTATTTGGATTCTCAAACTGGATCAACTGGATAGATGAATTAAAAAGCAAACCACTGAATTCAAATCCACACACGCATTTAAAACAACACTCAAATTTAGCATGGTTGATGCAAACCACTGAGGTGAAAATCTTAACGAAAGCATGGAAGTTATTGGTTGAATTTAATATACCATTTTTAACTGTTCATGATGAAATAATTGTTCGAAAATCAGATTTTTCAAAAACAGAGGAAATACTTTCACAAGTATTAAGTAATGAATTTACTTATTTCAGAATCAACAGCGATTATAATCCACCACCCCAACCAGATGGATAAGGTATCAAAACATATTTAACCACATAATGACCAAATTTCAAAAATCTATAAATTAATAAACCATTAAACAATGAAACCTAATGAGAAAGAAGAAAAAATAATTGCGCTACTAAATGAAGGGAAATCTTATACATTTATCCAAGATAAGTTACAAGTATCTCCTAGTAAAATTTCGGCTATAAAACGAAAATTTTTCATAGTAAATTGCGAAAATAGTGCTACTGATAGTACTACTAGTAGCATAGACACTAGCGAGAGTGGTAGTAGTGAAAATAGTGCAAATATGGATGACAACTTCGATTTTAATCCAAAAATCAAAAAAATAGATTCAAATAATAATCAAAAAAACCAAAATTTCAATAATAATAAATTTAAAAAACCAACAATTATGGAAAATACAAATGATCCAAATTCATTTTCATACAATCTTGAATTGGAAAAATTAAGACTAGAAAAAAATCATGTTTTAGAATTAAAAAAACTAGAACTTCAGCAAGAAGAACTCGAATTAAAAAATGGCGAACTCAATATTAAACGATCATTGATGAATAATGAATCAAAAAAGATTGAGAGACAATCAAAAACTTTAATATTTCAGTTTCGAAAATTAATGGCAAAATATCAAAATGGTAAATGGAAATATAGTCAAATTTGTGAACAAAGTAATGCACTTATTGCGTTACAAGAACAAATTCAAGAATTTTGTTTTCAGGAAGATATTGACACTGATAATTTAATTGTTTTAATGACACTAAATAAAACAATTGAAAATTTTAAAGAATATGCTGCTGAAATATTTGAGATAGATGAAGATGATTGTGATGAATGTGATAAAGATTGCGAAGGCTGTGATAATAATGAAGAAGAATATTTTGATGATAAAATTCTAATAACGATTGATTCTGAAACTCAAACCATGATAGATCAATCACAAACAATTGACTTTGATGATTACGATTAAAATATAAATTTGGACTTTTACAGAAGCAATCAAAATTTTGGTTGCTTCTTTTTTAATGTAATACCCCACCCCAAAGCAAAGAATATTAATTGATTTTTTCCTTATTAGTTGCATAACTCAACTGTATTAAACCCGAAGAAAAAAACGAAATGGGTACGGCACTAATATTGCCATATTATTAAAAAATCGAAATTTATTTTACCATTACATTATGAATCCAAAACTCATCAGCAAATCTAGAATTGTCGATAATGAAGAAACCACAATATGGACAATTGTAAATAACAATGTTAGCATTGAAATTAATGAGCTATTCGATAGCGTTAGCGACTGCAATTGGTTGGACAAAAAACATAATTTTATTGAAGTAAATTATAGCGATTGGACAGAAAATGACCTCGTTGCAATACTAACTAGTGATGGTGAAATTATCCGTGATGCAATTTATTGTATAGAAGAAATAATAGAAGAACATTACTTGTTTATCGTTAGGATGTCTGGTGCTGCAATGGAAGAAGCATCATACTACGGAATAGCAAGCGATGAAAAAAAGTGTGGTTTAATCGATCAATGTGGGGATTTTATCATTGACCCTGATTTTTTGTCAATGGAGTACGACAAAGAGGAGAACATTATTTATGCTTCAAATTATACTCCATATGAATTTATGTACTCGCTTGATGGAAAACAAATTACTGAAGAAAAGGAAATCATTTTCGAGCAACCACCTCTAAAGTCGTATGAATTATTTGGAGATTTTAATTTTATCCCCTTAAATTGATTTCAATTGTATCAAAGTTTAATACTTACTAATTTACTTGTAATGGTATACTATTTTTCAAATTTCACTAATTATCCAGATGATTATCGTTAATTTTAAATTGCGTTTTGTTTTTTAGATTAATTTTTCAATATTTATTCTTTAAAATTTAAACAAATAATTTATTGATCAAAGTGAAAATGTAAATTATTAAAAGTTTATATTTGCAGTTAAGATTAAATCACCAGAAACAAAAAAAATCAAATTCAATTTTAAAGTCAGACATTAACTTAAATTATAACTAAGAACTGATTATTAATTAATTATAATAAAATATCTTAAATTTTGATTATGGCATTAAAACTTCCTAAAATATCAAAGTTAATTTTTGAAAACAATGGTAATGAAATTTGGCAATGCTTTGGAGGAGAGCAGATACTTAACGAAATTCAATTCTTAACTCTTAATCCTTTTGTAATTGAATGTAATAGTGTTAAATATTTGCTTACTTCTGATAAAGATGATAGCAATGTTGAAATTTACGATTCTGTTCTATTAACTTCTAAAAGACCATCACGTAATGATTTAAATACAAATCAAATAAATATTAAAAGATGGTTAAAGAACCCTGACTTTGTTGTCGCAACACCAGACCAAGTAGTGGCATCTTGGAAAGATAAATTCAATTTTATAAAGGAAGACGAAGAAGCAAACATTAAAGGATTGAGACCGCCCCAAATTGGCGCTTTACATTCAATTCTTGCACACATACAAAACCCCGAAGACAAAGCAATTGTCATAATGCCAACGGGAACAGGGAAAACAGAAACGATGTTAGCTACTCTAATTGCCAATGAGTGTAAAAAAATTCTCGTTTCTGTTCCTTCAGATTCGTTAAGGACTCAAATCTCAAATAAATTTATAACACTTGGATTGCTCAAAGAATTTGGAATTGTTGGTGTAGAATGTATTTATCCAATTGTTGGAGTTTTGAATAGTGGTTTTCAAAACCCACATGAGTTGCAGGACTTCATCTCAAAGTGCAATGTTGTTGTATCAACAATGCACATCCTTACTGATTGCAACAATGATGAAAGATTAATTATGAAGGATTCATTCTCGCATTTTTTTGTTGACGAAGCCCATCATTCAGAAGCAAAAACATGGAAAGAACTTATAGGCATATTTGATAAAGAGAAAGTTTTCTTGTTTACTGCCACTCCATTCAGAAATGATGGTCAGAGTTTAAAAGGGAAAGTGATTTTTAATTTTTCACTTCGCAAGGCTCAAGAACAGAAATACTATAAACAGATTAACTACTTGCCAATTAGGGAATACAATAAGAAACTTGCTGATGAAAAAATTGCGAATAAAGCAGTGGCGCAATTGAAAGCCGACATAGCATCGGGGTATAAACATTTTCTTATGGCAAGGTGCATGAGTAAAGGAAGAGCCCAAGAAGTTTTTGAATACTATCAAAAATATCCTGAGTATAATCCTATAATGGTCTACACAGGCATAGCAGGGCTAAGTAAAAAGATTGAAGCTATAAAAAAAGGAGATCATTCAATTATTGTATGTGTAAACATGTTGGGTGAAGGATTTGACTTACCAAATTTAAAAATCGCAGCGATTCATGACGAAAGACAAAGTTTGCCTATCACGCTTCAATTCATTGGA
Organism: Bacteroidota bacterium; assembly: GCA_037130365.1. GTDB lineage: Bacteria > Bacteroidota > Bacteroidia > Bacteroidales > WCHB1-69 > JBAXTE01. Next base: position 14,663 of record JBAXTE010000041.1, read on the forward strand.
CGATTTACGAGAACTTCTTATGATGAATTAGGTAAAGCAAGTTTTATTACGAATATTGCTTATCCACCCATTCATGATGAATTAGACCAACTTTATGCAAGAAATGCAGATTGGAATTTACTATTACCTCGAATAAGTGAAAACGCAACTCAAAAAGAAATCAATATAAAAGACTTTCTTGAGGGATTTCAAAATATAAATGAATCTGAAGTACCATTTGGTGAAATTAATCCAGCCATGAGCACTGTTATTTTTAAAAATAGTAGCAATGAATGGAATCCATTAAATTGGCATGCAGGATTTCCAAATATTGAAAGATATGAGCATGTATTTAGTGACACCAACCATTTGAATACACTCGTAATCATTTTAGGTAAAATTGAAAAAGTTGAATGGGGTAATTTTGAAACAGTTCAGAATTTACAGTGGGATATTGTAATTGTTCATTGGGATATTAGACCTAATATTAATAGAGTGTTTTTAAACACATCAATGAAAGCACTATCAAGTAACACTTTGATGGATGCAATTTTCGGCAAAGGAAATACAAGTTTGATTACAGGAATGAATGTTTTCAGAATCTTTCACGAAGTAAATAGATTGACGTTATTTAACGTTGGAACAAGAAAAGGAATTGGACAAGATATTACTTTTCAATCTTATTATGGTAAAGGAGTTCAAGATGGAATTAAAGAAATTGAGCAAGGCACACTCATTAAAAACAACATATTTGGAGTTGGGTATAAAGAGGGAGAGAAAGTTTCATTAGGATGCTCTATTAAAGGGAAAATATGGTCTTACCAAAGAGGCAACTTAGATGAACTAACAAAATGGTGTAAATCTATTGGAGAAAATGTAGAAAATAATGCTATAGACCCCAATATTGTCCTTCAACACACTTTAGCCATTGATAAGATTTCTCAACGACCTGATGTAATGCCTATCCTGATTGATTGGCATCCAACAATGTATGAATTCGCTGAAGATCGTTTCCAATTTAATTTCTATGGAAGATTATTTGACATGTCTGATATTGAATTAAATATTCTAAATCCAACTACAAACAGATCCTTGCAATTTTCTTTAGATACAACTCAATATTCAGTGCATTTTGAAATTATACTTGGTATCAATACTGGAACACAAGAAAAGTATTTTCAAATAGTTAAAACAAACCAAATAGATTGTACAGTCTTATACGGAAATAAAAGTGCAACCATAAGCGATTTCTTTCAGGAATTAACTCCTACGATTTGGTTTGCTGATGGGTCACAATTGCTTCAAAACTTGTATGTAAAATTGAAAGTTTTCCCAGGTATGATTTCGTTGGATAGGATTATTACAGATGATTGGCATGGGGTGAACATAGGTCGTGAATCTCAGGATATTACACCTTATATTCAAGATTCAATTCAATACTACTTTATCAATAAAATCAGAAATGATTTTCAGATAATTTATGACGATGATGGAAAAGGAGAAATTGCAGACATTATTGGCATAAATGATTCAGAAGATGTAATTGATATTCATTTGTATCATCTAAAATATGCAATTAAAAGTCAGGTAAGTAATAATATTGACAACTTTTACCAAGTTTGCGGTCAAGCGCAAAAATCTTTAAAATGGAAGCATCGAGAAGGGCGAGAGTTTTTTCATCATCTTTTTAAAAGAAAAACAAAAACACTAAATGGTGCTACTTGTAGCAGGTTAGTCAAAGGGACAGAAAATGATTTAGAAAATCTTTTGAATCAAGCAAAATATACTAAACCAATGAATTTTCATATTTATATTGTCCAACCTGCATTAAGCAAAGCAAACGCTTCTACCGATATCCTTTTAATATTAGGGAATGTTCAACACTACTTATCGACAGTTGGCAACATCGAATTAAAGATATATACAAGTCATTAACATGGTGCAATATATACACATGAGACATAGACACCAATTGAAAAAGGGTTTGAAGCAATTGCTAGTGATGGATTCTATAGATCTTTAGAGCATAAACAGCAACATTGTAAAACCCTGAAAAAATATCAAGTTAGAAAAAACAGCATAAAAATGACACTATAATTTAAAAAATATGATACTTGACTTTAAAGATATTCCAGCAGGGAATAAGGGAGGTGATGGACAGGATCAATTTGAATTATTTGGTAGATACTTCTTGAAAGCAATCGGATTTAAAATTATACAACATCCTAATAGAGGGGCAGATCGTAAAAAGGATATGATTGTTTTTGGAAAATTTGAAGGGACAAATGATATTCAATGGTTGGTGAGTTGTAAGCATAATGCACATTCAAAATCTCGACATGCGGTAAATGAAATTGACGAACCAAATATTATCGATAGACTAAGAATAAACAAATGCAAGGGGTTTATTGGTATATATTCAACCATCGCAACAAGCAATCTAAGCAACAATCTTTATGATTTAAAAGATGATTTAATATCGGAAATTTTTGACCACAGGAGAATAGAAGATTATATTTTTCAAAAAGTAGAAAGGCATCATTTAGCTTGTCGGTATTTTGAAAATTCTTATAATAAACATAAGGATAAATTCTTTAACAAACAATTATCTGAAAATATGAAAACTGTTAAAAATAATGTGATTCTGTCTGAAGAAGATGTTTTAAGAATATGTAAGACGGCATTAATAATTATTGAAATTGGAAGAATAAAAGAGAAATTTTTTAAATTAAACTGGGACAAAAGAGCTGATGTACTTGATGAACTCTACCAATATTCAGAACATACAAATATTAAAATTGCAAATGCGGTATATTCATTTCTTTTAGATGTGGTTGATGCTACGAGAAGCGGAATAACCACGAAAGTGGCACTTTCAGTATTTTCTTTAACAATTGACTTTTTCCCATATTCTGAAAAAAGAAAAGATAAAAAAGAAATTATTGAATTAGGTTATCAATGTATCAATATTGGTTATAATATAATCTACGACTCAACCATTCATCGAAAAGATTATAATGTGACTATGTATGGACTCACAATTCTCAAATACATTTATAAAAAAGGCAAACAACAAAAATTAAAGCCTCTGACTGAAAAAGTGAACGAGACATACAAAGAAATTGAGCAAGTTCTTTTAAGACAAGATCGACCCGACAAGGGTGACTCATTACAATTGGTTCTGGAATTTAAAGCGGACATTGAAGAAAGGTCATTATCATTTCCAATGCTTTCAGACAATTTAATGAAACTTATTTATCCTGATGAGAAAAAATAGAAATTGATACAACAGAAGAATTTTGAGAGATGTTACTTGAAGATTAAAACAAACAATATCTAAACATAAAAATAATAAGTATGAATATATTTGAAAATTTCAAAATAGATGTCTGGTGGAAAGCAGTTCTGTTAATTGGTTGTTTGTTAATTGCTGCGTCATTTTTTTTCAATATTACATTTATTAATCCTAAGCATTTATTTGGATTAGGGTTGGGCTTGTCTCTTATTGGATTATCATATTTTATTGCAAATAAACATGCTCATACACCTGTATCAGGAGGGTTTCTTGTTCAACAAATTACACAACATAATTTTGTCACAATTCTATTGCTTATTATTGGCATTGTAATATCCGTTATGTTTTTTATATTTCTTTTAATTCAACTTATATGCTAAATAATTCAGACTGAAAAGATCCACTATTTAAGGCTTTCATTATGAAAATCGATTAATAAAATCCAGATTTTTTATATGAATAATAAATCATTTAAAACCATAAAAAATTAGAGCAATTATGATTCTATTATATTATTATATTTCAGAATATCAAAGTTTAACTGACCAAGAATTAAATTTTCATCAAAATCATAAAATACATTATGACAAAGGATTAAAGAAGATTGAACATCAAATCAATGATGATTTCCATAAAACCTTTTGGGGAGAGAATATCACTAGTGTTACTGGCATTATAGGCAAAAATGGCACTGGAAAAACCACAATGATAAAATCAATATTAAACACATGCGTTCTTAGTGAAACCCCTGTAAATATTCTATTAGTATTTAAAGAGCAGAAAAATTCAAAAGATATTTCATTTTATCACCATTCAAATATCGAGATATCATCTTTTCCTGACAATTTTAAAAGAGTAAATAAAATTGATTTCCTTGATATTTCATTAATATTCCATTCAAACCATTTCGACCCATATTACAATTCATTTGATATAACAAGGAATGAGTTAAATGGTAAGATGAAAAACCTAAGCACTAACTACTTGCTATTAAAGGATAAAGAGACATATACAAATAGAGATATGAATAGTTCTGATTTTACGTATGCAAAAACTCTTCTTTTTCACAAATCAATGGAATTAAGAAGGCAAATTAATTTTATTAGAAAATATTCAAACAATAATGAAATTGTTTTTTTTAGAATCCCAAGATATATTAAATTATCACCTGTTATTGATGAAGAAAGTTGGTTTTTAATTGATGTTACTTCTGGATTAACGAATCAATGCCAAAAGATTTCAAATGTATTTAATAGATATATTGAAATTATTAAAAACTTGAATGATAAAAAGGAAATAATATATCTATCATTTTTCAGATCCAGTATTTTTAACTTAATTAACTACATAAAGGCTTCAAATAACACTTTGTCTATTTCAAATGAAATCTTGTCTTCAATCGAAGAAGAAATTGGTGGTCTTTTAATACAAAACAAATTGAGAAAAGAACATTATTTAGAGGTTTATATAAAACTGACATTAAGATATTCAAGTTTTTCCTTTTTATTCAAAAACATTGATAGTCTAAAAGAATTATTTAATATTATCAAAGATTCAAATATCTCAGAGATTGATAATACCATTTATATTGATTTAGAAAAGAATAGAATAACTGATTTTAATAATTTTTTCAATCTCTATTATCGAAGCGACAGAATCACCTCATATATTAATCTGGAACTTAGTCATGAAAAAAATGAACAAACGACTCCAAGTTCTGGAGAGTTAGCACTGTTAAACTTTTATTCAAGATTTCATTCTATTGCAAAAAAAGATTTAAAGAGAAATTTAATTATTCTATTAGATGAAGTTGAATTAGCTCTTCATCCAGAGTGGCAAAGAATATATATTGACACGATTCTTGAGTACTTTGAACTAGAGTTTGGCATTTCCAAATCAATTCAATTAATTATTACTTCACATTCACCCTTTATTATTTCTGATTTGCCAATTACTAGTCTTAATTTCATAAAGGGGAATATTAGTTATGAACAGACTTTTGGAGCAAATATTCACACTCTCTTAATGGATGCTTTTTTTATTGAAGGGGGATTAATTGGCGCTTTTGCTAAAAAGAAAATTAATCGTGTTATTAAGGATATTAATGAGGGAGACGTTAAAAAGATTAAAGATATTAGAAAAATAATTAATTTAATTGGAGAGCCTGTGTTAAAAAACAAAATTACACAAATGTTTGAAGACAAATTCAATATGCCATGTAATGATGTTGATTTTGAAATAAACAGACTCGAAGCTCGCATAAACTACTTAAAAGAACACAAATAAAATGATCCAAATATATAATAGAGATTTTGATGTCTTAGCTGAAGAACATCTAAAGAGAATATTAGCCACTTTCCCTAATATTGTGGTTGATTTATCGTCTAAAATTCCTGAAAAAACATTGGGACTAAAAAGTGTTTACAAGTTCTTGTTCAAAAATATTAATCAGATAATAATAGGTAACCCTACATACATTAATGATACTGTTATACCATACATTGATTCAAAAATTGGTATTGATTTTTTTGTAGAAAAAGACCCTACTGATGGTCGAACAAAAAAGAACAAAAAAGAATCTGATGAAATGAAGAAAATATTTAATTATGATTCATTTAGAATATATGATAAAGAAACATATAATGCGTATGATTTAGCTCATAAATTAAATATCAATGTTTGCCCCTACTGTAACAGACAATATTCAAACACTTTAAAACCAAACTCTTCAATGGGAGGAACTAGACCAACGTTAGATCATTTTTACATTAAATCAAAATATCCATATCTTGCTTTATCTTTTTGGAATCTAGTACCTTCTTGTTATTCATGTAATTCTCAATTAAGGACAAATAAAGACATTGGAATTCACCCATACATAAAAGGATTTGAAGGCATTTTGCATTTTCAAACAGAAATAACAGATTTATGTGAATTTATTGACAATAGAAACCAAAACTTTGACATTAAATTGAAGCAGAATAAAAAGCATTCACCAAGCACTATTGATATTGAAAATGCAAATAAAAACAAAGACGTTTTTCGATTAGAGGATCTTTACAATCAATGTCATAAAGATTATGTCAAAGAAATAATACAAAAAGCTATTATTTATAGCCCAAAGTATAGCGAAAATTTATATCAAAATTGGGAAGATGTTTTTAATAATAAAAACGAAGCGAAAAGATTAATGTTAGGGAATTATACAAATATTGAAGACCTTGAAAATAGGCCACTTGCCAAGTTGACAAAAGATATTGCGGAGGAACTAAATTTAATATGAACTCTCTTTAAAAAAAGTATTAGGGTGTTATAAATTTAGATAAATTAAGTAATTAAACCATTGCATTTCTAAGCAGCTCATTCACTTATTTACGGATACTGATGACGATGTTGTCGAATGTGTTTGGTAATATTATACTATTCCTCTAAATTCATAACAAACATTTGGAGCAATTTTTCAAACAAATAGCATCAAAAATGGCAATAAATTATTAACTTGCGGTATCATTAATATTTATTTTAACTATTGAAATGGCGAAGAAAGAGGTAAAAGAAAAATCGATTGAAGTAACCCTTTGGGAAGCAGCTAATAAATTAAGAGGTAGTGTTGAACCTGCTGAATACAAACATGTTGTTTTAGGTTTAATTTTCTTAAAGTTTGCTAGCGACAAGTTCGAAGAACACCGCAAAAAGTTAATTGCCGAAGGAAAAGAAAAATACATTGAGTTATCCGACTTTTACAATATGAACAATGTTTTCTTTTTAGAAGAAACTAGTCGTTGGAGTTACCTTATAAAAAAATCAAAACAAAACGATATTGCATTGCTTATCGACACTGCTTTGCATACCATCGAAAAAAACAATAAAGCCTTAAAGGGTGCATTGCCCGACAATTACTTTTCACGTTTGGGGTTAGATGTTACCAAGCTCTCTTCCCTACTCGATACCATAAACGATATTGACACCACCAAAGACCCAAAGCAAGATGTGGTAGGAAAAGTGTACGAATATTTCCTTTCTAAATTTGCATTAGCCGAAGGAAAAGGCAAAGGCGAATTTTACACCCCAAAAAGCATTGTAAATCTAATAGCCGAAATGATTGAACCCTATAAGGGAATTATCTATGATCCTGCATGTGGAAGTGGAGGAATGTTTGTTCAAAGTATAAAGTTTATTGAAGCCCACAATGGCAACAAAAAAGAGATTTCAATATACGGACAAGAGTACACCAACACCACATATAAGTTGGCTAAAATGAACCTTGCAATACGAGGGATTTCTGGAAATTTGGGCGAAAAAGCTGCCGACACTTTTGCCGACGACCAACACAGAGACCTTAAAGCCGACTTTATTATGGCAAACCCACCATTTAACCAAAAGGATTGGCGAGCCGAAAACGAATTGATAGACGACCCACGCTGGCGTGGTTACGATGTACCACCCAAAAGTAACGCCAATTATGGATGGATTTTAAATATGGTTTCTAAACTTTCCGACAATGGAGTGGCTGGTTTTATCCTTGCAAATGGCGCTTTGAGTGGCGGTGGCGAAGAATACAAAATACGCAGAAAGTTGATAGAAAATAATTTGGTGGAAGCAATATTAGTACTGCCCCAAGATATGTTTTATACTACGAATATTAGTGTTACCATTTGGATTCTGAATAAAAATAAAAAAGTTCAATCCCGAAGTATTGGAGATGAACAACGCCTATACCGAAACCGTGAAAATGAAATTCTGTTTATGGATTTGCGACAAATTGGAGAACCTTTCGAAAAGAAATTTATCCAATTTAGCGAACAACAAATTAAAAATATTGGTAAAACTTATCACACTTGGCAACAAGAAAACAATAGTTATAAAAATATTCCAGAATACTGTTATTCAGCTTCATACGATGAAGTAGTAAAAAAAGATTTTTCACTTGTACCAAGCAAATACATTGAGTTTGTGAACCGTGATGAAAATATTGATTTTGATGTAAAAATGCAGGCATTACAAACCAAATTTGCCGAATTATTGAAAGCCGAAGAACAATCAAAAGTTGATTTATTAACCGTGTTTAAAGAATTGGGGTATGGAATTGAGTAAGCAAACAAACTATATTTCTGAGATTAAGCAAATTCTTGAAAAGGCAAGACAAAAGGCATATTCTGCGGTAAACATTGCAATGGTTGAAGCCTATTGGCTTACAGGACAACGAATTGTTCAAGAAGAGCAAAACGGTAAAGGAAGAGCAGAATACGGGAAAGAAATCATCAAAAACTTATCCATTGAATTATCCCTATCGTTAGGGAAAGGATACTCCGAAAGATCACTTCGTGAGTTTCGGCAATTTTATCAAACATTTCCCGATCTTTTATCCATAGGTCAGTCGTTTTCTGACCAATCCAACGATAACATTCGGCGAACACCCTTCGCCATTTCTGAATATTCAATTTGGCGAACACCCTTCGCCAAATTGCATTGGTCACATTATCAAAGAGTTTTGCGAGTATCTGACGCACAAGCTCGGATGTATTATTTAACCGAAGCTGCAAATCAAAATTGGTCAATTAGTACATTAGATCGTAATATTTCAACCCTTTCCTATCATCGATTGCGGTCATCGCAAAAAAATGAAGTTGTGAAGTCCGAGACTGAAGAAAATCCAAAAGCAATCGGGCAAGATGCAAACGAATTTATCAAAAACCCAAGCGTGTTGGAGTTTTTAAATTTGCCAACAAACAAAGCATATACAGAACAGGAGTTTGAGCAAGCTTTGATCGATAATCTGCAACAATTTTTATTAGAATTAGGCAAAGGGTTTTCGTTTGTTGCACGTCAAAAACATATACGAACCGAAACTGCCGATTTTTATATTGATTTGGTTTTTTATAATTATATTTTAAAGTGTTTTGTAGTTGTTGAATTGAAAACCAATAAATTAACGCATCAGGATGTTGGACAATTAGATATGTATGTACGTATGTTTGATGATTTGGAACGAACCGAAGGCGATAATCCTACCATTGGGATTTTGCTTTGCACAGAAACAGATAGCATTATTGCCAAATATTCGGTGTTGAGCGAAAATAAACAACTATTTGCTAATAAATATTTACCTTATCTACCTTCGGAAATAGAGCTTATTGCCGAAATTGAACGGGAGAAATTAATGATCAAACAACAACTTGGGTTATGAAGGCAAACTATAAACCAATTGGTAAGCTAATTAAGGTAGTTGATGAACGCAACAAAGGACTGAGAGTGGAGAATCTTTTAGGCTTAAGTATTTCAAAAGAGTTTATTCCATCTGTAGCTAATATAATTGGAACAGATATGGAAAACTACAAAATAATCCGAAAGAATCAATTTGCTTGTAGCACAATGCAGGTCAGACGAGACAAGAAAATGCCAGTTGCACTGCTACAAAAAGTTGATGAAGCCATTATATCTCAGGCTTATCCTATTTTTGAGGTCATAAATACAAATGAGCTTTTACCTGAATATCTTATGATGTGGTTTACACGCTCAGAATTTGATCGTGAGGCATGTTTTCATGCTGTTGGTGGAGTTAGGGGAAGTTTAGAGTGGGAAGATTTTTGTGATATGCAATTACCCGTTCCCTCCATCGAAAAGCAATGCGAAATAGTAAAAGAATACAACGTAATCCAAAACCGCATTACCCTAAACCAACAACTGATTCAAAAGTTGGAAGAAACCGCACAGGCTATTTATAAGCAGTGGTTTGTGGAATTTGAATTCCCGAATGAAAACGGTTTGCCTTATAAAAGTAATGGTGGAGAAATGGTGGAAAGCGAAATGGGTGAGATCCCAAAAGGGTGGAGGATAAACTCCTTTACAAATATTGTGAAGTTAAGTGGAGGTGGAACTCCCGATACGAATACTCAAAAATATTGGAACGGAGATATTCCTTTTTTTACTCCTGCTGATGTTACGGGAAATTATTACTCAATTTGTACTGAAAAAAATGTAACTGAATTAGGGCTGAAAAATAGTAGTACTAAATTGTATCCTATGAATACGGTTTTTGTTACTGCAAGAGGTACTGTTGGCGCAATTTCCCTTGCAGGCTGCGAAATGACAATGAATCAGAGTTGTTATGCAATTACTGGCACAAATGAAATGAATCAATATTTTGCTCATCAAATTACGCTTTCAGTAATTGCAAAACTTAAAAATGAAGCTGTGGGTGCCGTATTTGCAGCATTAGTAACAAAAGATTTTGATAGTCAAATTTTAACAGAGCCCAATAAAAACTCTATTCGAATGTATGGAGTTAAAATTAAACCAATTTATGATAATATTTTAAACATTATAAAAGAAAACCAAAAGCTATCCGAGTTGAAGGATTTGCTGCTTTCGAAATTATCCACGATAGAAAATTAAATATATGATAAATAAAACTCAGCTTAATAAATTTAGAAGCATAATTGAAAAGAATAAATTGTTTTTAGATGGCATTTCAACATTAACAATAGATTCAAATAAGAAGTATTCTATTTCTGTCAGTATGACAATTTTGATGGAATATTATTCATTAAATCAACTTGAAGCGTTCAATTCAATAACAGATGACGGAGATGATAACAAAATTGATGCTTTTTATTTTAGTGATGATGAAAATGAAATTTCAGAATTAGTAGTGATTCAATCAAAATATAAACAAAATGATGGTGAAACTAATAGCATTTCAATTGATGAAATGAAATTATGCATGGAAAACTGTATAAAAATCATTAATGGTGAAAACTTTGCCGTAACTAACTCAAAATTGGCAAATAAAATAAAAGCATTTCGGGAATTACTTTTAGACAATGGATTACCAACATTTAACATCAAACTTTTTTTTGCAACAAATGGAATTATCCACGAACCCTTCAGAACTTCAACGGACTTAAACAGATGTTTTGATTTTAATATTACACCCATATTTATAGATGCTACTTCATTTGGACACTCAGTATCTATTGAATTTGGAGAACTTTTTGTCAATATTAAAGATACAGCAGACAAAACAGATTCAATATTTTCATTCGAAAATGAGCATTATTCTGGTAGGGTTGTCTCTTGCACCATTGATGATTTAATGAAATTTTATAAAGAAACAGGTGAACGACTTTTATTGAACAGTAATGTTAGGTACTTGATTAAAAATAGTACAATTAATAAAGAAATAAGAAGCAGCTTTATTAATGATCCGAGTAGATTTTGCTACTTGAATAATGGTATAACAATAATTAGTTCAAATTTTGAAATTTTACCAACTGGTCATCCAAGTTCTAAAGTTCTAATAACAAAGCCAAGCGTAGTAAATGGGGGTCAAACAATAGCAACACTCTATAATATTTACACCACTAAATACTCAGAATATGAAACACAATTTAAAACAGCAAAAATTTTACTAAGAATTTATAAAACACCCAGTGAGTATTCAATAAAAATAGCTCAAGCTACAAATTCACAAAACCCAATAAATATTGTTGACTTAAAGTCAAATGATACTACACAAGATGTTGCAAAAAAATATCTTGCAAAATATGGTGTAGGATTATTAACCAAACTAGGCGAAGATATTACTTATTATAATGACACAATAACTAACGAAAATATTTTGCAGATATACGCTTCATTATATAAGGAGGAACCTTCAAAAGCTAAAACTAGTAAAGCATCAACTTTTAAACTGTTTTACGATGAAGTATTTAGCGATACTATTGATGAATCAATGTGTAAGAAACTCTATAGGTGTTATGAGGTTTCAAAATTCATAAATGGCATTACATACAAAGACTCCGTTGTAATAAAGAATGCATTTTATTCTCTAATTTATGCAATGAAAAAATTCAATAACAATCTTTTAAATGAAAATATTCCCAGTGTTCAAATATTAACTCATTTTCAAACTTCGTTTGATTCATCATATAAATTAGTAGAAGATATAATTGCAAAAAAACAGACTGAATTAAAATCAAAGTTTTCATTGAATAACTTATTTAAAGGGAGTGAAATTAAAGCGTTAATTGATTTATCATTTGAAGAAGTATAGATGAAAATCGCCGAATAAAACTATAAATAATAAAACAAGAAAAGACGAAGTTAGAATAGTAACTTAAACAAAAAAACATCTATGTCTTGGAATCGCATAAAATTTTATTCAAAATACGATGGAGCAGGTTTTAGCAACTTGAAAAGAGCTGAAAAAATCTTGATTGATTTTGATGAGAAAAAAAAGTGCAATATAAACGATGTTATTGAATTTTATCAAATTAAGCTATACATAGATAATGAAGTTTTTCTACCTCAGTGGACATCTGAAGAATTAGAAAATTGTAAATCTGTTTCAAAAAAGATGTGGTCGTTTATTGTTCGGTTTTGGCAAAATATGAATAGTTCAAATTTTGTTGAATTATTTGAAAGCTTAGAATGTTGGACAGTGCAAGATTCATTTTGGGAATTGACAGCAAATCTTTCAGTATACAAACAAATTAGCAATGTGAGTTTTGGTTCGTTTTTAGCAAATCATAAAGTAAATGTTCGGGCAATTTTATATCAAGAAAAAATTGTCAATTATTTTGCTAAAGAATTATGTGAATTTTTGCTCAGTTATGCAGAAACGGCCGAACTTCTGTTAGCGCAATATGTGGAAAAACATGATAGAGAATGGAGAAGTTTCTATTTCCCTAAAAGCCTAAGTTTAAAAGATAAGGAAGATGTTATTTCCCGATATCTTGATAGTGATGATCCAAATCCAAACTACGTCAGTTTGGTGCTAAATTCAAGGAAGTTAGAACAACTTGATTTTTCAGTTAAAACACGTAATAAAGCAAGAAATGTTGAGGATAGATTATCTCAAGAAATATTTAATCAAGGTCCGGTGCGTAAAATTGAAGTACATGTAACGTTTAGTGACGATCAAGATACTCCGATTAAGCATTTTGTTCGAGACAATATCGAGCACTATTCATATTGTACAAAAAATATTTTCAAGATTAATCATCCTTACTCTTTTCTAAGTCTATTCACCAATTTATTTGGGTATCTTGATGAGCAACGATGTATCAGTTTAGTAAAAAATCAATCTGAATTAGATATAATAGAAATACTCTTAATGAGTTCCAGATTTGAATACAATCCTGGAGAGGAATTCATAAGAAAAGATTTTTTGTCATACTCTCAAATGTGTTTTTTCGACCAAGAATTGTTTAAAAGAGAAGGAATTAATACTGAATTCTTAATTCATTATTACATTGCTAAACATATTGAAAATCAATTTGGTTTATCCGGTTTTCGGTTTAATTTACCAACAGTGGGTGTGAGTTATTTAGAAAAGATTAGAATGCTACTGGCAGAATTTGATTCGTTTATGAGGCAATTTAAACTTTACCGTGAAGAAGGTGAAATTGATTTTGAATTGTTTAAAATGAGTACAGAGCCTTATGCTTTTTCTCAGATTCCTAGTTTTGTAGATAACAAATATTGTTATATGAAATCGGGACCCATATCTGCTGTAGTAAGATTGATTTTTTCGGATCAATCCATTTTGTTATATGTTGAGTTGTTTAAAGATAAACAATATAGTAGCTTTTGTGATTTGATTTTAATGGAAGATGTACCATACGAGAGTTTTCACGCATATCAAAAAACAGGCATTGATCATTTGATCAAAGGTCGTTATTTATATATTGATGATAAAGGCTTTGTTCGATTCAGTAATGAAAATCAAATTTTTATTTTAAAACAACTTTTTCAAAAGGGCGTTTTAAATTATTGGCATTATGGTATTGAATTTAGGGAAACAATTGATGATATGATAAGTGAAAATTCAGTATATGTAGAAAATACTCTTTTCAATAAATTGGAGTGTGATTACTTGAATTATTATTTAAACGATAGAGAGTTTACAGATGGTCTAAAGCTAAGGAATAATTATACTCATGGAACAAATTCAGATTCAGAAAGTGAAATTGAAAAGATGTACTATATTCTTTTACGAATAATTGTGTTGACTTTATTAAAAGTTGATGATGATTTGTTATTGAAAAAAAATCAAAATTAATATAATGCCCGAACAACAAAACATAGAAAAATCGAATTCAGGAGAAATAATTCTCTATCAAGCTCCTGATGGGAAAATAAAAATTGATGTTCGTCTTGAAGACGAAACGGTTTGGCTTTCACAAGACCAAATGGCAACCCTATTCGGAAAAGGCAGAAGTACTGTAACCGAGCATATTGCCAATGTTTTTAATGAAGGAGAGTTGGAGCAAAACCGAACTTGTCGGAATTTCCGACAGGTTAGTATTGAAGGCAAAAGAGAGGTAGTGAGAGAGATTGAATATTATAATCTTGATGTAATTATATCGGTGGGTTACCGTGTAAAATCGGTACAAGGCACTCAGTTTCGTATATGGGCTACACAACGATTAAGACATAAAAAGGTTAAAACCTAAGAAATAAAACTCACCGAACAAATACCAGAACAAATGCCCGAACAACAAAACATAGAATTCAAGCAAAGGCTAACAAATATATTTAATGACAATGAGATATTGTACATAGAGATGCAATAACTTCAAATAAAGAAAAAGAAGTAATAGATCGTGTTGTTGGAATGAATAAAGGAGAGAGTAGAAAAAGTAAATGTAGTGATAAGATGGAATGTAAGGAAAAACTAGTATATTTGTCCAGTATTTTAATAAATAAACTGGACATGTTCCTAGTGGTAATTATAGTAATAATGATATGAATGTTACTGATAATATAAGTAGTAAGATAGAAAGACTTCCTAAAGGATATATTTTCACCTATGAAAATTTTACAACTGAGGTGAACAAAAAAGAAGCGGTGATAAAAGCACTTAATCGTATGGTATCTGTGGGTAAAATTGCTAAACTATCCAAAGGTAAATACTACAAGCCAGAAAACACCCCGTTTGGCAACCTTCAACCCAATCAGGCACAAGTGGTAAAAGACTTACTAGAAGAAAATGGAAAAGTCACAGGCTATCTCACAGGTTACAGCATTTACAACCAATTGGGTTTAACTACCCAAGTAAGCAATACCATACAAATAGGCAAAAACGAAGTACGCCCAAGTTTCAAAAGAGAACGTTATACTATTTCATTTGTAAAACAAAAAAACACCATCACCAAAGAGAACATTCCGTTGTTACAACTTCTGGATGCGATTCGCTATATCAAGAAAATACCTGATACCAATATTGAAACATCCTGCAAACGATTTTTAGCCATTATCAAAAGCTTTTCCGAAAAAGATATCTACACCTTGGCTCGTTTGGCTTTAAAATATCCACCTGCTACAAGGGCTTTATTAGGTGCAATATTAGAGCAATTGCAAAAAACAATCGTAACAGAACCCCTTTTTAAATCATTGAACCTAATTACCAAGTATAAACTGTCTGGTGCTGCTAAAGCAATATCCACCACCGATAAATGGAATATTGTATGAAGTTACATCACGACATAAAACTATTTTCAGATATATTAAGGGCTACCTCGCAGCATCTTGATATTAAGCTAGAATTTGTAGAGAAAGATTACTGGATAACATTGGTGTTATGTCGTTTGGCAAAAAGCAGATATGTTGAAGATTCTGTTTTTAAAGGTGGTACATCTTTATCAAAAGGCTACAATCTGATAGAACGTTTTTCAGAAGATGTAGATATTGCCATCATAAACGACAATGGTAAAACAGGAAATGAAATTAAAACCATTATCCGAACTATTGAAAAAGAAATAACAACCGATTTAACAGAATTACAAATGGATGGTGTAACAAGTAAGGGTTCAAGATTCAGAAAGTCTGTTTTTGAATATGTTACAACCGAAAAAGGCAATGCAAATAACAAACTTATAGTTGAAATTAACTCGTTTGCAAATCCTTTCCCTTTCCAGAAGCTAACCATTCAGAGTATGGTCTTTGATTTTTTAACTAAAACTGGAAATAAAAAATATATTGAGCAGTATAATATTCAATCATTTGAAGTAAATGTATTGAGCAAAGAGCAAACTCTGTTGGAAAAAATGGTTTCACTCATACGCTTTTCTTTTCATGAAAATTTCATTGAAAGTGTTTCGGGAAAAATAAGACACTTTTATGATTTATACTTTCTATCGAAGGATTCAGAATGCGCTGAATTTATTAAATCAGATTCTTTTAAAATGAAATTTGACGAGATTCTTAATCATGATAAAGCAATATTTGAAGAACCAAGCGGTTGGCAAAATAAATCTATTTCTGAATCGCCTCTGATTACTGATTTTACAACCATTTGGAAACAGTTGAAAGAAAAATATCAAAAAGAACTATCTGCTTTGGCTTACAGACCAATACCTGATGAAGATAGTATTGCAAATTGCTTTAGCGATTTAATAAATAGAATTAAATGAAATTCACAGAAGAAAAATTAGAAAAGGCTTTTACGGAGCTGTTAGGTCAAGAGGGGTTTTCTCACCACTTGGGCATTTCGATTGCTCGGAAACCCGATGAAGTGTTGATAGAGGAAGATTTGCAAACATTTCTTTTGACTCAATACGCCAGTCATGGAATTACAGTCAATGAGACCAAATCTATTATTCTTCAACTAAAAACACTTTCTGCTTCCGATTTATACGAAAGCAATAAAACGTTTATAAAAATGCTCTCTGATGGCTTTATTCTTAAACGTGAAGATCGCAATCAAAAAGATATTTATATTGAACTTATCAATTATTCGGGACTTAACAAACACCGCCAACCCGAGGAAAAACAATTAATTTCGATTGCTGCCGAACCCGAAGAAGTTTATCAACCCGATAATAATATTTACAAATTTGTAAATCAATTAGAAATTTTTGGTGCAGAAAAACGTATTCCTGACGGTATTGTATATATTAATGGTTTGCCACTTGTTGTATTTGAATTTAAAAGTGCTATTCGTGAAGAAGCTACTATTTATGATGCTTTTAACCAATTAACCATTCGTTATCGAAGAGACATTCCAGAACTTTTTAAATACAATGCTTTTTGCGTTATCAGCGATGGAGTTAATAACAAAGCAGGTTCATTTTTTGCCCCTTATGAGTTTTTCTATGCTTGGCGAAGAGTTGCAGGTTTGGCAAAAGAAGTCGATGGTATCGACAGTATGTTTACCTTGATTCAAGGGATGTTTCATAAAAATCGTTTTCGTGATATTATTCGCAACTTTATATATTTACCCGACAGTTCAAAGAAAAACGAGAAAATTGTTTGTCGCTATCCACAATACTATGCAGCTAGAGCATTATATAACAACATAATAAAAGCCCAAAAGCCCGAAGGTGATGGAAAAGGGGGAACTTATTTTGGTGCAACTGGATGCGGAAAGAGCTTTACAATGCTTTACCTCACAAGGTTATTAATGAAAAGTGAGTATTTTGGAAGTCCAACCATAATAATGATAACCGACCGCACTGATTTAGACGATCAACTTTCGGGACAATTTACTAATGCCAAAAATTTTATTGGCGATAATACCATTGTTAGTGTAGAAAGTAGAGCTAACCTCAGAGAATTAATTCAAGACAGACAAAGTGGTGGTGTCTTTTTAACTACCATCCATAAGTTCACCGAAGACACCCAACTACTCTCACACCGTACAAATATAATTTGTATTTCAGATGAAGCACACCGAAGTCAGGTTAACCTCGATCAAAAAATAAATATTACTGAAAAAGGGGTAACCAAAACCTTTGGATTTGCTAAATATCTTCACGATTCTCTTCCTAATGCTACTTTTGTTGGTTTTACTGGAACACCAATAGACGCAACACTTGATGTTTTTGGAAAAATAGTTGATGCTTACACGATGACAGAATCGGTAAAAGATGAAATTACAGTTAGAATCGTTTACGAAGGTAGAGCAGCCAAAGTCTTATTAAACAACTCCAAACTTTATGAGATCGAACAATATTACGAAACGGCAGCCGAAGCAGGATCTAACGAATATCAAATAGAAAAAAGCAAAGAAGAATCGGCAAAACTAAATGCTATTTTAGGAGATCCTAAAGTATTGCAAGATATGGCATTAGATTTTGTAACTCATTACGAAAAAAGAGTTTCTGAAGGCGCTACTGTAAAAGGCAAAGCGATGTTTGTGTGCAGTACTCGTGAAATTGCTTACGAATTGTTTAAAAACATTATTGAACTAAAACCTGAATGGAACGAAATTAGAGCAGCCGAAGAAGGAGTTGAACTTTCTGAAAAAGATAAGCGAGAACTCAAGCCTATTGAACGAATAAAAATGATTATGACCAGAGGGCAAGATGACCCTAAGGATCTTTATGATTTGATTGGTACAAAAGAGTATCGTAAAGAATTAGATCGCCAATTTAAAAACGAAAAATCAAATTTCAAAATTGCGTTAGTTGTGGATATGTGGCTCACTGGTTTTGATGTTCCTTTTCTTGATACTATTTACATCTATAAACCTATACAACAACACAATTTAATTCAAACCATTTCAAGGGTTAACCGAAAGTTTGAAGGTAAAAATAAAGGACTCGTTGTTGATTATATTGGCATTAAAAAACAGATGAATCTGGCTTTAGCAAAATATAACAAAGGAGATGAAAACAACTTCGAAGATATTGAAGAATCATTAATTATAGTAAGAAATCATTTAGATTTGCTAAATAAATTGTTTCATACTTTCGATAATTCAAAATATTTCAAAGGCACTACCATTCAACAGTTAAACACATTAAATTTAGCAGCTGAATATGTACAACTAACCAAAGATTTTGAAAGTCGATTTATGGGTTTTGTCAAGCGATTAAAAGCGGCATATGATATTTGCGCTGGGAGCGAAAAGTTAACTCAATCAGAAAGAGATTACACCCATTTTTACTTGGCAATTCGTTCAATTGTTTTCAAACTTACCAAAGGCGATGCTCCAGATACTGCTCAAATGAATGCTAAAGTTCGAGAAATGATAAAAGAGGCTTTGCAAAGTGAAGGGGTTGAGGAAATTTTTAAACTTGGTAACGAAAATGAAACGGAACAAGATATTTTTGATGAAGATTACTTATCAAAAATCAATAAAATTAAATTACCAAATACCAAAATCAAATTACTTCAACAGCTTTTATTAAAAGTAATTGGAGAAATCAGAAAAATAAACAGAGTTAAAGGGATTGACTTTACAAAAAAAATGCAAGCCTTAGTTGATCAATATAATCAACGTGACGAAAACGATATATTTCGGGGAGAAGTATATGAAGAAATGGCAGAGCAACTTACCAATTTAATATGGGAAGTTCACAAAGAGTTTTCGGCAGGTGATGCTTTAGGTATCGATTTTGAAGAAAAAGCATTTTACGACATACTCAAAGAACTCTGTATTAAATACGATTTCAAATATCCCGAAGAGAAAATGATTGAATTGGCTAAAGCAGTTAAAGATCTTGTTGATGCACAAGCCAAATTTCCCGACTGGAATAAAAGAGACGATATTAAATCAGCATTAAAAGTAGGATTGATTTTACTATTAGATGAATTTGATTATCCACCTGTTGAAAGAGACGAAGTTTATGTTGAGATATTTGAACAAGCAGAAAATTTTAAGAAAAATAGAGGCTAATTTAATTTCAGAATACTTCTTGTTTTATTAACAGCAAAACATAAAATCATGAGTGTAATACCAAGAAACAATACAGGGTTATCTGGTGAATACTTTGTTGCAGCAGAGCTTTATAGAAGAGGTTGGTCAGTAGGAATGACTATAGGTAATGCCAAAGCAATTGACTTATTTGCAGAAAAAAATGATAAAAAAATATCAATACAAGTTAAATCCTTATATCAAAGAAAAAATAATGGATGGCCAATTATAAAAGATAAAATTAAACAAGATTGTTATTATATCTTCGTCATACTCAATGCTGATAAAATGACATCACCAGATTATTATATTTGTACAAGTAAAGAGGCTGATATTGCTTGTCACCAATACGAATCAAGAGGTGTAATAACTATTTCAGAGCTTAAGAAATATGACTACATTGGTAAATGGGAAAAACTTGAATTATAAATATCAAATCTATTTTTTTTACACCTTAGGAATTGTTTTATAAAAGACCTTTTATATCAATCAAAAAAAGAACACAACTTATTTAATTACTTTAATTGAGCTTTCAAAACCCGCCACAATGCTATAGTGCCAAATAGCGGTTGTCCAAAGTACTTATTCAATTATTTCGTTTCTGTCATAATAACTTTCATGATAAAAGTATTGGCTGTATTTTAGTATTTTGATAATATTCCCATTAATGTATATTGGTCCATTAATTGTATATAGTATTGAATCTTTCAATTCTTCAAGCGTCAAATACTCATCATGATACTTCTCTTTTTTTGAATTTATTACTTTTTTAGTTTTAATAGTTGATAAAGCAAGAGCATTAATTACAATATTATATTGTGAGTTCTCATTAGCACTACATTTAACCAACGTTTCAACAGCTGCTTTAGCAGATGTAAAAGCAGCCATTTCTGGATAAGTATAAATAACAGAATTACAAGTGAAAACTAAAATCCGACCACCATTATTTTTTTTCATGATTGGCACCATGAGTTTTAAAAGATTAAATGTTGTCAAGTAATGACTTAATACCATATCTTTTGCTTCTGAATGACTAGTTGATGGTATTGATTTGTGATGCCAAAAATTACCAATGCAATGGATAACCTTGTATAGAATATTCTTTTTACTCTCAAGAGTATTTTGCAATATTATAAGGTCTTCTTTTTTCTCAAAGTCAATATTAGTTATCAACTCAAAATTGCTTGCCACTATTGATTGTATTTCACTAGTTGGTTTGCGACAAGTCCCAATGACAAATTTGTCTTGAGATATTAAATATCTAATTAGGTAGAAACCAATATCAGAACTTGCACCTGTAATTAAATAAATTGTATTAGCCATTAATGTATTTTTTTATGTCCTCAATAAATGTCTTACCAAATCCTGGTAAATCAGATTCGCTGATTTTATCAAGATGATTTTGTCTCACAAAAATTGTACTTCCACTATAAATAGGTTTTTTATCTGTAGCACAATGATAAAATTTTCCACTTAATAAAATTGGAAGTCCCAAAAAACCCCTCTTTACAGGTCTCATATATTCATAACCAATTGATGTCCCCGTTAAATTACATCCTTCAGCTTTAGATTTTTTTTCATAATCAACTTCGTAGACAAACTTTAATATACCTTCCTCATCAATATTCATTGCAATTGACTTCCACCCAACATAGTCATCACCTTTAGAGCCTTCAATTTTTATAGTTAAACTATCCTGAGAAATGACAACATCATGAGGCGAAGAAAATCTTTTGAAATTTTTAAACGTAACTTTGGTAGATGGAATTTTTAGGTTTGTATAATATGTAATTCCAATCCATTTACCTGAATAATCTAATTTGCGTTTAATTAATCTCCATAAATATTTCTGAATCAAAAATTCACCACCATAAAATAATAATGTATATAAAAATGATGATACCGCAATTTTACTAATTATTTTTACCCAAAACTTATTAATAAAATATGAGTCTAAGTTTGTCAGAATATCTTTTCCAAGAAATACAGCAAATATTGCTATTCCTACTACTAAAAATCTAATAAATCTCGAATGAAATATCTTAAGTTCTGTCATTTCTAATATGTTTATTAGTATTCACTTTAACTATTTTTCTACTACTTTTTATATATTTATTAATGAAATATAATAAACTTTATTTGCTAATATTTATATATTTTAATATTTTATCTAAATTATGCATTTCAGTTATTGTATTATTCCAATTTTTTTCATCGAAAGGATTTGTTAATCGAGGATTAACACATAAGGTAATAGCTCCAGAAGTATAAGCCAATTCATCATTATTAGAATTGCCAATAAATAATATTTCATAGGGCTTTAAATTTAATTCATTGGCTATTTTTTCAATAAAAGTGGCCTTTCCTTTAAAGTCAAACTTAGTTCCAATTATTCTATCTAATCTCCCATTTTCATCAAATGTCATTCTATTGCTTTTAATTTCTTCAAATAAACCTTGAATTCAAGTAATAAATGCAACTTTATAGGGTAAAATAATAAATATTTTTTC
>JBAXTE010000042.1:0-36801 GCA_037130365.1 Bacteroidota bacterium
TTTTGTAATCCTTATTATTTATTCAAACTACGCTCCATCAGTCAAAAACAATCAAACTCCGAAAAAACGGTTTTTATTTCAAATTTAAGAAAATTTGCAGGTTGTAAGTTGTTTTTGTATAGTTTGATGTTAATAATATGATTATCAACCGCATTGAGCAAAATAGCGTTAAGAAAAATATACTTTTTTGCGTTAAGAAATCTATGGTGTTTGACGACGTTAGACAAAATGAGCAATCCTGTTTTACATTATTAAATGCTTATTTTGGCTAAAAGGAGGAGTTCATAGATTTTAGTAAAACAGTATATTTTTTAGCTCTTTTGCGACAGCGGCGGCATTTTTTGCCACGCTTTTAGCGTGATGCCCGGGAGTTTATCCCGCAAGGCGGGAGCATAAGGACATGTAAAAGGAAATATTTTATTCTTCTTCCATTCAAATTTGATAATATGCTTTCTTCCATGTGAAAGAAAACAGAATGTCTTTTTATATGCCTGTCCCCAACTTTTGACGTTGACCCGATGTTATCCCATTATAATATATACAGTATAGCCATTTACAGTTACAACAGCGCTCGCATCACATTCCCCAGAGCCATAATCGATATATATTGTTGGACGACCTGCGTTAATTACTTCAATCTTCCCAGCTTTAATAAATGGACAACCAAACTGGACTTGTAGTCCTTGGGTAATTGTTACAGTAAAAGCATCACCATTTATATCAGTACCATTTGCAGAACCGGTAATTAAATATGCATCATCAAAAGGGTTTAACCAAGAATCGTAACCAGCAGTAAACTCTCTATATCTAGTTGATGTCCATTTTATTGTCCCTTCGGGTGAAATAACGCTCGCACTATCCACTTGAACTCTGTATACAGGATGATGAAGCGAGTTCCTGCCCATATTTAAAACATTGTGGACACCCGTAAGATGATAATCTACAGAGTTTACAGTTTCATAATAATTGTCAAAAGTAGAATGAATGGTTGTTAAAGAATCTAGATAAGGTGCTGATAATAATGTGATAATCTTTCCACTACGTGTACGACCATCCTCACAGAGTGTTCGTGTCCCAAAATCGAGTGTAAAAGTTTTAGGATAGCTTACACCACTAATGGTGAGTATAGGATATGTTTTGTTGTTAAATTTAGTGCCTGTATCTACGACTACCGAATATTGGCTAATTTGTTTAAAAGCACCATTGTATAAATTTTCTGCCCTAGAATTATCTATCGCCGACTGATACTTTGGTGTTGTGTTTTCCTCCTTCTTACATGAAGTAGTTGATATCACGATTGCAAATATCAATAATAATGTAAATAAACTAATTTGTGTTTTTTTCATAGAATTATTTTTAAAATTAATATATAATGAAGATTTAAAAAGTATACAATTTCGTAAATTATAAATAGGAATGTTAGGAACTGAAAATTGAAAAAAAATATACCTCTCCGATAAAATCAATAATATTGCTTATTAAGTAAATCGCTTCAATCAATTTTCGCCTCAATCTGTCAACTGGCAGATGAATTGATTTTCAGCAATTTACATCCTTTAGGACAGAGGCAAAAAATTGCGGAAAATCAAGAATGTTAGTGTTTTCCAAAGGAAACTATGTCTCAATAAATACATTATAATATGCTGATATTTAGTTATTTAAAAATGACATGATAATTTATTTCGGACAACATGAAAAAAATATATAATCAATTAATTAATTATTTTAGTTAAAATATCGAATTTTCAAAGTTACGATAATAAAATCCAAAAATCAAGTCTATAAAAAAACTTACTTATTTTGCACAATGCCCTTAAGCGCAAATAAATTGATGATATTCTTCATATTAATAATTTTCAATAAAAAAGCAGTTAGGGTTGATGCAATTGAAAAGATTATAAATTTAATATCCCACCTAAAATCGAAAACATTTACCAAAAAAATTAGGACAACTAGAATTCCAATAAAGCACATAAAACGGATAAATGCATTCCATTTTAATTTTAAATGGAATATTTTTATCGCAATTAACATTTGAATTATTGCTGTTGCAAATTGCGTAATTACACTTGCGATGGCAGAGCCTGTGGCCATATACTTAGGAATTAGAATGAGATTTATTATGATGTTTAAAAGCATGCCTCCTGTTGCAACAATATTTAACATTTTCAAACTCCCATTTGCTGTGAGCAGTGTCCCAAAAATATAAGTAGACGAAATTGCTACAAAACAGCTCATTAATGCACCAAAAACAAATGCTACTTCATTCATTCTAGTATGAAATTGTAATAATGATTCATTTACATGTTGGGGATAAAGCAAGTTCATTATTTCATATCTAAAGGAGATGGTAGCAAAAGCAATAATTAATGAGAACGTAAATAATAGGGAGAATGAAAGTTGAACAATCTCATTTACAGGTTGATGTAGTTTAATCAATCGAGCAAATACGGGCAATAGTATCACTGCAAAAAGAACTGCAATCATGTTTGTTGCATCAAGAAGTCGATACGCAGATGCATAAATCCCTGCTTGATAATTTCCAACTTCGGTAGGTAACAATCGTTCAATCATTACACTGTCAATTCGGTTATAAAAGGTCATCAATAATACCAACAATGCAAAAGGCATACTTTGTTTAAGCACCACATAGAAAAATCTCGTATTCCAATAAATATGTTTGAATTTCGCTTTACGAACAACAATAATAAAAGCCACTATGGCTGTAACTGAGTATGCAATTGTTTGACAATAAACAAACCAATATATGGTAATTTGTTTTTCAAATAGGTGCCCCCAAATTAAAATTGAGCAAAATAATATCATCAAAAAACGATCGAGAACCGAAATCACACTATCTGTTTTAAAAAAGTGAAGTCCCGAAATATTTGACCGAAAGTATAGTACCAACGAAATTAACACTTGATTGAATGCCAAAATAAAAAGCAAATTCATTTGCGAATGGTCATATCCAATAATAAAACCAAATGAGATGGTAATTATGATATAAAGAGCAGATAATAAAAGCTTTATGCCGAGTATCCCGGAAAAATATTTGTTTAAAAGATGACTGTTTTGGGCAATATTTCGATTGTTGAAATTTGTTAGACCAACATCTAGAAAGATATTAAAGAGAAAAGAGAAGTTAAATATTGCGTAATAAACCCCATAATCGGCGGCTCCCACTATGTTTTGGACAGCCCTATCTATTCCCAAAATCCAGAATGGTTTGATGAGTAAATTTAAAAATAACAACACCAATAAACCAGATAGAAACTTTTTTTGCATCTTAAATTAATCTTCGGGAACAAAAAAGAAAGTTTGTTTTTGATGTATTTTTTTATCGAAAGGGACTAATTTATTTGAAATCAATACATTAACTTCATAGCCATAGCCGTTCATTAAATCGAAACATTTTTGGCGATTTTCGTTATTCCATAATTCAGCATATACAATTGGACGATGTCGATGGAGTAGGAGATGAGCTCCTTTTAATACAAAATATTCGAAGTTTTCGACATCCAATTTAATGCCATTTACAAAATATTTTGAGAGTGAAAAAACATCCATACTGTCTAATCGGCGCATGGGAACAGTGATTTTTCGCCCTTCGTTAAATTCCAAAATTGAATCGTGTACAACATGACTCAGACCATGAAGTTTTACTTTGTTTTCTTCAGGTAACACCATGTCAATATTCGAATTTGAGTCTCCGAGTGCCATTTCCATCACCCTTACATTCTTTAACCGAAATAATCGAATAACTTTTCTTAGTGTTATAATGTTTTCTGGAACAGGTTCGAAAGAATAAATTATGGAATTTGGCTTCCTTGTGGCTAAATAATAAGACATTACACCAAGATTTGCTCCAACATCAAGCAATATTCCATTGTCGGAAATCATTTTAACAAAGTAGATAAAATCTTTCTCTTTTCGTTGAAATCTAAGTGTTGAAATAATCCATAGAGCAAACACAAACAGATAGTTATGATAACCAAGAAGTAGTTGTAGTACACGTTTTATTCGATTCTTCATTTCAATTCTCATTACTATGGTATCCGCAAAGTTAGGGATAAAATTGCATAACATTGCTACTTTTACGCCATTTTTTGAAAAAATGATGTTATCTTAGCACATTAATTCTTCATACGGATATGGTCATTGCAGTAAACACTCGGTTATTAATTAAAAATAAACTAGAAGGAATTGGTTGGTTTACCTACGAAACTCTTTCTAGAATTACTAAACTGCATCCAGAACACACTTTTTATTTTATATTTGACAGACCTTATCACTCCGATTTTGTATTTGGTGATAATGTAATTCCAGTAGTTCTTCATCCTAAAGCGCGCCATCCATTTCTATTTGTGATTTGGTTTGAGATTTCGGTCACTCGTTTTCTTGCAAAATTAAAACCTGATTTATTTCTTTCCCCAGATGGGTACTTATCGTTATTGACAAAAACTAAATCATTGGCTGTAATTCATGATATTAATTTTGAACATTACCCTAAGGATTTACCTTGGATTATAGAAAAATATTATCGATTCTTTTTTCCTAGGTTTGCACAAAAGGCATCAAGAATTGCAACTGTTTCCGAATTTTCTAAGCAAGACATTGTTGCAGAATATAACATCAATAAATCAAAAATTGATGTTGTTTACAATGGCTCAAACGAAAATTATTATCCATTGACTAACAGCGAAAAAGAATTGACTCGTGCTAAGTATACTCAAGGAAAGCAATTTTTTGTCTTTGTCGGTGCTTTACTACCTCGAAAAAATCTAACTAATTTATTTTTTGCATTTGAACAATTTAGGCAAAAAACAGGTCATAAAACAGCATTAGTGATCGTAGGTGAAAAAAAATGGTGGACCTCCTCAATTGAACAAGCGTATTCGAATATTTCTGATAAAAATAGTATAATTTTTACTGGTCGATTAGATCCAATCGAATTAAACAAAGTTCTTTCAGCATCTGTTGCATTAACGTATGTTTCTTATTTTGAAGGTTTTGGAATTCCGATTATTGAGGCATTCCGTTGTGGTACAGCAGTTATTACGTCTAATGTTACATCAATGCCCGAAGTTGCTGGAGATGCAGCAATTTTGGTAGATCCTTTTTCGGTTGATGAAATTGCAGAAGCCTTACAGTTGTTGATTGAAAATCAGGATTATAGGGATCAACTAATTCAAAAAGGTACCATACAACTTTCGAAATTTTCGTGGGATAAAAGTGCTGAATTACTTTGGAAATCTATCGAAAAAACTATAAATAAAGAATAATTAATTAAACCAAAATCTAAACAATATGGAAACACATACACCTAAAATCGCCGTATTTCCGGGTTCATTTGATCCAATTACTGTTGGTCACGAA
Source organism: Bacteroidota bacterium (assembly GCA_037130365.1). Taxonomy (GTDB): domain Bacteria; phylum Bacteroidota; class Bacteroidia; order Bacteroidales; family WCHB1-69; genus JBAXTE01. Next base: position 5,380 of record JBAXTE010000042.1, read on the forward strand.
TCAATTATTAACAGAGCCTTACCTCTATTTGATAAGATTATTATTGTAGTTGCCGCAAATGCGGATAAAAAAAGCACATTTCCAATAGAAAAGCGTCTTCATTGGATTTGGGAAGCTGTTAAAGAAAATCCTAAAATTGAAGTTACTTCATATGAACACTTAACAGTTGATTTTTGCAAAGAAGTTGGTGCAAAATACATCCTTCGTGGATTAAGAACTTCTGCAGATTTTGAATTTGAACGTTCGATTGGACAAACAAATAAAATGCTAAATAGCGAAATTGAAACTGTATTTATGCTCACACTTCCAGAACATTCATTTATTAATTCATCGGTTGTCCGCGACGTATTCAAACACAAAGGAGACATTGCTCCATTTATTCCGAAATCAATTAGCCACGAATTTTGATAATTTATAAAAGAAAACTCACTGCAATCGTTTTCGATAATTAAGTGAGTTTTCTTGAAAGTATCCCTTAATATGCACAATCAACACCTTGTTTCCACGTTAATAGACCATTAATTCCTTAATTCTTTTAAAATGAAGAAAGTCGTAAGTGCTTTTATCCTTATAATTATTTCAATTTCACTATCTTACGGATATAAATTAACGACAATTAATGGTGTAGCAGCGTTTGCTCCAAACACATTAATCCGAGTGTATCAATACGATGATTTACTTTCGTATAAGCGGGTGTTAGTTGGAAGTGCAAAGATTAGTTCAGATGGAAATTTTAAAATTAGTTTGAATTTAACTCGTCCAACATATTTAATGTTTTGTATAAATTTTTTGGAGTCAGATTTTTATGTAGAGCCAGAAGAGACCTATTCCATTCATTTTGAATTTAATGCTAAGCACGAAAATCCTGCTGAGATTTCAGCCATGGAAATCCCGATGCTCACCATTATTGAGGATTCAACCTTTAATACGCTTTTCAGCAAAATAAATGCATTAAGTGATGCAATTCAACAGTTTTTAACTGCTAATGATAATTTTAAACAAATTTATTATCGCTCTAGTCAAAAACAACTCGATTCGTTAAAGCAAATTATTATGGGCGATTGGGGAACGGGAAATAGTCAATATTTTCGAACTTTTCAAAAATACTCTTTTGCAATGTTTGACAATATTATAAACAGCAAGAAAACGGATTCTATTTTTTTTCAATATTTTAATGAGCGAGAGTTTTACGTTGAAAATACTGCTTTTATGGACTTTTTCAACTCCTATTTTGAAAAGTATTACAATAGCTCACAATCAATGATACCTGTTAATGGATTTCGAAACATCATTAACGAAGAAGCTAATCTTGCCAAGTTGTTAGATATTATGGGTAAAGATCCGAAGTTGAAAAATGAAATACTTCGTGAAATGGTGTTAATTAAAATGCTAAATGATTCTTATTTTGACGATAGATTTGATTCCGAAAACATAATCGAACTACTCTTTGAACTCTCAAAGACGACGAAATTTCTTGATCATAAAAAAATGGCCTTAAATGTCATTGACCAACTTAGAAATAAAGTCGATGGTAAAAAGATGATTAATTTTGAATTAAAAAATGTTTCTGGAGCTACTACAAAACTTACTGATTTTAAAAATAAATATCTTTATATCCAATTTTTTACAACAGATTGTAACACCTGTATTAGAGACATGTATGGGATGCAGAAACTGGCAGATGAATTTCGAGATAGTGTTCAGTTTGTTAGCATATCATTGGATGTCAATACCGCAAAATTATTTCATTTTGTAAATAAGTTTCCACAATTCAATTGGCCAATTCTTCATTTTGGCAATAACTTCGATTTTATTGAATCTTATGGTTTAAAAGGACTCCCGATGGCTATGATTTTAGATAAAAATGGAAATATAATTTCAAACCCCGCACCTCTTCCGGATGGAAATGTTACTCAAATATTTAATGATTTATTTAAAGACAAATACCATCATAAAATTTGGTTTGAACCTGGAAATACAACTGTAAAACCTTTAAAGTAATTGGGAAAGTTTTTTCTGGCTTGTTTTAGTGTAAATTTATCACTTATTCTTTAGGTAAGTTAAAATAAAATCACGAATTGATGGGTATGATTTACTCAAAGTCATAGGTATATCTTGATTATTTATCCATTTTGCTTGAGTAATAGCTTCTGCAAATTGTGGAATCAGGGTAGAGTTATTGGTGGTAGACATTTCGTAGTAATGAGTTTCTTTAATACACCATTCATTCGATAAAAAATAAACGTGAAACGTGCTACCAATATAATCATGCAATACTAAGTTCTTTACAGAAGTTTCTTCAATTACTTCTCGAACAGCTGCATCTGCGATTTCCTCACCTGCCTCAACGTGGCCTTTGGGTAAATCCCATTTATTAAACCGATGAATAAATAACAACTCTTTTTTTTCATTAAGAACCAAACCACCAGCGGCTAAAACGTATTTATATAATGATTTTATAATTTCTAGAACATCAACAATTTTATGCTCAGCAAAAATATACAAAGTGCTTATTTCGTAGTCTTTTTCAAAAGCTCTTACTGTAATAATGAGATCCGAAGGGGTTGAAAACTCATAATATTTATCCCCACTATGCATCATTGCATTTTTTATATCATCGATTATTATGAGACTTCGATTATTATAAAATAGTTTGTATATTTGCGACATAAACAATAATTTTCAAATTATGCAAGCAGCTCAAGATTGTGCCAAATTTCTTTTGCAAATTAACGCAATAAAATTGAATCCGTCAAATCCATTTACATGGGCATCGGGTTTAAAATCTCCAATTTATTGTGATAATCGGAAATCCTTGTCGTATCACGAAATCAGAACCTTCATAAAAACTGAACTAGCAAATATCGTTATAAACACTTTTGGAAAACCAGATATTATTGCTGGCGTGGCCACAGGGGCTATCGCGCAAGGAGCATTAGTAGCAGAAGCTCTTGGATTACCGTTTGTATATATTCGTAGTGAAGAAAAAAAACACGGATTATCTAACCTCATCGAAGGTGTTGTTGAAGCGGGTAAAACCGTGGTTGTTATTGAAGATTTAATTTCAACAGGACAAAGTAGTTTGAAAGCTGTAGAAGCATTAAGAGAAGCCGGATGCATTGTTAAAGGAATGGCCGCTATTTTTACGTATGAACTGCCTATTGCAATTCAACGATTTGTAGATGCTGACGTCATACTGAAAACAATAACTTCATACAGTGTAATGATTGAAGAAGCTGCAAAAGAAGGATATGTAAGAGCTGATGAACTTGAAACTCTTGGAAAATGGAAAGAATCTCCTCAGGAATGGAGTAAACTTCACGAATAATTTTCAACCCAAATAAATAAGTTAAATGAAAATTGAAAGTAATCATACTAAAATAAATGCTTCGGCATCAAAAACCTTCGATCTTGTTTCGAACTGTAATAATTTTGGTACTTCACTGCCTCCAGAAGTTGAGAAGTGGGAATCGACAGAAAACACTTGTTCTTTTGAAATTAGTGGTATGGCGAAAATAAACATCGAAATAATTGATAAGCAACCGAATAAAAGTGTTACTTTTAAAGCTACGGCTAATCAGCCAATAGGAATGGTAATTGTCGGAAATATTGAAGATCACGGAGATTCGTGTAATGCATATATTAATCTGGATGCTGATGTTCCAATAGCATTATCTATGATGGTTAAAAAACCATTAGAAAAGTTTGTAAATGTGTTAATGGAGAAAATTAAGGAAGTAGCTGAAAAATAAAAATAATTTTGAATGCTTATTTTATAAATCCATTAGAAATCATTTTTGCGATTAGCTCATTTTCCTCGTCAAAGACATCCACATTGTAGTTGCATAATTTTGCACTACTAGAAATTATGGTAGCTTTAGCTGTAATAATCTTTCCTTGAGGTGGTTTAAAAAATGAGATAGAAGCATTCAAACTTAATGTGATATTTCCAGTTGCATTAGCAGCAGCAGCAAAAGCGAAATCGGCTAATGTAAATATGGCCCCACCTTGAACCAGATTAACGCCATTTAGATGATTATCAGTTACTTCCATTTGTGCAACTGCATAACCAGATTTAATTTCAATAAGTTTTATTCCATTAAATTTGGCAAACCTGTCGTTTTCTAAAAGCTTGGTAATTTTTTCCATAGATGAAGATTTCATATTAAGAAAATAAATCACTATTATTCTGATACCAGTTATAAACTGCTTTTACACCTTCGGGGAGATCAATTTTGTGTTTCCAGCCAGTAGAATGAAGCAATGAAACATCTAAAAGTTTTCGCGGAGTTCCATCTGGTTTAGATACATCATGGATAATATCTCCTTGGTAACCAACGATTTCTTTAATCAATAAAGCCAAATCTTTAATGGTAATATCTTCTCCGGTGCCCACATTCACATGAGATTCATCGTTATAATTCAACATCAAGTGCACAAGTGCGTCTGCTAAATCATCAACAAACAAAAACTCTCGCAACGGCGTCCCACTTCCCCACATAGTTACTTCTGGTCTATTTTCGAGTTTGGCTTCATGGAATTTGCGAATTAATGCTGGCATTACATGCGAGGTTTCAAGATTGAAATTATCGTTGATTCCGTATAAATTTGTAGGCATTGCTGAAATAAAATTAGCATTATATTGTCTGCGATAAAATTTGCACAATTCAATTCCTGCAATTTTTGCAATAGCATAAGCTTCATTTGTAGGTTCTAAAAAACCACTTAAGAAGTACTCCTCTTTAATCGGTTGAGGGGCAAGTTTAGGATAAATACACGAGCTTCCTAAAAACAACAGTTTCGTAACGCCATGCTTCCAAGAGGAATGTATGATGTTAGTTTCAATCATCAAATTATCGTAAATAAATTCTGCTGGGAATGAATTGTTTGCATGAATTCCACCTACTTTTGCTGCCGCCAAAAAGACATATTCTGGTTTCTCCTGAGCAAAAAACTCATCTACTAACTGTTGATTTCGTAAATCAAGTTCGGTAAAATCACGATAAATAATATTGTAAAAACCATATCTTTCTAAAGCTCTCAATATTGATGAGCCCACTAATCCAGTGTGTCCGGCAACGTATATTTTACTGTCTTTATTCATTATAGTGTTTAATTTTGCCGCTAAATTGCTTAGTCTTTTTTACTCAGTATTTCTAAGTCCTTAGTGGTGGCTTCTTAATTTAAAGATGAATTTGAGTTTGATGCATTGCAATCACAAATTTCATATCATGTTCCACCATAATTCGAATCAACTCTTCAAAAGAGGTTTGTCGAGGATTCCATCCTAGTAATGTTTGTGCTTTAGTTGGGTCACCTAATAATTGATCCACTTCGGCAGGACGGAAATATTTAGGATCCACTTCAACCAATACTTTATTATCGGCAACATTAATTCCTTTTTCGTTTACACCCTCACCTTCCCAACGGAGTTTAATGCCAGCATATTTAAAAGAGAGTTCGCAAAATTCACGCACGGTGTGCATCTCGCCAGTTGCAATAACAAAATCTTCGGGAGTTTCGTGTTGTAAAATCATCCACATACATTCCACGTAATCTTTTGCGTAACCCCAATCTCGAAGTGAATTTAGATTTCCTAAGTATAATTTTTTTTGCAAACCATGAGCAATTCGAGTGGCTGCCAAGGTGATTTTTCTTGTTACAAAGTTTTCGCCACGCCGTTCGCTCTCATGGTTGAATAATATTCCGTTTACCGCAAACATATTGTATGATTCGCGATAGTTTTTAGTAATCCAAAAACCATATAACTTAGCCACGCCATAAGGTGAGCGGGGATAAAATGGGGTGGTTTCCTTTTGAGGTACTTCTTGCACTTTTCCATATAATTCGGAAGTGGATGCTTGATAGATTTTAGTTTTTTTCTCAAGACCAAGAATTCGAACTGCTTCGAGAATACGTAAGGTGCCTACTGCATCAGATTCAGCAGTATATTCTGGGACTTCAAACGATACCTTTACATGCGATTGCGCTGCGAGATTATAAATTTCGTCGGGCAAAACTGTTTGAATAATACGTAACAATGAAGATGAATCGGTCATATCACCATAATGAAGTGTAATGGCTCTTTGGGACTTCATATCCTCAATTACTCCATCCAAATATAGGTGCTCAATTCTGCTAGTATTGAATGTTGAAGAACGGCGCATAATGCCGTGTACTTCATATCCTTTTTTTAATAAAAATTCGGCCAAAAATGAACCGTCTTGTCCAGTAATTCCGGTAATTAATGCTATTTTTTTAGTCATTTTAACTATTTATTATTTTCATAATACCACTCACAAGTATTGTCAACTCCTTGGTTAAAATACATAACTGGCTGGTATCCTAGTAATTTTTCAGCTTTTTCGATAGATGCTAATGAATGTGGAATATCTCCAGGACGATTTGGTCCATGAACTACTTTTGTTTCAGATACGTTATTTTGAAATCCTGATAACGATGATATAAGCTTCTCTAATAATTGATTAAGAGATGTCCGTTCACCACAAGCAACATTGTAAATTTGGTTTATTGCTTCGGGATTTGTAGTAATTGCAGCTAAGTTATTCGCTAATATTACATTACTAATGTGTGTAAAATCTCGAGAGTATGTTCCGTCGCCATTTATTGTTATGGGTAACCCAGAAAGTAAAGATGCAACAAACAGTGGAATTACTGCCGCATAAGTGCTGTCAGGATCTTGACGCATTCCAAAGACATTAAAATATCGTAAACCAATGAGTTCCATTTTGTATGTTTGAGCAAAAACATCTGCGTATAGTTCGTTTACAAACTTCGTTATAGCGTATGGTGATAATGGCTTTCCAATTACATCTTCTACTTTTGGAAGTTGTACAGAATCGCCATAGGTTGAAGAACTACAAGCATACACAAAGCGCTTCACATTGGCATCACGAGAAGCAACCAGCATATTTAAAAATCCTGAGATATTAACTTCATTTGTGTAAATTGGGTTTGCAATAGATCGTGGTACTGAGCCAAGAGCCGCTTGATGAAACACAACTTCAACTCCTTTAACAGCCTGATTGCAGGTTTCTAAATTGCGAATATCTCCCTCAATTAAAGTAAAATTCGGATGTTCTAGTAAATGCGCAATGTTTTTCAACTTGCCTGTTGCAAAATTATCTAAACAAGTTACCATGTTCCCATGTGCAATTAAATCATCACATAAATTCGATCCGATAAACCCTGCACCACCGGTAACTAGAACTTTTTTATTTGTTATTCGCTTTTGATTCTCCATAGAATATTTCAATAAGTGACAAAGATACGAAAAAGTTTAATTTAGTTTATAAAGTCGAAAGTTTATAAAGTCCATAAAGTGCCGAATTATAAAAATCTTCGATTTTTCAATAATTCGAGCATCCTCGTAAAACTATGAAATCAGAGATTTCTGGTTTTACGGGATTTATAAAGTCCATAAAGTCTATAAAGTTGAGGTATTTGAAAATAATTTTTAGTGCCTTTTTATTTAAGTAAAGTTATTTTTTTGTAATTATTTCGTTTCATGTTTTTATTCCTATATTTGCTATACAAAACACCATAATTTATGAAAAATTTTCTTTTTTCAATTTTAGTATTTTCTAGTTTCGGAATTTATGCTCAAAATTTTGGTTGTTTTTCTGAACCCACAGATTTTGAAGGTCATAATTTATATAGACAAACTATTATGGGTTTTATTGACAGTACGTTATGGGAAAATTATATAAAATATCAACTTCCTCCAAACACACCAGACGGTTTTTTTAAATCGAAATGGAATAAATACCAAGATAAAATGGAGGGTTTTGTGGTTAATGGTAAGAAAAATGGAGTTTGGAAATTATACTTTCAAAATAAGCAGAAATTCTATGTGGGTAATTATAAAGATGATATAAAACAAGGGGTTTGGAAGTGCTTTCAAGTTATAAATGCAGATACTGTTTTGCTACAACAATTTAACTTAAAAAACGATTTATTAAATGGTTATTACAATAATTATGTGAATGATACTATTCGTTCAGAATATAAATTTATTGATAATAAATTGATCTCCTATAATTTGTATTCATGGTATGATAAAAGATATATTTGGAAAAGTTATAATCAGCTTGATTCATTATCAAGTACTGAAATTCAATACTCTTTAACCGAACAAAAGAAAGTGGTAATAAGTGGAATTACTAAAAAGGGCAAAGATATAGAAGAAGAAATTCGTTATTCTGATTCTGGAGATACCTTGTCTTGGCGCTTATTGAAAAACAATATGATAGTCATTGATATTTATTCAGGACGTGAAGACACTAAATCAATTTTTATAAACAAAAATGGAATAATAAATTGTATAAAATTTGCAGAAAATGGAGATACCTTGTTAATCTACAATTTTGAAAAGGAAAATGTTTATTGCAAAGAATTTTTATACGATTCGTTAACTTGCAATTGGAAAGTAGACCGTGAGTACAATAATAAAGATGGATTGTTGGATGGTTCGTTTAAAAAATATTATTCCAGTGGTCAATTAAAGTACGAAATTGTATTTAAAAATGGGATGTTGTTGGATGCTGTTAATTTTTACAGCAAAGAGGGAAAAAAACTCGATTTCGGAACATTAAGTCAGGGAAATGGTTCTTTGAAAATGTATTATCAAGATGGAAAACCATTTTCAGTTTTTAATTATAAGGATGGAAAAATCAATGGAACCGTTGATGTCTTATTTCCGTCAGGAGACACTATTACCCATGCTGTTTTTTATGGCAAATCATCTAACAGTTACTATTCTAGCCAATTTAATTTATATGCAAATAACACACTATTGGATAATATTTGTTTTAATCGTTTTTATTGGGCAACAGATTATGGAAATGTCACACAGTATTATGAGGAAAAATCAATATTCTATGTTAAGAAATACGACACTTTAACCTATTTAACAAATGTTCTTGCTCTTGATAAAAATAAAGACACAACTTTCATTTGTTCAAAATTTAGTTTTCCTGAGTCTAGCTTATTGAAAACTAATTCTAACTTTTGTGGTTATTATTTCAATAAAACAAAGAATATCAATGATGTGTCCATCTATCAAGTTGTAGGTAAGTATATTTATAAAGATGGAATTTCATTAAAAGATAGTACTTGGACATATATTAAAAATGGTAAATTAGTTGCTAAGGTAGCATATAAAGTTGGCGAGAAAGATGGGATATCTAAATATTATGATAGCGACGCAAAATTACGACGTTTGGAAATAAGTGATCAAAAAGGTAGTAATTATTCAATTTTCGATGGAGATACCATAAATATAATTGATATAAATGGATTAAGGCAGAAGAAATGGTTAAGTTTCAAAAGTAATAATCCATTTGGAGGTGTACATAGTTGTAGTGAACAACCAAAACGTATCCAATATTTTATTAATGATACCTTAGTTTATGATTCATTAGTTCTAGACTATTTTTACGGGTCAGGTTACAATTGCAACAATCAAGGTTGTTATATTAAAATAGTACTTAAAGACTCTTTAATATATCGATTTAGCCAATATTGCAATAATTTACTAATTGAAGAAGGAGATGTGGTTATTGAAGATGGTATTCGCAAAAATAATAATTATTTCAGGTTTGGGTTATGGAGAGTTTACGATTGTAAGAAGGGCTTTCTGAAAGAAGAAGGGGAATATTATTTAGATCAAAAAGTGGATAAATGGAAGACCTTTAAAAAAAATGGAAAGCTCATTAAAATGATTGATTACGGTAAAGTAAAACCTAATTATAAAGATTAGAAGTGCTAATTGTTTGTTTAGAGATTTAAATAGTTGAAATTAAAATAGATATGAAAATAGATTTTATATATCCAGAAGCATGAAATCCGACACCTAATATTTTACCTTTCCACACTCTCAAAATATTTTAGTATTTTTGTGTTTTACATTTTTACAACAGATTTTACTCAATTTAATACCACAGTTATATGAAAAAAACAATTCTTATCATTGCATTATGCCTCAGTGCATTTAGTTCATATTTGACAGCACAAACCAGAACTTGGCCTGGTGATATTATGGGTATTTGGAGTGTTATTAGCTTTGATACGAACTCCAATTATATTCATATTGATACTTCTTCTCAAAATATTTGGCAAATTGGACGGCCACAAAAAAACACGTTTGATTCGGCTTATTCTGTTCCAAATGCCATAATCACTGATACCTTGAATGTTTATCCAACAAATAATCATTCCTTTTTTGACCTATATGTTGGTGACTTTAATCATCTAATGTATCCATGGAATTTGTTTTTCGACTTTTGGCATAAATATAATTCTGACACGCTTAGAGATGGTGGATTTATTACTGTTTCATGGGATAAAGGGGTTACTTGGGCCAATATTATTCACGATACCAATAGTGCTGTTTATGTCACTCCCTCTATGCCGATTTATGTTCCTACCCCAAATCTTTACACCAATTCCGACACTCTTTTTAATGGTGAATTTGGATTTTCTGGAAATTCGAATGGATGGATTCACACAACATTTGCATGGCACGAATTGCCTGTAAAAACGATTCAACCGTCCGACACCATGATTCTTCGGTTTAATTTTATATCCGATAATATTCAAACCAATAAACCTGGTTGGATGATAGATCAGATTCGATTGTTTTCAGTTGATTTGGGTGGGGGAGTTCATGATCTTTTAAATCAAGGGAATCAGGTTGTAATTTCACCTAATCCATTTAGTGAATCGACAGAAATTACTTTTAGCAAGCCATTCAAAGTGATAGATGTTGAAATTTTTGACATTCAAGGGAAACTCGTGAAACAAGCGCAATATTCTTCAAATAACCGAATTCAACTAAATGGAAAAGAGTTTGAAAATGGAATTTATTTTTTAAAATTTCGGATTGATAATGATTATGTTATTTCCCAAAAAATCATTGTAAATCATTAATTGTCCGATATAAATCAATAAAATTGTTGTATAATGCAGATAAACAGCTAATTGCAAAATATTACTCTGTTAAGGGCTTGATTTATGAAATAGATATTTAGACATGATTTTCATTGCTTTTGCCCCAAATCCCCTCCCGCTATTGCGGGATAAATTTCGGGGATCATTGAAAATCAATTGATTAATATTAAATTTTCAATATTTCCCCTCTAGGGGATATAGGGGCTTAAAATATTGAAAATTTATCGGACAATAATAATCATAAATCATTAATTATCACGCTTCATTAATCTTAAAAATAATTAGTGCATCCATAGAAAACTTCCTCTTTTTATTAGATTCAGATAAAAAATATCGAATTGTTCTCGTTTTTAATCATACACCAATTTTTCTTTTCAACCAATTTCTCTGCCGAAAAAAATCCGCCGTTTGCCGTTTTTATTTTTTTATTATTGAAAATTTTATGATTTTTGCAATCATAAAATACATTATTATTTATCTGGAATTCAGTAGTTTTGGTGGATTTTCAAATAAAATATAATTAATATATAAACTTTGGAAACAAAAAATGATTAATTTTGTTTCCTGAGTGTATTTAATAGATTTTAAACATAAAAATGGAAGAATTAATTCGAAAAATAACTGATTTGTTTTTTAAGTATGGCGTCAAAAGTGTCACAATGGACGATATTGCAAAAGAACTTGGTATCTCTAAAAAGACACTATATTTATCGTTTACCGACAAAAAAGATGTGGTGATGAAGTCGATTGAATATTCAATTTCACATCAATTTTGCACTATCAAAGAAAAAGAAGCTACAAGTCAAGTAAATGCTATTGACGCTTTGCTGGAGGTTAGCCAGCAACTGATTAGTTCTCAGAGTAAAGTTAACCCAAATGTGCTTTTCGATTTGCAGAAATATTATCCCGAAGCTTGGGAAAAAATAAAATCCTTTAGGCAAGAGCATGTTTACAAAAGAATTAGACAAAATATTGTACAAGGAATATCAGAAGGCTTATATCGTAATGACTTTAATATCGATGTAATTTGCCATTTGTATGTTTCGCATATTGACAACTCATATTCTGAATTATTGCTTAAATCAGAAATTCATTTTGAGGAGTTATTAAAAACACTTTTTATATACCACATTAGAGGAATAGCCAGTAGAGCGGGTGTCGAGTTTGTGGAGGTCAAATTATTACATTTAAAAACACAAAATAATATATAATCGAAAAATAGAATATCAAAAATGAAACAAATGAAAGTGATTTATTTAATCAGTTTTTTGTTGGGAGCATCCTTCGTTACGAATATTAATGCTCAACAAAATTCAATGTCATTTTCGCTTAAAAATGCACAAGAATATGCTGCTAAAAATGCCTATTCTATGCAGAATGCGAAGATTGATTTAACTATTGCAAAGAAGAAAATCTGGGAGACTACAGCAATGGGATTGCCTCAAGTTAGTGGGCAAATTACGTATCAGGACATGTTGGATATTCCAACTACACTATTGCCCGATTTTATTAGTCCATCCATTTATGGGGTGCTGATGAAAGAAGGAGTGGTTGATCGTTTTGGTCGTCCCATCTCGATGCCATCTGCAAGTTCCTCAACATTTCCTGCAAAATTTGGAACTCAACACAATGCTTCGCTTGGCGGAACAGTTTCGCAGTTAATTTTTAGTGGGCAGTACATTGTGGGTCTTCAGGCCTCGAAGGTGTTTTATCAAATGTCTGATCAAGGTTATAAAAAATCAGAAATAGATATTCGATATAATGTAGCTTCTACATACTATTTAGTTTTAGTATTAAAACAAAATAAAGAAATATTAGACAAGAGCTTAGTGACTCTGCAAAAAACAGTTTTTGAAACTGAACAGACAAACAAACAGGGTTTTATTGAAGATATTACGGTAGATCAAATGAAATTGAATTTGACAACTCTTCAAAATGCAATAATATCCATCGAAGGACAAATTCAAACCTCTTTAAAGTTATTGAAATTTCAAATGGGAATGGATCTTACTCAAGAAATCACCCTTACAGATGCTCTAGAATCTTTTGTAAATGAGTCACTTGTACAGTCAATAATTGCAACACAACCTGAGCTAAACAATCTAATCGATTACCAAATGATGCTCACTCAGGTTAAACTTCAAAAGCTCAATTTGCGTCGGGAGCAATCCAATTTTTTACCTACCATTGCTGGTTTTTATACCTATAAGAAAAGTGCTATGCGTACGGAATTTGATATTTTTAAATCAGGACAAGATTGGTTTCCTACTTCAATAATTGGGATTAATATTGACGTGCCTATCTTTTCTAGTGGTTCGCGAATGATGAAAGTGCAACAAGCAAAATTGAATTTACAGAAGATGCAAATTTCACAGATGCAAGTTTCCGAAGCTTTAAAATTAGAAGCCTCGCAAGCAACAATTAATTTCAATACATCCGTTGAAAAATTTAATAAGGAGAAAATTAATAAGAATTTAGCTTCTAAAATTTACCAAACTACACTCACTAAGTACAATCAAGGTGTGGCTTCTAGTATAGAGCTCACGCAAGCGTATAGCCAGTATCTTACTAGCGAATCCAATTATCACATGACAACGATGGAGCTTTTAAATGCGAAATTGAAACTCGATAAATCGATGGGACGATAGTTCATAGTTTTTAAAAAGAAATAAATAAATCAGAAAATATAAAAATAGATAGTTATGAAGAAGATGATAATCATGTTTATTGCCGTAACTTTTTTAGTATCATGTGGCAGTGGCGATAAAAAAGCAAAACTGGATAAATTAAAAAAACAAAAATCAGAAATTGAATTAGAAATCAAAACATTAGAAGCCGAAGTGTTGGGCTCTGATAGTACTAAAAAGAACACAAATATTGTAAGTGTTACCGAGCTAATTCCAACAGAATTTAATCATTATGTTGAATTGCAAGGTAGAGTAGATGGCGAAGATAATGTTATAGCCACAAGTAAGGGTGCAGGAGTAATTACGGCAATTTTTGTAAAAGAAGGTCAGTCGGTTAAAAAAGGTCAAGTACTCGCCGAACTCGATATGCAAGTGCTAAATCAGACGATGTCGGAATTAAAAGCACAACTTGATTTTGCCACGAACTTATATAACAAGCAAAAAAATCTTTGGGATCAAAAAATTGGTTCTGAAGTTCAATATCTTTCCGCAAAAAATCAAAAAGAAAGCCTCGAAAATAAAATGGCTACATTTAGCGATCAAATTGATTTGATGAGAATTAAATCCCCAATTAATGGCACAATAGAAGAAATACCAGTTAAAATAGGACAATCAATTGCTCCTGGAATGATTGCTTTTAGAGTGGTTAATTTTTCAAAAGTAAAAGTATTAGTTGATGTTTCAGAAACTTATGCTTCTAAAGTAAGAACAGGTGATGAAGCGATTGTTTCTTTTCCAGATTTTAACGAAGAAATTGCAACAAAAGTTAGTTTTGCAAGTCGTTATATCAACCCTTCAAATAGAAGTTTTCAAGTAGAAATACGGTTAAATCCTGGTAAAATGGAATTTAGAGCAAACATGATTGCTGTTGTAAAAATTAACGACTATGTGGCAAAAAATTCAGTTGTAGTTCCTGTTAATGTTGTTCAAAAAGGATTATCAGATGATTTTGTTTTGGTTGCTGTAAAAAAAGGATCAACAACAGTAGCTGAAAAACGGAAAATCACCTTAGGACTTACTTATGGTGGAAATGCGGAAGTGAAAAGTGGACTAAAACATGGTGAAAAAATACTTGTTTCTGGATTTCAAAATGTAAACGATGGTGATTTAATTACCGTTCAATAAAAGGGTCTGCCAAAAAGCGTATTATAAAATGGTAAGTGTTTGAAATTGAAAATCCATATTGCCAAAAAAGTAAGCTAATGTTAGACGATTTTAAATCAATAAAATCAAAGTTTTGATAGTTGTCAGGAGTTCTTACTTCATTAAATTAGAAAAGCTGTCGTGATAATATTAATAATTAAATAGAATGAAAGAAAATAATAAAATTAAAGAGTTTTTTGCTACCAGTTGGGCTATCGACAACAAAACCAGCGTTTATGTAATGATGGTTATGATTGTACTGATAGGCATTATGAGCTATTCTCGGATTCCAAAAGAGCAATTCCCTGATATTGTAATTCCTACAATTTTAGTGAGCACCCCGTATCCTGGAACATCTCCTACAGATATGGAAAACTTAGTAACTCGACCCATCGAAAAAGAAGCAAAAGGACTTACTGGTGTGAAAAAAATCACGAGTACTTCGCTTCAAGATTTTTCGACTGTTGTAATTGAATTTAATACAGGAGTTGCTGTTGAAGAAGCCAAGCAACGAGTGAAAGATGCTGTGGACAAAGCAAGGACAAAATTACCAAACAATTTGCCTACTGCTCCAAATGTAATGCAAATCGACTTTTCAGAAATTCCAATCATGTATATTCAAATTTCTGGAAATTACGACCTTAATCGCTTGAAAAAATATGCAGAAGATGTTCAAGATAGAATCGAACAACTTAAAGAGATTACCCGTGCCGATATTATTGGTGCTCTCGAACGTGAGATTCAAATTGATGTGGATATGTTTAAATTACAAGCAACTGGAGTCTCTTTTAGTGACATTGAACGAGCAGTTTCTTCTGAGAATTTGACCATTTCCGCTGGTAATATTTCTGTACAAGGAATGAAACGAACAGTTCGTGTGGTTGGTCAGTTCCCAACTGCCGATGAACTCAATAAAATTACTTTAAAAACTGGTTCTGGTGGTATTGTTTATCTTAGAGATATTGCAGTAATTAAGGATGGTTTTAAAGAACAGGAAAGTTTTTCGCGTTTAAATGGACAAAATGTAATTTCGATTAGTATTATTAAACGAACTGGTGAAAATCTTTTGGCAGCTTCTGATAAAATAAAAGAAATTATCAATAAGGATTTAGCTAAAACATTTCCAAAAGATTTAAAGCTAACCATTACTGGCGATACATCCAAATTTACTAGAAATACCTTAGATGAGCTAATCAATACGATCATTCTTGGTTTTATTTTAGTAACCCTAGTGCTCATGTTTTTTATGGGACTAAAAACAGCTTTCTTTGTTGGATTATCCGTCCCACTGTCTATGTGTATTGCATTTATGGTGATGCCAACGATAGGATTTTCGTTGAATATGATTGTGATGTTCGGATTTATTTTTGCCCTTGGAATTGTGGTTGATGATGCCATTGTGGTCATCGAAAATACCCACCGAATACATAAACGAGTCCCCGATATAAAATTAGCTGCTAAAATGGCGGCAGGAGAAGTGTTTAAACCAATTTTATCGGGTACATTAACTACTTTAGCTCCATTTTTTCCATTAGCATTTTGGCCAGGAATGGTAGGTAGATTCATGTTCTATATGCCTGTTACTTTGATTATAACACTTTTTGCTTCGCTATTTGTTGCGTATATAATGAATCCGGTTTTTGCTGTTGATTTTATGTCCAAAGATGATCATATCGTTTTTGATAAACGTCGCAAAAAGAAATTGTTGCAAAACAGTGGACTCATGGTTATTGCTGCTGTGGCCTTCTATGTTCTATCGTTGACAACAATGGGAAATATTATCTCAATTTTTACTGTGTTGTACCTTTTCCATAACTTTGTTGGGTCAAAATTAATTCATAAATTCCAAGATCAAATTTGGCCTCGTTTTATAAATATGTATGAGCGTGTGTTAAGAAGAATCTTGATTGGAAAACGTCCTGCATTAGTTCTTTTTGGAACTATCTTCCTATTGTTTTTTACCTTGTTTTTAACGGGTGTTGTAAAACCAAAAGTTCTCTTTTTCCCCGATAATGAACCAAATAGCATCAATGTTTTAATCCGTATGCCTGTTGGAACCGATCAGCTTATTACCGATTCTATTACCAAAATTATCGAAAAAAGAGTTGTTCAAGTTATTGGTAAAGATAGTAATATTGTAGAATCTGTTATTGCAAATGTGGCCAGTGGTGCCGATGATGGGATGAGCTTTGATCGCACAACTCAATCGCATAAAGGAAAAGTAACCATTAATTTTGTAGAACATTATCTGCGTCACGGAGTTAATACAAGCGATTTTATGATGATGATTAGAGATAAAATCACGGGTATTCCTGGAGCACAAATTTCGGTTATTAAAAATAAAATGGGGCCTCCAACTGGAAAACCTGTTAATATTGAAATTAGCGGTGAAAACATGGAAGACTTGATAGCAGACGCTTCAAAATTTAAAAAATATCTTGATTCACTTCGTGTTCCTGGTGTAGAAGAATTACGCTCTGATTTTGAAGATAGTAAACCTGAAATAGTTGTTGAACTAGATCGCGAAAGAATGACTCGTGAAGGGTTAAGTACTGGACAAATTGGACTTGAACTTCGTACTGCAATTTTCGGAAAAGATATCAGCAAGTTTAAACAAGATGAAGATGAATTTCCAATTCAACTACGCTATAATGCCGAACAACGTTCAAGTATCGACCAGCTGATGAATCTGAAAATTTCATACCGAGACATGGCTTCAGGTCAATTCCGTCAAATTCCAGTTTCTGCGGTTGCTCAAGTTAAATATACGAATTCTTATGGAGGAATTAAACGTAAAAATTTAAAACGTGTTATTACTCTTGGTTCAGAAGTCTTGAGTGGTTATACAGCGAATGAAGTGACTAAAAATATTACCCAAATAGCTGCTACGTTTCCAGTTCATGACGGAATAAAAATTAGCCTTACTGGAGAAAATGAAGACCAAAAAGAATCCATGAATTTCCTCGTATTTGCAATGTTGATTGCTGTTGGATTGATTTTCTTTATTCTTATTGCTCAATTTAATTCAATCAGTAAAACATTAATTATTTTAAGTGAAGTGTTCTTTAGTATAATTGGTGTGTTGTTGGGAATTATGATCTTTGGGATGTCAATCTCTGTAATTATGACTGGGATGGGAATCGTTGCTCTGGGTGGTATTGTGGTTCGAAATGGAATTCTAATCGTAGAATTTATTGATGAACTTAAAAGTAGAGGTTATAAAACGGTAGAAGCTATTGTAGAAGGTGGAAAAACTCGTATCACGCCAGT
The DNA here is from genome assembly GCA_037130365.1 of Bacteroidota bacterium. Lineage (GTDB taxonomy): Bacteria > Bacteroidota > Bacteroidia > Bacteroidales > WCHB1-69 > JBAXTE01. The sequence continues at coordinate 23,451 of JBAXTE010000042.1, forward strand.
GTTATTGACTGCAACTGCAACTATTTTAGGATTAATTCCACTTGCTGTAGGTTTGAATATTAATTTTGTTACCCTATTTACCGAGTTAAATCCTCAGATTCGTTTAGGTGGCGATAACGTTGCTTTCTGGTCGAATATATCATGGACCATTGTTTTTGGATTATCATTTGCCTCATTCCTAACTTTAATTTTAGTGCCTGCTATGTATTTGATTGCCTATAAAATGAAAGTTAAAGTAAAACGTAGAAAATCAAATAGACTGAGTAGAAAAGCTCAATCATAATTTTATTTTCAATAAATTTTAAAAATAGTCTCTGCCTTTGGAGACTATTTTTTTTTGTTAATTATTAATTTGTGTCAAAAAAATAACTATATTTGTACCTTAAATTTTTATATTATGAAATCAAAAGCACTTTTTATCTTAGTATTATCGTCCTTTTTTATTTTTAGCTCATGTACAAAAAGCAAAGAAGCTAAATTAGAAGGCCAATGGAAAAAAATTGAAGTTGCTAATTTGTCATCACCACAACCAACTACGATTTGGGAATTTAAGTCAGGAGAATTGATTGTCTCACAAATCCCTGTAGGAACTACTTCATTAATTGAAAAATCGAGAGTGAAATACTCATTGGGATTTAATGGATCGCAATATACGCTGGATATTACTCAGAAAATTTCAGGTCAAGATCTTGATTGGATTCAAGCAAATGGAAAAATAGTTCAATTAAACGATGATTACTTAAAGTGGTTTAATAAAAATGGATATTATGGCGAATTTGTTCGCTACAATTAATTAAACGCTCGATTTCCTGATATTTTTTTTACCCGTTGATAAATTATCAAATGCTACTATAATTTACTATCTATGTTCCATTATATAAATTGTTAATGATGAAAACTGAGATAGATAATTGTAATTACACCAAAATAACAAAAAAGATAATTCTTGTTTTCTATCCAGTATACCATACTTTTGGATATGTTTTTTATAAAAATGTATATCAGAATGGATTGTGTTTTGAGCTTTTATGCATGAATTTGACAACTGACTAGTAAAACAAATTAATTTTTAATACAGTTACAAAATTTGAGGATATTAATCTAATTTAAGCGTAAAATTATAGTTCGCATAATACGAAAATAGTAATGAATCACAAGAAATCCGCATCATCTGAGATCCAATTTTTAAAATCCCTGTTTGTATGAGTAAAGTTAAAACTGCTTATTTTTGTAGCAATTGTGGCGCTCAATCTGCAAAATGGAATGGTCAATGTACTTCTTGTGGTGCTTGGAATACAATTGCTGAAGAAGTAGTTCAGAAAATTTCGCAAAAGAGCTTCTCAACTATTACAAATGCCCGAAGTTCAAAACCAGAATTACTGAGCTCGATTGCTTCCGATCAAAATTTTCGCATCGACATTCGTAATCAAGAGTTAAACAGGGTTTTAGGGGGCGGATTAGTACCTGGTTCCTTAATTTTACTTGGGGGAGAACCGGGAATTGGAAAATCTACATTGCTATTACAAGTGGCATTGCAGTTGCCAAATATCTCAATTTTATATATCTCAGGAGAGGAGAGTAGTCAGCAAATTAAAATTCGGGCAGATAGAATTGGTTCAATCAACGATAATCTCTATATTCTTACAGAAACTGTGGTTCAGAATATTGCCCTGCATATCGAAGAGTTGAAGCCAGGAATCATCATTGTAGATTCCATTCAAACCCTTACCACTCAAAATATTGAATCATCAGCAGGCAGTGTTTCTCAAATTAGAGAGACCACCAACGAACTTCAACAAATTGCTAAAAGCACAGGAATTCCCATCTTTTTAGTCGGTCATATAACCAAAGATGGAACTATTGCCGGACCAAAACTTCTGGAACACATGGTCGACACCGTGTTGCAGTTTGAAGGAGATCGTAATTATGGTTATCGAATTGTGCGCTCTGTCAAAAATCGTTTTGGTTCAACATCCGAATTAGGAATTTACGAAATGACCTCTGCAGGACTTCGAGAAGTTTCTAATCCATCCGAAATATTAATTTCGCAACGCGATGATTCAATCTCTGGAGTTGCCATTGCTGCAACAATTGAGGGTCTTCGCCCTTTGCTTATCGAAACACAAGCGCTGGTGAGTTCTGCTGTTTATGGCACACCACAACGATCGGCAACAGGCTTCGATTTACGACGATTAAATATGTTGTTGGCAGTTCTCGAAAAACGTTGTGGCTTTAAACTAGGAACAAAAGATGTGTTTCTGAATATTGCTGGAGGTATTCGAGTAGATGATCCCGCCAATGATCTTTCAATAATTGCTGCAATCTTGTCGTCTGGAGAAGATATTGCCATCGATTCAAAAGATTGTTTTGCTGCTGAGGTTGGTCTTTCTGGCGAAATTCGTCCGGTAGTTCGTGTTGATCAACGCATTGCTGAGGCCGAAAAAATGGGATTTAAACGCATCTTTATTTCCAGATACAATGTTAAAGGACTTGAGCAAGATAAATTGAAAATTAAAATTATCGCACTCGGAAAAATTGAAGATATGATTCCAATTCTTTTTGGATAAAAATCAATTATTAGCCCATTATTTGTTTTTTTATTAAATTTGCACGATAAACCGTGAAAAATATTAATTGTTTATGCATAATTTATTCGTTTTAATAGTAAGAAAATCAGAAGAGTATGTTTGGAGACAATTATAAAGACAGATTAAAAATTCATGATTATGATTCAAAATATCAGGACGAAGCTCACATTTTTCTTTTCAACTCTTGTAATTTTATGGCTAAATTATGTTTTAGCTCCTAACAATAACCTTTGTTACGATGTATTTGGGTACTATTTGTATTTGCCATTTAAGTTTATTTATCATGATTTGGGCATCACAAATATGGATGTCTTAAATGGAATTGTTGCAAAATATCACACTACCGACTCTCTTTATCAGATACTTCCATTAGCCAATGGTGGAGCAGTGATGAAATATTCTATGGGAATGTCTTTTTTTTATGCTCCCTTCTTTTTTATTGGACATGGCATTGCTTTTTTGTTCAATTATCCGATGGATGGGTTTTCGGCACCTTATCAATATTCGATTTTTTTCGGAGGAATTATCTATTCAATTTTAGGAATTTGGCTTTTGATGAAAGTGCTCCTAAATTTCTTCTCTGATAAGGTGAGCGCAATTACACTTGCATTAATTGTTTTTGCAACTAATGTATTGACTCATTTCAGTATGTATGGACAAGGCGCAATGTCGCATAACATGTTATTTTTTGCGTATGCCTTAATCCTTTGGCTGACCATAAAATGGCACGAATCGTTTAAGATTAAATTCATTATTGGATTGGCTATAATTTGCGGTCTGTCCATTTTAAGTCGTCCATCCGAAGTCGTTTGTATACTTATTCCATTGCTTTGGAATGTTTTTAATTTTGAAAGTTTAAAAGCGAAAATTGCAACATTGATAAAGGATAAATGGCAAATTCTCCTGTTTGTCATAATAATAGGCATGATTGGATCATTCCAACTGATTTATTGGAAAATATATACAGGAAAGTTCCTCTTTTATAGTTATGGTGCTAATGCCGGAGAAGGGTTTGAGTTTCTTTCTCCATATTTATTCCAGGTATTGTTCAGTTTTCGAAAAGGTTGGCTCCTTTACACACCAATCATGATTTTTGCAATCCTCGGATTTGTGAAGTTATATAAAAATAACAGATTCATCTTTTGGTCTCTCATTATCTACTTTCTGTTGAACCTTTACATCGTCTCTAGCTGGTCTTGCTGGTGGTATGCCCAAAGTTACAGCCAGCGATCACTAATTGCTTCATATCCCATAATGGCAATTGGTTTGGGTTACTTTATTCAATGGGTTTTTACTCAAAAGTTATTAACCAAGTGCACCTTGGGAATACTGGCTGTTGGGATTGTCGCTCTCAATTTATTCCAGTCATTTCAGTACTATTCAGGAGTATTAAGCGGTGATAGTATGACCAAGGCATATTATTGTAAAACATTTGGTAAATTACATGCAAGCGACGAGGATAAGAAGTTGCTTTTGGTAAATCGATTTTTTGACGGAAAAGAAGTGTTCGTTAATGATGGCAGTTATGTCAAAACAAAAGAGTTTAATATTGAACGTCTCCAAAACATAAGGTATGATTCTTTGTCCGAAATTGATAAATCAACCTCAAATAAACTCACTGCTGATTCAATCTATTCGCCAGGTATTGAGATGTCATATTCAGAAATAACAACAAAAGACCATGCATGGCTTCGGATATCTGCTTGGGTATATCCAGTGGTTGATGTGGTTGAGAATCGGTTTTGTTTTGTCACTCAATTTACACATAAAGGATTTCCTTATAAATACACAACCTTTGATTCTGAAAAACTTAACTTAAAATTGAATGCTTGGAATGAGATAAAATTAGATTATCTAACCCCCGAAGTGAGGAGAAAGGAAGATCAGCTAAAAGTTTATTTTTGGCTTAGGGGTAAACAACCGCTATTTGTAGGAAATATTCGAATATCTGTTTACGAAAAATGATAATTTATTTCAAAGTCCCTAAGGTTGTGTTAGCCTATATTTAAGTATTAATGGATAATTGTGCAAATAATTCATTAAAAATGAGTTAAATCGTAATATTGTTTAACTCCGATGATTTTTGTGGGCAAAAAAGTAGTACTTTTGCATCAGATTTAATAATAAATATCTAATATGCACGAAATCAGAAACATAGCCATTATTGCCCACGTTGATCATGGCAAAACTACATTAGTTGACCGAATTTTGCACCAAGTAAAAATGTTCCGCGATAATCAAGAAGTTGGAGATCTTATTTTAGATAGCAACGATTTGGAACGCGAAAGAGGAATCACCATCTTGGCAAAAAATGTTTCTGTTCGTTACAAAGACGTAAAAATAAACATTATTGATACTCCTGGTCACGCCGATTTTGGTGGCGAAGTGGAACGTGTGTTAAATATGGCTGATGGCTGTTTGTTGGTAGTTGATGCTTTTGAAGGACCAATGCCTCAGACTCGTTTTGTGCTTCAGAAAGCGATCGAATTAAATTTGAAACCAATTGTTGTAGTAAACAAAGTAGATAAAACCAATTGCAAACCAGACGAAGTTGTAGAACAAGTTTTCGATTTAATGTACAGTCTTGATGCAACAGAAGATCAGTTAAATTTTCCAGTAGTGTATGGTTCTGCAAAACAAGGTTGGATGGGTGAAGATTGGAATAATCCTAGTGATGATTTTACCTATTTACTAGACACAATTATAAAACATATCCCCGCTTCTCAATTTAAAGAAGGCACTCCTCAAATGATGATTACTTCGTTGGATTATTCATCGTATGTTGGTCGAATTGCTGTTGGTTTGCTATCTAGAGGTCAACTTCAAGTTGGGATGAACATCTCATTGGTTCGTAGAGATGGCCGGGTGCAAAAATCAAAAATTAAAGAATTATATACTTTTGAAGGACTAGGCAAACAACGTACTAAAGATATTGTCTATTCCGGTGATATTTGTGCTGTTTTAGGACCTGAGGGTTTTGAAATTGGAGATACTATTGCTGATTTTGAAAGTCCAGAAGCATTGATTCCTATTGATGTTGATGAACCTACAATGAGTATGTTATTCACCATAAATAACTCTCCATTTTTTGGTCGTGAGGGAAAATTCTTAACTTCTCGCCATTTACGTGATCGCTTGATGCTAGAAACTGAAAAAAATCTTGCATTACGAGTTCAAGAAGCAGAATCTGCTGATCAATTTATTGTATATGGTCGTGGAATTCTTCACTTGTCGGTGCTAATTGAAACGATGCGAAGAGAAGGATACGAAATGCAAGTTGGTCAACCACAGGTAATTATTAAAGAAATTGATGGTAAGAAATGTGAACCAATGGAACAACTTACCATTCACGTTCCTGAACAGTTTGCCGGAAAAGTTATTGAAATCGTTTCTCAACGAAAAGGAGAAATTATCAATATCTCTGGTAAAGGTGATCGCTCTAATCTAGAGTTTAAAATTCCTTCTCGCGGAATTATTGGAATGCGAAATGTAATGCTCACTTCTACCGAAGGCGAAGCAGTAATTGCTCATCGATTTTTAGCGTTCGAACCTTGGAAAGGCGAAATTGTTTCAAAAAGAAGTGGTGCTCTCATCGCCATGGAAACTGGAATGGCAACAGGATATGCGATAAATAATCTTCAAGATCGTGGTCGTTTTATTATTGATCCAATGGCAGATGTATATGCAGGACAAGTAGTTGGAGAGCATATTCGTCAAGATGATTTAGTGCTGAATGTTACTAAAGCCAAGCAATTAACCAATATGCGTGCTTCGGGTTCTGATAATAAATTATTAATAGCACCAGCCATCAAATTTTCACTCGAAGAGTATATGGAATATATCGAAGATGATGAATATCTAGAAATCACTCCTATAAAACTCCGTTTGAGAAAAATTATCCTAGACGAATTAGAACGTAAACGCCGCAAAAAAAGTAGCGGACAATAAGAAAGTTGCGGACAATAAGATAATAGTTGAATAATTTGTATTTCAAAATGCGATTTCCAGAAATGGTTGTCGCATTTTTTTTATATGCAATATCAAGTTTTATTGAATGTTGTGAGAATTTGTGAATTTTGATTAATTTTCAACATTTCAAAAAGAAAGTTGTCAGACTTTCATCTTTAATTTCTATATTTGTTAGTTATTTCAGAAAATTGATGATTGTGATTGAAAATATTAGAAAATATTATCGTAAGAATTGCTTGAAAAGTATAAGGCAGGCGAGCAATAGGAATATTTCTTGTTCGAGTTTGAACGATGCAAAATATATTGGTATCTTATACGAAATAGGAGAGGAACATACATATATTACCTTAAATACATATGTAACAAAACTACTTGCAGAGGGTAAAACCTTAAGAATTATTGGGTTTCATAACAATAAATACGTCCCTCATTACTGCATTCCACAATTAAAATATGACTTTTTTTGTCAAAAAGATTTAAATTGGTTTGGAAAACCGATTGCTCCATTAATTCAAGAATTTGCAGATGAGCCTTTTGATATGCTTATTGATTTATCTATGGAGGTGATTTTCCCTTTACAGTATGTGTTGGCAAAATCTACGGCAAAATTTAAGGTAGGACGACAAAATGATTCGTCGGAAGATTATTATGATTTAATGATTAATCTCGACGAAACTCACGATGTGAATGATTTAATTTACTATATAAACGAATATACAAATAAGCTAAATGGGAAATAGTGTTCAAAATAAACTAATAGGAACTGGTGTTGCGCTAATAACTCCGTTTACTGCAGAAAATCAGGTTGATGAACTTGCATTAAAAAATCATGTTGAAATGTTGATTTTGAATGGGGTTAATTATTTAGTTGCCTTGGGTACAACAAGCGAATCGGCTACATTAACATCATTTGAGCGCCGAAAAGTTGTCGATATAATTCTTGAGCAATCAAAAGGTCGAATTCCAATTGTGGTAGGTATCGGTGGTAATAATACCCAAGAAGCAATTGAGAATATATCTTCATTTGATTTTTCTGGTATCGATGCCGTTTTATCTGTCGTTCCTTATTACACACGCCCTCAACAAGAAGGTTTATATCAACATTTTAAGGCTATTGCGGAAGCTTCTCCAATACCAATTATTTTGTATAATGTTCCGTCGAGAAGTGCTGTGAATCTAGAGGCAGATACAACTCTTCGTTTGGCACATGATTGTAAAAATATTATTGCAATTAAAGAAGCTTCAGGGGTTATGAATCAAATTATGAAAATTATTCTTCATAAACCTAAAGATTTTCTTGTGATTTCTGGAGATGATGCAATCACACTGCCTCTTATTGCTGCTGGTGCCGATGGAGTAATTTCTGTTGTCGCAAATGCGTTTCCTAGCTTGTTCTCGCAAATGGTTTCTAAATCACTTCAGGGAGATTTTGAGGTTGCTCGCAAATTACATTATCAGTTGTTGGATTTTATTCAGACCTGTTTTGTGGATGGCTCACCTGCTGGTGTTAAAGCATTTATGGCAGCGCAAGGTAGAATTCTAAATGTACTTCGTCTTCCATTGGTTTCAGTAAATAATAAATTAAATAGTGCAATTATTAAAATGGTTCAAGAAAGTAAATAGAATATAGTAATCATATAAACTGGGGAAAATGAAAAAGGGGTTAGTAATGCTGTTAATCGTGTTGTTAGGGAGCATGATTTACACAAATGCACAAACATATCATTCACCACAAGCTGGTGAAATTGCATCGTTGTTGCAAAATCAAAACTGCGAAGTTCAGATTAAATTCAAAGTGGATTCAAAAGATCGGGTGAATTATTTTTCTCGCCGTTATTCTGTGGATAAAGTTAAAATGGTCTCATCAAGCCAATATGATGTTTATGCTTATCTCAACAATAGCGACCTTCAACGCATCCAGCAAGAGCAGATTTTATTTCAAATAAAATCCCCTGATCCAACAACCAAGGCATTTACAATGGCTACTACGGTTGCTCAAATGTCTACATGGGATAAATATCCTACTTATGCTGTATATTTACAGATGATGGCTCAGTTTCAAGCAACCTATCCAACCCTTTGTAAAATTGATACCGTAATGGGCTCCACGCCTGGAGGACGTAAAATTCTTGTAGCAAAAATTTCAAAAAATGTCAATTTAAACGAAGATGAACCAGAATTTTTGTATTCCAGTTCAATGCATGGTGATGAAACCACAGGAGCAATATTTTTGCTTCGATTAATTGATTATTTGTTGGTAAACTACCCAACAAATACAAGAGTTGCGAATTTGGTCAATAATATGGAAATCTATATTTGCCCATTTGCAAATCCAGATGGAACGTACAAAACCAGTAATAACACAATTGGAACAAGTCCAACATCTACAAGATCAAATTTTAACAACATCGATTTAAACAGAAATTATCCAGATCCATGGACTGGAACAAATCCCGACGGAAATGCCACTCAGCCCGAAACTCAAGCATTTATGACTTTTGCTTCAGCACATAGTTTTGTTATGGGCGGTAATTTTCATGGAGGAGCTGAACTTACAAATTATCCATGGGATTATTATACAACAGCTCAACGCGCTCAGCCAGATGCAAATTGGTGGATATATGTATGCAAAGAGTATGTGGATACGTGTAAAGTTGCGGCATCAAATAATGGCTATTTTACCGAACTCGCTTATACTGGCGCATACCCAGGAGTTACCGAAGGAGCTGATTGGTATTCAGTTACAGGTGGTCGCCAAGATTATATGAATTATTTTCATCATTGCAGAGAATTAACATTCGAAGTTTCATCCACCAAAACTTTAGGAACTGAGAACCTGAATACCTATTGGGGATATAATTATAAGTCGCTTTTGCAATACATGGAGCAAGCGTTATATGGAATTCGCGGAATTGTTACCGATGCTCAAACAGGTTTGCCGATTAAAGCTAAAGTTTTTGTCAATAGTCATGATGCTGATAGTACAAATGTTAATACTTCTTTGCCAATTGGAAATTATCATCGACCAATAAAAGGGGGCACATATAGTGTAACTTATTCTGCTCCATGCTATTTATCTCAAACATTTTCGATTACAGTTGGCGATAAACAATCGTTCAGAAAAGATGTGCAACTAGTTTCTGGGTTAGAAGCTAAATTCGTCTCTTCGGATACGCTAACTTGTAATTATGCAATTAACTTTACGAATACTACGGATAGTACTACCGCTGGAAATATTTGGCAATGGAATTTTGGAGATGGTGGTACATCTACAATTAATTCACCATCACATACTTACACTGCAAACGGAAATTATACTGTTCGTCTTATTGCAACAAATTCTTGTGGACAAAAAGATACTGTTATAAAAACAAGTTATATTCATATCCAAAGTCCAACTGTGCCAACTGTAGTAAACGGTCAAAGCTGTCTTGCTGCACAAATAGCGTTATCTGCATCAGCAACTGGAATAATTCGATGGTATAATCTGGCTACTGGAGGTACTTTAATTGCTACAGGCAATTCCTATACAACACCATTAATATCTTCAACTCAAACCTATTATGTCGAAAATTGGGTAGTTGCAGATAGTATCACGGGTGGAGATTCTCGAGTGAACACAGGTGGTGGATTTTATAATAGCGGGACTGAATATGGACTATACTTTGACGCAATTAAGCCGTTCAAATTGTTGTCGGTTTTGGTTAACGCAAATAGTGCAGCATCTCGAACCATAAAATTATATAATAGTGCAGGTACAGTAATTCAGCAAAAAACAGTCACACTTGCTGTCGGACAAACTAGAGTTTTTCTAAATTTTGATGTTCCACAAGGCACAGGTTTTAAGATTACTGCTAATACAACTCCAAATTTATACAGAAATAATACTAATGTATCATACCCATATTTAATTGGCGGTTTGGTGAAAATTACTGGTAGTAATGCTGCAACTAATCCTGCTACTGTTTATTACTTTTTTTACGATTGGTCTGTTCAAGAATATGGTTGTACAAGCAATCGAGTTCCAATTACCGCAAGTGTAGGTGCAGGAGTGGTTCCAAGTAATGCAGGTACTATCAATGGGAGTGCAACGGTGTGTCAAAATCAAACAAATGCCATCTTCAGTGTTCCAACAATTGCAAATGCAACATCTTATTTGTGGACACTTCCTGCCGGTTTTTCGGGTACAAGTTCAACAAATACAATATCTGTTTCAATAAATTCTACAGCGCTCTCTGGGGCAATTACTGTCAAAGGGGTGAATGATTGTGGAAATGGATTAGCTTCTTCAAAAAGTATTACTGTTAATAGAATTCCACAATCCACTTCTATAATTGGATTAAATCATGTATGCCCTGGCCAATCAAATGTTACGTATTATACTCCTAGATGGAATTATGCAACATCTTATGAATGGATTGTTCCAACTGGAGTTACTATAGTTGGTTTAAGTAATGATACAGCAATAATTGTTAACTTTTCTAGTAGTGTTCAATCATGTAATATTGCTGTAAAAGCCCTGAATAGTTGCGGAACAACTGATAGTATTTCTTACAATATCATAATAAATCCGCTTCCTCAACCAACAACGATAATTGGTCCTACACAGGTATGTTCTGGTCAAAACAACGTTGTTTTTTATACTCCTAGATGGAATTATGCAACATCTTATGAATGGGTTATTCCAGCTGGTGTTACTATTGTTGGTTCAAGTAACGATTCTTCAATTACTCTAAACTTCCCAATTAATGCTCAGCCATGCTCAATAGGAGTGAAAGCATTGAATAATTGTGGAATTACAGATTCAATTTCAAAGTTTATTTCAATAGGTGCAGTACCTAATGCTTCATATACTTACATCACTAGTGCTAATAATGTTACGTTTACAAATACTTCATCAAATGGGATTGATTATTTATGGAATTTTGATGATGGATTAACATCTACATCACAAAACCCAGTTCATGCTTATACTCAAAATGGCGATTATCATGTCAGTCTTGTAGTTTCTAATCCTTGCGGATCTGACTCAGTAAATATATTGATTACAGTAGCTGGGGTTTCAATTTATGAAATTACTGAAACCAATTTTGTTTCTGTATACCCGATACCTGCAGATGAGCGAATAATCGTTAATATTCATTCTGAAATAAACGTGAAAACAGCATATAAGCTTTATGATAACTTAGGAAAATTGGTGCTCGAAAATGAAATAACTCTTTCTGTTGGGGATAATAAAGTGCCAATAAATATTTCTGCACTCTCGTCGGGGCTTTATTCATTAAAGTTCCCAATAATAAATAAACCAATTAAGGTTCTGATAAAATAGATTTAAAGCCTCATATTTGATGAATGTGAGGCTTTTTTGTCGTTTTAATTCAAAAGTTCAATAATGATTTTTAAAAAATTATTAGTTTTAATTTTAATTTTAAGTGGATTAACTATTAATGGTTATTCACAAAAAAAGGCGGATTCAACTCTCTGGTGCTTTAGTATTTCAAAATTTACAACAGCTCTTACGCCTAGTGATATTTCACAAATTTCGATGAGTTATCTTGCTCACAATGGAAAAAAGTGGAAAAAGAGAGTACAACAATATTATTTTTACGGTTATCAACCTGCACTTTCATTATACCCATTATTTGAAATATCTCTGCCAAAGAAAGTTACTGCTTTAGAGCTCTCTTTTTATTATAAAAGTGAAAAGTATTCCTATCTAATAGATGAAATACCTGATACATTATCGAAATATCCATTAATATTTTTAAATAATTTTGTCATTGATTCAAAGCAAAATCAATATAAATATAAAGAATTAACCCAGATTGTAGTTGCAAAACAGCTAAATAATGATGCTGTAATTCTTGATATTTATAAAGACCAACCAAGAATTCAAACTGAATTTCAAAGCTATGAGCTTAAGTCACAAATTAGAATTTATATTGAATCACCAGAAAATCAAGCTAATGAGTCGGATGGTATAATATTGTCTGGTTGTGGAACTCCTGGGTCTTTATATATCATTCAGCAATGGATAAATGGCGATTGGGTTGATTATCAAAATAAATGGAGTTTGAAATGTGTTCCCCAAAAATACAAAGTAAATAGATATATTGTTGGTTTAATTATAGACAGAGTTGGAGTCTTTCGGGTAGTTTTTGATGATATTTCTAATCGTCTAATATCAAAACCGTATTTGGTTTCTAATCCATTTATGGTAAAATAAAATTGTTGTGTAGTAGAAATTTATGTTTTTTTTGATTTTTAAGAAAAAAATATTGATTTGTTTTATATTATTATTTAGATTTTATTTGCCAAAACATTGAAATATTTCGTTTGTGTTTTTATAACAATTGACAATATTCATATAAAAGAATGATTAGATATTAGCTTCATTTTATTAAATGTTGAAGCTAGAATAAAATATTATTCCTGATAATCAATACGATACATGTTTTTTGTTGTTATTTACGTGCTAATTGTTTTGATGTCTCAAATATTCATGTAACTTTGCACTCCCTAAAGATAAATAAGGGAAAGTTCATTGAAGTTACAAATTAGGTTAAAACCAAAAAATAATTCAAAAAAAATGAATTTTTATTTGGATATTAAAAATAAAGTTGTAATTTTGCACTCCCAATCAAACGGGAAAAATGAAAAAAGTTCTTTGAATTAATGATGAGACAACAACAAATATCCTGAAAATTCAAATTTAATTTGATTTCAATCAACGATAACAGCCAGAACAAAACTTAAGATTAATTACAATGGAGAGTTTGATCCTGGCTCAGGAT
>JBAXTE010000043.1:0-35044 GCA_037130365.1 Bacteroidota bacterium
CTGGTGTTGCGCCTACACAATAGGGTCCCAATGCCGTGAACGTTGGAAGAATATTTGAATTCACTGTCACTGACATCGTTGTGGGAGTGGCACATTCACCTGCGGTTGGTGTAAATGTATAAACAGTTGTTCCAGCTGTTGCGGTGCTGATTGTTGATGGATTCCATGTACCGGTGATTGCAGGTGTGTTGGTCGAACTTGTGGGCAATAATCCCGGAGTTGCGCCTACACAATAGGGTCCCAATGCCGGAAAGGTTGGGGTAATTGGTGATAATACCGAAATCACCGAAGTGCCAGAAATTGTGCATCCATTAGATGTTGTTGTTGCTGTATAAGTTGTAGTTGAAGTAGGGTTAGCATAAACCGTTGTGGCATTTGAACCAGAAACATATGGAATTGTAGCAGCAGCATCTGTAAATAAATTGGTTGTTGGAGACCATGTCATAATTGATGGGACTGCTGCTCCAGTTATTGATACATTATCAATATACCAATAATATGCACCAAAAGTTAATCCACTCATTTTAAATGCCAAATAAAAAGTGGAAGAGCCAACATCTGCAGTATTAATTGTAATAGACTGAACACCGGGGCCTATACTTGCAGTTACTGGATTTGTAACCCAACTTGTATTATGCCATGTTATATGATCGGTACTTGTTTGAACACTTATGCCATAATTATAAGTTGACATGTAGTGATATAAGTAATTATTCCATTGTAGTGTTAAGGAAGTTTGTCCAGTTGTATTTATTGGACCATAATAAAGTATATCAGTAACATTCGTGGATTGACTATTACCTGTAATCATTGCTTCATTTGCAGTACCACCTGCACTTGCTGTAGTTGAAATACCAATCGCATCACCACTACCGATTACTGAAGTCCAACCAGCTGGCATAGTTGCACCAGTAAATGTTTCTAAAACGTTTATTGGATTTGCTGAAACACCACCACTTGCAACGATAGACTGAATTGATCCTGGACAAATAGTTGCAGAAGCAGGGGTCATTGTTACAACAGGAATTGTTAACACCGAAGTACTTGTGCTAGTACATCCTGCTGAAGTGGTGTTCGTGGCTGTATATGTTGTTGTAGATGTCGGGCTTGCATAAACGGTGGTTGCTGGCGTTCCAGCAACATAAGGAATTGTTCCAGCAGCGTCGGTATATAAATTAGTAGTTGGCGACCATGTGATTGATGCAGGAGTGGATACTCCCGTTAAAATTACATTATCTATGTACCAATCAAATGCACCAAAAGTAAGCCCACTCATTGTAAAGGCTAAATAAAAAGTTGAAGAACCAACATCTGCTGTATTAATGGTAATAGTTTGAATTCCAGGCCCTATACTCGCTGTTACAGGATTTGTAACCCAACTTGTGTTATGCCAAGTCAATTGGTCTGTACTCGTTTGGACACTAATTCCATAACTCCATCCAGAAGAATAATGGTTCATATAATTATTCCACTGTAATGTTAATGATGTTAAACCAGTGGTATTTATTGGTCCATAATAAAGAATATCCGTAATATTAGTGGATTGGCTATTGCCAGAAATCATTGCTTCATTTGCAGTTCCTCCAGCGCTTGATGTTGTAGAAATGCCAACAACATCACCACTTCCAACCACAGTACTCCATCCAGATGGTAAAGAAGCACCAATAAAGGGTTCATTCAATAGAACTCCAGATGAACCTCCACCATTTACAACTAGGGCTTGAAGTGCACCAGGACATATAGTTGCAGAAGCAGGTGAAACAGTAATTGCTGGTGGAGTTTCTACAACAACAGTAATAGTTCCATTTCCAGTACTCCAACATCCAGTGGTTGAGTTTAGCGAACGCAAATAATAAGTACCTGAGGAAGTAACAGTAAAAGTGCTGCCTGAATTTGCTGTTGATACACCAGTAGGACTGGTATGCCAATACCAAGTTTCGCCAGCAGGAGGACTTCCTACACGTGAAATGGTTACGCCAGGACTTGAACATTGTGGGGAGTTACTTGTGGGATTTGGTGGATTTGCTGGTGCAACACAAGGCGCTGAAATATTTATTGTATAATCTTCTGTCTCTCCAGAAATTGCCGTTGAATTGCATGCAACTGGAATAGAGCTTAAATAATTTCCAACAATCCTCATTCTGTGATTTCCTGAAACAGCGCCTGCAGGTACATTAAAACTACCAGCAAACGAAGTTGCAAAAACGCTCGAAATAAATACATTTTCTCCTGCATCAGAAAAATCTAAATCATCATTCCAATCTACCCATATACCAAAACCAAAAGTAGAAGTTGTACTTAAACCAAAAGAGGCTGAAAAACTAATTGTACCACCTTGAACTTGAGTTACTAATAATCCAGTTGAATTACTATATCCATTTGCAGAATATCCTGAAGACGTATTTGAAATATTAGTTGAGCCACCGGTTGTGGTAAAATTATTAATGTAATAACTTGGACTTAAACCGATGGAAGTACAATAACCCGTATAAAAACTACCTATGCTAGACCAATTTCCAACTCCATCTGGTGATCCACAGTTAGCTCTAACCCAAAAATAATATAAGGTACTTTGTGAAAGACCTGTTAAATTTGCTGATGTTATTCCTGATCCAACTGATCCAGATGGTGTTGTTGAACTATTTGGAGCAATTCCAGTTGTGTTGTAATAATAATCGTAACCGCTTGCTGGAATGGGTGTTGCCGCAGTCCAAATAATAGTTGCTGTGGTTGTACCTACGGCAGTGGTTGTAAGTCCAGTAGGCATACCGGCACATGGAAGAGGTGAATTACACGTTAAAGAAATATTATCTATAGCTGTACCAGTTGATGTACCACCACTACCATCATTTTGCCAAGTGAAAATAAGACGAACAGTAGTTCCTGCTAAACTATTTGGTAATGTGATGGTTACAAGGGTGTATGCAAATGGTGATTGAACCGTAGGTTGTGTCCATACTAAAGTGGCACCAGTAAGCGTGGTGGAACTTGAAGTTGGTGCACCTAAAACTGGTGTTACCGTGGTTGGAGCGGTATATACCAATGCTCTATCCCATCCTACTTCACCACCACCTTTCCAATAAAAAGACAATGTAATAGCAGTTGCCCCAGCAGGAATAGCAACATCTCTATAAAAATGAGATGTTCTGGCAGTTCCAGTTCCATAATTATAAACGGTTCCATTTTTTGAAACACAGACCCCTTGTGTCCCTGCATAAGTAGCTGTAAGTGGAAGAATCGGAGTTACAACAGCCCAATAATTAGTACCATCAGGAACTGCAGTCCAGCCATTTAACCCAAGTGTAGTTCCTGTTTCAAAACCCCCATCTCCAGTAGGTGATATTAAAGTTATTTGACTTAATGTTATAAAAGGCATCAACATCAAAAAAACAAAACTTAATAAAAATATTTTTAGAGTTGAGCCCATGAACCTATTATTAGATTTGTTATAAGTATTTATTTATATTGATAACTCCAAAAACGCAATATCGTTCAAGTCGTAAACATATAATTTTTAAAAGCAAAAGAACACTCAATTGCTAAATTATATTCAATTTAAGACATTTTTCTAAATCGATTTGGTGCCTAAATTATAACAAATAAAATTAAGCATTTACTTTGAGACAAATTTAACACACGCTGATTCTTCGTTATTTATTATTACAATTACACATTATTGAGGAATAACCGTTAATATTATTGCACCTTCATTAGGACTAGGCGCTGTGGTATTTCCTCCAGCATAATAATTATCTCCCATATATTTTCTGGTTTTTATATTAATAATATGGTTTCCAGCTGTAAGTGTAAGCGTATTGGTCATTGCCCAAGGAGCGATAGTGTTTGTATAACCAGCAGCATCATTGATATCAATTGTTTGAAACATATCAGGAATAGCGGTTCCATTAAGAAATGCTTGAACAATTACTCCAGAACCACCATCTACGGATGATGTCGTCTCCAAAGAACCATAAGTAGATATCATTACAGTAGCATTCGTGGTTAATGAAAAACTAACACTTAATCCTGAAATTGCTGTAAAAGTACTACTTGAAATTAAAGTTCTAACAGCAGATGATTTTAATACTTGAATAACGTTACCTATTGATTGCCAAACTGGGGCAACATTGGCTCCTTGCGAAACTAATACTTGACCAGTAGAACCAGGTAAATTATTTGGCATTAATGCTTTAGAAAAACGGACATTACCAGTAACATCTAACTTCTCTGTTGGGGAAGTATTACCTATAGCTACATTTCCAGTCGCGTTTTCGAAAATTGGCGCAACTGTACAAGTAGCCTGAGCACCATCCGATTTAATAATATAATTTGGTGTAGAGCAAGCCAATGCAGTGCTAGTTCCAGTGGCACCAGTAGCTCCTGCTGCACCGGTTAACCCAGTCGAACCAATAGCTCCAGTGGCACCAGTAACGCCATTTGCACCAGTAGTTCCAGTTACACCTGGTAAACCAATAGGCCCTGTGACTCCAGTAGCTCCAGCTGTTCCAGCACCAGTTGGTCCGATTAATCCAGTTGCTCCAGTATTTCCAATTGTTCCAGTTGGACCTGTGGCTCCCGTTGCTCCTGCGGGACCCGTTGCTCCTACAGAACCTGTAGTGCCTGTTGCTCCAGCTATTCCAACACCAGTTGGTCCGATTAATCCAGTTGCTCCAGTAGCGCCAGTGAGTCCGATGGTTCCTGCAGATCCTGTGGCTCCTGTGGCTCCCGTGGCTCCCGTGGCTCCCGTGGCTCCCGTGGCTCCAGCTATTCCGATTGCTCCGGTTGCTCCAATATTACCTGTAGCACCAATTGGACCCGTGGCTCCAGTTAATCCAATATTTCCAGTTGAACCTGTAATTCCAGTAGCGCCCATTGACCCAGTTGCCCCTGTTAATCCTTGAGCTCCTTGAGCTCCTTGCGATCCTGTTGGGCCTGTTGGGCCAAATGAGGCATTACAAAGTGAAATCCATATTGGTGTTATTGCCTTATAAAAAAAAACGCAATTTGAATCTGTGTCATAAATCAATAATCCATTCGCAGGATTCACGATTGCCAACCTAGAGACTGCAGACATACGAGGAATCAACATCCCTTTATTCGTAGAAGATACATCTAAAGCAGCAGATGGATCTGGATTTGCTCCAGTTTCATTAATGCCGACATTGTTTTGAGCAATCAAATTCAATCCCAAAAATAATGTTAATAAAACAAAAAATACTTGCTTCATATCCTTAATTTTTTTGTTAATCTTGTGTCTTTAATTAAAATATAGATTTATTCACATTACTTTATAATGATAAACAACTACTATTGTGATTTTGTTTTATTAAATAAGTATAATCAATTATGCTACATACAAACTAATATTCAAAGCTTTAACATAAATAAACGATTCCTAAAAATTAAATTAATTGTAATTATGAAGTAAATATATACTTAATTTTTTACACCTCATCAATATAAGAGTATTAAATTTTCTTACAAGTTGCCTGTATTCTCAGAAAAATAATATCATTCATAAAGTACATGCGTCAACAAAAGGAAACAAAAAATTCAATTAATCGTCAACAACTGAATAAATCAAAAAAATCTTCTATCTTAGCCATATAAAAAACAATAAATGGAGAAAAAACAGATACTAATTTTTGCTTCCACAATATGGAGTTATGTTTCAATATTAATCCAAATTGTTTGTCTTTGGTTTGCTGAAGAAGCTATGAACTATACAACAGGAATCTTTTTGAATCATCAAAATTCAAATCCAACGATATTATTGATTTTTAAAATGGCATTAATTGCACTTGTTATTCTAAATATTGTTTCGTTAATTTTGTCTAGGGGAAAGTTAGAAGGAAATCGGTTTCTATGGTTTATTGGCATCACTTATAGTACGCTAATTCTTTTTGCAGTGGTAATTTTCTCATTGATTGCCAATATTATTTGGGGTTTTTCCAGTTAAACATGGTCTATCTGGAAAAAAAGATAATTCAATAAAGCAAAATATTTTTTAGCACAAAAATGGCTAAATTGACTATTTTTGCAAATTATACAACGTAATCTAACTAATCAAATTACTATGAAAAAACACTTCGTCAATTTTGCTGTAATTCTATTTGGAATTACCTTTTTTAGTTTTTCTTATTGCCAAGCACAATCCAAAGCCGATAAATCCCCATTAGCGGTTGCTGTAAGAAATGGAGATGTAGCTACCGTGAAAAGTTTATTAAATAATGGAGTAAATCCTAACTTAACGGATGATCAAGAAACACCATTAGCACTCTCAACAAGTTTGGAATCTGATGAAATTTTTAATTTGCTTGTAAACACAAAAGGCATCAAAATCGATGCACCAAGCACTTATATCAGAACTGGTAACGGATCAAAATACACATCAACACCTTTGATATCAGCAGTTCGTGCTCTAAAAATTGAACGCGTACGTATTTTGCTTGAAAAAGGCGCAAATCCTGATATATTTGATAAAAACGCGAATCAAGACAAATCAATTTCTTGGTCGCTGAATGCATTGATGAATGCAATTATGATGAACAAACCCAAAGGGGTCGAAATAGCAAAACTCCTTGTAGAAAAGACAAAAAACATTGATATAAAAGCAACTTTAGTTAAAGATGGAGTAACTGCATTAATTCTTGCATGTCAATTTCCATTATATAACGAGGTTTCTAAAATGATGATAAAAAAAGGAGCTAAGCTTGAATTACCAGGCACCATCAGCCCAGCTTTTACTGCAGTTGGGACCGCAATTTATGGTAGCAATCCTGAAATGGTAAAATATTTAATCGATGCTGGTGCCAAATTAAACGACAAAACCGATAAAGCATATATGCACTTAAGTTATGCTCTTGGAATCGAAAATATAAAAACCATAGAAATTTTACTTGATGCAGGAATAGATCCAAACACTCGTTTTTCATCTTCAAAATACCCAGTAATAAACACTTGTGTAAAGTGCAAAAACCCTAAAGTTTTGGAGCTGATGATAAAACGTGGAGCCGATGTTAATGCTAAAGATGGCATTGGCCAAAGTGTTTTAAAATATGCTAATGGTGGCAAAAAAGTTAAGAAAAATATTGCTATCCTAAAAGCCGCTGGCGCAGTTGATTAGCTTTAATTATAGCCTTCAAGATTTAAAATCCTTTCAATTAATCTGAAAGGATTTTGCTTTTATCTTCATCAAGTCTAATAAACTTGGCTTAATCTTTGCTGTTTTGATTGCTTTTTTATTCACAAAATTTTATTCTTATGAAAAAATCAGCAATTATCACTCTATTGCTTTTCATCACCTTTACGGCAGTAGTGGCTCAAAAAGAGATCAAAACCCCCTCCAAAATCAATAAAGTAATTGTTTATCGAAGCGGCGCTCAAATATTTCGAAAAGCCGATGTAAACATCCCCGCTGGAACCTCAAAAATTATTATTAGCGGATTATCATCACGATTAAATCCAAATTCTTTACGTGTTTCCGGGAAAGGAAATTTTGTAATTTTAGAACAGCAATCTGTAATTAAATATCCTGAACCTGAAGAAGTTAAAGAAAGCGAAATTCCTCAACACATATTAAATAAAATCAAAGCTTATACAGATTCACTAGAAATGTTACAATATGATATTGATGAAAATAATGCAAAAAGAGATTTACTAATATCAGAAAAAAACCTTCTCCAAAATAGTAAAGCAATTACCAAAACAGATACCATTACCGTTTTAAAGGAGGCATTGCTTTACTACCGTTCTAGAATGGCTGAAATAAATGCCGATTGGTTTAAGGTAAAAAAGAGAGAAAGACTATTGAGTAAAACCCAAGTAGGATATCAAGCAAAACTTGCTGAACTGAATGATTATCAAGTCAAAACGACTCCAATTGTGAATACTACTGAAGAAAAGCCTGAATCGATTATTACCATCACTGTTACTGCAGAAACAGCAGTTCAAAATGCATCAATTTTCTTTTCATACTTAGCAACTCCAGCAGGCTGGAGCCCAATATATGAACTAAAAGTAGATGAAGTTTCTAAACCAGTGCAATTAACAATGAAAGCAATTGTTACCCAAAACACCGATGAAGATTGGAGTAAAGTGAATTTAACATTATCTACAGGAACTCCAATGACAAATAAGACTTTACCAATTATAAATCCTTGGTTTTTAACTTATTACATGAATCCTAATAATATTGGCACTTCAAATATGAAAATGGCAACAGGAAGATCTGCTGAAACGGTTGCTACATCAATGGCAGGGGTTCAAGGAAATGATGGAGAAACTGGGAATGTTCGTGGGTCTCGTTCTGATGGTACTGTAATTTATATTGATGGTGTAAAAGATGCAAGTTATTCAACCGCTTATGTTGAGCAAAACACCAATTTGATTAACACCGAGTATGATATTTCACTTCCATACGAAATTCCTTCCGATGCTAAACCTCATACCATTACAATTTTAAAAGAAAACCTAACTGGAATCTATAAATATGTAGCAATTCCAAAAGTAGATAAAGAGGCATTTTTAACTGCTGCGTTAGTAGGTTGGGAAAAGTTAAATTTAATTCCTGCTACAGCTAATATCATCTTCGAAAATAGCATTATTGGACAAACATTTATCAATCCTGTCACTTCAAACGACACACTTACTGTTTCTCTAGGCACAGATAAACGTATTTTTGTGGAACGCAAAAAACTTTCAGATAAAACAAAAGACAACATTGTTGGGAACGTTCGTAAACGTAATATTAAAATCGAAATTACGGTTAAAAATCAAAATCTGACCGCTATAGAGCTAGGCCTTAAAGACCAGTTCCCTATTTCTAATGTTGCTGATATTAAAATTGAAACCAGCGAAGTTAAAGATGCTGAAGTTAATGCAGAATCTGGTATTATAGAATGGAAACTGAATTTAAAACCAGGCGAAAGCAAAAAAGTCACCTTCAATTATATTATAAGTTGGGATAAATCAAAACCATTGCTGACTGAATAGCATTATATTTAGTATAAAAAAAGAGGGCAAAACCCTCTTTTTTTATATGAGCGTGTTAGTTATAACTCTCATAACCATCCTCCTTTAATCTGTTGATATTCAAGTATTGTTTTATGGTATTATAAAATCAATTTTAGTATCTACGGTTACATTTCCATTTGCTGGCACAGTAACAATATTATTCAAGTATGAACTCATATAATCACCTTTTAAATGCTTTTTATCATTATTTAAATCATTGAATGAATATAAATAGTATTTGCCAGGATGAACATTTTTAATTGTATATTTTTTGGCACCAATGGGCAGGTAAATATATTTTGCAAGATACTTTAAATTTTCAGGATTGTATTTGATTCCAATATAAAGTGGCTCTGTTGTCATTAGTATGCATAATTCATCACTCCTTTTAACTTTTAATGATGAATCAATAGATATATTTACTGTAACATTTCCAACATAAGGCTGTGATGATGAACTATATGGATCGTTGTCGAGGTTAAAAAAAATACTTTCAGTCATGTTAATAAAAACATTTGTGAAATCTTTGATTATTCCAGGTTGAGGATAGTTAAAATACGAAATAGCATCATTTGCTGCTTTGCTGTCAGCTAATTTTGCCACAAATTTTGAATGCAGTTGTAAGGAACTTACTTTATTGAACTTATTTGTATATACGTTCATTACAAATTGATTTTCAGTAAAAGTATACTCGGTATATGCACGTTTTATTCCTGATTTAAAATCCGAAAATCTATAGTATCCCTTTGCTTCATTTACTGAGTCAAGAACTTCATAAGTAACACAACATTTTTTATTGAAGCACCCTTCTGTTCGCATTGCTACTCTTATCTGATCGTAATACTTAACGATAAAAAAACTTATAATATTAACCGTTTGTGAATCAAGCATTGAATATTGAGATATTTGTCCAGCTGATATGGGTCGAAAATCGACATACCATTTATCAAAGTTGCCTGCCGGTGTAGCCGAGAAAACAGGGCCATTCCATAAACCAGGCAATCGTTTTAATATACCAAAACCTAAAACATCTTTGTTTTCAAATTTTTGATTGGTTGTATTTGATGCAACATCATCTTGTTTATTAATTTGCCCTACCACTGTAGATTGCATAAAATTGTTGCAAATAAAAATTAGCACTAAAATTTTTTTCATATACTTCATAATATATCATTTATAAATAATTCTATTTTTATCCTGATAATTTTTCCAACTTTATTTCAAACGGCTTAAGCTTAAGGCAATAGCGGACTAAGTTCTGTTTTCTTGCAAAGTCATTTCAATTCGGAAAGATAATGGAAAACATACTTTGTTGAACTTGCAAATTTATTTAAACTTTGGCATTGTTCAAAGTCGCTATTATGCAGTCGTACTTTCGTCATTATTTTTGTGATTTCTCTAATACCTTATCAAACCTAGAGTCCATACAAACACTTAAGTCTGTTGTGATAAATTTTCCATTATAAAACAAGCTAAAAATTGTCGCTGGAGTCGGTGATGATTGTGCTTGTTCCATTGTCTCAAGTTTGATAATTTTCAACGGCAGATTTCTTTTATTTGCAGTCTCTGCCAGCGAAGTCTGAACGTGAAATTCAGAAAAAGGACAACGGTTCGAATAATAAGCCACTAAGCCAGTTTTATATGGAGTTTCCCCAATAATTGCAGTTTCCTTAAATTTTGGATTGTTCGCTTTAGGGTTTATTTTCTTTACCAATAAACTAAAACCCGAAGTTGTTCTTTCAATAGTTTCAAATCCATGTTGTATAAGCCATTTAGTGTCACTCATGAAATGAAATTTATTTGTTCCTACGATGGTTACCAATCCATTTTTTCCTTGTGTTTTAGCATCCTCAAGCGCAAGCCGCAACAATTCCTTTGCGTATCCTTTTCCTTTGAACTGTCCTGAGACCCAAAAGCAATTTATCAGTAAATAATTTTCACCATCAATTGGCGCCCACCCTTTTTCAACTGGTCCATATTCTATAAAGACTTTAGCTCTAGCATCGATTCTTCTAAAAACATATCCATTGTCAAATTCATTTTTAAGCCAGCTTTTTTTTAATTCATAGCTTTCTTTACACTTATTATCTGAAAATGCACAACAAATATGTTCATTTTCAATGTTTGAATTATCGAGCTTAATAATTTTTTCCATTGATATTATGTCGAATTTTTAGTATGTCGCCTGTGTTCGCAACTTATTAAAATTAATACTGTCGTCCTGCTTTATTTGGGTCTTTGAGGTCTATCCAAAAAACATGAATTGGCTCACCCTCATCCACTATTCCGTTGTTATTATTGTCAAGTTGTGCAAATACATATAGATAGTCGTTGGCAGGGTCGTATTCAGATTTGAACACCGAGTAATTCTCAGGAACGAGTGCTTTTTGTCTTTCTCCGTTTATATTATATAGATAAAATCTTCTGAGGTCTTTTTGATTGATATAGCCATCTTTATTCGTATCGTCATTGTACACAGATATGATAAAATAGTTTCTAGTTACAGGTTTATAATTTAATGTGTCTTTTGAAAATGCTGGATAGTACAATGTTCTAATCAAGACCGGTTTTTCAAAGAAATTCTTTTGCTTGTTTTCATTTATGTTATAATGCGAAATATTCACCATGTTGTACCCATAAACTGCTTGAATTCCAGGCATTAAATTGTTATTCCAATTATTTCCCGTGTTGATATCTGTCTCATTATCTCTAGTATGAAAACTGTTTGATCCAATGTAGGTCGATTTATTGTTCTTGTTAATGTTTACCTTATAAATGGTTGTAAGTCTTATGTTTGGAACACCAGTCAATAAAACACTGCTTGGTTGAGTTACAAATTTTAATGAATCTCTATTTAAACCGTCTGATACTTCAATATTCGAATTGTCAGAAGTTGAAATTACTTGAAATCCTTTTTCTTCAAGTTTTCCTTTTGAGCAACTTGTAATGATAGAAACAAGTGTCAAAGCTACAATTGTTTGTATGTATTTCATATTGTTGTTTTTAATAAATGACTCATCACATTTGTGGCTTTTCGGAATAAATTCTTCTTGACTTTCACTTAACATCAGTACCAATCTATCGAAATATTTATCCCGATAATTATCGGGATTGTTGAACTTTCAATTTACTTTAAACCCAGCATTTTGCAAGGCACTTTTACAAGGCTAATATTATCTTTGAATTATTAGTCTTTGATTTGCTGTCAGATTTTTGGATTTAACTGTTAGCAGATAAACACCATTACTTAAATCTCCGATATTAACTTGTATATTGTTGTGTTTCAGTGTTTCCGTTTTAACTAAAGCACCAACTACATTATAAATATTTATTATCAAATCTTCATTATTTCTATCTTCAATATTCAAAGTAACGATGTCGGAAGCCGGATTAGGATAAACATTAATCTGTTTTTCTGCCATATTTTCTGTTATGCCCACACCACCACCATTAATGGTTTTTAAAATACGACCTTTATTCCCGACGGTATATCCAGTATTTGCATCAAGAAAAAGTATGGCATTCAAGTTATCATAAGTCCCGCTAATTCCACTCGTTTGAATAGTCCATGTAGATCCTCCATTAACGGTTTTCAAAATTTTGGTCCAACCAACAGCATATCCAGTATTGGCATTAACAAAATAAACAGAAAAAATATCATTAGAAACACCACTTGATTGGGCAATCCAGTTTGTGCCTCCATTTATCGTTTTAATTATTTTTCCGCTTTGTCCAACAGCATACCCTGTATTTACATCGGTAAAATAAACTGAATTGAGGTTTGTTGACGAGCCAGTTAAACCGCTATTTTGAGCAATCCAGTTAGTACCGCCATTAATTGTTTTCAATATGGTGCCCGAATCACCAATAGCATATCCAGTGGTTGTAGTTATAAAATAAACTGATTTCAAGATGGTTGTTTTACCACTTGTCTGTGGTGTCCAATTGGCCCCAGAATTAGTGGTTTTTAATATGGTACCACCGCTACCGACTACAAATGCAGTTGTAGCGTTTGGAAAACAAATAGATTTTAAATTACCTGTTGCGCCACTTGTTAGCGCAGTCCAATTGCTGCCTCCATTGGTTGTTTTTAAAATAGTACCCGATCCTCCAACAATATAGCCAGTATTAGCGTCGGTGAAATGAACGGAGTTTAATATTGAATAGGTATTACTAACTTGGGGTGTCCAATTAGTACCTCCGTTGGTGGTTTTCAAAATCATACCACCACTTCCCATACCATCGTCATCGCCAACAGCAAACCCATTATTCGCATCAGTAAAAGATACAGAGCGTAAATCATTAGTCTTACCACTGGTTTGTAATGTCCATTGGGCTGTAGCATTAATTGCCATCGCAATTATAATTGTAAAGATTGAAACAAATTTTTTCATTATAGTTTTGTCGGTGATTTTCGTGCTGACTCCGCACTTTTAAGTGTTATTTTAGTTGTTGAGTTAATATTGAATCGTTTATTATCGTGTAAATTATGTTTATGTTCAAAGTGATATTTATTATTTACTTTCAATTATTTTCCAATCTTTTAAAACAGGTCCAGAATAAACGCCATCAATATATTCTGTAAGTGTTCCTATAACTGTTATCTTCTTATTCAAATATTTATTATCCCAATTTTTTAAATCATCAAGATAAAAAGCTTGAGAATCAGAAAACTCCCAAATAAACATTGGCTTGCCGTTACTTATAATAGCTGTACCTACAAATGTTCTCTTTTCATTCGTTGTTTCTTTAATAAAAATTGTGTTCTTAGTATCTAGATTAACTATTACACTAAAGGATTGAAATAGTACTTTACCGCCAATATCTTGATTAAATTTATAATTTACTTGAAATGCATTTATGTTTTTTTGTAAGGTTTCAACTGTTATATCATAGAATTTAAGCGAAAGTTGACCATCACTCATCATATTTGGATGTGAAATGCTAAATTTTTTCAATTCTGATTTTGCAACACTATCAGCAATCTGTATAGCTTTTATTTCATCCTTATTATATTGATTTTGATGCACTTTGCCGTCAGAATTAGTAACAGCATTCTGTCCGCTGCTTGATGCAACCGTAACTAAGAACAATAATATTAGAACTATAAACTTCGGGCTTGTAATAGTTTTAGATTTCATTTTAGGTTGGATATTAAAACCATAAAGTTAGGTAAAATCTTTTATCTTTTTCTGGTTAGTATCATGAATTTGTTTTCTTGAACTTTAAGTAAAATATTTGACCTGCATTGTTTTGATGCGCTGTTAATAGCTGGGCGTATCTATGCAATAAAAGAAGTCAGCTTAAGTTAGTGAATTTATTTACTTTCCAAATATAAAGTATCTGGACAAAGGTCTATGCCATTTGCCCATTAAATACTACCTAAAAAAGGTTTTACTGAATTAAATAAACTCAAGTCCTTTAATTCTTTAAAAAGTCCAATATTTAAATATGGTTTTACATCAAAATGTTTAACTTCGCCATTGTTAAACGTAAGTATAAGATTAAAATTCTGATCAGACTTTACATTTGTAACTCTTGGGTTCATAATTATTATGTTATGTATTTGATTTTTTTAGATTGGCTGCCAATTAGCATTTATATCTATTAATTTATCAAACCCACGTTCTTACTCGTTGATATTCAAATTCTTATATAGCTTGGTTTTTAAAATTGCTTTAACCTCTTCGATGTCCACCATCTTCCCCAACTCTATTTGCATCGAAGTTACTCCTTTATCTACAAAACCACAAGGATTGATGTAATTAAAGTATTTTAAATTCGTGTTTACATTAAATGCAAATCCATGCATGGTTACGTAGCGACTGGCTTTTACACCTATTGCACAAAGTTTTCGTGTACGTCCGGGCACATTTACATCGAGCCATACTCCAGTGGCTCCATCTAATCTGGTGGCAGAAATATTGTAATGAACCAAGGTGTCAATTACGCTTTGTTCTAAATTAAAAATATAATCTCTGATAGACAGTTTTAGCAATTCTAAATCAACAATTGGATAACCAACAATTTGCCCAGGTCCATGATAAGTGATATCTCCCCCACGGTCGATATGATAATACGTTGCTTGAAGCTGTTTCAACATATCATCGCTAATCAACAAATTAGTGTTATTTCCGTGTTTCCCAAGCGTATATACATGTGGGTGTTCGCAAAAGATAATTGATTGCGGAGAGTGGTCGGATTTGCCAAGTTTGAAATCCATTACACCATTAAAAATGGCTTGTTGCTTATCCCAAGCTTCTTTATAATCGATGGTTTCCCAATCGTGAAATGTTACATTATTCATTTTTTCAATTGTTTATGTCTATCAGACAAACTCAAGGTTTTGTCTATGATTTTTTTAGTTTTGTTGCTAGCTTATATGTCTAGTTCCGTTTCGCATGAAAAACTTTATTCGTTCTGATTATTTTTAAATGCATCTTCTGCCATATACGACGACCGCACTAATGGGCCTGATTCTGCTATTTTAAACCCAATTTCGAGTGCTTTTCCCTTGTAAAAATCAAAAATATCTGGATGGATATATTCCACTACTTCAATATTTTGTGGAGTTGGCTGGAGATACTGCCCGATGGTAATCATCCTACATCCAACGTGATATAAGTCTTGTAAAGTTTCAATTACCTCTTCTTGGGTTTCGCCAAGACCAACCATAATTCCAGACTTAGTTTCAATTCCAGATTTTGAAAAGAGTTGCAATGTTTTTAAACTAACATCGTATTTAGCTCTGCTTCTGATTTCTGGAGTTAGTCTGCGAACAGTTTCAATATTGTGAGAAAGAATATTCGGTTTAGATTTAATTACGATATCGATGAGTTCTGGATTAGCATCAAAATCAGGGAGAAGAACTTCAATAATGGTGCATGGATTTTGGTTTTTAATAGCGTTGATAACGTCTGCCCAATGTTGTGCTCCCTTATCTTCTAGCTCGTCACGATCAACAGAAGTAATTACGGCATGTTTTAATCGCATCAACTTCACCGACTTTGCTACCATTTCGGGCTCATTTGGGTCAATAGGAAATGGTTTTCCAGTTTGAGTGGCACAAAACTTACACGAACGTGTACATATTTCGCCCAAAATCATAAGTGTAGCAGCGCCTCTACTCCAACATTCTCCCATATTTGGGCACCGACCACTGGCACAAATTGTATTTAAATGATTGTCTTCAACAATCTTTTTTAACTCCGTATATTTTTCTCCTCCAGGGATTTTTATTTTTAACCAAGATGGCTTGCGAACTGTTTTCATTCGTATTTGTAGATATATATTTATGCAAAATTACATTTATTCGACGTGTTTTACTATAATTTGTTGTAATTTCGATAATTAATTATTTAAGCATAAAATTAAATTTTAATGTCGTTAAAAGCTGTAAAAATTCCGTTATGGATTACTCCGATTACGCTTGTTGCAAAAATATATCTTCAAGGAATTCTATTTTTTACCATTTTTCGATTTCTTTTTTTGATTTTAAATTGGAGTCAAGTTAGCCAAATTGAAAATAATAAATTTTACACTCTATTATGCTCTTTTTCAATAGGTTGGCGTTTCGACACGGTCGTATCAACGTATATTCTAGCAATTCCAACATTGATTTTTTTAAGTACATATCATTTTCACACGACCAAAAAATTCGCTATTTACTTCCTTTATCTGTTTTGTGCCCTAATTTTCCCACTAACTTTTCTGATTTCTGCTGCTGATATCCCGTATTACGAACAATTTGGAAATCGTTTTAATACGATGGCTTTTACTTGGCTTGATAACCCAAAATTCGTGATAGGAATGATATTAGGCGAAGTTCGATATTGGATTTTTGCGATTCCATTAATTGGGTTTATTTGGTTTTGGATACGAATAATGATGCGCCAGAAAAAAAGACAATTAAGATATTTATCTGAGGTTTTGGATGTGAAAATCTCAGTCAAACAAGCTATTTATTATGCGTTATCTTCACTTTTTCTGATTGCGATTATGTTTCTTGGTATGCGCGGACGGATTGAGAAAAAATCACCAATACGTATAGGTACAGCCTTTTTCAGCAACTATAATTTCCCAAATCAAATGGCGTTAAATCCTAGTTTTACTTTGCTGAGAAGTTGGCTCGATGATTTAAACGATGAAAACAAACTACTTTCATTAATTGATGATAATGTAGCATTGTTGGAGTTGCAAAAGCAGCTAAACATTACACAAGTAATTCCAAATGAATCTCCTATTGCTCGCCAGATAACTGATTCTGTAGTTTCATCTAAACCAAATGTGATATTGGTAATTATGGAGAGTATGTCGGCTGCAAAAATGAAAAAATATGGCAATCCACTTAACTTAACTCCAAATTTGGAACGACTTGGGCCGAACGGATACTTTTTTAATAATATTTATACTGCTGGAATTCATACGTATAACGGAATATTCTCAACTCTTTATTCTTTTCCTGCATTATTAAAAAAACATCCAATGAACGAATTTCCGACTCCAATTTATACTGGTTTGCCTGGAATTCTTAAAGAAAATGGCTATAACACAACTTTTTTTCTAACTCACGATGATCAATTTGATAATATGGGAGGATTTTTGAAAGCAAATCATTTCGACCAAATTATCAGCCAAAAAGATTATCCCTCAAAAGAAGTTCTAAGCACTTTGGGTGTTCCAGATCATTTTATGTTTGAATTTGCAATACAAGAAATTTCAAAAAAACAGTTTTCTAAGAAACCTTTTTTTGCTGCTTTTATGACTGGAAGTGATCATGGTCCATACATTATTCCGAGTAATATTTCCTTTAAAGCTAAGACTTCAGATACTAAAACAGCAATAGTTGAATATGCCGATTGGGCAATTGGTCACCTGATAGAACTTGCTAAAAAACAATCTTGGTATAATAATACAATATTTATCTTTGTAGCCGACCATGGATATTCGGGCAATTCCCCTTACGAAATATCGCTTGATTATCATCACACACCATTTATTATCTATTCGCCAAAATATATTCCTATTGGTAAAGAATTTAATCAAATTGGATTGCAAATTGATGTTTCACCAACAGTTTTAGGATTGATGCATATAAATTACACCAATAACACTCCCGGTATTAACCTGCTTAAAGAATCACGAAAATATGCGACTTTTAGTTCCGACGATAAAATTGGGTGCATAAACGACTCCATGTTTTCGATTATTCGTCCGGATAAATCTATGGGATTATATCGTTATAAAGAGAAATCTACTGCGGATATTCTATTTAAAAACAAAAGTTTAGCCGACAGTATGAAAACCTATTCATACTCGTTACTACAAGTATCTCAATGGCTTATAAAGAATAAATATACGAGTCAAATTGGCAAGAAATTGCCATAAAATTTCTTTCGAAGTTTTGTGATTTCAATTCAGTTTTAAAACTAGCTATGTTCCAAATATGAAATATAGTTTAGAATCTTATGGGTCAATGTAAAAAGTAGGGGGAGATAAATATAAAAAGAAGTTCTGTTTTCTTTCTAATGGAAGAAAGCATATTTTTAAACTTGAGTGTAAAAAGAATAAAAAAGTTCCTTTTACATGTCCTGATGCTCCCGCCTTGCGGGATAAACTCGATAACTATCGAGACCCGGGCATCACGCTAAAAGCGTGGCAAAAAATGCCGCCGCTGTCGCAAAAGTGCTAAAAAAGAAACAGTTCTGCTAAAATCGATGAACTCCTCCTTTTATAAATTTCTTAGCTCAAATTAATGTCAAAGGTCTAGATATCTAAGTTTTTGAATATTCTTAATTGATAATATTTTGTCATAGAATTTGTAATTCTGTACATAAATGACGATTAACGCCGAACTTATTCTATTTTAAATTGAAATAATAGACAAATTCTCCGCCAAAATAGAATTCCAATTAACTTAATAACCCCGTGCGATGCACGGGGTTATTAATATTCGACACTTTCAGCGCCGTACTAATTCACTATTTGAGCTTTAGAAACTATAATGCCGATTTAGCAAATGTTAATCTTGTCTCAAGATATTACAGTTGCTCTAGCGGTATTAACCAAAATGGTATTTCTTATATGAAAAGTACTTCAAATCTGTATTTTGTCTAACGTCGTCAAACACCATCGATTCCTTAACGCAGAACTGTTTCTTTTTTATACGGGTATTTTTATTTTATTTAAAGGTCGTATAGAGCTCGTCCCGCGAAGGCGGGTCTCGGTTCTTTACGCTCTTTTACTCAAGGCGGTTTATGCCACCATAGAAAGCTTAATTCTATGAATATAAGGCTTTTATTTTGTGAGGTTTGTATCATAGCCCCGCGTGAGCGTTTAGACCGACCTTATCAAAAAAGCGTTTAGAAAAACCATCCTTTTTTACGATAAAAAGCGAGGCGGGTGTGATAATGTAAACAAACAATAAGCATTAAAATCCGTATTGTGAAAAAAATTGCTTATATCCATTATATTGCTTGGCTCGCTCAGGAAAAAAGGATGGTTTTTTAGCTTTTTTGGTGAAGTCTTGAATTTTTTGTTACTTTTTGTTTCAAGACAAAAAGGTAAGGCGACAAATGATTTTTTATTGATTTTAGAATGATCAAAAGAATTAAGTAAACAAAGATATTTTTATAGTTTGAAAAAAGTTATTTTAATTTTCAAAAGTTCTTCTCCCCAAAAAAATGCTATTAATCCAAACTTATCCCCCAACTCTTTAAAGTGACTCAATCTTATCATTCTGAAGTGAACCTCTTAAACAGAAGTAATTTTAGAAGTCCCGTAAATTATAACTACTTTTGTACTCAGATTTAACATACATCAAAGGCAATTTTTATTATTGTCATTAACCTAATTGAATATTCATGATAAACGAAGAGATCATCGAGACTCAAGACGAACGTGACGAATTATACGAACATTACCGCATAGTAGCCGACCAAGGGCAAAGTTTGTTGCGCGTTGATAAGTTTTTGATGAATAGATTAGAGAATACCTCTCGAAACAAAATTCAAAATACAGCCAAAGCAGGCAATGTTTTAGTTAACGATAAGCCTGTGAAACCCAATCATAAAGTTCATCCTGGAGACGTTGTTTCTTTGGTCATGACACATCCACCACGAGATATTGAGATTATTCCTGAAAACATTCCTCTTGAAGTAGTTTTTGAAGATGAGCACTTGATAATCATCAATAAAAAGCCAGGCATGGTGGTTCATCCTGCGTATGGAAACTACACTGGAACTCTAGTTAATGCACTTACTTATTACTTTAGTGATCAGAAAAACAGTGAAGGAGAAGTTCCTAAACCATGTTTGGTTCACAGAATTGATAAAGACACATCAGGGATTATGATTGTGGCAAAAACGGAACTAGCACAAACTCGATTAGCGAATGATTTCTTTCATCACACCATTGATCGTAAGTATCAGGCATTAGCTTGGGGCGATTTTGTAGAAGATAGTGGCACTATTATCGGCAATGTGGGTAGAAGCTTGAAAGATAGGAAAGTAATGACTGTTTTTCCTGAAGGCGATTATGGCAAACATGCCATCACACATTGGCGAGTAATTGAACGATTGGGATATGTTACACTGATTGAATGTACTTTAGAAACAGGTCGTACTCACCAAATCCGTGCACACATGCGCTATGTAAAACATCCACTTTTTAACGATGAAACCTATGGCGGTGATAAGATAATAAAAGGGACAACTTTTAATAAATATAAACAGTTTGTGAATAACTGCTTTAAACTAATTCCACGACAAGCACTTCATGCTAAATCGTTAGGGATCACACATCCAATTACCCAAGAAAAATTGTTTTTCGACTCAGAATTACCAGAAGATATGGCATCAGCAATTGATAAATGGCGTCATTATGCTAAGCATAAAGAGTTGGAAGAGGATGTTGAAAAAATAATGGATATCTAGAAAAAGTATTCTTTGCAGCTGGAGTGTAAATTTCAGTTGTGTATTTCTAAAATTACGAGTAAATATAATATGACCGTCCGTTTTCTATATTATTGATGCTACTTTATGGCGCTGAAAGCGATGTAATGAGCTTGCCGAATTATGCCAAATATTATTAACCCCGTGCTGGTCGCTGAGCCTGTCGAAGTGAAGCACGGGGAATAAATGTATGAAAATAAAGATTTTGGCGGAAAAATTGTTGCGAAGCAAAACTATTTATATGCCAAAATCAATGTTAGTGCTAAAAAACAGATAGTCATATAAATTTAATCAAAAAGGTTCTGATAAATTCGTTGCAACGTAATTATTTCGATTGAGGTGCCTAATAATCATATATTCGGTGAATATGTGTTAAAACCAAAAGATCCGTATCATAGTTTTTTACCAAAACAGGTTTGCCAAAGAAGAAAAAGTTTTTTATCTTTGGCAAAACAAAAAAACAATTTAAATTTTATTACAATGGCAATTACAAAATTAGATCAGCTGATAGATTTAGTAAAATCAAAAGAGAAAAAAATTTTAGTTGCAGCATTTGCAAATGATGCACATACTATTGAAGCCGTTAATCACGCTGTTGATATGGGAATAGTAGATGCCGTTTTAACGGGAGATGAAGTTGTGATTAAACGTGTGTGCAAAGAGTTAAATATCGATTCAAATAAGTTTGTGATAATACATGAATCTGATGAAGCAAAAGCTGCTACTCTAGCGGTTAAGCTTATCAATGATGGAAAAGGTAATATTTTAATGAAAGGGCTTGTGAGTACAGATAAATATATGAGAGCCTTGCTAAATAAGGAAACTGGATTAATGAATCCAAATTCAATTCTTACCCATATTGCAGTTGTTGAAAATCCAAATTATCACAAGTTGCTTATTGCAAGCGATTGCGCTATAATTCCACAACCAGACTTAAAACAGAAACTGGCAATCGTGAATTTTATGATTAAAACGGCTCAAAAAATTGGAATTGAAAAACCAAAAGTAGCTCTAATTGCTGCCACAGAGCAAATGACTCCAAGCATGCCAGCATGTGTAGATGCAGCTCTATTGTCTAAAATGGCTGATAGAGGACAGATTTCAGGTGCTTTTGTTGAAGGCCCATTAGCTCTAGATGTTGCTATTGACCAAGAAAGTGCTGAAATCAAAAAAATTATTAGTCCAGTAGCTGGAGACGCAGATTGTTTATTGTTCCCAAATATCGAAAGTGGAAATGTTTTTTATAAAGCCTGTTCAAAATTTGACAATTCAGAAATAGCTGCCAATGTTATGGGCGCTAGGGTTCCTTGTGTTTTATCTTCTAGAGGCGATTCTGCAAAAACAAAACTCTACTCTATCGCATTAGCTGCAATTTTGGCTTAATAAAATTTCAAAAAAATAATTTCAAAAAACATAAAAATCTATGAATAATAATAGAATATTAGCAATTAACCCAGGTTCAACTTCCACCAAAATCGCTGTTTATGAAGGAGATACTCAGATATTTATCAAAAACATAAAACACCCAGCAGAGGATATTGCTCATTTTGAATTGATTACAGATCAATATGAGTTTAGAAAAAGCATTATTCTTGAAGAGCTTAAAGCAAACAATATTGAATTAAACTCTCTTAAAGTTATTGTTGGCAGAGGTGGATTGGTGAAATTTATTCCTTCTGGAGTTTATGAAGTTAACGAAGCCCTCGAAAAAGATCTTAGAATTGGTGTAAACGGCCAACATGCAAGT
The DNA here is from genome assembly GCA_037130365.1 of Bacteroidota bacterium. Taxonomy (GTDB): domain Bacteria; phylum Bacteroidota; class Bacteroidia; order Bacteroidales; family WCHB1-69; genus JBAXTE01. Next base: position 22,714 of record JBAXTE010000043.1, read on the forward strand.
AATTTGGGTGGATTAATTGCTGGTGATATTGCCAGAAGTATTCCTGGAGCAAAAGCGTATATTGCTGATCCTGTTGTTGTTGATGAACTTCACGATTTGGCTCGAATTTCTGGTCATCCATTATTTGAACGCACCTCCATTTTTCATGCACTAAATCAAAAGGCAATTGCAAGAACTTATGCTAAAGACGTCAACAAAAAGTACGAAGAATTGAATTTAATTGTTGCTCATTTAGGTGGTGGAATAAGCGTTGGAGCACATTTAAAAGGAAAAGTAATTGATGTAAATCAAGCCCTTGATGGCGATGGTCCTTTTAGTCCAGAACGAAGCGGCTCACTTCCAGTTGGTCAGTTAGCAAAACTTTGTTTTAGTGGCAAATACACTTATGATGAGGTTAAAAAAATGATAACTGGAAAAGGTGGTTATGTTGCTTATTTGGCCACTAATGATGCATACGAAGTAGAACAACGTATTGACGCTGGGGATGAAAAAGCTAAGTTAATCGAAAATGCAATGGCTTATCAAGTTGCCAAGGAAATTGGAGCTATGGCTACTGTATTGTTTGGAAAAGTTGACGCAATCATTCTAACTGGTGGTATTGCTTATGGAAAACCATTTGTTGCTAAAGTTACAGAACGTGTTGAGTTTATTGCTCCAGTGAAAGTTTATCCGGGAGAAGATGAAATGAGAGCCTTAGCTAGCAACGGCTTACTTGTTTTGAACAACGAAATTACACCTTCAATTTATATGTAGTATTCTCGAATATTTTGTAGATTTCTATTATAATTTTATAAAACACAAGTCAATTGTAATAAGCATTGATTTGTGTTTTATTGTAAAGGAAGTAATAAGTTGGCCGTCCGTTTTTCGTTCTATAGATAGTTTTTTATGGCACTGAAAGCGATGTAGCGCTTGCCGAAATATGCCAAAATCAAAATTAGTATTCAAAAAGGATAGTGCATAAAGTTAAACCTTAAACGAGTTCTGAAAACCGCACGATTGCTTTAAATCGTCAAAATAATAATTATAGTTGTGAAAAGAAAAATTGAATTGCTCGCTCCCGGTGGAGATATTGATTCCATAAAAGCAGCAATTGTTGCTGGTGCCGATGCAGTTTATTGTGGACTGAATAAATTTAATGCTAGAAATAGAGCCACCAATATCAACGTTGAAGATTTACCTGGAATAATAAGACTTGCCCACACCAATAATTGCAAAATTTACATCACTCTAAATATAATTGTTGTTGACAATGAAATTCCTGCTCTAATTAGACTCTTGAACAAATTAGTGAATGTTAATATTGATGGTGTAATTATACAGGATTTAGGATTGCTTTATATAGTTTCAAGCTATTTTAAACGGTTTAACATTCATGCTTCTACCCAATTAACAACACATAACAGCGGACAAATAGAGTTTTTAAGCACATTTAATACGACTCAAGTTAATTTATCAAGGGAGTTAAATATTCGTGAGATAAAAACTTTAGCATTAATTGGACATCAGAATAACATGTTATCTGAAGTTTTTGTCCATGGCTCCAGCTGTATTTGTTTTTCAGGTGCTTGTTATATGAGTTCTGTTCAAGGTGGAAATTCTGGAAATAGAGGTCGATGCAGCCAGCCTTGCAGAGATCAGTATCTAACCACTTCTGCTGGAGTTAACTTTCCGCTAAATATTAAAGATAATTCGGCCTATTTTGATTTAAAAGAACTTGCAGATTCGGGCATTGACTCTGTAAAAATTGAAGGAAGAATTAAAAAATTTCATTACGTTTATACCGTTGTCGATGCTTGGAAAAAACATCTTCAACAACTATATGATGGAAGTAAATTAAGTAATGATAATAGCGCGCTATATAAAGTTTTTAATCGTGATTTTTCTAATTCTTTTTTAAAAGGAGAGATAAGCAAGGATATGTTTATAGATTATCCTCGCGATCATTCAGCAATTCATATTTCTGAAGAAATGGATGGTGATTTTGAAGAAAGCCTAGAAAAATCTAAAGGCGATGTTTATAACGAAAGAACAGATATTATAAAATCAGTAGAGCAAAAGATTAGTCTATTAAGTGTTTCTAAAGCGCCATTATTCATTCATATTTCTGGTAAAAACGAATGTCCACTCAAGATAAATATTCAAACTTCGGATACTTCTTTTGAGTTAATTTCAGAAACAAATCTTAAAAATACTGGAAATCAGTCCTTAAATTATGTGACATTTATAGCAAGATTTAAAGCCATAAATGAAACCGAATATTATATAGAACATATTAATTTAGAGGATTTTGAGCCAAATCTATTTCTGCCTTTCAAGGAGTTAACTGCCCTTAAAAAAAGAATTCTATTTATTTTGAATGGGTTAAAAGAAATGGTTGATCCGATTGAGCTTCCGAGTTTCAAAAAATTTGAAATTGAAAATAGAGAACCTAATCTATCCGTTTTAATTTCTTCACAAAAAGATATTCCGCTATGCCTCGAAACCTCAGCAAATATTTATTTTGAACTTCCGAATAATTTCAATAAAGTTTATTCTGAATATGTTGATTTGTTTTTGCTAAACACCAGTTTGATACCGTGGTTTCCTTCAATTTTAATTGGGGATGACTATAAAGCTGCGGTTAAATTTCTTGAATTAGTTCGACCAAAATGTATTGTAACCAATAATACTGGAATTGCTTATCATGCCTTTAAAATTGGCATTAGATGGATTGCAGGGCCACATTTAAACATTGTAAATACATATAGTTTACTGTGTTTAAAAGAGAAATTTAATTGTTCGGGCTCATTTATTTCAAATGAAATCAGCAAAAGTCAATTAAATAGTGTAAAAACGTTGGAAAATTTTGAACTTTTCTACAGCATTTACCACCCAATTGTGCTTATGACGAGCCGGCAATGCCTTTTTCATCAGGTTACCGGATGTGAAAAGAATAAAATTGACAACAAATGCATTGAGCAATGTGAAATGCGCTCATCTATTCGTAATTTAAAGGATGTCTCATTTATTATTGAAAAATCAAAAGGGAATTTTCATACCATTTATAATGAGATTAATTACCTGAACACCGCTGTTGTTAGAGATTTTAAGAATAAATTTTCTACTTTTTTAATCGACTTAAGAGATATTAAAACTAAAACCAAAGTAGAAATTGATAAGAAAAGTGTAATCAACCATTTCGAAAATCTTCTAAAAAACAATTCCGAGTCTGAAACTAAAATTCACCAACATATTTTCCCTACAACTAATTCGCAATATAAAATTGGGATATGATCATCTGATATTTGGTTAATCTAAAGCTGAGCTAGATATGCCAATTATTCATAGTAGTTACGAAGACGCTATGCTGCAGTTTTATTTTGCGATACTTTTCCTGTAGATATTTTATTACCCGATGCTTTATCATGTTTAATTATAACTATATATTGACAGAAATATGTGTTTATTGTCAAAGTATAGGAATTTTCATTTTGCAAAAATGATAATAATATAAATAAATTGGATAATTTGAAAATTTATCATAACTTTGACTACTTGAAAATAAGTAAGCAGGAGTTAATCCCCATCAAAATGAAAACCTATTGTGTTGTTATTTAAAACATTTAAGATTATGAACTTATGTAAAATTATGGTAGTACTCTTTGTTTTGATAATTCTTAACTCAGGATGTAAAAAAGATGACTCGAATGAACTAAGTACAATTGTCCAAGATAGTGTAATGCTAAATCCATCGCTGAGTGAAACTGCAATTTCCAATGAGTCCAAAACAATATTTTTGAACATCAACATTGATCCATCCAATGACTTGAAGTTTATAGTTGAAACACGATCAGGAGATATGAATCAATATATGAGCAAGGTTTCTATGGTTGAAGTTTTAACATCATACCAAATTGCGGTTGATATGCATGGAATGATATTATGTTTAAACACCCATGATAGATGTCAAAGTGATTCAATGCTTTGGACTTATCAAACAAGTCGTTTTTGCGCAAACGAAATGGCGAGCTATGCGCCTGCATATAATCATACTTCTGGAGATTGGAATAATAGAATCGATAAATATATGCAATTAAGAAAAGTAGAAAATAATGACACATTGTACTCTTGGATTAAAATGAGTGTAATTGGGTTTTGTGGAATTGAAATAAAAGGTATTTATTACGAGCGAAAGTCAAAATAACAAAATCGAATACTCTGTAATAAAATATTGGCAATTAATTGATTCTCTAAGTTAACCTTCCGTCTGCTAAATTTGCATTGATTGATAGGTTTCTTTTCGCGACATTATTCACAATTCAAAGCCTAGTTTTTTAAGTAGCACTTTATTGAAAAACTTTAACTATCAGAATTTATGGCAGTTAAATAGATGTAATTGATTTTTTTCCATTTCAAACCCATCCCACCGTAATATTTTGCAATAGTCTATTAAAGATATGCTACAATTATGTAAATTTGTCATCATCAAAAAAACATTGTTTTGAAAAATATAGAATCAAAATTAATTTCATTATTCCAAATCTGGTCTAATAGCGAAGTCAAAACGATAGAAACGCTCCCATTATCTGGGTCTAGCAGAAAATATTATCGATTAATATCCGAAACTCATTGTGCGATAGGCGTATATAACGAAGATGTTAAAGAAAATAAAGCGTTTGTAGCGTTTACAAAACATTTTAATAGCATTAATTTGCCAGTTACCGACATTTATGCGGAAGATCTTGCCGAGGGTATTTATCTTCAAAAGGATTTAGGAAATGAGACATTATATAGCTTTCTTTCTTCTAATCGGGTGGATAATACAATCCCAAATAATGTGGTTGAATGTTATAAAAAAGTAGTCAAAACCTTGCCCCTGTTTCAAATTGAGGGCAATAAAGGATTTAATTACGACTATTGCTATCCAAGAACTCATTTTGATAAGCAGTCTATGATGTGGGATTTAAGCTATTTTAAATATTATTTTTTGAAGTTAGCAAATGTCGCTTTCGACGAACAAAGCTTGGAAGAAGATTTTCACACATTCTGCAATTACTTACTTGAAGCAAAAAGTGATTACTTTTTATACCGCGATTTTCAATCTAGAAACATTATGCTCGTTGAGAATCAACCATTTTTTATAGATTATCAAGGAGGAAGAAAAGGTGCACTTCAATATGATTTGGCTTCGGTTTTATATGATGCGAAAGCAGATTTACCTCAAAAGCTACGAAACGAACTTTTCGAAATTTATGTTGATGAAATAGAAAAACATACCGAAGTTAACAGAGTTGAATTTGAAGCACATTACTATGGATTTGTACTGATTAGAATTATGCAAGCTCTTGGAGCATACGGATTTAGAGGTTATTATGAGAAAAAAACTCATTTTTTACAAAGCATCCCATTTGCATTATCAAATTTGGAATGGATATTAAAAAACAAACCGTTACCGATTCAGATTTCTTCACTTTTGGAAGTGCTATTTGAGCTAACTCGTACAGAGCGACTACGGTCTTTTCCGGATTCTCCTCAGCGTTTGTCTGTGGCTGTAAATAGCTTTTCGTACAAAAAAGGTATTCCTAAAGATGATTCTGGAAATGGGGGTGGTTTCGTATTCGATTGTCGGGTGTTGCCAAATCCTGGTAGACTAGCTGAATTCAAAGAAAAGACCGGTATGGATAAAGAGGTTATTGATTATTTAGAAAATATTCCAGAAGTTGAGCAGTTCAAAAATCACGTTAAAGGACTAATAGATATCGCTGTTGGCAATTATTTAAAAAGAGGTTTTACTTCCCTACAAATAAACTTTGGATGCACTGGCGGCCAGCATCGTTCGGTTTATTTTGCTCAACAAATGGCATTGTATATTAAAAAAACCTATCCCACAAGTGTGGTGCTCAGACATAGAGAACAGGAACGATTGTAATATATCTTATTTTCAAAAAACAGGACTATTCGTTTTTAACCCTACCATTGATTTTGGCATAAAAATAGTTTTGCTTTGCAACAATTTTTCCGCCAAAATCTCAATTTTTAACCATTTTAACCCCGTGCAAAGCACGGGGTTAAAATATTTGGCATAGTTCGGCAGGCTCACTACATTGCCTTCAGCGCCATAAAACGAATAACATTTTCTTTTTGTTTTTCGGCACACTTTTCTCACTTCTGCATTTCTTTGGATCCCGCAAAACCAGTCCGCCATACTTCGGCATGCTCAGTACAGGTCTGGCGGATCGATTTCATAGTTTTTCGGCACTTTACAAACTTTATGGACTTTACAGACTTTAGACTTTATAGACTTTAGACTCCTATACTCTACCTGGAATTGCATCAATTAAGTTTCTGGTATAATCGGTTTTTGGATGATTATATAACTCATCTGCATCGCTGATTTCTTGAATCATTCCATCTTTCATCACAACAATTCGATCTGACATAAAATGCACTACCGAAAGATCATGAGAAATAAATATATAAGTAAATCCAAATTCTTCTTTCAGCTCGTTGAGTAAATTCAGCACTTGAGCCTGAACTGAAACATCTAAAGCAGATACAGATTCATCGCAGATAATCAACTCTGGATTTAGTGCCAAAGCACGAGCAATACACACACGCTGGCGTTGTCCACCCGAAAACTCGTGCGGATATCGTTGAAAATGTGACGACGGCAATCCTACCCGCTCGAGAATATATTTAGCTTTTTCTTCACGAGCCTTTTCATTCGCTTCGATGCCGTGAACTCTCATCGGCTCAACAATTGCCTCTCCAATTGCAATTCTTGGATTAAGCGATGAATATGGATCCTGAAATATAATTTGAATCTCCTTGCGAATATGCTTTAAATCAGATTTACTCATTTTAGCTAAATCTTTGCCTTTGTAAAAAACTGATCCATTCGATGGTCGAACCAATTGCAAAAGCGTTCTTCCTAAAGTCGTTTTTCCACAACCAGACTCGCCTACTAAACCAACAGTTTCGCCTTTGTACACGTCAAAGCTCACATTATTTACCGCTTTAAGAATAGTTGGTTTTACGAACCAAGATCCACTTTTTATTTCAAATTGTTTTTCTAAATTGGTGATTTTCAAAAGCGGTTCTTGATGATATAGATTTTCTAAACGAATATTTCGTTCGGCTGAGGTTATGATTTTATGAGTGTTAATAATTTCTGTAGCTGATGTTTCATTTTCAAGAAACTCTGATACTGTGGGCAATTTTTGATATCTGAAATTTAAAGGCGGACGACAATAAAGCAATCCTTTGGTATATGGATGTTGTGGATTATGAAAAACCTGATCGGTAGAACCCTTTTCAACCACTTTTCCCTTGTACATAACCAATACATCGTCGGCAATTTCGGCCACTACACCCAAGTCGTGTGTGATAAAGATAATGCTCATTTTGTATTTGTCGCGCAACGATTTCAATAACATCAATATTGCGTGTTGTACAGTTACATCTAAGGCCGTAGTGGGTTCATCGGCAATCAAAATATCTGGTTTACACGCAATAGCCATTGCAATCATTACGCGTTGTTTTTGACCCCCAGAGATTTCGTGAGGATAGCTCTCGAAAATTTTTTCTGATCGAGGCAACATTACTTCGTTAAATAATGTAATAACCTCTGCACGAGCCTCTTTTGAAGATATTTTTCGATGTGTTTGTAGAACTTCTGCCACTTGTTTTCCACATTTCATTGATGGATTAAGCGAAGTCATAGGTTCTTGAAAAATCATTGAAATTCTGTTGCCCCGATATTTCCGAATTTCACTTGAATTAAGCTTAAGCAAATCAATGGTTTCAGCACCATCTTGAAACAAAATTCGACCAGAAACAACTTTCGATTGAGTGGCAGAAAGCAATTTAAGGATGGCCATCGAAGTCACCGATTTCCCAGAACCCGATTCGCCAACAATGCCTAATATTTGATTGCGTTTTAACGAAAACTCAACGCCCTCAATAGCCCTTGTTCTTCGATCTTTGTTTTGAAAATCAATCGTTAAGTTCTCAATTTCCAGAATATGGTCTATATGTTCAGATTTTATATTCACCTATTTTTTATTAAATGATTTAATCTGTTTTTGATATTGACTGGCAAAATATTTAAACCATTTATCGTCTTTGGTATATTCCAACACCTTTACTTTAGCATTAACAGAAGCATTTGCTTTGTAATCGATAAGTGCAAACCCATTTGCTAATCCAATTTGTATCGACTTAGTTTTACTCCGACTTACTTTTTTATTTTTCAAGAGATTTAGTAATGTTAGCGTAGATTCAAAATCTTGATTATTGACTAAATAAGTTGCGCCCCATTGAATGTAATCAACATTGTATTGCGAGATAAATTGAGTAAGTGTTTGAAATTCAATTTGATATTCGCTGAGTTTGTTTTCCCGATAAAAATTAGTGATTGCTACATATAACGAGGTGGCTCCAGAAAAATCACGATTATTTGCTAGTTGATTTGCTTTTTTTAAGTCCTTTTGAAATTTAGCTGGATTTTGTACATACTCAATCCCTTTGGTCATTGATTCAAGATTAAGTTGGCAATCGAGGTTTTTATCTGCCACTAATTTTGCTTTTTGATAGGTTTCTAAAGCAGAAATAAAATCTTTTTTAATTACAAATTCATTTGCTGTAACTATTACTCCATCATACTCCAATTGAGCATTTACGCACTGTTTGCTAAAAATTGATTGCTTTAATTGTTCTACCAATTGGGTTAACTTAGCATTATCTTTTAATTGATATTTTGCCTGGTCATTAATAATGGTCAGTAATATTTCTCTAGCTCTAGGCAAATTGTTGCCAATAACCAATTTTTGAGCAACATCTGCATCAATCAATAGGAGTTCTAGCTTAGATTTATGCAGTAATTCTGATAATTGTTTGTCTTTTTTTACAACAAAATTTTGCTCAATTTCTGTTGCTTTATTAAACGATTCAAATGCATTTTTGTAATCTTTGGTCGTGTTTAGTGATTTTCCTCGCTTTACTAATGCCAAATATTGCTCTGCCTTTACCTTTTGTAACATCAACATTGCCTGATCATTAGACATAATAAATGAACTATTTTGCAATTGATATGAGATTGCTTTATTTACCGCTAAAACGGCATCTTCAAACTTCATTCCCGACAAATCACATTGAGCATCATAGAGATACGACTGATAAGTTGCATTATGAACATCGCCACGTAAGATATAAAGGGAATCGTTGCAGGTGTAGTTTCTGATTTTCTTACAAAAACTTGAAATCGCATCAAGTCCAGAAAGTGCTGATGGATATAGTTGCTGGGAAATTAGACGTTTTATTTCTGAAATTTTTGCTGATTCAACATCACGGGCAAGTTGCGATGCTTGGTTGTATAAATCGTTATCAATGGATGACTGTAAAAACAATTTCGACAATCTTTCCATTGAGGCTGTGACATCTCCATCTTGGTAATCCATCAAAGCCAAATAATACAGCGACTGTGGGTATTGTGGCTGTAGAGCAATCGATTGGCGAAAATCATTACGAGCCTCATTCCGCTTATTGCTATTGTATTCCTGCAGACCACTTTCGAAATAGAATCGATGTAAATTCGAACGAACATAATTAATGTTGGTTTGCACATCGCTGATTTTATGTTTAGCCTCATCAAGTTTTGAAATTAAGTTGATTGGATCGAAAGAGCGAATGTTTAGATTACGCCAAAATGGAGCACTTTCTACTCTATTTATTCTTATAATTAGTTCTTCTACTTGTTGTTGAGATTGATTAATTTGACGAAAATTTTGAGTATTAATGGAGCCCAAATTTCCAAAGCAATATGCAATTTCTGATTCTGCGTTGTAATATTGGTCAATCTGTTGACATCTCATTTGAAATTGGTCAAAAGCTTGATTCCGGAAGTTAAAATCTCTAGATATCATCACCAGTTGATATTCGCCGTTAGCAATAGTGTCGTTATATTCGAATTTATGCTCACTATTTCTTTGGCGAAATGGTGTTTCTGAAATGGTAAAGCGTTTTAATTCTGGACCATTTTTTCGTTGCAACGCACAAACAAAACTGTAATGGGAAGGAATCAGAACATCACCTAAATCAAATCCCTTATAAAAAATATCGCCCGAAAGTCGCACTTGCTCGTACGCAACAAACACATTTACTTGTTTTCCACTTCGGGTTATCCAAGAATGTTCGTCAACACTAAAATGAATGCGTGTTTGAAATAATGGCTTATTCATAGAACCCGAAATAAATCGTAACATATCGTTTACAATTCGTTGGCTCTGATCGCCTCCATTTGTGTAATTTAAAATATATGATTGGACTTTCGTATTTTCAAACAACACCTGAGTTTGACTAAAAAGGGGTGATCCAAGAAAAATAATTGCAACAAAAAGAAAAATCTTTTTCATACCGATTCGTTTAAGTTCGCGATTTTTTGACTAAATGATTGAACAATATTACGGAAAAAAGTGTAATTTCACAAATCGCATAACAATTAACGTGCAAAATATTGTTGTTTCAAAATGAAGAGTTTTAAAAATTGGATTTCAGACTTTAAGCGAAAAGATCATAAACCGAAGTTTGGAGGTTTAGAGATTTTAAAATATATAGGCCCTGGTTTGTTGGTCACAGTAGGGTTTATCGATCCAGGTAATTGGGCGTCTAATATGTCTGCTGGAGCCGATTATGGATATACACTACTTTGGATGGTGACTCTTTCTACCATTATGTTGATAATATTACAACACAATGTTGCACATTTGGGAATAGCTACGGGACTTTGTCTCTCAGAAGCGGCTACAATTTATCTTCCAAAAGCGATATCTCGTACAGTTCTTTCCTCTGCAGTATTAGCCTCAGTAGCTACCTCATTAGCAGAAATTTTAGGCGGTGCCATTGCGCTGAATATGCTTTTTAGTATTCCAATTAAAATTGGAGCAATTCTAATCACAATTTTAGTTTTTATCTTGCTGTTTACCAATTCCTACCGTATGATTGAGCGGTGGATTATTGGATTTGTTTCTATTATCGGATTATCATTTATTTACGAACTCACTCTTGTGGATATTCAATGGAACGAAGCGGTTTATCATTGGTTAATTCCATCCTTTCCACATGGCTCTACATTAGTTATTATGAGCGTTTTGGGAGCTGTGGTGATGCCTCATAATTTATTTCTGCACTCAGAAGTTATCCAAAGTCGTCAATGGAATTTAGAAGACAAAAAAGTTATTAAAAAACAACTTGATTACGAATTCTTAGATACACTGTTTTCTATGATTGTTGGTTGGGCCATAAATAGTGCAATGATTTTACTTGCTGCGTCCACGTTTTTTTCACACAATCAACCAGTTACAGAGTTGCAACAAGCTCAATCAATTTTGCAGCCTTTATTAGGAAGTGGCGCAGCAATTATTTTTGCAATTGCATTATTATTTGCTGGAGTGGCATCTACAATAACATCTGGAATGGCTGCAGGATCAATATTTGCTGGAATTTTTAAAGAGCCTTATGATATTAAAGATAACCATTCTCGAATGGGTGTTGCCATTTCATTATTCGTTGCTTTAATTGCAATATTTTTCATCAGCAATCCATTTATGGGGTTAATTTTGTCTCAAGTGTTTTTAAGCATTCAACTTCCATTTACAGTCTTTTTGCAAGTGTATCTCACTTCATCAAAAAAAGTTATGAAGAATTATGCAAATAGCAAATGGCTGAATATATTATTGATATCCATAGCAATCATTGTGACCGGCTTAAATGTGATGTTGCTGATTAGTTTGTTTTAATGGAATGCAGAAAATGTTGGATCAAAGTAATTTTCTGTTGGAGAAAACTCAGAGAAACCATTTTTTTTAAGTTTCAAATCGTTTGTCGCCTTACCTTTTTGTCTTGAAACAAAAAGTAACAAAAAATTCAAGACTTCACCAAAAAAGCTAAAAAACCATTTTTTTTTACTGAGCGAGCCAAGAAATATTTGGTATAAATGCAATTTTGTTCACAAAACGGATTGTAGGGCTTATTGTTTGTTTACATTATCGCACCCGCCTCGCTTTTAGCGCAAAAAAGAATGGTTTTTCTTAACGCTTTTTTGATAAGGTCGGGCTTAACGCTCACGCGGGGCTTAGATACAAACCTACCAAAACATAAAGCTTCATATTCAAAGAATTAAGTATTCTATAAGGGCATAAACCGCCTTGAGTAAAAGAGCGTGAAGAAAAAGGACTAGTTCTGCGTTAAGAAATCGATGGTGTTTGACGACGTTAGACAAAATGCAGATTAAAAAGTTTTTTTTTATACAAGAAATACCATTTTGGTTAAAAGGAGGAGTTCATCGATTTTA
>JBAXTE010000044.1:0-34661 GCA_037130365.1 Bacteroidota bacterium
TTTATATAAAAAAATCATTTTTTTGGACAGGTTTTATCTCTTTTTCCGAAAAACCGAGACCAGCAACTTCTTTTCTTCACATAAGTTTGATCCATCATTTTCGATTTACTCTTTTTCATTCGTTTACGGGTCTCCTTATCTTGAATCTTCATGTGACGTTTTTGGTCTTTTTCATACTGTTTTTCACCTTGTTTCTTTTTCTTTTTTTCAGTTTTCTCAATTTTTGCTGCTTGTTTTTCTTGTTCAGTTTTGCAGGCAGGAACAGTTATTATGATGAATAAACTTAAAAGAAAAAACACCAATGGGGTTATGGCAATTTTTATTCCAAAAATACTTTTTACTTTCATTTTATAATATCCAAATTGTATTATTTTTTCAAAGATAGCATTAATCAACTAAAATTGCAAATTTTAGGGTAATGTTATAAATTAAACTAAGTTATTAGAATTTATATTGCTTAAAAAATATTCTTATTAAATATCATATCGGACTCTACAATCGTAACACCCTGTTTGTTTTGATTTGAAAAATAGATCATTGATTGTGCAACTTTTTCGCCTTGAACTGCTTTATATTTTGATGGAATTGCAAAGGAAAACATTTTCATGAAAATACTACCAATAATTTCACCCATTCTAAACTCTTCTCTTTTTCCTAAAAGCATTGAAGGTCTGAAGATTAACAGAGAATCAAATTCAATTTTTTTCAGTGATTCTTCAATATCACCTTTCACGCTATTATAAAAAATTTTAGATTTCTGGTTAGCTCCCATAGCAGTGATTATTGCAAACTGCTTGACTCCATTTTGCTTTGCGAATTTTGCAACCATTAATGGATATTCAAAATCAACTTTTTTAAAATTATTTTTAGATCCAGCTTTCTTAATCGTTGTTCCTAAACAGCAAAAAACATCATCAGCATTTACCATTTTTGGATCGGGCAGATTGAAATCGAAAATAATTTGCTCTAGCTTTGGATGATTATTATCAATTTTTTTTCGAACTAGAATTCGAATTTTTTGATAGCGAGGGTCTTCTATAAGTTGGTGAGTTAATAATTTTCCCACCATTCCAGTTGAACCAACAATTAAAGCAGTTTTCATAGTATTTATTTTTTAATTATAGCAATAGTCTGAATAAATTAGAAAAATTGAGTTAGTGTAAAATTACAAAAAAAAAGCAAGGCATAACCTCGCTTTTTTTTGTGAACTATAATAATTACTATGCTTCGGAGTTGTCATCGTCTTTTGCAATTTCATATTCAGTTGCTTGAATTTTAACAGCCGATCTCTTTTTACCTTCCTTATCCGTAAACTGATCAACCACAATTTTTCCTGTAAGGTGAATTCGGGCTCCTTTTTTTAGCTCATCGGCGGCTTTCTTTGCAAAATCGTTCCATATTACAATGTTGTGCCAAGTAGTTTCTGATTGCCATTCGCCAGTTCGTAATTTGAAGTTTTCGTGGGTAGCTAACGAACATTTAAAAAGTTTGCTGCCGTTTTTCATTTCCATAACTTCAGGATTGCTAATAAATCCTATTAATTCTACTTTGTTTAATGATTTCATAATTCTTATTTTTTTGTTTGATTAATAATTATTGATAATATTTGATTTGTATTTTAGAAAATTGAATTGGAGTATTTAAAAGATTTTTTCTTCTACAGGAGCTTCATTACTTATTCGAGCCTTTTCGACTGCAATTACTTCAATTTCATTTGCTTGCACAAGAATTGACGATCTTTTCACACCTTCTTTATCGGTATATTGGTTTACTACGAGTTTCCCAGATACTTGTAAATGTGCACCTTTTGTAATTTCAGGACTTTTTTCTTGAGGTTTGTTATTCCAAAAGATAATTCGGTGCCAAGTTGTTTCGGTTTCCCATTCTCCTACTTTAGTTTTAAAGCTTTCGTGTGTTGCAAGTGAGCATTTAATTAATTCTGTACCATTTTTCATGATAATTACTTCTGGATTGCATGCATAACCTACGAGTTCTACTTTGTTTAATGTTTTCATAATTGTAATTTTTAGTTGATTAATTTTGTTTTAGTTTGAAACATTTTTGAGTGTTGATGTTTGACGATGCAAAGTAACAATCTAATATTCAAGCGATTCGGTTAATAACCATTTACTTTCGACAATAATTGACAAAAAATATTTGTAAGCGTTTGAAAACATTTATTATCTTTGAAAATCAATACTATAGATGATGGAAGAAAAAAAAGCATGCACCGAATGTGGAGAGCCAATTTTAGGCAGATCAGATAAAAAATTCTGTTCAGATCAATGTAGAAACACATTTAACAATCGACTTAATAGCGACACGAATGCGGTTGTTAGAAACATAAGTAATGTGTTGAGAAAGAACAGAAGAATATTGCAAACCTTAGCTCCAGAAGGCAAACAGCGGGTTAGCAAAGATAAAATGGTGGAGCTGGGGTACAACTTCAAATTTCACACCCACGAATACACCACGCAAAAAGGTGATTGTTATCAATATTGCTTCGAATACGGGTTTCTAATTTCTGAAGAAAATTATTGTTTTGTCGTGATTGATAGCAAATTGGGATAATTAGATAATCGTGTCTCTTTAAAATGAATGATAATCTTTCTGCAGAAAACAAGTCATTTAACCATATTATACAAAGAATTAGAGGCACTCAATTTTCGCTGCATCAGTGGGCTCAAGCTAGACGTTCTCTTATTCCAATCTCAATTTTCTAACACTTACTAAATCTCTGATTTAATAAACCCTCATAATTTCAACGCTAAATTCTTTTTTGCTTTTTCGTACCTTTGCTAAAATTTTCACTGTAACTATGGTTTATCCAACTAATTTTGAACAGAAAATCGGATTTGATCAAATTCGGAGTTTAGTTTCACAACGATGTATTAGTCCGCTGGGATTGAATTTTGTGAGCAAAATACGCATGAGTACAAAACCCGTCATAATCAAAGCAATGCTAGAGCAAGTGGAAGAGATGCGACAGATATTGCTTTTTGACACCCATTTTCCGGCTCAAGATTATTTTGATATGAGCGAAGAAATTTCGATGTTAAAACTCGAAGGTTCTTATATTGACACCGATGCGCTATCACGTCTGAAGTGTATGTTGGTGGTAATTGAACGAATTATCCTTTACATTCAGAAACGAGAAACCGAAAAATATCCACATCTAACTACATTAGTAAATCATTTAGCTTTCGACAATACTTTAATTTCTCTACTAGACAGAGTGGTAGATGAAAAAGGAAATATTCGAGATAATGCTTCGCCAGAATTACAACAAATTAGACGCGAGATTTTACAACGCAGCCAAGATGCTGCTAAGAAAATTCGTCAAATTTTACGAAGTTCAAAACAAGATTCAATTGTTGCCGAAGATGCAGAAATCACCATTCGGAATGGGCGTTTAGTTATTCCCGTATTTGCCGCATATAAACGTAAACTTCGTGGATTTATTCATGATGAATCCGCAACCGGACAGACAGTTTTTATTGAACCCGAATCTGTTTTTGACGATAATAATGAAATTAAAAACCTTCAAAACGCAGAACGTCGCGAAATTATTCGAATTCTGATTGAAGTCTCCGATGCTATTCGTCCAACTCTTAACGATATTGAATCGATGCAACTTTTTTTGGGGCTTATCGATTTTTTAAGAGCCAAAGCCAAGCTGGCTATCGAAATGCAAGGGATTAAGCCAATCATCAATGATTTTCCAATGATTGAGTGGAAAAAAGCTGTTCATCCCATACTCTATCTTAACTTTAAAGCACAAAAGAAAATCGTAGTTCCACAAGGTGTTACGCTTTCGGCAAAAGAACGGGTGATGATAATTTCTGGACCAAATGCAGGAGGAAAATCCGTCACGTTAAAGACAGTAGGATTAATTCAATATATGTTTCAATGTGGATTTTTAGTTTCGGTAAATGAGCTTTCAGAGTTTGGTGTCTTTAAGCACTTATTTCTCGATATGGGTGATGAGCAATCAATTGATAATGATTTGAGTACATACAGTTCTCACTTTCAAAACATGAAGGTGATGATTTCCGAATCAGATAAAAATTCGCTGTTTTTAATTGACGAGTTTGGCACTGGAACCGAGCCTTCATTGGGAGGGGCAATGGCAGAAGCAGTTCTTGACAAGTTGATATCAAACAAATCATTTGGAGTGGTAACCACGCACTTTGGCAATTTGAAACTAGTTGCCGAAAATCATCCAGAAGTAATTAATGCAGCTATGTTATTCGATATTGATGAGATGAAACCATTATATATCCTCAAAATTGGAAAACCAGGGAGTTCGTTCACCTTTGAGATTGCTAAAAAAATTGGTTTCCCAGAGGAAGTTCTGGAACAAGCCCGACAAATTACTGGGTACGACCGAATCGACTACGAACAAAGACTTCAGCAGTTAGAAACAGAACTGCATTTTATGACCGAACAAAAAAAGCAGCTAAACTCTGCCGATGAAACTCTGTCCGAACTAATTGAGCGTTACGAAAAGAGCAATAAAGAACTTGAATTAATGCGTCGAGAGGCCATTCATAATGCTCGCCGAGAGGCCCAAGAAATTGTAAAAAACGCAAATAAACTGATTGAAAATACTATTTTTGAAATTCGCAAATCACAAGCGGATAAAGAGCAGGTCAAAGAAATTAGGCAAAACGTAAAGACCTTTATTGATGAAATTACCGATGAAGTAAAACCAAAGCAAAATTCTAAACTCAATAAGGCAATTTCTGACAAAAAAGAAAAAAATGAAGCCGAAGAATCAATTAAAATTGGCGATTGCGTGCTTTTATTAGGAATGGATGCCAAAGCCGATGTTTTAGACATTAGAGGCGATGATTTAACGGTAGCATTAAATGGGGTTATTTTTCGCACTAATTTAAAGAAAGTTGAAAAAATTACTCGCTCCGAATCTAAAAAGATTTCGCGTAATCCACAAGTTATCAACTCAATATATCAGCGGATGATGGATAAATCTATTCAATTTAATTCGAAGTTAGATTTAAGAGGAAAACGAGCCGAAGAGGCACTTCTTGAAACAGAAAAATATATCGATGATGCTTTGTTACTCAATGTAAAAGAACTTCGAATTTTGCATGGTAAAGGGAATGGAATATTGAGAAAACTAATTCGAAAACAACTCTCAGAAAGTTCTAGCGTTGAAAAATTCTATGATGAAAAAATTGAATTTGGGGGCGATGGAATTACAGTAGTTGAACTGAAATAAATTCAGGACTTTTTCATAAAAACTACTCTACACACTTTGTAAATTATTAATTTTCAGAATAATAGCTTTGTAAAATGAAATAATTCTCACTTATTTTGATAATTACAAAGGCCGAATTACTACCGTGATTCAGCCCTTGTAATTCAAATAATTATGTTTTAGTCCCCTGCATTTTCTTTACAAATGGACACACTCATTGTAGGCTAAAGCTACTGCTTCCATTAATGCTTCCGACATTGTTGGATGAGGATGAACAGCGTCGATAATTTCTCGACCTGTAGATTCTAATTTGCGGGCAACAACCACTTCGGCAATCATTTCGGTAACATTGTCGCCAACCATATGGCAACCGAGCCACTCGCCATATTTTGCATCAAAAATAACTTTAATAAAGCCGTCTTTATTTCCTCCAGCTGCCGCTTTGCCAGAAGCAGTGTATGGGAACTTGCCGATTAATAACTCGTAACCTGCTTCGAGCGCCTGTTTTTCAGTCATTCCTACGGAGGCTACCTCGGGCGATGTGTATGTGCAACCAGGTATATTGCCATAATTTAACGGTGTAGGATTGTGACCAGCAATTTTTTCCACGCAAATTAATCCTTCGTGTGATGCCACGTGAGCTAATGCTGGTCCTTTTACAATATCTCCGATGGCATAAACACCTTCAATGTTTGTTCGGTAGAAATCATCAACTAATACTTTTCCTTTTTCACAGGCAACGCCAGTTTCTTCTAACCCAATGTTTTCCAAATTTGTAGTGACTCCAACAGCAGACAATACAATTTCAGCTTCCACAATTTCAATTCCTTTTTTGGTTTGAATGGAGACTTTACATAGCTCGCCAGAAGTATCAACAGATTCGACACTGGCATCAGTCATAATTTTCATTCCCTGTTTTTTGAACGATCGTTCGATCTGTTTCGAAACATCTTCATCTTCGTTTGGAACCACACTGGACAAATATTCTACCAAGGTGACCTTTGTTCCAATAGAGTTATAGAAATATGCAAATTCAGAACCGATAGCTCCAGAGCCAACCACCACCATAGATTCTGGTTGTTTTTGAAGGGTAAGAGCCTGACGATATCCAATGATTTTTTTGCCATCTTGAGGCAAATTTGGCAATTCTCGTGAGCGCGTTCCAGTGGCTATGATGATATGATTTGCAGAATATTCAGTTTTATTTCCATCAGCATCCAAAACTTCCACAATTTTACCAAGTTTTATTTTCCCAGAACCGTTAAGATGTTCAACATTATATTTTTTGAAAAGAAATTGAATCCCTTTACTCATATTTTCGGCAACGCCTCTGCTACGAGCCACCATAGCTTCAATATCGGGAGTTGCAGTTCCGTCAATTTTTACGCCATAAGATTCGGCATGTTTGAGATAATTGAAAACTTGTGCACTTTTCAAGAGTGCTTTGGTTGGAATACATCCCCAATTAAGGCAAATTCCACCAAGTTCGGCACGTTCAACAACGGCTACTTTAAGTCCAAGTTGAGAAGCACGAATTGCAGCAACATATCCCCCAGGACCACTTCCTAAAACTATTAAATCATAATGCATATTAGTACTATTTTGATGATAAAACTAAAAAATATATCTAAAATTCTCTTTTTTGTTAACTTTTGTGCTAAATTAGTAAGAAAAGGAAAACAAACTAAAAAAAAAGCTAGTTTTGCAACAGAAAACAACAAAAGAAGTTCAACAATAAATAAAAATTATTATGAAATTAGATCCAGCTAGTAGCATTCAAGATCTGAAACAATTTGGAGAATTTGGAGGAGTAAATCCTTCAATTACTGATTCAGCAACGTATACTTTTATGGAAGCAAACACCATGTTAGACACCTTCAATGGCGAGTCTGAAGGTTGCTTTTTATATTCACGTCACTGGAATCCAAGCAATAAATATTTAGCAGATGCCATGGCAGCAATGGAAGGTACCGAATCAGCGTGGGTAACTGCATCTGGGATGGCTGCTATTACGTGTACTCTTTTACAACTTTGTAGTGCTGGAGATCATATTGTTTCTAGTGTAACAATTTATGGAGGCACCTTTGCTTTTATGAAAAATTATCTACCAAAATTTAATATCGACGTTACATTTGTAGATACTTCAAACTTAGAAGAGGTTAATGCGGCTATACGACCAAATACTAAGATTGTTTATACAGAAACTATGACCAATCCATTGTTGCGGATTTCAGATATTCCTGAATTAGCAAAAATTGCTCACAAACACAATGCTAAACTTGTGGTTGACAATACATTTACACCAATGATTGTAAATCCAATCAAACACGGTGCTGATGTTGTGGTTTATAGTATGACAAAATTTATTAATGGCAAAAACGATTGTGTTGCAGGTGCGATATGTGCTTCAGCAGAATTTGTAAATGCACTTTCTAGTGTAAATGATGGCACCGCAATGTTGTTAGGCCCTGCTCTTGATCCACTCCGTTCTTCAAATATCTTGAAAAACTTGCATACTTTACACATTCGCATGAAACAACATAGTTATAATGCAATGTATTTGGCTAAGAAATTCAAAGAAATTGGATTGAAATCCAACTATCCTGGGTTAGAAGAACATTCCGATTATGCAATATTTTCAAAAATTATAAACCCAGAATTTGGATTTGGAGGTATGATTTCTATTGACATGGAAAAAGCTGAAATAGCAAATGAATTGATGGAGCGTATGCAAAATGTTGGAGTAGGTTATTTAGCAGTAAGTTTAGGATATTTTAAAACATTATTCAGTAATTCTGGAAAATCTACATCATCGGAAGTTCCTGAAGACATTCAACGTCAATCAGGTATGTCTGAAGGATTAATACGCTTTTCTGTTGGTTTAGACAATGATATTGAACGAACATTCCATCTAATTTTAGGATGCTTAAAAGACATGAAATTAGTGTAATCTATAAATTGAAAATTAAAATCCCTGCTTTTGTGGGGATTTTTTTTTGTTAATGATTTAATCTGATAATGAATTTATATTATTCTTTTTGTAAAAAGTATTAACTTTGCAAATATTAAATATAAAAAACTTTGCAAAAGTATAGTATCAAATTTGTTTATCACAATTATTGGATGCTTATTATTTTTATAAGCACCTTAATAATCACTTCTTGCAACTCACTGAATCCAAGTAGAATGTTGCGAACTTCTAAAGATTTTAAGTTTGACACTTTTGCAGACTCCCTTCAGAGTTATCAGTATCGAATTGCCCCTAATGATGAATTATCATTTAAAATATACACTCACAATGGGGAAAAAATGGTTGAGTTGATGTCCACATCTGTAAGCGGAAGTATGCAAAACCAAGCAAATATTGGAATGAGCTATCTTGTTGAATATGATGGTATGGTAAAATTGCCAATTATTCAGCGTGTAAAAATTAGTGGAATGACTATTCGCGAAGCCGAAGCCTTTCTAGAAGCACAATATGCAAACTATCTTAACAAACCATTTGCCCAGTTAAAAGTTACCAATAATCGGGTTATTGTTTTTCCTGGTGGAGATGGAGGATCTGCAAAAGTAGTGAATCTTCAAAATTCAAATACAACTGTTTTTGAGGCATTAGCTATGTCGGGAGGAATTATTGATGGCAAGGCACATAACATCAAATTAATACGTGGTGATTTAAAAAATCCTCAGATATATAAAATTGATTTATCTTCAATTGAAGGTGTAAAGCAAGCAAATTTAGTGCTTCAAGCCAATGATATAATATATGTTGAACCACGGGCTCGAATTCCACAACGAATTTTAACGGAGGTTACTCCTTATATTACATTGATTACTACTGGTTTATTAATTTACGGATTATTTAAATAAAAAGCATGCCGAACAAAAAAATATCAAAAATTAATGATGAATTTGATTTTCTGTTACTGCTGAAAATTATTAAAAGTTATTGGTATGTCATTGTTATTGGAATGTCTTTTTTTCTATTTGCTTCATGGTTATACTTAAGGTATACTCAAAAGGTATATGAAGCAACGGCAATTATTCAAATTGAAGATAATAACAGTAACTCCCAGTTTTTAGAACAAGATAAAATAATGTCTTCTAACACAAATGAATTAGCTAAAAAAATTGATTTTCTTCGTTCATCGTCATTTCTAAATATTGCATTGTCGAAATTGCCACTTCAAGTAGCCTATTTTTATAATGGAACAATACTCAGCACAGAAATGTACAAAAGTTCACCATTTCAAGTGGAAATTATTAAAACAGATTCTAACTTTATTAGCAATTCTGGTGAAGTTAAATTTTTGGATAAAGATAATGTCGTTTTAAAATACGAGATTAATGGCAAAAGTTCTTCCGTTTCATCTAAAGCAATTGATGGGGCCTTTTTTATCAATACAAATAAATTTAGCCTTAAATTAACCATAACTGATTTTGAAGAAATAAGATATAAAGAAAAATACAGTATACTTTTTTATAATAAGCAAGCTCTTGCTGGTGTGTATCTTCCAAAATTAAGCATCAATGTATTAAATGATGCTGCTAAAACTATAAAAATAAATATAAAAGAAAATAATCCACAGAAAGCAGCAGATATTGTTAACTCAATAGCTTCGGAATTTAGAGAATACGACAAGTTAAAGAAGCAGGAAAGTGCTAATAATATTATTGATTATATTGATCAGCAACTATTATTTATTGAAGATTCTTTATATTCATCCGAGGACAAAATTGTAAATTACAAACAACAACATGGGATTGAATCTGTTGAGTTAAAACCTTTATTAACCCTTCAACAAAAAGTAGGTGAAATTGAAAATAGCATTCTTAAATTGAGCTATGATGAGCGTTTATTGTCTGAAATCATGAAGTCAGTTACTAACGAAAAAAACATCGATATTTATCAATTCTTAGCGCAACTGATTGGTAGCGATTATCAAGGGTCTTTATCTGTGTTTCTAACTCAGATTCAAAGTTTGCTCATGCAAAAAGAACAATTAATGTATGATTATACTTCCAATAGTGGTCAAATTAAACAACTTAATTATCAAATAGAAATTCAAAAGAAAATATTAGTAGAAGCAATTCGTAATTTTAAGTCAAATATAAATATCAAAAGAGCTCAATTCAAAACGCAACTGACCGAATTAACCAATGAAATATTAACAAAAGAAGATAATACTAAAACAATAGAGTTAAAAAAATTAATTAGAGTTTCAAATATTAATGAAACTTTTTACAACCAGCTAATCGAGGCTAAAGCAAAGTATTCAATTCTTAAAGCTGGGTTTACTTCTCAAAACATAATTCTCGAGCAGTCTAAAGCTAACACAGAACCAACGTCTCCGAAAAAAGCTCAGACTTATTTGATTGCTATATTGATGGGTTTTTTAATCAGCTTTGGTTTTATTGCCGTTAAATACCTTTTTTATAACGAAATTTCTTCAATTGCGGATATTTCAAAATATACTGATGTCCCAGTATTAGGAATGGTGCCGCTTTATTCATCTGCAATGGCTTATTCACAATTGATTGTAGACAAAGAACCTAAGTCGCAATTAGCAGAAGCGATGAGAGCTATCCGAACTAATCTCCAATTTATTGACAACAGTGAAGGTTCAAAAATAATCTCCATTACTTCTACAATTTCTGGAGAAGGAAAAACTTTTGTTGCAATAAATTTAGCGGGAATTATTGCGTATTCTGGAAAAAAAGTAATTGTACTTGATTTAGACATGCGTAAACCAAAGATGCACAAAGCCTTTTCAGAAGAAGGGAATATTATAGCAAACAAATTAGGAATGAGCGAAATTCTTTCTAATATTGAACCATATCAAAACTGTATTCATAAGAGTAGAGTCGAAAAAATTGACTTTATCACAGCTGGTACTATTCCTCCGAATCCAAGTGAATTAATTCTTTCTGAATCTATGGATGTACTTATTCGCGATTTGCAAAAAATATATGATTTTATAATTATTGATAATCCTCCAATTGGTTTGGTTACCGATGCGATGAAAAATCTTCAACGCGCTGATTTTCCAATATATGTGTTCAAATCAAACTACTCTAAACGATTCTTTATTTCCAATTTAGACTTTTTATGGAAAGACTGTAATCTTACGAAGGTATCTCTAATTTTAAACGCGTATGATTTTAGTAATTCATATGGCTATGGTTCAAAATATGGAGGCAAAAAAGGATATGGTAAATATAGTTCTTATGGTTATGGTTATGGATACGGTTATGGCTATTATGAAGCTGCAGAAAATGAGAACTCGGTGAAGAAAAATAAATTGAAATCCTTTTTTAAGTCTTAACTATGGTGTTTAATAAAACAAATATTAAAGAAATAATTGAGATAAATCCTATGGTTTTTGGTGATAATAGAGGATATTTCTTTGAATCTTACAATCAACAACTATTTCTCGAGAATGGAATTGATGTGGAATTTGTTCAAGATAATCAATCATTTTCTCATCAAGGAGTACTTAGGGGTTTACATTTTCAAAAGCCGCCATTCACTCAAGGAAAATTAGTTAGCGTTGTACAAGGAGCTGTTATGGATATTGCTGTTGATTTGCGTGGTGGTTCGCCGACCTTTGGAAATCATGTTTCTGTTGTTCTTTCTGCCGAAAAACAGAATATGCTTTGGATCCCACCTGGTTTTGCACATGGATTTCTTACTTTAGAAGACAATACAATTTTTCAATATAAATGCACAAAATATTATAACAAAAACTCTGAAGCAACACTTTTGTGGAACGATTCTCAATTAAAAATTGATTGGAATATTGAAAACCCTGTTATCTCAGAAAAAGACAAAATTGGAATACCTTTAAAACAATTAGAAATATACTTTGACTATAATGACACTTATTAATTTTGAAAACAACTGGATTCTTTTAATCTTTATTTTTACAGCTTCTTTAGCGCTTTCTTACGGTGTAAATATTTTTTTATTAAGGTATGCGGGTCATCTATTTAAAAAGAATCTTCCCGAAAACACAGTTAGATTCGACACAAATAGAAAACCAGCAATGGGCGGAATCTCATTTTTTGCCTGCTTTCTATTTGGGATAATAGCATATTTATTGTTTTTTGCCTATCAACTACAACCTGACAGAAGCACTATAATTGCGTTGTTAATAGCTGTTTCGCTAGGCTTTGTTCTGGGACTATACGATGATTTAAGAAATTCTCCAGTTTGGGTAAAATTGATTGCTCAATTATTTACTTCTGTTATACTAATTTCTGTTGGTATTTCTATACAACTGTTTAATATTGTGTGGCTTGATTATTTTATTACCGTTTTATGGGTAATTGGCATCATGAACTCAATCAATATGTTAGATAATATGGATGGAATTACTACTATTGTTTCATCTTTTATTTTATTAGCTATAATTATTCTAAATATCATTCATAATACGATCGTGAGCCCTGAGTTCATCACTCTATTAACAGTTTTTGCTTCCTTGGTAGGCTTTTTAAAGTTTAATATTAGTCCTGCTAAAATGTATATGGGCGATGTGGGCAGTCAGTTTTTAGGAGTAATTTTAGCAATTGTTGGTATTATATATTTCTGGAATTGTGAGGATTTTAATTCTCAAATGGTTTTTACAAAGCAAATAGCAGTCTCTTTAATTGCTTTTGTACTTCCAATTACCGATACATTTACGGTGTTTTACAAAAGAATTAAAAGAGGTCAATCTCCATTTGTTGGTGGACGTGATCATACTACTCACCATTTATCTTATATTGGATTAAGTGTTAAACAAATAGATTTGCTTTTTGCTATTCTTGGAGCAATTTCAACAATATTAATCATCGTAATTCTTGCCGTAATTAAAGAATGGCAATTATATCATTTTTTTATCTTTATTGGCTACTTTTTAATTGTATTTTCTTCATTATTTTATATCGCAAATCTACATAAAGATGAAGATGTTAAAAAATAGTACGCTGTTAAAGACAACCAATGCAATTGCCTTGCTGATTTTAGCTGTTGCAGCGCTAATCTTGTCATTAAAATATTCAAATGTAGAAACAAACTCCGATGATGTTTATCAAAAAGCATTTAATAATCATTATCGAATATTTTCCCCTCAAATCCCAAAATCAATCTCTTTCTCTGGCGAAAAAGTACCTATTGACGAGTATTATGTGAGAGAATCTATTGATCGTGAATTGCTTACAAATGTATTTTGGCAATCAAATCTTCTATTGCTGATAAAAAGATCATATCGCTATTTTTCAGAGATTGAGCCAATTCTAAAAGCAGAAAATGTACCCGCAGATTTCAAATATTTAGCTTTAATAGAAAGTAGTTTTACAAATGTTGTTTCTCCTGCTGGTGCGAGTGGCTTTTGGCAATTTATGAAGCCAGCTGCTACAAAACATGGATTAGAGATTTCGGATGAAGTTGATGAGCGCTATAATTTAAAAAAAGCCACAATGGCTGCTTGTCAATACCTAAAATCCTCAAATAAACAATTTAATAGTTGGACTTGTGCCGCAGCAGCATACAATATGGGCGATGCTGGATTGCAAGCTCAAATAAGCAAACAAAAACAGACAAACTATTGGGAGCTTCTATTAAATCAGGAAACTGCTAGATATTTGGCCAGAATTATTGCGGTCAAAATCATCTTTGAATCGCCAAAGCAATACGGCATTTACCTGAGGTTGAAAGATCTTTATCAACCAATTTCTACTCGAGAAGTTATTGTTGATTCTTCAATCGCAAATTTAGTAGATTTTGCGATTCAACAAAAAACTACATATAGAATTCTCAAAGAGTTCAACCCATGGTTAAGAGGTAACTCATTGACAATTAAACAAAAAAAATCATATACTATCCAACTTCCAAAAGATGGATACACTTTATATTCAAAGCAAATTTCAACAATACCGAATGATTTTCTTTTATATAAAGATACACTAGGTATTGATGAAATACGATAATTTTTTTAAAGAAACGGCTAGACGTGAAAACAGATTCTGTTGAAACAACCGATTATTCCGAAGACGAGCTTATTATACTTGGCGCTCGTGAGCATAATCTTCAAAACATAAACATCACAATTCCTCGAAATCAGCTGGTAGTAATCACTGGGTTGAGTGGAAGCGGAAAATCATCTTTGGCTTTTGATACCATATATGCTGAAGGGCAACGGAGGTACATGGAGACATTCTCTGCATACGCACGCCATTTTATCGGCAACCTCGAACGCCCTGATGTAGATAAAATTATAGGATTAAGCCCGGTGATATCTATCGAGCAAAAAACCACAAACAAAAATCCTAGATCAACAGTTGGAACGATTACTGAAATTTATGATTTTCTTCGATTACTATACGCTCGCATCGCTGATGCATATTCGTATACAACAGGAGAAAAAATGGTTAGATACTCCGAAAAACAAATTATTGATTTACTCCTTAATGATTATAAATCTAAGGCAATTACCATTTTAGCCCCATTAGTTAAAGGCAGAAAAGGACACTATCGGGAGCTGTTTGAGCAAGTTAGAAAGCAAGGATTTATAAAAGTTCGTGTTGATGGTGAAATTAAAGAGATTACCCTTCGGATGCAATTAGATCGATATAAAATTCACGATATTGAAATAGTTGTAGACAAAGTAGTTGCAGACGAAAAATCAAAAAACAGAATCGTATCTTCTTTGCAATCTGCAATGAAAATGAGTAAAGGGCTTATGATGGTTTATGATGAACAAGCTCAATCGGTTCGTAATTTTAGTAAATACTTAATGTGTCCAACCTCTGGGATTTCTTATAATGAACCTGAACCAAATTCTTTCTCATTTAATTCTCCGTATGGTGCTTGCGAGGAGTGTAATGGACTTGGAATGGTGACTAATATTGCTATTGAAAAAATAATTCCAGATGCCAAAAAAAGCATAAAAGCTGGTGGTTTAGCGCCAATTGGACCGTTTAAAAATAATTGGATATTTAAGCAATTAGAAGCTATTTGTTCTAAGTATCAAGCCGATTTGAATACTCCTATTGAAGATTTATCTCCCGAGTTAGTAAAAACCATATTGTATGGTAGTGATGAAATATTTAAAATTAAAAATGAATATTTAGGAACAACTTCCTCCTTTTCATCGCCATTTCAAGGCATTATCAGTTTTATTGAATCGCAAGATGCGGAGAATTCTTCTGCCACAATAAAGAAATGGATTAGTGGATTTATGGAACACAAAACTTGCCCATCTTGCAACGGTCTTAGATTAAAAAAAGAAAGCTTACACTTTAAAATAGAAGGCCAAAACATTTCCGAAGTTGCCAATTTAGATATTGTTTCACTAAATCAATGGATTTCTGAAATAGAAAAAACAATTTCAGATCGGAATAAAACTATTTCTAATGAGATTATTCGTGAGATAAAAACAAGATTGAGTTTCTTGTTAAATGTGGGAATTGATTATTTGTCGCTTAATCGGCCTTCATCTTCATTATCAGGCGGAGAATCACAACGAATTAGGTTAGCCACTCAAATTGGTTCACAGCTTGTGAATGTTCTATATATTCTCGACGAGCCAAGTATTGGTTTGCATCAAAGAGATAATCATAGATTAATTGAATCATTAAAGTTACTTCGCGATTCTGGGAATTCAATTATTGTTGTTGAGCACGATAAAGACATGATTTTGTCTGCCGATTATGTTGTAGATATGGGGCCAGGAGCAGGAATCAATGGTGGGCTAGTTGTTGCTCAGGGCACTCCTGCCGAAATTTTTAAAAGCAATTCTATTACTTGCGAATATCTTAATGGGACTAAAAATATTGCAGTTCCGAAAACCCGTCGAGGTTATACAGATAAATTCCTATCCCTTTACGGAGCCAGCGGAAACAACTTAAAAGATGTAAATATATCATTTCCATTAGGTAATTTTATATGTATTACTGGAGTTTCGGGAAGTGGAAAATCATCCTTGATTAACAATACATTATATCCAATTCTTCAGCATTATTTTTATCGTTCAGAAACACAACCTTTGCCTTATAACAGTATTGAAGGGGTTAAAAACATTGATAAAGTTATTGAAATAGACCAAGCACCAATTGGCCGAACCCCTAGGTCAAATCCTGCAACATATGTGGGCGTTTTTGATGATATTCGAAAACTGTTTGCTTCTCTTCCAGAATCAAAAGTAAGAGGTTATCTGCCCGGAAGATTTTCTTTTAATGTTACGGGTGGTCGCTGCGAAACCTGTAAAGGTGCTGGTGTTAAAACAATTGAAATGAATTTTCTTCCTGATGTGTATGTAGAGTGCGACGATTGTGGGGGGAAACGGTATAATAGAGAAACACTAGAAATTCGATATAGAGGAAAATCTATAAACGATGTGTTGAATATGAACATAAATCAAGCGCTAGAATTTTTCGAAAACATTCCTTCTATCACTCAAAAAATTAAAACAATTAAGGAAGTAGGTCTTGGATATATTACTCTTGGACAACAATCTACAACTCTTTCTGGAGGAGAAGCACAGCGGGTTAAACTTGCCACAGAACTATCTAAAAAAGATACAGGTAATACCTTTTATATTTTAGATGAGCCTACTACTGGATTGCATTTCGAAGATGTTAGAATATTAATTGATGTTCTTAATAAACTTGTGGATAAAGGGAATACAGTTGTTGTAATAGAGCATAATTTAGATGTGATTAAAGTAGCGGATTGGGTATTTGATATTGGCCCAGAAGGCGGACATAAAGGAGGATATATCATTGCTCAAGGAACTCCTGAGCAAATTGTTAGTAATAAAATTGGTTATACTGCACAATATCTTAAAGACTATTTGTAATAAATTTAATTGTAAAATGAGAGTTGAAATACCATTGATATTAGTTTCGTTGCAAGAGGATGGATTCCACTTTTTGATAAAAGGGTCTATTAATGATGTTGAATTATTGCTAGTTCTTGATACAGGAGCATCTCGCTGTTGTTTTGATATTCGATTCTTAGAGAAACTGCAATCAAAAAACAAAATTAGAATCAACGATTCAATGACGAGTGGGATTGGTACAAACTCCCTAAATAGTGTGATTACGAAACTTGAAGAATTTAATATAGGCATATTATCTATTCCAAAATACCAGGCTGTAGGTATAGATATGAGCCATATTCATCACGCATATAGTTTAGCAGGAATTCCACAAGTTGATGGAATTTTAGGAAGTGATGTTTTGCTTAAATACAAAGCCGTTATAAATTATCAGAAACGGGTGTTAATTCTAAACAAACGTGCATCCAAAAACATCGTAATTTAAATTTCACGTTTACCAGTTGTTTTTTTTCTGGTTTATTTCTTTTAAGTTTTTTGCTTCTCTTTTTTTGCAGCAGGGAATAAAACATTGTTTAATATTAATCGATATCCCGGTGAATTTGGGAATAAATCGAGTTGGGTGGCTGGATCGCCAACAAAATGTTGGTAATCTTCTGGATCGTGGCCTCCATAAAAAGTCCAAGTACCTTTGCCATACTCACCGTGAATATATCTTACTTCATCGAATTGCTTACTCTCGCCCATTATCAAAACATTTGGCTTAATTTTAGATTTGTTAAAGGCAGTGGTTTGACCCATAAACCCCTTAATAAGTTGTTCGTGATTTTGACATAACATAGTTGGAACTGGATCCCATTTTGCCGAAAATTCAAAGAGAGAAAAGTAATCGTTACTTTTGTTCGAAAGATGCGTATTTGGATTTATGTCGATATCAGAAACTTCATATTCGTAAGGGTTCGTTGAAATTGAAAAATTGGTAAAAGCAAATGTCTTAGAAAAATCTAGCTTTTTTTGAGCCTGAGGATCAATAGGATCGCCATCAAACATTACATCGCAGATATCCGTGTTTTCGGCAGCAAGTGCTATATCAAAACTATCTGGAGCTGAACACATTGAAAATAAATACCCGCCACCAGCAACAAAATCACGAATTTTTTTTGCCACAGCTAACTTCATTTTAGACACTTTTTCATAACCTAATTTACGAGCCATTGATTCATTATTCTTTACATCATCAATAAACCATTGCGCATTGCGATAATTTGCCCAAAATTTGCCATATTGTCCAGTAAAATCTTCGTGATGTAAGTGAAGCCAATCATACGTAGGTAAAACGCCCGAAAGCACCTCTTCGTCATAAATAAGCTCGTAAGGTATCTCGGCATAAGTCAGCACTAAAGTTACGGCATCATCCCAAGGGAGTTTGCTTTTTGGGGAATACACTGCAATCTTTGGAGCTTTATTCAATTTAACTTCGTTGGTGTTAGACTCACTATTTGAAATTTCTTCAAGAATTGTTTGTGCTTGAACATCCGCAATCACATCCGCAGAAACTCCACGAATCTTACATTCATCTTCAATAGCCTTGTTATAATTACACATAAAGCTTCCACCTTTGTAATTTAGCAACCAACTTACCTCAACATCACGTTGAAGGCACCAATATGCAATTCCATAAGATTTCAATATGTTCTTTTGTGTTTTATCCATGGGGATAAATATTCGTGTTGCAAAAATAGTCGCAGGTATAAAGCAACTTAAAAGCAAAATACAAACCCCATATTTATTGATTGTCTTCATAGTAAAATAATATTAATCCTAAAATGGAGAATCATCATCAGAATCATCGTTCATTTTAGATTGCATTGTTTTAGTTGCAAATGGCATTTGATTGTCGAAATTGTCGTTTGGTGGTAAAAATGGATTTGAGTCAAATTCTGAATCCAAATTATCGAACTGAGCAAATTGTCCAATAAATCGAAGTCGTACATCAGATAATGCTCCATTTCTATGTTTTGCAATTATGATTTCTGCCATACCTTGAGTTGGAGTTTGATCTTCGAATTCCTCCAATTTGTAATACTCAGGCCGGTAGATAAATAAAACCATATCTGCATCTTGTTCAATTGCTCCTGATTCTCGTAAATCTGCTAGAACCGGTTTCTTTGAACCAGTTCGTGTTTCTACACCCCGATTTAATTGAGAAAGAGCAATCACAGGAATATCCAATTCTTTTGCAAGGTTTTTTAGGGATCGAGAAATGGTACTAATTTCTTGTTCTCGATTTCCTTTAGCATCACCACCAGCTGTCATTAGCTGTAAGTAGTCAATTATAATACACTGAATATCATATTGTTGTTTAAATCTACGGGCTTTTGCGCGAAGCTCGAAAACAGATAAACCTGGTGTATCGTCTATCATCATTTTTGCTTCAGTTAGTGGTGTTATTTTATCTAAAAGTTGTTGCCATTCGTGACCATCTAATCTTCCAGATTTTAGCTTGTCGTTTGGTATTCTTGATTCAGATGATATTAATCTAGTAATTAGTTGAATGGCAGACATTTCTAAAGAGAAAAAAGCAATAGGTTTGTTGTATTTTACAGCCATATTTCGCGCCATTGTTAACACGAAAGCCGTTTTTCCCATCCCTGGTCGGGCTGCAATAACTACCAAATCTGAACGCTGCCAACCAGATGTTATTCTATCTAATTCAACAAATCCACTTGGAATACCACTCAATTGATCTTCATGATCTTTAGCTTTTTCTATGTTTTTTACTGCCTCTCTTAATAAACTGGGCATATCTTGAGACTTCTTTTTAAAATTTGACTCTGCAATTTCAAACATATCTTGTGCTGACTTGTCTAGCAACTCAATAGCATCTGTTGAATCTTTATATGCATCAATTAAGATGTTGTTTGAAACCCTAATCAACTCACGCTGAATGAATTTTTCGGCAAGAATTCTAGTGTGAAATTCAATATTTGCAGCAGAAGAGACTCTATTCGTAAGAGAAGCAATGTAAAAAGGCCCACCCACAATTTCCAAATCACCAGTTTTCTTTAATTCATTAGTTACTGTAAGGATATCGATGGGAGAACTCGTTGAGAAAAGTCGTTGAATTGCACTAAATATTCGAGCATGACTCTCTTTGTAGAACATGGGAGGAGTAAGCTGATCAATAATAATATTTAATGCATTTTGATTAAGCATCATTGACCCTAACACAGCCTCCTCTAAATCCATTGCCTGGGGAGGAACTTTGCCAAATTGTGATAAATCAGGTAATGATGTTTCAGCTTTCTTTGTTTTTTTAGTGAACTCTGCCATTTCGTGAATTTTTTTTCAAAGATATGATGAATTAAAATAATAGTGAACAATCTAACTCATGTTTGACCACAAATAGTTTTCAACAACATTTTTTTTTAACCTGAAGTTTGAGTATTTTTGTTTGCAACCATTTTATTTGTATTTTTACCCATTATTAATTTAACAAAGATGCTATGATCAAGAATTTTTTCTTTGCGATTATTTTTTTTCTTCCCACAATTTTGTTTGCTCAAAAGGGAGAAGCACCTACTATTAAAGGCACCTATTTGACTGCTCCAGGTGTAAAGTTTTCAGGAAATAAAGTAAAGATTCAACATTTTGATTTTGCAAAAAACCCAATTATAGATTCTGCAACCGTTGATATTAACGGCAAGTTTATATTCAAAACAAAAATTGTAAAATATGATTTTTATCGACTCTTTTTCAATGAAAACAATACGCTATTAATTCTTACTCCTGGTGAAAAAACAACACTAACTATTGATCCTTCAAAAAGTTACCAAGTAGTATCAGTGGATAGTAAATCAGACGAAAATAAACAATTACTTAAGTTTCGCACCAATGAAGAATTCTATAAAATCAAACTAGATAGTATTTTAGCAATTTATAGAACAAATAATCAAACTGGAAACACTGCCGATAATTTGACACTTCAAGCAACTTGGACTACCTATGATTCTCTTAGAAAACAAGGGGTTATTAATTTGGTGCAAAGTAAACCAAATTTACTTTCTAATCTAGCAATCATTGAAAATATTGATTTAGAATCTAATCAAAATCTTTATAATGTTGTATCTCAGTCACTTTTGAAAAGTTTCCCCGAAAACACGTTTGTAAAAGAGTTTAATCTCAAAACTATTGCATCAAAAGCAACAATGGTTGGAAATATTGCTCCAGACATTATTCAAAAAGATACAGCTGGAAATATTGTAAAACTTAGCAGCTTACGGGGAAAATGGGTGATTATTGATTTTTGGGCTTCTTGGTGTCGTCCTTGTCGCAACGAAAATCCGCATATGGTTGAAGTTTACAACAAATACAATAGTAAAGGACTTGAAATTTTTGGTGTTTCTTTAGACAAATCTGGGCCAAATTGGAAACAAGCGATTGTCGCAGACGGATTAAAATGGAATCAAGTTAGCGATTTAAAGTATTGGGATGCTGAACCAGCAAAAATGTATGGAGTTAAAAGTATTCCTGCTACAGTTATCTTAGATCCAGAAGGAAAAGTAGTTGCTAAAAATCTTCGAGGTGAAGAATTGGATAAGTTTTTAGAAACGATATTTAAATAGTTTATATCGCATTTTGTCTCTTCTTCATTATTGATTTCCACACTTTTTCTATCTTATAAACTTCTTTTGAAGCAAATTCAAAGGCTTCATTACATAATTCATCTTTGTTTTCAAAAGCGGAAATAATTGCAGTTTTCATCCCCTCATGATGAAAAATAGTGTTTTTGGTTTTTTGAATAAAAGGGTTGTTTTCTAACCCATCTTTTCCATATAATATTTCTGAGATTTTTTCTAATGAATAATCACCATTCAGGTCAGGATGATAATATTTTTTCTCTTTTAACCAAGAATAAAGGGATGTAAATTGATTATTGATATCAAGCAATAGATTGCAGTTAGAAGAATCGTACGTTATTATACTTTTTTCTGAAATAATGCTTCTAGCTTTTTTCAAAAACTGCGAATAATCCTCCTCTTTTTTATAAATTATTGAGGATATTTGACTGTTAATATCTGTAGCGTTTTTCCAAAAATAGGCCATCAATACTGGCGTATAAGGTTTGTGACCTTCAATAATTGGAATTGCAGGACTATCCCATATAAAACACCCAACTTGAATCTCTTTTTCAACCAAATTGGAATTCTCAATAATTTCTTTATGATTTTTGTGAGAATCGAACTGTAGTTTTGCTATAAAACTCTCAATTTCATCGGTATGAATATTCTCAAGTTTTACTTTTCCTTGTCTGTAAAGTTGATACTTTTCTTCTGATGAAAGATCCGTTAATGAAAAAACATTAGACGAGGGGATATATTTTCTGCAAAAACCCAAAAAGTCACATTGATATGGTTTTTCACAATGTAAGCCAATTGAAATAGTTGGTGTTTTTGGCAATTGAATTGTGCCTTTAGCTTCCTCTACCTTTGCCGAAATAACAGGTTGCAAAGCAATTAATTGAGAAGTAACTTCTTCAATTATAAAGTATTCTGACGCAGAAAAGTGATTTTCTAAAACATAGTTGGGGTTTACATAAACCAAATAAAAATGCTCCGGAGTGAAGTCTGCCCCCGACATCACATAATATTGAAAAGCAGCATCATAAAGATACGTTTCGGTGATAGACAAACTGCTCTTCACTTCATACGCAATAATTTGACTGTTTTCGGAAATAAGCATATCCAAAATGCAAAGACATTGATTAAATCTAAATGAAGCTTCATAAAGCACCCGCTGTCCTAGTTTAATTAAATTCTGGGTTTGAATCAATGCTTTATCATATTGCATCGGCGATTTTGGCGAAACATCAATGCCATTTGGGAAAAGTTCCCACGCTAATTTTCCAACCTTATGCCCCCTTTTATAAATTGCTAATTTTTCTGGTGTTAACTTATCTCGTAAAAAAAATCTGTTTTTATAGAGAAAAACTTGCTTCTGGCATTGTATGCTTTTTATAAATGAGGTTTTTGATAAAATATGTCGCTCCGAAGAATCAATATTTTTTTTTGGCATGTTTTTTGGCTTTTTGATAAATATAAATTTCTAAAAATCAATTATCATGAAAACAAAACTAGCAAAACTTCCCCACTTTTCAGCAATTATCATTATTCTTTTTGTTGGAGTTTCAATTTTATCTACTTCATGCATTAGAGCAGTAGAAGGATTACCGGGAAAAGGTTTTATTTCATTAGTTTGGAATAATGTACCACCAACATATATCGATGCTGGAACTCAAGCAATACCAAGTCATTTTGAGTACGATCGCTTTTATCGGATTTCTCCAGGAACCTATCATTTATATTACGAAGGAACCGAATATTACAACGGACATTATCGCGATTATGCTTGGGATATGGATTATGATATTTTTGTAAACCCAGGTGGATACAATGGTTATACTGGAGCAGACACTTACTTCACTCTTTCACTTAATCCTTATGGACCTGAAATATATGAATCATACGATAACTACAAAAGTACTAAAACAGAAATTTCAGGATATAAAGTGATTGAATATTCAGCAAAAAAGATAATCCTTGAACGAAAAATAAGTGATTTAGGAATTAGGGTTACCTATACAAAAGTAAAATAAGCATAGTCCGCATTTTTCCCTATAAAAAAAGCTGTTCAATGAACAGCTTTTTTTATTTATCAATTCAATTTATTTTGGATTAATTTCGAGAAGATCTACTTCAAAAATCAAAGTAGAGCCAGGAGTTATTGATCCTGTTTCACGATCGCCGTAAGCTAAATTAGAAGGGATATAAAAAATGAATTTTGAACCTACTTTCATTAATTGAACACCTTCAGTCCAGCCTGGAATAACTCTATTTAATGGAAAAGTAGCAGGCTCATTACGTTGAACAGATGAATCGAAAACAGTACCATCAATTAAAGTTCCATGATAATGCACTTTTACAACATCAGTTGCAATTGGGCTAGCTCCAGCTCCTTGTTTTACAATTTTATATTGTAACCCACTTGCAGTAGTAACAACATCTTTGTTTTTTTTGTTAGCTTCTAAGAATGCAGTTCCTTTGGCTTTGTTTGGACCTGATTTTTGCGCAGCTTTAGCTTGAGTTTTTGCTTGTTGTTCGAGCTGAAATTGTTGAATTATTTTATCTTTTACAGCAGGATCAATTGCAGAAATCTTTTTAAATGCGTCTGCAAATCCTTGCATAAATTCATCAATATTTACGGCAATATCTTGGCTTAAATAGTATCCGCCAACTTCTTGCCCAAGCACATAGCTTATGCTGTCTGTTTTTGTTGTCATTGGTTTAGTTTTATTTGTTACTGTGTTTTGTCCAAAAGTGCTTAAGGATATCAACATCACTGCACTCATAATAATTAGGTTGAATTTTTTCATTGTTTTATAGTTTTTATTTTGCAAAGATGATAAATTTTTCTCAATAATTAATTAACGAAAATTAGTTTTATTTTTTGAAAATAATCTTTTGGAAAGATCGAAAAACTTGATTTTTGAAAGCTCTTGTTCTATAACTGCTCTGTTTTCTGGTTTATACCAGAAAAAGAAGGTCTGCTGCAATTGCTTTTCAACCTTGCTTTTTGCAGTATAAATTGGCTTAAGAGTGTATGGATCAAACCCACAATAGAAAATAGTTGTAGAAAGAGTCATAGGAGTTGGTGTAAAATCTTGAATTTGCTCCAACCGATATCCAAGCATTGCAGTTTCTTCGGCCAAATTTGCCATTGCGACAATATTACTGGCAGGGTGGCTTGAAATAAAATAAGGAATCAGTTGTTGTTTTAACCCAAATCGTCTGTTGGTTTGATCAAATTTATGTTTAAAGTCTTTAAAAAGAGCAAAAGAGGGTTTTCTCATCAATTGTAAAACTTCTTCTGAAGAATGTTCTGGGGCAACTTTTAATCTGCCAGATATATGATGATGAATCAAATCATCAATGTATTCTCGATATCCATTTTTCGATTCTTCCGATGTATTATTAGTTAAAAGCATATCGTAACGAATTCCGCTTCCAATAGTCACATGTTTTACGTTAGCAATCTCTCGAACTTGCCTATAGAGATTAATCAGTGGAAAATGATTGGTCTCTAAATTTTTGCATTTTGAAGGAAAAATACACGAAGGTCGAGAACAATTATTGCATAATTCAAGATTTACACCTTTCATTCGATACATATTTGCTGAAGGTCCACCCAAATCTGTAATATGTCCCTTAAAATCAGGTTGATTGACGACTTTGTTCACTTCTTCAATAATTGATTTTTCAGAGCGACTTGCCACTTGTTTTCCTTGATGAGCCGCAATTGCACAAAAGCTACATCCACCAAAGCATCCACGGTGAATATTAATCGAATTTTTAATCATTTCCCATGCAGGAATTGCTCCTCGTTTGCTATATTTCGGATGTGGGGCATGAGCAAAGGGAAGACTATAAATTTCATCAAGTTCTTCTGTTGAAATTGTTGGATATGGTGGATTAATAATGACATATCCTGATCCGTGTTTTTGAACAATAACGGTAGGAGTAATTTTGTTAGATTCTATTTCGAAAAGCCGAAAAGCTTCAGCAAACTTTTTTTTAGATGACAAACACTCTTCATATGAAGGTAAAACAATTAACCCACTGTTAGGAAAATTGTTTTCTAATGTGTCTGAATAAAAAGCAACTTGAGGGAGCTTATGTAAATCAGATTTTGTCCCTCCACTTTTTAAGACCTTTGCAATTTCTTTTATCGGTTTTTCACCCATTCCGTATACAATAAGATCCGCCTTGCTTTCAATTAATATAGATGGAACGACTTTATCCAACCAATAATCATAATGACACAAACGACGCATAGATGCTTCAATTCCTCCAAGTACAATTATACTTTCTTGAAAAAGTTCTCTAATTATCTTGCTGTAAATGGTTGTAGCATAATCTGGTCTAAATCCAGAATTTCCTCCTGCAGTGTATGCATCATTAGAGCGAAGTCTTTTCATCGCAGTATAATGATTAACCATAGAATCCATACTGCCCGAAGATATGCCAAAAAAAAGATTTGGAGTGCCAAATTTTTTAAAATCCCTTAAATCATCTCGCCAGTTAGGCTGAGGATTTATTGCTGTATTAACACCTATCGACTCAAGGACTCTTCCAATAACAGAAATTCCAAAAGATGAATGGTCGATGTACGAATCGCCGCTAACTAAAACAACATCTGGCGAAGTCCAGTCCAGTTTTTGCATTTCCTCTTTGGTAATTGGCAACCATTTTAGTGTGCTTATCGTATAATCTATCTTATTAATCATCAGTTAAGTAGAAATTTTTGCAAAAATACAATAAATCAACCAAAAAATATTGTTGATAAGTTGTTAAAAACAATTTTAAAAATCAAAATATTTCAAAATATTATTGCAGAATAAAAATTTATTATGTAACTTTGCAAGGAATTAAATTTGTTTGAGATGAAAAGAATTTTAATAATTTTGGTATTATTAGCCTTTACTTTTGGAATAAGTAACCAATTATCTGCACAAAAGTGGAAAAAAAATAGACAGTTTTTCATGGTTCATTTGGGCGGAACAAATTTTTTAGGTGATTTAGGTGGTTCAAAAGATATTGGAAGCTATGGATTAAAAGATTTTGATGTTCAATCTACTAGAGGAGTTATCGGCGTGGGTTACAGCTATCGTTTTCTAGAAAGATTTAATGTAAAAACCAACTTATATGTTGGGTTGATTGGTGGTGACGATTCTTGGACTACACAAGTAAATCGAAATATCAGAAAACTACATTTTAGATCAATTTTAGTTGAATTATCAGGACAAGCAGAATATTATTTAACCTTACAGAATTCTGGGAAAAACTATGGCAGAAGAACGTTTAAACGTATGCCTATTACTTCTTATCTTTTTGCAGGTGTTGGTGGAGTTTACTTTGACCCTAAAGGTAAATATACAGATGGCAATTGGTATTCGCTACAGCCACTAGGGACTGAAGGTCAAGGGATAACAGGTATTGAGACTCGTAAGCCATATTCTAGAATTGCATTATCAGTTCCATTTGGCATAGGTTTTAAATATGATTTCAATAGAAAATATAGTTTAGGTTTTGAATATGGAATGCGTTGGACAAATACAGATTATATGGACGATGTAAGTACTACTTATTTTGACAGAAATGTTATTAGAGCTGCAAAAGGTGATATAGCTGCATATTTTTCAAATCCAGCTGATGTTACGGATGGTGTTACTGCATATGCTACATCTGCTGGTCAACAACGTGGTAATCCAACGAACAAAGACAGCTATATGTTTGCAAATTTTACGTTATATATTAATTTATATAAAACAACTGCGAATGTCTGCTCATTCCAATATTAATCTTTGAGAACTTAAATGAATGAAACGAATATTGTTTCTATTACTGATTACTTTTTGTATTGTTAACTCAAAAGCTCAAAAGTCTGAGTTAGGGTTTTTTCTAGGGACATCTTATTATTTGGGGGATTTAAATCCCTCTTCCCATTTTGGAATGGCTCAATCTGCAGGAGGTATACTTTATCGATACAATTTGAATCCTCGCTGGGCTTTCAAATTTTCAGCACTTTTTGGAACAGTTACAGCTAGTGATAAAGAAACAAATGCTAACTACCCTCGTCAGTTAAGTTTTAGATCTCCAATATCTGAAATATCAGCTCAAATGGAGATAAATTTCTTTAATTTATATAATAGTAGCGGGAAAAATGCATTTTCACCATATTTATTTGGTGGATTTTCTGTCTTTTCGTTTAATCCACAAGCTAATTATCAGGGACATTGGTATGATTTACAACCATTAAGCACGGAAGGTCAAGGGCTTAAAGACATGCCCGATCGATACTCACTTACGAATGTGAGTTTCCCGTTTGGACTTGGTTTTAAGGTGAATTTCTTAAAACGATTTTCTTTTGGAGCCGAATGGGGTTTGAGAAAAACTTTTACAGATTATATAGATGATGTAAGCACAAAATATTACGATCCTGACTTGTTAACAATATATCGGTCTGCCGTTGCTGCTGAACTTTCAGATCGTTCAGACATCAAACACATAAAAGATTCTCAACGGGGAAATTCAACAACCAAAGATTGGTATTCATTTGCTGGAATTTGGCTAACGTTTAAATTGTCTGATTCTGATGAGAGTTGTCCTGCTTATTCAAAATCGAAAGTTAGATCTTCTCGTAAATCAAAAAAACAGTAATCATTCAGGATAATTTTTTCCACAAAAATACGTTACCTCGTTTATGAACTTTAAAGAAAATATCAATTTTAAATTTTTACCCCAACATATTGCTATCATAATGGATGGAAATGGTCGTTGGGCAAAACAACGAAATGAAGAGCGAGCTTTTGGTCACCAGAATGGAATTAAAGCTGTTCGTGAGGTAATAGAAGGTGCTGGAGAAATTGGAATTAAATTCATAACATTGTACGCATTTTCAACAGAAAACTGGAATAGACCTAAAGATGAAGTAGATGCTATCATGAGTTTATTAGTTAATGTAATTCATGCCGAAGTAGATTCCTTAAATAAAAACAATGTTCGACTTAAAGCAATTGGCAATCTTAAATCATTACCGATAGATTGTCAGAATGTTTTGGCGAGTGCTTTAGAAAAAACTGCTCAAAACAAAGGTTTGACCTTAGTATTAGCCCTAAATTATAGTGCAAAGTGGGAAATTATTGAAGCAGTTAAGAATATCTCCCAGAAAACATTAAACAATCAATTGGATGTTAATCAAATTGATGATGAACTGTTTGAAAATCATTTGTCAACATCGTTTATGCCAAATCCTGATTTGCTGATAAGAACAAGTGGGGAGCAACGGCTGAGCAATTTTCTCTTATGGCAATTAGCTTACACTGAGTTGTATTTTACCCCAACTCTTTGGCCAGATTTTACAAAAGAAAGCCTGTATGAAGCGATTGTTAGTTTCCAACAAAAAGAACGCCGTTATGGCAAAACTAGTGAACAATTAAAGTATTAAACAACATAGTTAATGACAATTAAACATACACTCCTGACTTTTTTAACTGCATTATTTGTAGTTTCTTCGTCTGCTCAAATCCTTACTAATAAAACTGATTTAGAAATTGATTACGCAAATCCTATTGAATATGAAATAGGAGGAATTACTGTAAGTGGAGTAAAGTACCTAGATAATAATGCTTTGATTACTCTTTCTGGCATAGCAGTGGGCGACAAAATCAAAATCCCTGGAGAGAAAACAACCAAAGCGATAGAAAAGCTATGGGCACAAGGTTTGTTTGAAAATATTAAAATTGAAGCTTCAAAAATTCAAGGAAATGTGATTTTTTTAAATTTTGATTTTAAAGAACGTCCTCGATTATCTAAATTCTCTTTTTCTGGAGTTCGTAAAGCTCAAGCAGATGACATACGTGAAAAGATAAAACTTACCAGAGGTGATGTAATTACGGATCATCTTATTCTTAAAACTGCGAATATTATTCGTGGGATTTTTATTGAAAAAGGTTATTTAAATGCTGAGGTAAATATCAAAACGGCGATAGATTCTACCGTTGAAAATTCTATGTCGCTTCTCATTGATGTTGACAAAAAGAACAAAGTTAAAATTAATTCAATCGATTTTATTGGGAACAATTTTGTGCCTAAGTCAGCTCTGTTAAGCAAAATAAAAGAAACAAAAGAAAAATTTAGGTTCTATCCTTTCGATAAAATTGATACTTTTATCGTATATATGTTCAAAAATCCTTCAATTTTCAAGAAGAATGATATTTCTGAAATTGCCAAAGATTATTTTAGCGACAGAGTTAAGCTTAGAATTTTTAAATCATCAAAGTTTATAGCTGCTGACTTTGAAACAGATAAAACAGCGATACTTGATTATTATAATGAAATTGGTTTTAGAGATGCTCAAATAATAAAAGATTCAATTATTAAAACACCAAATAATGAATTAAAACTTCAGTTAACTATTAATGAAGGAAAAAAATTCTATTTCAGGAATATTGTTTGGGTTGGTAATTCAAAGTATACTTCAAAAGAATTATCTCGAGTATTAAATATAAAAAATGGTGACGTTTACAATCAGAAACAAATGGAACGAAATCTTCAATTTAACATGGATGGATTTGATATTTATTCTATGTATTTGGATGATGGCTATTTGTTTTTTAATGCTTTACCTGTTGAAACTAAAGTAGAAAACGACTCTATTGACATTGAAATTCGTGTTACTGAAGGGAAACAAGCCCGTGTAAATAAGATTACTATTGTTGGTAATACAAAAACAAACGATAATGTTGTTATTAGAGAAATTAGAACAGTTCCTGGACAGTTATTTAGTCGTGCGGATTTAATTCGTTCACAACGTGAATTAGCAAATCTTCGATATTTTAACCAAGAAAAAATTGGAATTACACCAAAACCAAACCCAGTAGACGGCACTGTAGATATTGAATTTGCTGTTGAAGAGGCTTCTTCCGATCAATTAGAACTTTCTGGAGGATGGGGTGCTGGTATGGTGGTTGGAACTATTGGGGTTTCTTTTAATAATTTTTCTACTAGAAATTTCTTCAAGAAGAGTGCTTGGCGACCAATTCCATCTGGAGATGGACAGAAAATTAGTATTAGAGCTCAATCAAATGGCTCATATTATCAATCATATAGTGCATCCTTTACCGAACCATGGCTAGGCGGGAAAAAACCTAACGCATTAAGTTTCTCCGTTTACCATTCTGTTCAATCTAACGGATTAGCAAAATCAAATGAACTTCGTCAGTCAATAGATATTAACGGTATTTCTGTGAGCTTAACAAAACGATTAAAATGGCCTGACGATTTCTTTATCTTCTCACAAGGTGTTAGTTTCCAAAATTACACTTTAAGTAATTATACTTCCGTCTTTACATTTAGCAATGGTTATTCCAATAATCTTAATTATATTGTGTCGCTTGGAAGAAATTCCGTTGATAAACCAACTTACCCAACCTCGGGCTCTGATTTAAGTTTATCTTTACAGTTAACCCCTCCTTACTCTTTAGTCAATAATAAAGATTATTCAACAATTTCAGATCAAGACAGATTTAAATGGCTTGAATACTATAAAGCAAAATTTCAAGCGTATTTTTATATAAATCCAGTAGATAAGTTTGTGGCTAGTTTGAGATTTAAAACAGGTTATTTAGGTTCATATAATCGCAAAGTTGGTGATTCTCCATTTGAACGGTTCTATTTAGGTGGAGATGGTCTTTCTGGATTTGCCCTCGATGGTCGTGAATTAGTTGGTATGAGAGGATATAGCAATAACTCATTAACTCCAACCGGAACAGGAACTAATTTTATTGGAGCTACAATTTATACCAAATATACTGCAGAAATAAGATATCCTGTATCATTAAATCCTTCGGCAACAATATATTTATTATCATTTGTTGAAGCAGGGAATACTTGGATTGATTATAAAGCTTTTAATCCATTTAAAATGTATCGATCAGCAGGATTTGGGGTTAGAGTATTCCTGCCAATGTTTGGTATGTTAGGACTAGATTGGGGTTATGGATTTGATGAAGTTCCTAAATTAGTAGGTTCTAATAAGGGTCAATTCCATTTTTCAATCAATCAATCCATAGATTAATTTGGTATATTTTTTGCACAAAACGCAAATCTATTAAAA
This sequence comes from Bacteroidota bacterium, assembly GCA_037130365.1. Lineage (GTDB taxonomy): Bacteria > Bacteroidota > Bacteroidia > Bacteroidales > WCHB1-69 > JBAXTE01. The sequence continues at coordinate 31,777 of JBAXTE010000044.1, forward strand.
AAAGTCATTAAAAATAGGAGAAAATAAAATGAGAAAAATCTTTTTTACAGTTGCTTTGTTCTTTACAACAATCATTGCTGGTAATGCCCAAAAGTATGCTTATGTTGACACTCAATATATCTTAGACAACATGCAAGAATACAAGGATGCACAAACTGAAATTGATCAATTATCTATTGATTGGCAGAAAGAGTTGGAGAAAAAGTTTGGAGAAATTGATAAAATGTATAAACAATTTCAAGTAGATGCAGTCCTACTTCCCGAAGACACGAAAAAGAAGCGAGAAGATGAGATTATTAAAGCTGAAAAAGATGCGAAGGATTTGCAGAAGAAACGTTTTGGAAAAGATGGTGATTTGTTTAAAAAAAGACAAGAGCTTATAAAACCAATTCAAGATAAAGTTTTTAATGGTATTAGCGAATATGCTCGTGAGAAAAATTATGCATTTGTTTTCGACAAATCTGGTGCATTAACAATCGTTTATGCTGACTCAAAGCTAGATATTAGCGATGAAGTACTTCAAAAACTTGGAATTACTCCTCAGCAAAATACTCCAACAAACAATACAAACGGCACCAAGACCACAACAACCCCAAAATCGGGTAAAAAATAAAAAACAAGGTCAATTATATTAATTCGTAATATTTTAATATATTTGCACATCAAAAATTAAATAATAGAAAAAATGAGAAAATTATTATTATCCACTATCTTAGTTATCGGTTTATTATTGCCTTCATTTGGCCAAGTTAAAATAAAATTGGGTCACATTGATTCTATGGAACTTCTTCAGTCCATGCCAGGTAGAGATTCTGCTCAAAAAGTATTAGAAAGCTTTTCGAAAATTCTTGAAAATCAATTTGCTGCTATGCAAAAAGAGCTAGAAACTAAAGGTCAAGAGTATCAAACAAATGGCGCTACTTGGAATCAGTCAATTTTACAAGTAAAACAAAAAGATTTACAAGATCTTCAAGCTAGAATTGAAGCATTTCAACAATCTGCTCAGAAAGATTTGAAAGCGAAAGAAAGTGAATTATTGAAACCAATTATTGATAAAGCAAAAAAAGCAATTGAAGAGACAGCTAAGGAAAATGGGTACACCTATATCTTTGATTCCTCGGTAGGAGTATTGCTCTATTCAGAAAGCAGTGATGATATTATGCTTTTGGTAAAGAAGAAACTCAAAATTACAAAATAATTTTAGGTGGGCTTAGCCCACTTTTTTTTTATAATTTATTTTTATTATGATTAAACGAAGTCTAATTATTGGTTTGTGCTTGTTAAGCACTTTTTTGTTTGCTCAAAATCAGAATTTTAAGCAGAATTTTCAAGATAAAACATTAAGAATTGATTATCAACATATTGGAAACAGCAAAATGGACACAATTCGTTTTGCTTCTGCACATTTTTATGATAAATGGTCGGGGACTCAAACAAACCTTATAGATAAGTTTGGGTACGGAGCAAATTATGTTGAAGTATACGATTCGCTATCAAATCAATTAATTTATTCGAGAGGATATTGTAATTTATTTGAAGAGTGGAGAACAACTCCAGAAGGCAAATTAGAAACTAAAAGCTTCGAAGAAACCACTCTTATTCCATATCCTAAAAAAGCCATAAAAGTAGTCTATAAACGAAGATCTCGAGAAGGTGAATATTCTGAAATTAGTAGTTTTTATCTAAATCCAACTAGGATTAATAAATCGACTATTCAAAAACAAAAAACGGTAAGTCTTCACCGTGGTGGATTATCTTCTCAATGTCTTGACGTAACTTTTGTTGCCGATGGATATGCTGTTTCCGATTCGTTGAAACTAGTGAAAGATTTTAATCGATATGCATCATATTTTTTAAATTGTAGGCCTTTTAGTAAATATAAAAAACAAATAAATATTATTGGAATTTTAGGTTTTTCTAAGGAATCAGGTATTACAGATCCTAATTCAAATATTTATAAAAAAACAGCGGTTGGGTGTACATTTAATTCAATTGGCTCTGATCGGTATTTAATGACTACAAATATTTGGGATTTACAGAATATTGTAGAATCAAACCCAACAGATGCGATAATGATAATTTGCAATACTTCAAAATATGGTGGTGGTGGCATTTATAATTACTATGCTACGGTTGCCGCAGATGATCCTTCTGGAAATTACATCTTAGTTCACGAAGGAGGTCATTGTATTGCAGGTTTGGCCGATGAGTACTATTCTTCTAGCGTAACAGTAGAAGATTTTTATTCATTAACTGCGGAACCATGGGAACCAAATATTACTACCATGGTTGCTTTTGATAGAAAATGGAAAAATCAAATGTCGATTAAAACGCCTATTCCAACACCAGCAACCTCGGATTACGAAAATATAATTGGAGTATTTGAAGGTGCAGGATATATGGCAAAAGGCATTTATAGACCATGGCAAAATTGCACCATGAAAGAGATAAAATATGACGGATTCTGCCCTGTTTGCCAGAATGCAATAAAGGCAATGGTAAATTATTATTCAAAATAAAGAGCCTTAGAGCAATTAAACTAAAGTAAAGAACCTACAAGGTTTGGTATAAAATGTTGGCTTCAAACATTTTTATGACCATTTGCCTGTAATCTATTGATATTCAAGCGCAGTCCGAATATTCGTACCTTTTGTATAGACATGCTTGTAGACATTGCATCGGACTGGAAAGCAATCAAAGACAAAGAAAGAAAAAACAACGGGATGCCTTGCTGGATAAGGGGTTGAAGAAAAAAACGGGGATTGTTGATAAGTTTTTTATTTAGCACTTTAGTAATAAAGTAAAAGCCCCAAATTTGGAGCTTTTACTTTATTTATTTTACTGGTTTTTCAGAATAATTTATTTGAGACTAGTTGTGTAATTTA
>JBAXTE010000045.1:0-34625 GCA_037130365.1 Bacteroidota bacterium
GTTCTAATTTGTGACTTGGGAAAGTGAAAAAAATGAATTTTTAGAACCCACCTTAGGTAAAAAAGAATTTCGATAACCAATAATTCGTTGCATTTTAAATGTATTGTTTTTTATTTCTCCTTCATAAGGTCTTGTCGAATTATTGCAAAATAACCAACCACGAAATATTTTTTTAGGTTCAATAATGTCTTCAAGACGATTAATTATTTCGTCTTCTTTCAAAATTGTCTTATAAGTAATCTTTTCTATCGGTAAAAAAATCATTTTCTTTATGTTGTTATTCAAACTAAATGCTAACGCCAGAGGTTTGCTTTTCGGCATGGATTAAGTCCCACTTTCCTTTCGTTTACCACGATGTTCATTAATTTGTTTGTCGTTTCAAGTACCCACTAAACCCCTGCTGAAAGGAAGGCTTTGTGAGCGGTTCGTGCTTCTCTGCCCATGATATTGTGTCGTTTAAATTTTGTAGAGTGTCCTGAATAAGTAATTTAATTCACATAAATTCCGATTACCAGCAATCTGTTCACAATGATTGTTATTACAAACCAAAAGAATAACCAAAAATTGGGTTTATTAAAAGATTCAAATTCTTTGTTAAACTTATCGGAAAGATAATTTTTCTTTAGAGCATTGCCGTATGCCCAGAAAAGAGAGAATGGGCTACAGAGGGGTGCAATTAAACTTAAAAAAGCCCGAGTGGGTAAATTCATTAGGGTAGTTATGATAATGCCAATAAAAATGGGATACAATAGCAGCGAATGAATAAATTGGATACGGGCCTCTTTATTCTCAATTATTTCTTTTGAGCCCATTTCTAAAAAATACTTAGTTAGACTACTAATTATTAGATACAAGCCAACTCCACCAGCAAATGCTACTATAATTGTCAGCCAAATCGGAAAACCAAGTGCATAACAAATATAACCAGTGTCTCCGCCGGTAAAGAGGGGAGCAATCATTACGTAGCCAAAGAAACCGATGTAACCAAAAGCAGCCATATACAAATTAAACAGAAATAGATTATTCCGTTTTGCCTGCCGAGAACAGATGAAATGAAAGAGCAAAGCAATTGCTATGCTAATAAAGGGACCAGCCCCTTTAATAAAGAGTAAATTTTGTAGCGATAATCCATCGTTATCATTTGCAGTATAATTGTGGTGAATGGAAATACCCCGTGCATGAACAATAATCGATGCAAAAAAATGTCCAACCTCATGTAATGTCATTGCGACAATGGAGGCAATAACAAAAAGGATGGTTGAATTAATGATGATTTGTTTTTGTCTTATTGTATCCATAGTTTTATTAATTGAATATTAATTTGTTTGTCGTTTCAAGTTCCAGTTCACCCCCGCTGAAAGAAAGGCTTTATTATACGTCCGCCCTTCTTGTCCGCACCTTTGATTTATGCTTAAACTATTCATGGCCTTTTTTCTTTCGTTCTTCTTTCCATTCGTTTTCAGCGTCAACTAATGGTTTATGCCAGTCCCAAAGTTCTTGCAAAGTTTTTATTTCTGAAGTGATTGGATCTGATGCACTAAATGCTTCGTCAATTGTCAGCGGAAGATTATGTTGATGATAACTTTCAAATGTCCTCCTTGGGTTGTATGCAAGTGATGAACTGAAATAGTCGTTTGTGTAGTCGTAATGATGTGAATGAATAAAATTGTTCCAACGTTTTACACCTTCTTCTTCTGGTCTTATGTCGATAATTTCAAATTGCTCCATATTTCTTTTACTAGCTGTTCCCCAAGCTGTATTCAAAAGACTAACCGCCTCAACATCTGTGTCAGGTGCACCGTAGCCGAAAACAGTTACACGTTTTGTGATGTCCTTGTGAAGCCATCCTTTTACTCTGTCCCATTCCATACTGATAAATTCGTCTTCAGTGTAATTTTTCTGCGAAACAGGATATAAAAGTGGAGTTGGTTCAAACAAACCACCGTCTCTCCTCATTTGCATACCTGCTGGTCCACATCTTTTGTCCTCTTTGCTATAACCGATAGAAACAGAACCGTGTAAAAATGATAAATACGGCATGTCTGCAATGTGTCCGTTTCTACAAAAAGCTTGATATAAAAATGGGTCCCAATTAAATGTTGCTATTAGGTCTCTTGGACGAAGTGAAAGAACTAAGAAGTCGTAGATGGTCGCTTCGTTTTCTGGTAATTTCATATCCTTGAAATAGTCGTAAACTCGATTTTGGATTTCAAGAATTTCGTCTGAGTTAGGATTGTCGTTGTGTAAGTTGGTATAAAGTTGCTCGAAATTTTTTGCTCTCAACTTTTTGGGAAGGCTGTCCACAATATCGGATAGTCCTAAAAGGTCTATGAAATTGTCCATTGAAGGCAGTCGTTTACCAGTAGGTTCAGGATTTCTAAATGTCGAAGCAATACTTGCTCCAGCACCTAAAATTACAACATGTCCACCGCCACCATAAACGGTCTTAATTCTATCTTCTTTTGTTTTTGCCATTCGTAATTAATTTCATTAGAAATGTTTTCACTGGGTTTGCTTGAACAATTTTATTTACGTTTTCCAAGTAGTTCCCATTTTGCTATTTTTTGGTAGTTCAAAACGGAAAATTTCAAATTGTCATTAATAGTAGCTTGAAGAGTATTCCCGTTATCGGAGGTTATAATGTTATCGGAGGTTAAAAGATTAAAATCGCTTATTATAAATCCATCAATATCAAGTAACTGAATTGAAAAGTCTGCAATAGAATCAAGTTGTTTCTTTGGAATATCTAAAGTAACCTGATAATAAAGTTTGTCATTTTCAAATTTTGTCTTTAATGTACCTATTGTGCCAGTAGAAATATTTTCATCCTTTCCATAGTCTTTTAATTTTGACAATATTTCAATTTTGGATTTTTGATTATGTTCTTGAACTAATGGAATTAATACCCCAATACTTAAGATTATAAATAGAATGGATGAAGTAAAAAGCAGACCTCTAATATTTTTGGCAGAAATGTCTGTTTCTTTGAACCCAAATCTATTTAGAATTGCAAAATGAATGGTAAAATAAATACCTAATAATCCTAAACTAAAATTGATTTTAGTAATGCTTTCATTGAAAAGAGAGAAGCTAAGTATTGTCAATGCTAAAAGTGCAGTGAGCAGAGAAAGTATTCCAAGTAATTTTGTGTAAAACTTCATGTTAATTTTATTTGGTTAATGTTTATTCTTTTTTTATTTTTTTTTCGTTTCTTGTTAACTCTGTCGGTTGTCATAGGGTGACGCATAACTAATATATAGCTGCAAGTAAATCAAGGTATTTGGATATTTTTATATTTAAGTATTTTATGTTTATTTCTATTTTTCATGGATTGGAAGTTAATACTGCAAATATATAATATCTAAATTATTAATACAATTAATTTTAATTTTTCGGGATTTTTTGTCACTTTAGCAGTTAGGCTATCGCTATTTGTGTGGCTGTTTGCGTGAGGGATTGGAGCGGAAATCCTTTTTTTCTCAAACATTTAAAAAAAGGAACCCCGATTCTGCAATTATTTTTCAAATTTAGGGAATGGTTTAAACAGCATAATAGAGGGTTAACTCCATATAAATCAAATAGTCAGCATTTTTATGCTTCCTATTGATTAATATGGAGTTAAAAAGATTGCAGCAGAAAGCCCGACCCGTAGGGGCACGCCCAAATGTATATCAAGACCTAAACTTAGAAGAATCGTTCAACCTCAACAACGTTACAAGCTTCAAGATTACCTAGAAAAACATCTCCAATTCGAACTCGAATAAGCCGAAGTGTTGGGAAGCCAACGGCTGCAGTCATCTTACGAACTTGTCGCTCTTTACCTTCTGTCAGCGTTATTGAAATCCAACACGTTGGTCCGTGGCGATCATCGCGAATTTTACGGGTGCGTGGAGGAAAGTTAGGTGCAGTTTCTAAACGAAAAGCATTACAAGGCTTGGTTACATATTTTACATTGCGAATCCCAATCTCTACTCCTGCCCTGAGTTTTTCTAGTGCCTCGTCTGTAATCAGCCCATCTACCTGAGCAAAATATTCTTTTTCGATATGCTTACCACGCACAATTTCGCTCATCATGCCATCGGTAGTTAAGAAAAGTAACCCTTCGCTATCCTCATCCAAACGACCAATTGCCATCGTACCTTCAGGGAAATCATACAACTCGCCAACCAATTTCTTTTTCGGTAATTCGCAAACAAACTGACATAAATAGCCAAATGGTTTGTGCATTATAAAGTGACGATGTGTTTGATTGGTGTCTGAAGTCATTAAATTTGATATTATAGAGACTGCAAAACTATGGAAATTTGTTATGATTTAGACTGAAATATTCATTTGAGATTTCATTGTTGTTCGATATTAAAACAATTGAGTCCTTTTATTCCATAACTTACCAAAATTCAAAAGAAAACGTTTAATAAACATGGTAATTTAAAGGATTTTCCTAATTTTGAGGAATAATCTGTAAAATCAACAAATACAAACAATATGAAATCACGTTTTCTGATTACGTTTATTCTAATTTCTGTGGCAAATTCACTTTTTGCTTGTACCAGTTATCTAATTACCAAGGGTGCCTCCACCGATGGCAGCACAATGATTAGCTATGCCGCCGATTCTCATGTTCGTTATGGCGAGCTATACTGGCGCAAAGGCGGTTCGTGGCCCGAAGGTTCGATGGTTAAGCTTTACGACAGAAGTTCTAAAAAATTTATGGGAGAAATTCCACAAGCCAAGCAGACCTATAATGTGATTGGATTTATGAACGAAAACCAAGTCAGCATTGGCGAGACTACTTTTGGCGGTTTACCCATGCTCGACGATACTACTGGCACTATCGATTACGGTAGCTTGATGTTTTTAGCAATGGACAGAGCAAAAACAGCTCGCGAAGCAATTAAAATAATCGGCGAATTGGTCGAAAAATATGGATACTACGGCGGTGGTGAGTCATTTTCTATTGGCGACCCAAATGAAGTGTGGATTATGGAAATTGTAGGAAAAGGCACCGAACTCGTTCTTGACCCAAAATCTAAAACCATGATAAACAAGAATAAAGGTGCACTTTGGGTAGCTATTCGAATTCCTGATGGATATATTTCGGCTCATGCAAATCAAGCGCGAATTACCACTTTTGCCCTCGAAAACGGAAAAACTTCCATATCGTCAAAAAACTTGAACAAAATCAATATCCCAACTATAGAAGTAGTGTATGCTTATGATGTGATTCAATTTGCTCGTCAGAAAAAATTATTTACCGGTAAAGATGCTGAATTCAGTTTTTCAGACACCTACGCTCCAATTACTTTTGATGCTGCTCGTTTTAGCGAAATCCGCGTTTGGAGTATGTTTAAAGAAGTAAAATCGGGTATGAATGAATACTTAGATTATGTTAGTGGAAAAAACCTAAAACATCGGATGCCATTGTACATAAAACCCGACCGAAAGGTGACTCCAAACGATTTGATGGGTTTTAAACGCGACCATCTCGAAGGAACACCTTTTGATATGACCAAAGATGCTGGTGCAGGTTCTTTTGGATTGCCATACCGCTGGCGTCCATTAACTTGGAAACTAGATGGCAAAGAATATCTCAACGAACGTGCAACTGCCACTCAACAAACTGGATTTTCGTTTATAGCTCAAATGCGCAGTTGGCTCCCCGCTCCCATTGGAGGAATATTATGGTTTAGTGTTGATGATGCTGCTTCCACCGTTTATGTGCCTATGTATTGTGGAATCAATAGCATCCCTCACTCATACGCTGAAGGCAATGGCGATATGCTAACCTATTCTGAAAATGCTGCCTTTTGGTCGTTTAACAAAGTAGCCAATTTCTGCTATTTGCGCTATAACTTGATGATGGTGGATGTAAAAAAACTTCAAAATCAATTGGAGTCAACGTTTGCGAGCAATGTTCCAGAAATTGATAAAGCAGCTCAAGGAATGTGGGCTACTAATCCAGCAAAAGCTTGTAATTTCTTAACCGAAATCACCTCCGAAAATGCCAACAAAACAGTTGAACGTTGGAATAAACTCTTTGAATACCTTTTAGTAAAATATATCGACGGAAATGTAAAACGAGAAGAAAACGGCCAATTTAAACGAAATGCCCACGGATTTCCTGCTGGACCAATACAACCAGGTTACAACGACGCTTGGAAAAAACAGGTAATTGAAAGCAATGGGGAGATGCTGTTTGTAAAGTAAAAAAGACACCTCGTGAAACGTGAAACGTGAAAAGACATCTCGTGAAACATGAAACGTGAAAAGAGCGCTAAGCGCGGATAAAAAGACATCTCGTGAAGCGTGAAACGTGAAAAGAGCGCGAAGCGTCGCTTGCGCAGAATTCGCTTCGCGATTTCCTCTTCACGTTTCACGAAAAACCTTTTCACGACTAAAAAACATTAAACCTATAATCCAAACAAAATGAATTGGAACAAATTATTATCAGCACAACGACTTGAGCAAAAGCCAAAAGACATTTTTGACAAGGATATAGAACGTACTCAATTTCAACGAGATTACGACCGAATTATCTTTTCTTCGCCATTTCGAAGGTTGCAAAATAAGACTCAGGTATTTCCTTTGCCTGGTAGTGTATTTGTCCACAATCGGCTGACTCATAGCTTGGAGGTCTCTACTGTAGGGCGCTCTTTGGGAACATTGCTCTCAGCTAAGTTGAAGCAAATGGAAGAATACAAAGACAACATCTTTATCGACGAAATTGGCAACATTATCGGAGCGGCTTGCTTGGCTCATGATCTTGGTAATCCAGCATTTGGACACTCTGGGGAAATGGCCATTTCACAATATTTTTTAGATAATGAAGCGATTTACAGACCAAAACTAAACAACCAACAATGGAACGACATCATCCATTTTGAAGGAAATGCCAACGCTTTTCGAATACTCACCCACAACTTTTATGGTCGTCCCGAAAGTCAATTTACTCTCACCTACTCCACGTTGGCAACGTTGATAAAATATCCGTGTACTTCGCTATCTGCTGGAGATAAATCAAAAGTATATCTAAAAAAATATGGTTTTTTTGAACCAGAAGAATCCACATTCAGAAAGATTGCCGACCAACTTGGAATGATTGAACTAAGCGGAAACCCAAGTATATTTTACAGGCATCCACTCTCCTTCTTACTTGAAGCGGCCGACGATATTTGCTACAATGTTATCGATATTGAAGACGCGCATCGTTTGAATATTTTCAGCCTCGAAAAAGTCTATTCACTACTGTTGCCATTGCTCGGCGATGACCCTAAAGCAACCAAAGAGCGGATGGAAAAGCTCATCGACGACAACGATAAAGTTTCATTGTTAAGGGCTAAAGTGATTGGCATATTAGTTACAAAATGTTTTAATGCATTCTGGGAAAATCACGAAGCAATTATGGCTGGTAAACTCGATAAAGATTTAAAAAGCTGCTTAGATATATCCACTCAAAATCATTTGAAAATTATTGAAAAAGAATCAATAAAATATATCTATAACCACAAAACTGTTTTAGAAAAAGAAATTGCTGGTTATCGCATCATCGGCGGTCTTCTCGAAGAATTTATCCCAGCAGTTTTATCACAAAATCAAAATAAGCACTATAACAATAAACTTTTGCAACTAATACCAATTCAGTTTACCCCCACTTCTACAGATGATTACAGTAAAATTTTGTCAATGTTGGATTTTCTCTCGGGTATGACCGATTTATATGCAGTGGAGTTGTATCGAAAAATTAAGGGAATTTCGTTTCCTGAAATGAGCTAAAGAATTACAACATATTTGAAATTTCAAATTAATCAAACCTGTCACACACAAACCGATAAGGCAAAATTACATCCTAAATGAATCCTCTCCTGCTTTAGCAGGAGGACAAAATATCAATTTTTCATTATTGGCTTTAGCCAAATTCTTTAATCTTTAATCTTCTGAAATCCATATTTTTCAAACAACTCATTATATTCTTCTTCCCAAGTTTTATAATTGTGATGATCTTCCTGATTCTTGATATAATTTCTCACTTTATCAACATGCGATTCGGAAACTGAAATTGCATAATATTCATCTTGCCATTCAAATTTCACTTTCAACAATTGTTCTTTGTTAATCCAGTGCGATGATTCACCTTTAATTAGTTGCATTACTTGCCTAATTGTTTGGTTATCGCCTAAGGAAACTAAACAATGGCAATGATCATTAAAACCATTCACGAAATCGATGAATATTTCTTTCTTCTGCGCATTTTCTCGAATATGTTTCCACATTATTTTACGCACTTCAGGGGTTGATAGATAGGGAACCCTGTTTTTGGTAGACCATACAAAATGAATGTAAACTTTAATAAATGGCATAATCTATATTTTAAAACTTTTGAAATAGTTTGGCTAAAGCCATTGATTCTATTTATTTTTCGGAATGGACTAAAGTCCATTCCAATTGATATTATAAATAACAAATTGATTTTTTCGAATTGACAAGGAAACAAAAGAACGGTGGGAAATTGGCATTGCAGATTAACTAAATTATTTAGAAAGAGCAATTTTAAATAAACTACCAAAACTGACCAATATACTATTCTTTATATCAGCTTATTACAAATGGTGTTTTCGTCTCCAAATTTTCAGAATACAATTCCATTTTTTATTTTCACAATCAAAAGCAAAGATCATACTTGTATTAAACAAAACCAAACTTGGTGAACTTTCTACGTAAAAAGGATGCTTAAAATGGAAAAACCTTCTTACTCGATGTTTTTCAATGAATCCAATGTCAACTTGAAAAGTAGAATCGCTTTTCAATACAACGTCAACATTTGGCACTAAATAATGATTTTTTGATTCAACTATATATTCAAAATCAGCTAATAAAGAAGAATTTATATTTTTTTTCACTCTGATATTTTTGTATTTTTTTTCAATATTTGAGTTAATGAGTATTGTATCAGAAATATTTAGATCAAGTTTGTCTAATGAATCTAAAAATTCAATTATCAGTTGATTTTCAAATAATGAGTTTCCCTTTTGCGAATAAATATTATTAACAAAGAAAAGCAATAAAACAAACAATAATTTTCTTAATACACTTTCTATTGTTTTCATATTTTATGTTTATTTTTTGGTTCTAAAACTATTAAATACCGTTTATCATATAACTCTAGTTCTAAAAAAAACGGATTCGTTAACATCATGGTCTATTATTTCTCTTAAAATTCCATTACAAATCGATAAGGCAACAACGCATCCTCCCCTGCATAATCTACTCCTATTCTAGGACTTGAAACAATGGATGATGGTTTTTTACCAATATCAAAAATTTCGATTTCACTATTACACAAATCAAAATCGGTATGCGTGGTATTGATTCCTAATATTTTAGCCACTTTACCTGGGCCATTTGCAAACGTTTTATCCACTCTGCTTTTATTCGCTCTTTTCATCATAATATCAAGTCCTTCAACCGGTTGAATTGCACGAATTAATACTGCGTGAGGAATATCTCTTTGGTTTGTGACCACATTAAACAGCGAGTGCATTCCATAACAGAAGTAAACATAAGCCGTTCCACCACTTCTATACATAATTTCAGTGCGTGGAGTTCTGCGACCGCCAAAAGCGTGCGATGCTTTATCGGTTACACCTGCATACGCTTCGGTTTCAACAATATAACCTGAAGTAATCCGACCATTAATTTCGGTCACTAGCAATTTGCCCAATAGTTGCCGAGCAATGCTGACGACATCCTGTTGAAGATAAAAATCGCGAGAAAGTTTTTCCAAAACTATTAAGAGGCTAATGGATTATGATACAGCGTATATGCAATAAAAAAAGTTCGTGCATCCGATAATCCTGTCATTCGTTTAGCCCGTTCATCATCAAATCCTTGATTTAACAATTTCAAATATTGTTTATAGGCTAAATTCAACAGAAAGCAGACATCATCTACTTTTGTCTTGAGAAACCCTGATTTTTCATTGATTTTTTGATCAGCAGGAATATCAATTTGAGGGTGATGATTTGCAAACCAAGACATATATCGTGGTAAATATTTTAACCCAATCGATTGCAATTGTCTAAACAAATCACTCTCTTCCCAATTTTCGAGTTGAGTGAGTTGATAAATTTCAGTTAAACACTCTTTTTTTCGAATTATCGAAAATTCATTCATCACATTCTCCTCAGAATCAATATTTTTAATCAGAATTTCGTTATAAATAAATAGGGTATAACTATTCGGACCAACTAATATTTCGGGTAATATGTCAAAAGGATCTGCTTTTGATAGGCGCGCTTGTGACAATAATTGACTGAAAGTCTTTGGATGGGTTGTCAAATAACATTCAGCTTCGGTGGTCAAACTATTAAATAATATAATTGCAGCATCGTTATCTTCTTCAGAATCGGCAACGCGCCAAATAATATTGGTAAATTTATTACTCCGTGGCAATCCAAACCTCCGCAACATTTGTTTTTCGAGTAAAGATACTTCGTGATACAAGTCTCCATCCCTAGTTGCACCTCCCTTCGCTTGTAATGCGTGATATTTTTCGAGATACGTATGAATAATGCTTTTAATCTCAGTTTCTATCATCTCAATTTATAGATTTACTCGTTCTACGCAACCAAAATAAAAAAGTTATGGAAATGACACAAAAAGAGCAAATTTATTTCACTTTAAGGTCGAAAAATGTGGTTTTAGATATTATTCGACAATATTTTATTAGAAAATGTGTGGGCGTGCCCTCGCTTATAATTTCTACAAATAATGATATGAGGTAGCGAGGTCGGGCTTTTCGTTACAATCTTTTTTACTTTTAAAAGTGAGCAGGTGACTTAGAGTCACCAGCTCACTAAACAAAGATAAAAAAGGATTTCCACTGCAATCCCTCACGCAAAAAAAATGATTTATCATCCGATGTTCAGAAGTTGAACATATATACTTTATATTTGTATTCAAATTAAGTTTTATATACTTAAGATATTTACCATGACTTTTGAACACAACAATCTTATTTCTGTTAATTAATAACAAAACAGAAATCCTTATATTTGACAAAAAAAATGAATTATGATTGCACTTAAAACAATTGAATTTCTAGAAACATTATCAGAAAACAACAATAGAGAATGGTTTAATGAGCATAAGTCTTGGTATCAAGAATCATTAAAAAACGTCGAAGAAACGGCTGGTTTTATCCTCACTGCAATTCAAAAATTTGATCCAAGGCTCGCAGGCGTGGATGTAAAGAAATGCATCTTTCGTATTTACCGCGATGTACGTTTTTCTAAAGATAAAGCTCCGTATAAAACCCATTTCGGGGTTTTCTTTGCTCCTGGTGGAAAAAACAGTTTTGCTCCTGGATATTATTTTCATTTAGAACCTAACCAGTCATTTATTGGCGGTGGAGTTTGGATGCCTCCTGCCCCAGAATTATTTGCCATCCGACAAGAAATATATTACAATTTCGAAGAATTCAAGAAAATCACCAACGAGGGATTATTCAAAGATAAATATCCTGCATTAGACGACACTTTTAAAAACATCAAAGCTCCCAAAGGATTTGAAGCTGATTTTGAAGGAATTGATATAATTAAACACAAATGTTTTTTCTACGCACACCAACTTACAAAACAAGAACTAACTTCTCCAAATTTCGATCAAAACATGGTAGAACTACTTCACACAATATTACCCTTAAATCAATTTTTACAACGCTCAACAGAAAGCTAACTCTATGAAGAATTCTCGACTTCAAAATGCTGGATTTTGGCTTATCGCGGTCATATTAACCATTGCATTTGCGTATTATCAACGAATTTCTGGTCCAACTTACCCCATTAAAAACAAAGTTACCATTGATAATCAAGAGATTAAATACAAACTCCTTCGAACTTGGGGTGGTGAAAAAGATGCTACTTTAGAATTTGAAACGCCTACATCAATAACTGGTGAACTTACCTATAAGCGATATAAAAGCAATGATGATTGGACGATAATTCCATTAATCCGTAACGACAATAAATTGACAGCTACACTCCCACATCAACCCCCAGCTGGCAAAATTATATATCAAATCACTTTACTTTCTGGCAATTCTAAATATGTGCTGAGTAAAGAACCTGTGGTTATTCGATTTAAAGGAGATGTTCCAACAGTTGTTTTAATACTACATATTATTTTCATCTTTGGAGCAATGCTTTTAACTATTCGCACAGCATTTGAAGCCATTTTCAGACAAAAGAACATCTTTCTATTTACAAAAGTCACACTGTTTTTCTGGCTTGTTGGAGGGATGATTTTTGGTCCAATTATGCAAGAGTACGCTTTCGGTGCCTTTTGGACAGGTTGGCCTTTTGGTCACGATTTAACCGACAATAAAACATTGGTAGCATTGATTTTTTGGATAATTGCTTACTTTAAACTTCGCAAAGATCCATCAAATCGTACTTGGCCAATTATTGCTGCTGTGGTTATGTTGGCTGTTTTCTTTATTCCTCATAGCGTTTTAGGTTCCGAAATTGATTACACACAACTTCCGAAGTAAGTAAATTATAGATTATAAATCAATCTATTTTATTACTTTTGAGCCAAAATATTTTCATTCATGAACATCAACACAATTATAATTATCATCACAATAGCAATATCTGTGTTGGCATTTCGCGACCGAAGTTTATTCGACAGGTTTAAGTTTAATGCCTATGCAATAAAGCATCAGAATCAATGGTATCGGGCATTTAGCTACGGATTAATTCATGCTGACTTACCACATTTGGCTATAAATATGTTTGTGTTATACTCATTTGGAAATTTTGTGCTAGACTTTTTTCAACTATTATTTGAAGGAAAATACATCTTATATTTTCTAATGCTTTATATTGGCGGATTAGGATTTTCCACGTTATTTGATATGCGAAAATATAACGAAACACCTTCATATAACGCAGTTGGAGCTTCGGGAGCTGTTTCGGCAGTGCTTTTTACTAGTATTTTAATATATCCATTAGGAAAAATATCACTATTATTTATTCCTATTGGCATCCCATCCTTTATATTTGGAGGATTATATCTTGCGTATTCCGCATATATGGGCAAAAAAAATATGGATAACATTGGTCACAGTGCCCATTTTTGGGGTGCAATTTACGGGTTGATTTTACCGATTGCTCTAAAACCATCTCTTTTTGGAAATTTTTTAGATCAGATAATGGAATTCTTCTCGTAAACCCGAATCAATTCAACAATGGATTAGATGGAAAATTAAGCCATACATGATAATCTTCACCAAGAGACTGGACCATATTAGTCCACAAAGAATTAAAATCTTCTTGAAAAATTGCTTTTCTATCTCCATCAACAATTACCCAACGGCCATCTTCTATTTCCTTTTCCAATTGCCCTGATTCCCAGCCAGAATAGCCAATAAATGCTTTAATTTTTGAATCATCAAAATCAGGAGTTCCCAGATATTTAGCAAGATCGTCTTGCTTTCCACTCCAAAAAACTTCATCAATAATCAACTCACTTTCAGAAATAACGTTACTCAATTGGTGTAAAAAAAATACGCGATCAATTTCTACAGGTCCTCCCGAAAAAAGGGGAAATGGCTTAGATGACAAATCCGAAATCACCTCATTTATATCTATGAATATTGGTTTGTTTAACACAACTCCCATTGCGCCATTATCATCACAATCAAGAATTAGAATTACCGCTCTTCTAAAATAATAATCCTCAAGCATAGGCTCCGAAATGAGAATAGAACCAACTTTTAACTTCTTATTTTTTTGTTTTATATTAAAAAAATTATCTTTTTTATTTTTCATAATTAACTGAATTACAATAATTTCAATATCAATCAACTAAATTTCAAACTCTGAATTTCAACTTTTTCTTCTATGTTTAATTGAGTCGGAAACAAAAACATTTAAGATTTTGTTACAATTTGGCTCTTTCTATTCTTTTCACGTTTCACGGAAAATCTTTTCACGTTTTTCCATTCTAAAATCCCACTTTCTTCAAGGTTAATCTTTTTTTTCTTAATTTTGGTTCATATTAAAGTAAATGGTCAAAATATTTGAAATTCAACTTATAAATGATAAACGCTTCTAATCAAGAAAAGTTTGATAAACTTAGAGATAAATTCCACTGTTTTACGTTCGAAAAATTCACATCAACACTCACTCCTGAGCGAGAATTAGAAGTTGTATTTGAGTTTAATATCGATGAGAAAATACAGTTTAAGCCCACTTTAAAAATACCTTTTCGTACTTTTTATACTGAATACTTCAATTCTCACAATATCAACGAATTAAATTCAATCATTTTTCATATTGGAATGGTGGAATTGGTTAGTTATTGGAAAGCAATTTGTCCAAAAAAAGTAGTTATCAAACCCTTTGAATTAACTACGACTCAAATTGAATTTTGGAAAAAGATTTATTTCAATGGATTGGGTGAATTTTTCTATACTAATGGAATAAAAACAGATATTCACGACTTTGTTACTATTGAATCACAAGGGATTACAAAGATTAGTAAAAATTCATTTTCCAATAATAATCGTGCATTAGTTCCAGTTGGTGGTGGAAAAGATTCAGCTGTAACACTTTCATTTGCTGAAAAAATATATCAAAACAGTATTCCTTTAATTTTAAATCCACGAGGAGCCACATTAAGCACAATACAAGTTGCTGGATTTCAACGTGATGAAATTATTGAAATACAACGCACCATTGATCCAACACTTTTAAAATTAAATACAGACGGTTACTTAAATGGACATACTCCATTTTCAGCACTTTTAGCATTTACCACTTTACTAACTGCCACATTGGTAGATATTCCAAACGTCTTATTATCCAACGAATCGAGTGCAAACGAAGCCACAGTGATTGGTTCCGAAGTGAATCATCAGTACTCAAAATCGTTTGAATTTGAATCTGATTTCAGAAATTATGTTCATCAAAATCTTGCTCCAGACTTTAACTATTACAGTTTTTTACGACCCTTGAGTGAGTTGCAAATTGCAGTGCTATTTTCTAGTTTAAAACAGTATCATCCCATTTTTAAAAGTTGTAATGCTGGAAGTAAAACCGACATTTGGTGCTGCAATTGTCCTAAATGTTTGTTTACGTTTACCATTCTTTCTCCATTTATTCCAATGCCAGAATTGATTCAAATCTATGGTGAAAATCTGTTTAATAAAGAATCACTTCTCCATGATTTAGAAGAACTTACAGGAATTTCGCCTGTAAAACCATTCGAGTGTGTAGGAACGACCGAAGAGGTGAATTTAGCATTATGGAAAACCATTAAACAGTATGATTTGTCAAAACCACTCCCCTTTTTGCTTCACTATTTTTCGGAAACTACGCAATTTCAATCAATAAATGATAAACTATACGATTCATTTATACAGAATTATGACTCAGAACACTTTCTGACCGACGATGCCTTTTCGGCTTTAAAAAAGGAGATATCATGCATATTATCGAAAAATTAGCACATAAAAGTTGCCTAATTTTAGGCTTTGGTCGAGAAGGGAAATCGACCTACCGATTTTTGCGTTCCAAATTTCCAGATAAAGAGATTGTGGTTGCCGATGGAAATTCAAATTTGGAAATCACTGAATATCAAAATGATAATCGTAGTAAATTTATTCTTGGCGTAGATTATCTTTCATATATCAATCAATTTGAAATAGTGATTAAAACGCCAGGCATTTCGCTTAAAGATTTTGAAGTTTCGCAACCAACAGAAATCACTTCACAGACTGATATTTTCTTACAATTATATAGCAATCAAACTATTGGAATTACTGGGACTAAAGGAAAAAGTACAACCACTACATTAATTTATCATATTTTATCGCAGCACAATTCCAATGTTTTATTAGCTGGAAATATGGGAATTCCACTTTTTGATATTGTAGATAAAATTAATTCCGAATCCATCATTGTTTGTGAATTTTCGTCGCATCAACTTGAATATTTGACTGTTGCACCCCATATTTCCATTCTTTTAAATCTTTTTCAGGAGCATCTCGACCATTATAAAAGCTACGAACATTATCAATTAGCAAAATTGAACATTGCAATAAAACAACAATCTGATGATTATTTCATCTATAACTACGACGATGAAACTATTGCTAATTTACTGAATACAAACAAAATAGCATCAAATAAAATTCCATTTTCAACTCAAAATATGCTGACTAACGGATATTTTTTAAATTCAAAATCAGACCTAATAAAAAGTATTGAGCAAGAGAATGATTTTTGTTATTCGTTTGAACAAAAATTCCCATTGCTTGGCAATCACAACCGTAAAAACATGATTGCAGCAACCATTATTGCAGAACTTTTTCAAATTTCGACCTCGAATATTGTTGCATCTTTAAAAAGTTTCAACCCTTTACCCCATCGTTTAGAGTATGTTGGCACGCATCAAGGAATAGATTTTTACAACGATTCCATCTCCACAATTCCACAAGCAACCATTGAAGCATTGAATACCTTAAAAAATACAGAAACGCTTATTTTAGGAGGATTTGATCGTGGTATTGCGTATGAAAGTTTAATTCAATATTTAATTAAGAATCCAGTTAAAAACATCATTTTCACTGGAAATGCTGGAAAACGGATGCTTGAACTTTGGGAAATGGAGATTTCAAAACCCAAAATAAATTGTTACTTCGAAGAGGATTATCGAGATATTTTGAGCATTGTTTTCGAGGTGACAAAACCAGGTAAAATCTGTCTTTTATCACCTGCAGCTTCGAGTTACGACAAGTTTAAAAATTTTGAACACCGTGGAGATTTTTACAAAGAGTTAATTCAAATACACACGAATTAATCCACTATTTTTTCTTTTGATAAAATAACAATTTTGTAAAATAACTATACCTAGAATCAATATGAGCCATAATTTCAACCGTTGTATTTTTGTCAAAATCAATAATCATAGATCCAATTATCACTTGACCTTTCATTTCAACCGTAGGTTTCGTATATGACTCATCATCTTCTGAAATTACAGCTTTAAATTGCACTTCGCAACCTCTACAATCTCCTGCCACAGCCACAAAGGCATAAGTATAACCAGGAGTATAAATGCGCTTACCCAAAGTTACAAAAACTGATTCATTCGTATTTGCATAATATTCACCAACAAATGTCCAGCCTATTTTTGAAAATTCAGATTTTAAATCAGAGACGACACTTTTAACGGTTTGACTGATTGCTGAATAGCCCATCATTACAAAGAGGCATAAACTAACTAATTTTATTTTCATTTTACTAATTTTAAATATTTAATACAAGACAAATATATAAAATATTATTAACCAATAAAAAACATCTGATATTATCTTCTAAACAATCCATTAAAAATTGAAAATAAATGAATTTATTGAACATCTAAAATCAAACATAATATTATTTGTTATTGTTATAATAATAAAACAATTCAATGAACGATATCGATTTCAACAATACTCAAAAAGCATTTGAATACCGCTCTGATAAAGAGCTACAAAAAGCAAAACTACTTTTTTCATCATTAAAATTCCCTTTTTTAGTCAAAATTGGCTCATTAATTATTTTAACATTAAATAAAATAGGATTATCTCCAAATTTTATCTTAAAACCTTTTATGTTTAAACACTTTTGTGGTGGAACAACTTTAGATGAAGTTCAAGAAGTTGCTAACAAATTAGGAAAATATCATGTTTTTTCAGTCCCAGATTATTCGGTGGAGGGAAAGATTACTAATGCTGGAATAGAATCGGTTATCGAAGAGACCATAAATACCATGAAAGCGGTTAGTACTAACTCAAATTTAGCATTTTCCGTTTTCAAACCCACAGCATTGGCTCCTTCATCGATTTTAGAAAAGATGAATAATAAATCAATTTTAACTTCTGAAGAACAAAAAATAGCAGAATTATTTCATCAACGGTTTGAACGACTATGTGAAATGGCAGCTCATTACAAGGTCAAGTTATTGATTGATGCCGAAGAGTATTGCTTTCAGGATTTAATCGATGAAAAATGTGAATCGATGATGCGTAAGTACAATACGAGTGAAGTAATTATTTACAACACTCTTCAAATGTATCGCCACGATCGTGAAAACTATTTGGAAAGGCTTATTAATCGAGCAAAAAATGAAAATTTTAAAATTGGTTTAAAAGTAGTTCGTGGTGCTTATCTCGAAAAAGAGAACGAACGAGCATTAAAAAACAACTACCCCACTCCAATTCACGCTTCAAAAGCCGAAACTGATACAAGCTATGATAATGCAGTTCAATCAATCGTTGAAAACATAGATGTTTGTGAACTTTTTTTAGGCACCCATAACAGAAAAAGTATTGAATTACTCATTGATTTAATGGAAAAAAATGGAATTTCCTCAAGCGATAAACGAATTTTCATTGGTCAACTATATGGCATGAGCGATAATCTTACATTTAATTTAGCCTCAAACCAATTTAATGTTGCCAAATATCTACCTTATGGTCCTGTAAAAGAAACCATTCCCTATTTAATCCGTAGAGCTCAAGAAAATACCGCAGTTTCAGGTGAAACAAGTAGAGAGTTATTGTTGATTAATCAAGAAATATCACGTAGAAAAATGCTTAATAAATAAGGCCACAAAAAACAAATGTATGATATTGTTTTTATGCGCCGTAGGTGCTAAATATTAATAACCCCGTGCAACGCTCGGGGTGTAAAACGAACAAAAAATATTTTTGGCGAAAAAATTGTTGCGAAGCAAAACTATTTTTATGCAAAAAAACAGAATTAAATTAAAGCTAACTTTTTCTTGCAACCACTAAGTGTATTTAAAAAAACTCAGTGGTTGATAAGAAAAGGTCAATCCGATAACGATCGGATTTGAGGCTTTCGCAGTTACGAATTTTGGGCGTTTACTAGCGTAAATAACCTAAATTCGTTGCAAGAATAACGAAAAAGTTGACGTTTTCTTGCAACCACAAAGTAAAAAGAGTTATTTTTGCAACTCATAAAACTCAATAATACAATGACATTAAATCTCACACGTCCAATTATTTTCTTCGATTTAGAAACTACGGGACTCAATATCGGAACAGATCGAATTGTTGAAATTTGCATGTATAAAGTGATGCCAGATGGCTCTAGCTCTTTAAAACATGAAATTATTAACCCAACCATTCCAATTCCGCCATTCGTTTCTAAGATTCATGGAATTTGGGATAAAGATGTGGTTGGAAAGCCAACATTTGCTGATTTAGTGCATCAATTTAACCAATTTATTGAAAACTGCGATTTAGCAGGTTTTAATTCAAATAAGTTTGATGTACCTCTTTTAGCTGAAGAATTTTTACGTGCTGGGGTGGATTTCGACATTAAAAATCGTCGCTTAATTGATGTCCAAAACATTTTTCACAAAATGGAACCTCGTAATTTGGGAGCAGCTTATCGGTTTTATTGCAACAAAAACTTAACCGATGCACATACTGCAGAAGCTGATACCATGGCCACTTATGAGATTTTTGCAAACCAAATTGAACGTTATCAAGGAGTTGAAATTGAAGATCATGATGGAAATAAAATTACTCCTATCGTTAACGATATTAAAGCGTTGAGTGAGTTTTCATTTTATCATAAGCATGCCGATTTATCGGGTCAAATTACATTTAATGATAAAAATGAAGAGATTTTTAATTTTGGAAAGTATAAAAACCGTTCAGTTGCAGAAATTTTCAAAATTGAACCCAACTACTATGATTGGATGATGAAAGCTGATTTTCCATTATACACTAAAAAAGTTCTCACTGCTATTCGTATGCGTGATTTTAATTCAAAAAAATAGGGTCAGATGAAAATCATTTGTATTGGTAAAAATTATCACGACCACAATCGTGAAATGAATAGCAAAACTCCAATTGCTCCAGTTTTCTTTTTAAAACCAGACACCTCACTTTTAATAAGAAACCGACCTTTTTTTCTACCTAATTTTTCAAATCAATTAGAACATGAGGTAGAATTATTAGTAAAAATTTGCAAAGTTGGAAAAAATATTAGTCGCAAATTTACTCACACCTATTACAACGAAATTGGCTTAGGAATTGACTTTACAGCCCGTGATTTGCAATCGGAATGCAGAAATGAAGGAAATCCTTGGGAAATTGCGAAGGGTTTTGATTCATCGGCTGCAGTCAGCGAATTTATCCACAAAAAAGAATTTTCTGACCTAACCAATCTCAACTTTAAATTGCATTTAAACGGAAATCAAGTTCAAAGAGGAAACAGTTCCGATATGATTTTTGTAATTGACGAAATCATCGAATATCTATCCAAATTTTTGACCTTGAAAACTGGTGATATTATTTTTACCGGCACTCCTTCTGGCGTGGGCAAAGTAGCCATAAACGACCATCTTGAAGGATGGCTAGAGGATAAGAAGTTGCTTGATTTTTACATTAAATAACGTCAGAAATTATTCCATAACCTCAGATTTCTCAACATTTATAAATGCACTAAAATGCACTCTTCCATATTTTCTCATTTGGAAGAAATTTGGATGTTGACTGAAATCAATTCTTTCTGAATGTTCTAGAACAAACCAACCATCTTCTTTCAATAAATTACGATCAAAAACCGCATCTGGTAGCTTTGCAGCACCTTCCATATCGTATGGTGGATCAGCAAAAATAACATTAAACTTCCGTCCAGTAGTCTTAATATATTGGAATGTTTCAGCCTTTATTACAGTAAGGTTTTCGAAGTTCAAATTTTTAGAAGTCTTAGAAATAAAATCAACACATTTAGCATTAATATCCACGGCTAAAACATGAACAGCACCACGAGCAGCAAACTCATAGCTAATATTTCCTGTTCCAGCAAATAGGTCTAGGACTTCAATCCCATCAAAATAGAAATAGTTGTTTAAAACATTAAACAAACTCTCTTTTGCCATATCGGTTGTTGGACGAACAGGCAAAGATTCGGGAGCAATAATTCGCTTCCCTTTATGCGCACCACAAATAATTCTCACTTATTAATAATTTTGTTCAACACAATACCGATGATAGTCCCAAGAGCACTCTTTTTCAGGAATCGCAAAACGAACATCCTCAAAATAACGTCTAATTAACTCATTGAGTGATGATTGAGATTCTATTTTGCCAATAATAGCAATTTCAACATCGGATGAAATAATTTCAAGTTTCTGCAAAGTCATGATGATAAAATAAATAAAATCTTCTTTCGTAGTAAATTGAAACCGATTAAAAAAATATAGTTGTCCTCTTTTCTTAACAACCATATCAAAATAAAAATTGTTGATAGAAAGCAATACCGTACAAGACTTTCCAACATGTTTAATTGAATCTGAAAACTTGAGCAATGCATTTGAATAGGATGTAATTTCAGCATCCTTAAATACCTCTTTTACCTCCTGAACAAGTTTTTTATTGATAATGAATACACCCGTAATATTTTTTTGGGTATTATAAAACAATTGTCCTTCAGCAAATTTGTCTATATCAACTTGGTCTTGCAAATATGTATGAAGATTTTGCTCATCAAACAGTTCATTAGGAATATGAATAAATCCATCATCATCAAGCAAAACAGTCAATTTAGAGTTAAGATTAACTAACCAAGGATCTTGTTCTTTTACTTGATTAAGAATTTCAATCATTGACTTTTGCGAGCTTTGAGCCCAACGATAAGAGGAAGCAAAGTAAACATTATTTGAATCGTTGGACACAAAAACAGATAAACCATCCGAAGCTATTCGGATGGTTGTTCTATTGTTCTCAAAATCATCAAAATGACAAGATTGATTTATAAAAACTTGATTAATATCAATGCTCATAATATAAGATTACTCCCAGTTTCCATCGGTTGATGGTTCCTGTAAAGAACCCATAATTAAATCGAAGTACTTAGGATTTTTCTCAAATTGTTTTTCAAGATTACTAAACAAAATTGAATTAATTAAAGCGGATAGTCCAGTACTTTTTTTCGTTAATTCGTTATCAATTCCTTTTAAATATGCTGCTTTTGGAGCAATAACTTTAAACACAGGAACCTTAATATTTCCTTTGTTGATGGTATCAGAGCTCATTTCAAATTTTTGATTATCTGAAAAAGGGATAATTGGTAATTTTTTGATATCAATATTAGGTTTATCCTTGAAAATTTCTTTAAAAGCATCTACAAAAACAGTATCACGTTTTACAATACCTTTTTTAAGAGCTTGAATTTCAGTTAATGAATCAGGAACAGTACCTGTTTTAATAACGATTGGCATTCTACCTTCAGTTAAAAATGTCATTAATTGATCAAAGTCATTTGCATATAATCCTTTTACTGATTTATAAGCAATTTGTGCTGTACGGATATCTTTCATTTGTTCTACTACAATTGCTTTTCGATCTTCAGCAATAATTCTGTATTTTTCTGGACGGATAATACTTCTGTAAATGAGAACGCTTAATATTACAACTGCAATAACTAGTACAGCTTGAATCAACTTATTTTTCATATTGTTATTAATTTATGTTAGATGTACGGTTTATCAACGAAATTTAAAATCAAATATTATTTATGACCGCAAATTTAAAAAAAAATATTGAGAAGTTAGATTTTTCTGAGAAAGTTTTAAAAAAACATTGTTGATAACCTAAAATTGAAACAGAATTGCAATGTTTTCACGGAAATTGACAACTTCTTTTGTGTTTTTAACTATACAATAATTATTTGGACTACCATAAGCAGCACCAGTTATTTCTGATTCAGAGAACAAGATAACTTTTCCCATTTTATACGAAAACTGAGGTGCAATTCGGTAAATGTATAATAAATCATTACCCCTACTATAAATTGGTCCGACTACAATATTTTTTGCTCCCAAATTCAATGCATAGCCTGAAAAAATCGAAAAGTTAAACTTTGGAAATTTTGTGGCAATATTAATCCAAGCAGATGCTTGAGATATCTGAGTATACGAAAAGTCATTTGTTATTGGATTAATTTTGGTTACAGCCAATCCCCCTAACATTGCTTGATCATATAAATTTTCTCCCCAAATAAATTGGCTCTTGATCGTTATTTTTTTAAAATCTAATTTTGCAAAAAGGTGAATTGCAGAGCTATAAACCAGTTCATTAGCCACTATATTGCTGTCTGTAAAATTTCTCATACACAAGCGTTTAAAATCATATCCAGCACCAATTAAAAAAAATCCTTTACTATAAATTGACTGTATATGAAGAGAAGGTATGATTTGATTTTTTAAATAATCAGGAATTACACCCAAAGATCCAATTGCAGAATTATCTCTATATGCAGAAGCGACTCCTATTAAACGAAATGATTTTATATTATACTGATAGCGAATTTGCGGCGCTCTCATTGCACTTTTAATTGGATTCCCAAGATTAAGGGCTAGCATATCAGGGAACACTTCTGGAGCAACTAAAGGATGCCAATATTGACCAATTATTAGCTGTTGCTTAGGAGATTCAATCTTTAAGTATCCATGTCTTAATCGCAATCCACTATTTGAGAATTCACTAGAACCAGTGAAATCAGTTTCAATATTTGCTGAAATCAGTGATTTTCTGTACCTTATTGTATCTATAGAAACTATTAATCTACTACTTGTGGCAAATTGATTATACTGTGGTTTATTATTTAAATCCAACCCATTTTTATCTAAAAGGGGCTTTTTAGGATACATTAAAACGAAACTCTCTCGTGCTGTTGCACATTGTCGGGAGTCATACATAACATCTGCCTTAATAAACCCTTTAAAATTAACTTTTGCTTTTGTTGAATCTGATTCGCTACCAAAAACCACTTTTTGTGATATAATTAGGAGGAATACTAAAAACAGAGCTTTAATTTTTCTTACTTTCATGGTGCAAAAGTATAAATTTTAATAAGAATAAAAAAGATTTTAATCAGACAATTTTTACCACATCTTACAATAATTTGGTTTACTCACAAATGTTGATTATTTTTGCCCCAACATATATTTTGCGGTAGTAGTTCAGTGGTAGAACATCAGCTTCCCAAGCTGAGGGTCGTGGGTCCGAATCCCATTTACCGCTCACATATTTTAACGGTGTGATTCCAAGAAAAAAGAGACCCATAAAGTCTCTTTTTTCTTGGAATTAAAAAATACAATCAATCATTATTCATAAAACCTTGTTTGGCTAAAACATCAAGCCATACTTTTGAAAAATGTATATTATCGGTTTTAGTATATCTTTTTTGAGTAAATATTTGAGCTAAATTCTCCGTTTTATTCTCTTCAACTAATTGAACAGTAGAAGACATACTCTCTTTTTCAGAGTATAACCGATTGATATCATCTACCGAATAATCGTGGTAAGTATCTGCGTGAATAACGGCCTCTAGAGGAAGACGGTCAGTTAATAATGGGTTATCTAGAGCATAACCAACGGTTAAAGTTGTTATTGGCACAACTCCTTTTGGCAAATTTAATATTTCAATAATCTTATCAGCATTATACGTTGTTGTTCCTAAATAACAAATTCCTAAACCAAAGCTTTCAGCTGCAACTGCAGCATTTTGCGCAGCAATTACTGCATCTACCATCGCCCATGAAAATGATTGAATATTATCGTAACCTGGAGTTGCATTTCGAGATTCACACCAACGATTAAAACGGTTGAAATCAGCACAAAAAGTTAAAAGAACAGGAGCATCGAGCACCATTTTTTGACCAAAGTGCGCAGGTAACAACTTTTGTTTTATTTCTGTGTTTTTTGTAACAATAATGGAATACACTTGCATATTTCCAGTATTGGAGCCACGAATGGCAGCTTCTAAAATAGAATTTAATACATTCTCTGGAATAGGAGTTGATTTATAATTTCTAATGGATCGGTGTTCTAAAAGTGTTGCAATAGTTTCCATATTTTTCGATTATTTTATTTCGATTAATTGGGTATTAGATTCTGGATAATAAAAAGATTTATCATTAAGATCATACCCAAAATACGTTTCTGAATCGGGATATTGAATTCTAATATATTTATTAAAAAAGAAATTTGTTAATTGCTGTGCATTTTGCAATCCTGCTTCATTAGCTAGTTTTGTAACATCTTCAGCCTTAATATCTTTACGCACATAGCAAAATTCATATTGATCTCCATTTCCAGTACTAAAAAAGCGGCCATCAATATTGTCACTTGTTGTTTTTTGTCCATAAAGCACTTTAACAGGAATGGTATCAGATAAATTTTTATAAACTTCAATCCAAGAATTAACAGATAAAACTGTAATCTCTAAATCTTTGTAAAGCTCTTCTTGTCCATTTATTTCTTTTGAGAAGTCCACTTTTTGCTTGTCTTCTTCTAATTGAAACTGACCAATACGGATAACCCATTTTTTATAACTGGTTTTATTAAAATCATCAATTTGATTATAGTTATAAATTTTCATTCCTGATTTTTTGATGGTTTCAGTGAGATTATTGTAATAATTTCTAACTACAATACTATCTGAAACAACATCCAAGAGCTTGGTTTGGTTAGCCCAAATTGTGTCCTGCAACATCGGTGACAATTGTGCATATTGAGGATAAAGACGTTGAATAGCGATATTTGATTTTTGCAAAATTTGAGGAGGCAAAATCAATATTGCTACTGAATCATTATAAATTGTATATTGTTTTGCTACCTTTTGCTGGAGAGTACATGATGTGAAAAGGAAAAAAAAGCTAGAAAATAAAAGTGTAACCACCTGAATATGTGATGATTTAGATAATTTAGATAACGACTTTATCATGATTGATTGACAATTTATATTTATAATCTTAAAATTCAAAATATTAATCAGAACAAAAATAGCGTAAATCAGCTATAATTGTGCCAAAAAAAGTCGTTTTTTAGTTATATTAACACGTTTCATTATTGTTTTTATCCAGTAATTTTTCTGCGAAAGCAGTCCCAAATGAAATAATAGATTTAAAATCTTTTTCTTGAGGTCTGAATTTCACAAAACAAGCTTGTCCAAAGTAATCCAATTTTAGATTTTGAATATTCGAAACTAAGTACTTCTCACCTTCTCCACTCCAGCCATAGGAACCAAAAGCAGAAGCAAGTTTTCCTTTATCACGTAGAGGCGACATATGAGCGAAACAAGAATATAATTGTGGCAACATATTTTGGTTAATTGTTGGACTACCAAGCAAATAGGCATTTGATTCTTCAATTTTAGTTGATAACGTTACAGCATCTAATTTTTCGATATCACATAGTTCAACTTCGATTCCCTCTACTAATTGCAATCCTTCAGCAATTTTGTATGCTAATTCTTTGGTATAGCCATAAGCAGAAACATACGCAACTAAAATTTTGTTTTTGTTTGGAACCAGCATATACTCTTCAGACCATTTTTGAGTTAAATCAACATAATATTTCCAATTACTCGACAAAATTGGACCATGTCCAGTGCAAATTGTATTGATTTCTAACGGACGAATTTTCTCAATAGCTTTAAGCATAAATTTGCTAAATGGCTTTAATATCACATCAAAATAATATTTGAAAGCATCATCAAAATTACCAACCTTATCGTCGAACATTTGATTATTGCAAAAATGAGCTCCAAAAGAATCACAAGTAAAAAGAATATTTTCTTCTTCTAAATAAGTATATATTGAATCTGGCCAATGTAAATTTGGAGCACCAATTATTCTTAATTTTTTATCTCCCAAATCAATTACATCGCCGTCTTTAACAACAATATGAGGGAAATTATCGCCTATTTGGTCTTTAAGGTATCTAATTGCATTACCACTACCAACCACTTGAGCATTTGGCGCAATGTTCAACAGTTTCCGAACACTTCCAGAATGATCTGGCTCAGTATGATCTACAATTATAAAACGAATTTTTGATGGTTCTATAACTTCACGAATCTTTGCCTCATATTCGTCCCAAAACTTTTCTTTTGCTGTCTCAATAATAGCTGGAAAATTGGCATCTATAATATACGAATTGTAAGTTGTACCATATTTGGTTTCCATAACAATATCAAAGGTACGAATATCATAATCAAGGATTCCTATCCATTTAACTGATTTTGAAACGGATAATATTCGATTGTCACTCATTTTGTAATTTATTTTGTGTTATTTAGGGTGCAAAGGTATGGATTTAATGGAATATTTTTCATCAATTTAATCTATAGAACGAATGGTCTTATCAATGAAATATTCAAATTAAATCTAAATGATTTTAGGGGTGTTTTCTAATTAAAAAAGCCATAAATTGTTTAATCTTCATCTTTTCTTCTTCTGTCACGATATAATTCATAGGAATAAGTAACCATTATTATAGTAATAAAAACTCCAATTAATGTTTGAAGTGTGACTAAAAAACGAATAAAAGATGAATTCGGCAACATATCACCATATCCAACGGTGGCTTGTGTGATCGTGCTAAAGTAGAAAAAATCTACAAAATTCCAACGTAAATAACTTGAACTTTTCAATTCAGAAAGTTTCTTCACACTAGATTCAAGACGGGTTGAAATCACTTTACGACCAAAATCTTCGGGACTTTTTTGGTCAATTTCCATAGCTTTTAATTTCACCTCATTTTCAAAAAAAGGGTCAGATTCACCAAGTTGATAAAGTTTCACATAATGTGACAACAAATCACCTACCGAAGAATTTTTAAACACGAGTTTATTTAAAGATAATTCTACACTAACTGTTTTAAAATTCCAACGCAAAAAGATATATCTAAAATTGCTATACAAACTGTCTGTTTTAGAATTTCCTTCTTTTGCTAATCGTTGTTGAACAAGCTTTAAATTTATAGCTTCCAGTTCTAAATGGTGAATTTGAACACTATCCTCCTGTATTTGACTTGAAAGTTTTGATAAATGGACATCTTTTGCAAACACAAAACTCGAGTGATCAATATTATAGCTCAGGTTATAAAAAAAAGCAAAAGCAAAAATAATCAACAGGTACAAATAAAAAACCCAACGCAGTCTAAAATTTCTATTTGATAAAGATTTCTTGAAGTGTGCAGCAAAAAATTCGTACAATATTTTAAAAAAGCGGATTAATAATTTCATCAATATAATATTTAATGCAAATGTAAGTATTTGCAGGGAATATTAAATTAGATTAACTTTGTAGGTTCTAAAAAAAATGTATTTTTGAATAATTTTAGAATAAAAAAAGATTAAAAACATAAAATATTTGACCATGAGCGCTTTTAAAGCATACGACATTAGAGGAATCTATAATAAGGATTTCAACAAACAAGATGTTTATCGAATGGGGTTTTACCTTCCTCAATTGCTAAATGTTGAAAAAGTAATAGTTGGAAGAGATGTCCGAGTATCTTCTCCAGAAATATTCGAAGCCTTAGTCCAAGGCATTACCGATGCAGGAGCTGATGTATACAACTTGGGATTGTCAACCACTCCAATGGTTTATTATTTTACTGCAAAGCATAAATTTTCAGCTTCAGTACAAATTACGGCTTCTCATAATCCAAAAGAGCATAATGGGCTGAAAGTTTCTCGCGAAAATGCACTTCCAGTTGGCTTTGATACTGGATTGGGTGAACTTCAAAAACGAGTAGAATCGGGTGATAAAATTGTTCCTGTTGCTATCAAGGGTAAAATTATTGAATATAACGTGATTGATGAGTATATTGCATTCCAAAAGACCTATTTAAAAGACCTTTCAAACCTCAATATTGCCATCGATTGCTCGAATGGGATGGGTGCATTATTGGCAAAAGATGTTTTTGGGGCAGCTCCTCATTATATCTACGACACATTGGATGGAACTTTTCCTAATCATGAGCCAAATCCGTTGGAAGAGGAGAATGTTGAAGACCTTAAGCATCTTGTCTTAAAAGAGAAGTGCGATATTGGAGTAATTTTCGACGGAGATGCCGATAGAGTAATGTTTGTAGACGAAAAAGGCAGATTTATTCGCCCCGACCTTACAATTGCAGTTTTAGCAAGTTATTTCATCACAGAAAAGGGACAAAAAGGCAATGTTTTACAAGATATTCGCACCTCAAAATCGGTAAGTGAATACATCACTTCCTTGGGAGCAACCATGCACATGTGGCGTGTTGGAAGAGCTTATGCTGCAATTAAACTACGTGAGATTGATGGTATTTATGGTGGAGAACTTGCAGGACATTATTATTTCCGCGATTTCTACTATTCAGACTCTGGAATGTTAGCTGCAATTTTAGTTTTAGATATAGTTTCTGATTTAAAACGAGAAGGAAAAACCTTATCAGAATTAATTGACCAAATAAATACATATGCTAATTCTGGAGAAATTAACTTCAAAATAAATCAAAAGGAACAAGCAATGGAAGCATTGCGCACTTATTTCTGTGAACAAGAAAAAGCTACAGCATTTTTTGATTTTGATGGATACAGAATTGAGTTCAACGATTGGTGGTTTAATGTTCGTCCTTCTAATACTGAGCCCTATTTAAGATTTATCGCAGAAGCAAAATCAGAAACATTACTTAAGGAGAAAATTAAGATTGCTGAAGATATAATCCATAAATTTGATTAATTTTACGGGTATTCTAAAAATTCATTTTTCAGCGTTAGACAGCAAAATTAAAATCCTCATTTACTGAGGTAAACTCTGGTTTTAATTTTTTGTCTGCCTCAAAAATTAAAATTTTTAGAAACCCTTTTTAAATACAAATTCAAAAAACCAAATGAAAAAGCACTTTCGGATAACACTACTTCTAATCGTAGTTTTGTGCGCTGATTGTGCTTTTTCACAAACTCCAATCGCTCTTGATTCGTTAAATTCAAACAGCCAAAGTTCTTCACGAGTAAAATGGTTAGCAGCTACAGGAGCTACAATTTACGTTGGGTCAATGACTGGTTTATATCTGATGTGGTATAAAGATTATCCTCAATCTAGTTTTCACTTTTTCGATGATAACCGAGAGTGGTTGCAGATGGACAAAGTAGGCCATGCCACAACATCGTATTACCTTTCGCAAATGGGATTTAGTTCTTGTCGTTGGGCAGGACTTTCATCAAAAAAAGCAACTTGGTGGGGTGGTGCCACCGGATTTACCTATTTAACTGTGATTGAAATCTTAGATGGATTTTCGTCGGAATGGGGCTTTTCCACCGGTGATTTAATATCAAACGCCTCTGGATCGCTCCTTTTTACTGGTCAACAATTGTTGTGGGACGAACAACGAATTATGATGAAATATTCGCATCAAAGCACCATGGAATCGAGCTTACGACCAGATTTACTCGGAAGTAATGCGAGTGAGCGATGGTTGAAAAATTACAATGGAAGTACCTTTTGGCTTTCTGCAAATGTATCTTCATTTTTATCGAAAACTTCAAAATTCCCAAAATGGTTAAATGTCGCTGTAGGATATGGTGCTTCGGGAATGCTAGGAGGAAATTCAAATCCATCCTCGTATAAAGGTCAATCGTTGCCTGAACTCGATCGTCGCCGACAGTGGTATCTTTCGCTGGATATTGATTTACGGAAAATCAACACACGATTTAAAACCTTAAATTCAATAATTCATGCATTTAACTTTATTAAAATCCCTATGCCAACGATAGAGTTTAATCAAGGAGATAAAACTAAATTATATTGGTTGTACTTTTAAAAACATTCAAAACATAATGAGCACCAAAAGCACTTGTAGATACTGTAATTCAACTATATTCGAGTTCAAATACGAAGTTACGGATATTTTTGGCGATACTTATTCAATGGTGCAATGTATAGATTGTCGCGCTTACTTTCTTTCTCCACTTCCTACCCCCGAACAGCTCCAAAAAGCGTATGCTCCTTCCTACTATGGCGATAATGATAAAAAATTTAAGCCCGTTTTCGAAAATGTAATGGATTTTTTCAGAAACCAACGAGCTAAAATGGCTACCAAATATTTACCAGAAAATGGAAAAATATTGGATATTGGTTGTGGCAATGGTGGATTTTTAGCCTCAGTCCATAAAAGGGGAAAATACCAGCTATTTGGTATCGAAATGGATGGAAAAGCAGCGCAAAGAGCTCAACAACATCCCGAAATAAACTTAACCATAGGTGCTTTTAATAGCACAAGTTTTCCAAATCACAGCTTTGATTTAATCACCCTATTTCATGTGTTTGAACATCTTGAAAACCCCTCAGAAACGCTCGATTCAATAGGATATTTAGTTAAAAAAGATGGATATTTAATAATTTCATTTCCAAATATTGCCAGTCGACAAAGCAGACGGTTTACTTCAAATTGGTTGCATTTAGATCCACCTCGACATCTCCAATTTTTCGAGCCCAAAGACTTTATTTCAATCATGGGAAAAAGAGGGTTTCAATTGGTAAAAGAAGATTATTTTAGCATTGAGCAAAATCCTTATGGACTGATTCAAAGCACCTTAAATCGATGGGGCATCAAGCGTGATTTATTATTCGAAAGTATGAAAGGGAATCAAGATTATATTGCTGATTATCCAAAATGGAAGCTGAAGTTCCAAAAGTTATTCTTTATGATGTATTTTGCTTTCGGAATCATAATCGATTGTTATGAATCGTTTAAAAAGAAAGGTGCTACCGTACTTTTTATTTTTCAAAAAAAGTAATCCTACCTCAATCATAACTGAAATTCAATTATTATTACACCAAAGATGTTTGGTATTTATTGTAAGGAATCCAATAAATTAATAAAAATATGATCTGGATTTTTCTCTTTTAGTTTCTTTGCAATAATTCTTGATTTTTTTCTAACATTGCTCATCACCTCTTCTTCGCTGATATTTAGAATATTAGAATTCCTTAATACAAATTTGCCATTGATAATTACGTCATTTACATCATTTGCATTAATCGCATAAACTAAGGTTGAATATACATTATAAAGTGGTGTTGTATTAGGCCGATTAGCATTTATGATGATAATATCTGCTTTTTTACCAACTTCCAAAGACCCGATTTCTTTTTCTTTTCCTAGAAGCTTAGCACCCCCAATTGTTGCAATACGAATAGCTTTTTCAGCAGGAATTGAAGTAGGATTTCTGGTAGAAATTTTTGCTAAAAGAGCCATCGTGTGCATCTCTTCAAACATGTTTAAATTATTATTACTTGCAACACCGTCCGTTCCTAAACCAATATTACAATTTAATTCAACCATTTTTACAATTGGAGCAGCACCGCTAGAAAGCTTCATATTGCATTCGGGATTATGAGCAACGCTAACTCCTCGTTTAGAAAGGATGTTAATGTCATTATCAGTTAGCCAAACACCATGAGCTGCTATTGTTTTGTGGTCTAAAACTCCCAATTTGTCTAAATACTCAACAGGTGTTAAATGATGTAACTTATTAATTGTATCAATTTCCCATTTTGTTTCAGCAACATGAATGTTATAAATTAAGTTAAGTTCTGTAGCTACTTTTTTCGCTTTTTTTAGTAAGTCAGGGCCACAAGTATAAGGCGAATGAACAGCTAATCCAACAGTAATTAATGAATCATTTTTGTATTTTTCAACCATTTTTCTAATATGGCTAATCCCTTCATCTGATGTTTTGCTATTTGGGACTGGAAAATCTATTAAACTTTCGCTAACAACTCCTCTCATTCCAATTTTTTTTGCAACTTCAGCAACTTTATCTTCATAAAAGTACATATCATTAAAGGTAGTCGTTCCAGTATGAATCATCTCAATCATAGCTAATTGTGAACCAATTTCTACGTTTTCTGCATTCATAAATTCTGCCTCTGCCGGAAAAATATACTTCTCTAACCAATCCTTCAACTGCAAATCATCGGCAATTCCTCTGAAAAGAGTCATTGAAAGGTGTGTATGACAATTAATTAAACCAGGCATTACAATTTTGCCCTTTGCATCAACGATGTTATCAGAACAGTATATTTTTGCAATCTCAGCACTAGTCCCAATTGCAACAATTTCATCTCCGTCAATAACAACACTTCCATTAGGAAAAATTGTTCCTAATGAATCAACTGTAACGATAATTCCGTTGGTAATAATAGTAGTAGCTTCTTTTAGTTTCAATTTATTGTTGTTTTGTTGACATCCAAAAACTGTGAGTAAAATTATGTTCAAAAGTAAGTATTTTTTTTTCATTTATTGATTTTTTTTAAAAGTTTTGTAGTTCAGACATTTAGTACAATTCATTAATTTAGCTTATTTACTTATTTCAAAAAATACATTGATGTTTGAAAATAAATAAATTCCACAAAGTTACATAATAAACGGGTACAATAAATAATTTTTATTATTTGAAAAATATGTATCTTTGCAAATCAATATTTATCGCAAAAATTAAATAATATTATGATTCAGAAAATTGCAGAAACTTCAGATTTTATAAAATCAAAAATTTCTTTTATACCAGAGATTGGAATTATTTTAGGTAGTGGATTAGGTGGTTTAGCAGAAAAAATAACCGATAAAGTTTCTTTTGCTTATTCAGACATTCCAAATTTCCCAATATCAACGGTAGAAGGTCATTCTGGTAAATTAATTTTCGGAAAACTCGGTGGCAAAAATGTAGTTGCAATGCAAGGACGTTTTCACTATTACGAAGGTTATGGAATGAAAGAAGTTACCTTCCCAGTTCGGGTGATGAAGTTTTTGGGAGTAAAATATTTATGTGTGTCTAATGCAGCTGGCGGATTAAATCCTACATTTAAAGTTGGAGATATAATGATAATTACCGACCATATCAATTATTTTCCTGAGAATCCTTTAAGAGGCAAAAACTTTAATGAACTAGGTGTTCGTTTTCCTGATATGAGCAAAGCTTATCATCCAGAGTTAATAAAAATTGCTGAAGCTGTTGCACTTAAAGAAGGTATTGCAATTCGTAAAGGTATTTATATTGGCAGTACTGGCCCTACATTAGAGACTCAAGCTGAATATCGGTTGTTTAAACTATTTGGTGCTGATGCAACTGGAATGTCTACAGTTCCTGAAGTTATAGTTGCTAATCATCAAGAGATGAAGTGCTTTGGCTTGTCTGTAATTACCAATGTAGGGGAAAAAGAGAATCTCGACGAAGAAACTACTCACGATGAAGTTCAAAATGTTGCAGGCTCAGTTGAACCAATTATGACTAAATTAATCATCGGTTTGATTGAACACTTATAGATTTAAAACCCAGTTCGTTATCTGAATAAATTTGAACTTACATCCTAAGTATTGAGTCAAGCATAAACTTTACTATTTATTTATACAGAAAACATTTCTGATTACTATTGAATTGTTTCTAAGTTTCTTCAATTTATCATTGAAATGGAAGTGTAATCAACATTATTCTGGCTATTTTAGTGATTAATTTTTTAGTATTTATGATTTTTTTCTGAATTAATTTACAAACTTATTTCCTGAAATAATTTGGTAACAATAAAGGATATTTGAACCCTCATCCAAACTAATCACCCTACTTTTTAAAGAGACCAAATGTGACTCCCATAATTTCTTGCAATACCATCGGCGCTGGTTGGGTTCCTTCAACTGATATTTTTCTTGATTTTTGGGCATAAAAAAAGCCTTCAGTGTTATTGAAGGCTTTAAAATAAGG
>JBAXTE010000046.1:0-34263 GCA_037130365.1 Bacteroidota bacterium
ATTTGAACTAAAATTTGAAAAAACGGTGGTTTTTAGACAAACTGCCGTTACCAACAACCCTTTTTTGAAGAATCCTTAAAAAAATATTTTGAAAATGTTAACTTTATAGTTAACTTTGCAGTATGGAATTTGTAGAAAGAAAAATTATATTTCATGGAAGTCACTTTATTGACTTTTATCTTGAACAAACAACAAAAGTTCAGGAGAAGATAGAATTTGTATTTCACATAATAAAAGTGGTTGAGAGAGTTTCGAAAAAATTCCTAAGTCCAATGGAAAACACAGATGGACTTTATGAAATCAGAGTTGAATACAATTCTAATATTTATAGAATTTTTTGTTGCTTTGATGAAGGTAGATTAGTTGTTTTGTTTAATGCATTTCAGAAGAAAACACAGAAAACTCCGCAAAAAGAAATAGAGAAAGCTCTGAAATTAAAAAGAGAGTATTTTGAACTTAAAAACGCAAGAAAATGAAAAAAGAAACAATAAAAACCGCTACCACATTTGACGAACTTTTGGACATTAAATATGGTGAAATAGGCACTTCATCGCGAGACGAGTATGAAGCCAAAGCTAACAATTTTATTATTTCTGAAATGCTGAAAGAAGCTAGAAAGGATGCTCATATTACCCAAGAGCAGTTAGCTGACAAAATCGGGACAAAAAAAAGTTATATTTCCAGACTTGAAAACGGGAAAGTCGACATTCAATTATCGACATTATTCAAAATATTTGAAACTGGACTTGGAAGAAAAATCCATTTGACTATCTTATAGAAAAGAAGATCGAGTAGGTAAGGGGGAGTTTCGCCCCCAAACCTCTCACGGAACCGTACTTGAACCTCTCGACTCATACGGCTCTTCCTGACAAGCATTTCTGCTCCCATTCCTATTCCAAAATCATCGTCACCGAAGCAACTTGTAATACAAATAAGAATATGTCAGGTGAAGTCCTTCGCTCATCACGCCTTTCGGCGTGGCTCTTTTGGGTATTTTCGCTACTACGACTTCATCTGCCACTACTCCATAGCTTTGATACTTTCAAGCTCTCCTTTTCAAGGTTTTCACTCTTTTCTCTTTGCATCTATGGGTAGTTTCTCCTGTTCCGTAATCAAGCCCGAATAAGGTTCTCGCTGTCTTAATGCCGTAAGTCCCGTACACTCTACCCAGGTTACGCTGTACAGTTGGTCTCTCGCAGCCGCCAACCGCTCGATTTTGACTTATTAAAAGTTATTTTACTCATATTTTAATTAATAATTTATAGGTATTCGTGAGCTCACTTCGTTCGGTTCGACACTTCTATAACAGTTAACTCTCGTTCGACTTTCTTATTCTCACCATACATAAACTAATCCTACAACTGACCGTTTATGCCTTGACCTTGTCGCTTAATACCCAGCTCGTGATAAGTGAGCATCATTAGGCGGTTTACAAAATATGCCTGAACATCTTATGCGGTAGAACATCTTGGTAAACTTTCTTCTCTGTGAGACTTCCAAATTTGTCCTTTATTATCGGGATTTGGCTCGTTTCTATGACAGTTTATCCAACCTACCATCTTGATTACAGTTCTGTTGCTAATTCAAAGAACGATTTGTATCTTTGTACCCTGTAGCAACGCAGGACACACAGCCATGTCCATAACAGCTGGCTTGGCAGCAAGTGCGGGTTTAGTGGTGACGCGAAATTTTGTACTTTTATTGCGGCTTTATCATGGTGTGACAGGAACGTTTTTCATTTCTCCGCACCTGAGCCAAGCCACGGAACGTTATAGACATGCGCCCTCGGACGACATAACAATTCGTTCGGACAAGAAAAGTAGCACTCCAGTCGACAAGGACTCTTCATCTCGGACATCGACAGAATTTGTACTTTTGGCTGACGGCAGGTTTTTAGTTTTTTACTCAAGCGCTGACAGAATACTTCGCTTCACTTTATAATCAAAATAGTTTTAATCATGAATCGACTTCTAACTTTTATATTCTTGTTTCCTGTAATTATCCATGCTCAGCCCGCATGTATTGGTGTACAATTAACCATCCGCGGTGAAGTTAAAATCTTGTTGCCAAACGAATACTATCATTACAACAATAGTGATTCAGTTTATTATTATGAAGAAGACGAAACTGGAACTTTAAAAGGCGCCACTGTAGATCAATTCAATGAATATCTTAGACTGGTGGACCAGCAGGATTTTTTTAAGCAGAGAATCAGGGAACGAGAAGCATGGGCATTTAATGAGGCAAACGCCCCTAAACCTATATTTCAAAAACCAACTTCTTCGCAAAATTGTGTAGCTGATCATTTTTGGCCCGACAGTACTCTTTTGGCTCAACAGAAAGCAACAATAAGAAATTTACTCAAAGACTATATCAGAAAAAATTATGCACTAGACAACTGGAGTTCCGTGATCTCCACTTGGGAAACACTAAAGAGTAAGCTTTCATCGCTTATCCGCGAGGCTGTCATTTACGAATATGAAGGTCAGAAGCTCACTGGCGTAATAAGTTATGATGAAGAATACAATGTGATTATGTATGACCAGCTATACTATAATTTTTTGGGACAATTAACGGTACTACATCGGAAAAGTATTGGGGAAACAGGCGGCATCAATTACACTTTCCACTATGACAAGAACAATAGACTAGCTCATATAAATAAAGTTAACGCTGGGTTTTTCAGAGATGGCTACGAACAAAGTACCCTTTTCTCCTACAAGTACTTTAAATATGATCAGCTAGGTCTAATCTCTGTCATTTGTCAACAAGACAACTTTACAAGACCTTTAAAAGTGATTAGTTGGCGTTTGAAATAGATTGCCTCTCGATAAAGCATTCAAGTAGACACTGCCTCAACTAGGACAAGGGCGCACGCGGCATAACCGCACTTAATGAACGAGATAGCTGAAAACTGAAAAGAGTATACAAGAAAAAAAATAAAACCAATAAAAAAGCGGAGGCAACTCAACAAAACAAATGAAAAAAGTAATCACAACAATTTGTATAACAATCCTTTTAGGAGTTAATTTCGTAAACTCTCAAAGTTTAGGAAGGGTTGGTTCACCCACAGATACTGTTACAACCACTTCAAGAGGAACCGTGTTAATGGGTGGTGGAAGTGATATTGATGCAGCTTTCACATGGATGATTAATAAATCAGGAGGAGGAGACTTTGTTGTTATTCGTGCCACTGGGACTAATGCATACAATAGTTATATATATGGTTTAGGTCCGGCTCATTCGGTTGAAACTTTTCTTATCAATTCTACAACTCTTGCAAATGATTCAGCGATTGTCCAGACAATAAGAAAAGCTGAAGCAGTATTTTTTGCCGGAGGAAATCAAAATGACTATATCACATATTATAAGGGAACCGCATTAGGAACAACTCTGGATTATTTGGCAAATGTAAAACATGTACCTATTGGAGGCACTAGTGCTGGAATGGCTATTCAAGGCTATGTTTATTATGACGGGATTACAAATGTTTTATCTACCGATGTTTTACCTAATCCTTACGCATCAGGCACAGGCATACACTATAATGATTTTTTACACAACCCTTTTTTACTAAATACAATTTGTGAAACTCATTTTAACACAAAAGGTGGGACCACAAATAATGGAATTACAGGTAGACAGGGAAGATTGATGACATTTTTAGCTCGTATGATTATAGATTCATCAATGACTGATGTTAAAGGAATTGCTTGCGATGAAAAAACGGCAGTTTGCATTGATGAGAATGGAATTGGCATGGTGGTAGGTTTTAATAAAGCTTATTTCATAAGACAATGGTGTGAGGCACCTGAAACATGTGTTGAAGGAAATCCACTGACGTGGACTAACGGGGCTAAAATATATGCTATTAATGGCCCAGGAAATTACACTTCAGTACCTACAACTACCAAATCTGTTGATTTGAATAATTGGACTACTGTAATGGGTGGAACTTATGAATATTGGACTGTAAATACCGGTGTGCTAACCATCGGGCAAACAACAGGGACTCCGGTTATTTGTAACCCTGCAGGAGTTGCAGATTTTAAGAATGAAGACAAAATAAGTATTTATCCAAACCCAACAAACGGTCAGTTTACAATTTCCCTTTCAGACGACAACACTATAATAACTGTTACAGATATATTTGGTCAACTGATAAGAAAAATACAAGCATCACAAATGACAACGAACTTACAACTTGACAACAACGGAGTTTATATAGTTTCAGTTATGACAAAGCAAGGAACAACATCACGAAAAATAATTGTAAACCGATGAGAGAAGAAAGAGCAAAAGCAATCAACAGCGGTTTGGCACAATAGCGGGGTGGCGGGTTTTGGATGTTCATAAAAATTTATTAATTTTGGTGTTGGTTTGAAACTTTAGTGGAATTTAATCCGCCAACTGCCCGAAGCTGAAAACGTTATAGCCAATGCTGAAAAAAACACTAATTGAGAACATTATTATAAAAACATTCAATGAAAACAACTAAAAATACATTTGAAAATTATCCTGATTGGTTAATAATCAAGTGGCAGGAAATTGCTGATTTGTTAGTCGAATTACTTAATATTCCAGCAGCTTTATTGATGAAGACTGAAAATGAATTCATGGAAGTATTTATTTCAAGCAAATCGGAAAACAACCCGTATCAAGCTGGTGATAAAGAAAAATGTGATGGTTTGTATAGTGAAAAAGTAATAAAATCTCAAAATAAATTATCAATTTCAAATGCTGCGAAAGATAAAAACTGGAATATAAATCCAGATATTCAACCTGGAATGATTGCATATTTGGGATATCCGATTAATTTTCCCGACAATCAACCTTTTGGTACACTTTGCGTTCTCGATACTAAGGAAAGACAATTTACTCTGAATGAGGAAAAACTATTACTTCAATTTAAAAATGTTATAGAATTAGATTTAGCTTTAATTCAAACTTATGATAATAAAACCAACGAATTAGCCAAAACAATTATAGAACGACAATCCCAAATATCAAATAAAAACATTGAATTACAAATAACTAAGGAAAAAGCTGAAGAAAACAAAGATCGTTATAAAATGATGCTTAATGCTGCCATGTTTCCTATTGTAATTTCAACTTTCAAAGGTAAAGTTGTATTCATTAACCAAGCGGCTGCCGATTTTTTTGGAGTTTCTTTTGATGAGATAGACCAACTCTCATCTGTGGATTTCTGGGCTACCCCAAGCCAGCGCAAGGAATTTGTTTCGCAATTGAAAGAAAATGGAGTTGTGAATAGTATTGAAATTGAATACAAAACTAAAAAAAATGGAATCAGACATACAGTAATGTCTTCTACAATAATAGATTACTATGATAGCAAAGCAATATTAAGTATTTTAAATGATGTTACTTCCCAAAGACTTGCAGAAAAGGCTTTGCTAAAATCTAATCAGTTACTTAAAAGTACATTTTTTAGCTTGCGTGATGCAGTATTTATTCTTGATGCAAAAACTGCAGAAATTACCGATTGCAATCCTGCCGCAACCACAATTTTTGGTTATTCTCACGGAGAAATGATAGGTAAAACAACCGAATTACTCCATATTGATGTTGAAGCTCTGCAAAGATTTCGTAATTACCTCTATCCTTCTATTACAGAAAAAGGATTTTTATTTCTACCTGAATTTGAAATGAAACGAAAAAATGGGACTTTCTTCCCTACTGAAAATACGGTATTACCACTTGACGATAATAACAAAGAGAGAATAGGTTGGGTAAGTGTTGTTCGTGATATCACCGAGCGCAAAAAAGCAGAAGAAGTTTTGAGTCAGAGTGAAGCAAGGCTTAATGCACTTCTTTCATCAATGAAAGATATAATTTTTGAAATCAACTTAAATGGCTGCTTCGAAGGTTATTACGCCAAAGACATCAAAGGATTCTATGCTCAACCAGTTTTATTTATCGGGAAAAAAATTGATGAAGTACTACCAAACCATATTTCAAAACTATTGAACGGGGCTATTGAGAATATTTATGAAGGTAAACAATTTGAACAATTTGAATATTCTATTACAATAGGGAACAATTTTCAACACGAAAGCGCTATTGTAACTCCACGATTCAATAAATCGAATGAAATTATCGGCACAACTGTAGTTTGTCGCGATATCACCGAG
Organism: Bacteroidota bacterium; assembly: GCA_037130365.1. GTDB lineage: Bacteria > Bacteroidota > Bacteroidia > Bacteroidales > WCHB1-69 > JBAXTE01. The sequence goes on from JBAXTE010000046.1 coordinate 6,153, forward strand.
CGCAAGCTTGCTGAAGAAAATCTTAATGAAATCCAACGAAAACTCGCTAATTTAATGGGTAACCTTCCCGGTTTAGCCTTCCGTTGCATGAATAATCGGGATTGGACAATGCTTTTTATGAGCGAAGGTTGTTTTGAACTTACAGAATTTTATCCACAAGAATTAATAGGCAACCAGTTAAATTCGTATGGAAAACTTATTCATCAGGATGATGTAGAAATGGTTTGGCAGAATGTTCAGATTGCCGTTAACAATCATACTGTTTGGCAAATAGAGTACCGTATCCATACAAAAGATGGAATAGAAAAATGGGTTTGGGAAAGAGGTAGTGGGGTTTATAGCAATACAGGTGAATTAGAAGTTTTAGAGGGTTTTATTTCTGATATTACTATACGAAAACAGGCAGAAAAAGCTTTGCAAAAGAGTGAGTCGCGATACGCTTTCATGGCAAAGAATACCATCGACGTTATATGGACGCTGAGTCTCAGTAATGGAAAATTTACATATGTAAGCCCCTCTGTGCAAAAGCTGCGCGGGTACACACCCGATGAAGTTATGAACCAGACAATGGCAGAAGCCCTGACGCCTGAATCTCTGCAAAAAGTAACAGCGCTGATTCATGAGAGACTTACGAAGAGAAAATCTGGAGATAAAAGTAGTTCTACGAACATTTATCTTGCTGACCAGCCTTGTAAAGACGGTTCCGTTGTCTCGACGGAGGTTGTAGGAAACATTGTTTTTGACAAGGATGGTGCACCGGTGGAGGTCATCGGTGTATCCCGAGATATTACAGAACGCAAAAAAGCCGAAAAACAATTGCAGGAAAGCGAAGAAAAATACAGATACATAGTTGATAATGCGCCAATAGGTGTTTTTCAAAGAAGTATTCAAGGTAGTTTCAATTTTTGCAATTTAACTTTAGCAAAACAATTTGAATGTAACTCTATCGATGAATTTCTATTGAATTATAATGATGTTTCCAAACGATGGGCTTCCTATGAACAATTTATTGAATTTAATGAACTGCTCTTGAAAAATGGCGAAGTGCTTGGGTTTGAAAACAAAGTAAAATTAATAAATGGAAAAACTAAATGGTTTTCTCTGTATTATAAACTCGATAGTGCAAAATCAATATTAGATGGATTTTCATTGGATATCACCGAACAAAAAAAAGCCGAACAAGCTATTATAGAAAGCAATGATTACAATCGTCAGTTATTTAGTAAATCACAAATTGGGTTAGTGCTTGCAAAGATGACGGGCGAATTAGTTGATATCAATCAGGCTTATGCAGATATAATTGGATATACCATAGAAGAAACTTTACAATTAACCTATTGGGATATTACACCTGAAAAATATGCAGAAAAAGAACAAGAGCAATTGAAATGTTTGGATGAGAAAGGGTTATACGGACCTTATGAAAAAGAATACATACATAAAAACGGAGCACTTGTACCTGTTGTTTTATCAGGGAAAATTATTGAACGTTACGGTGAAAAATTCATTTGGTCGAGTGTTGGAGATATTACCGAACGCAAAAAGAACGAAGCAGTTTTAACGAAACTCTATACCGCAATAAATTCCTCCAAAGCTTCGATTGTAATTACTGATATAGATGGAAATATTGAATTTGCCAATCCTTATTTTTCACAATTAACTGGCTATTCAAAAAATGAATATTTAGGGAAAAACCCTAAGGTTTTAAAATCTGGTATTCATACTGATGAATATTACAAAATAATATGGGATACCATTAATTCGGGCAATACTTGGGAAGGTGAATTTTGTAATCGCAAAAAAAACGGTGAGCTTTATTGGGAAAAGTCAATAATAACACCAATAAAAAATGAAAAAGAAGAAATAATAAATTTTGTTGCAGTAAAATCTGATATTACTAATGAAAAGAAACATGAATATCTTATTGATATTTCGCTCGAAATATACGAAAAATCTGAGTGTTTAACAATTGAAGAAATTCTGAAGCTTTCAATTGAATTAGGTATTCAGCTAACCGATAGCGAAATAGGTTTTTTCCATTTTGTAAATCCAGATCAGGAAACTATTTCATTGCAGGCATGGTCGGCCAAAACAATGGATATGTGCAATGTTCCCAAATTGGATAAGCATTATCCTATCAGCAAAGCTGGTGTTTGGGTCGATTGTTTTCATCAAAAAAAACCAGTTTTCCACAACGATTATTCAAGCTTATTGCATAAAAAAGGTTTGCCTGAAGGTCATGCAACTTTAACAAGAGACTTATCCGTTCCAGTTATTATTGAAAATCAAGTAGTCGCTATTTTTGGTGTGGGAAATAAAGAATCGGATTACACTAAAATTGATACTGAATTTTTATCCGTATTTGCGGAAAATGTTTGGAATGTTGTAAGAAGAAAAAAATCTGAAACAGATACAATAAAAGCCAAAGAAAAAGCTGAAGAAGGCGAACGCTTAAAATCGGCTTTTCTTGCCAATATGAGCCATGAAATCCGCACTCCAATGAACGGAATTTTGGGTTTTTCAGCATTGTTGAGTGAACCCGGCCTTGAGAGTGAAGAACAGCAGGAATATATAAAAATAATTCAAAAGAGTGGTGCCCGTATGCTTAACATCATTTCCGAAATAATGGATATTTCTAAAATTGAATCGGGTTTAGTTGAAATTAGAATTAAGGAGGTAAATATAACTAAGCAGGTAGAATCCGTTTATGAACTTTTAAAACCTGATGCTGATGTTAAAGCAATAAATTTATTTATTAAAAATAGTATGCCAATGAATAATGCTATTTTTATGACAGACGGCGAAAAATTATTTGGAATACTTTCAAATCTGATAAAAAATGCAATCAAATATACAGATAAAGGCTCGGTTGAATTTGGGTACCTTTTTTCAAACTCACCAACCGAATTAAATGAGTTGCAATTTTACGTTAAAGACACCGGTATTGGTATTCCAAAGGATAGGCAGCAAGCCATCTTTGACCGCTTTATTCAAGCAGATATTGCGGATATAGAAGCAAGACAGGGAGCAGGCCTAGGCTTAAGTATTGTAAAGGCTTATGTGGAAATGTTGGGCGGGAAAATCTGGGTTGAAAGTGAACAAGGAATAGGTTCATGCTTTTATTTCACCTTACCTATCAATACTGAACCAGAAGAAAAAAATGTTGCTGCAAAAGTTGTTCTAAAAGAAAACTTAGAGAATAATATTCATCCAGAAGTTTTGGCACTTAAAATATTGATTGCTGAAGATGATGAAGTATCCAAAACGTTGTTTTACAAAAATGTAAAACCGTTCAGCAAACAAATTATAGTCACAACTACTGGAGTCGAAACAATTGAAACTTGCCGTATTAACCCTGATATTGATTTAATTCTAATGGATATTCGAATGCCCAATTTAAATGGTTATGAGGCAACCCGTCAAATACGGCAGTTTAACAAAGACGTTGTAATTGTAGCACAGACATCATTTGGACTATCTGGCGACAAAGAAAAGGCAATTGAAGCGGGTTGCAACGATTACATTACAAAACCAATTAATAAAGATGAATTACATTCATTAATACAAAAGTATTTCAAAGGACAACGTCTTGACTGACAATTAAACGATGAAAAACCAAGTACTTGGCTATAACCACGTCTTGGCACAATAGCGGAGCGGCGGGTGTGAAAGTTCATACAAATTAATTAACAAGATAGCTATCGTGATTGGTGTGTGGTGTAAGTTTTGATGGGATTTAGTCCGCCACTGCTAAAAGCCGCAAACGTTATGGTTCAGTGCTTGAAAAACTCCGAAACGAAAAAAAAATCTACTTTTTACAAGTTTTATTGTCTTTTCGTTTATTACATGTGCCCAGACAGAATCAAACAATAAATTAGAAACCATAAAACTGAAAATTACAGAAAAAAATCTTCTTTCTGATGGTTGGAGAGAGATATATGTTGGAACAATTGAGAAAGTTATAGAGGGATCCGAACAGGATATAACGAACACTATCAAATTCGGAATAACAGCATCAAAACGTATTATTTTTTGAAGGTGGGCGATAATCGGATTATTACGTTTAAAAAGACTTATGAAGTCAATAAAAACTCATATTGGTCACCAAAAGACTGTATGATAGAAAAAAATAATGTAATTTGGCAAATTACAAAGATTGAAATAGTAAATTGAAATTATAAATTTATAAGGAGTTATTACTCTTTTCTCTATAAAGTTTAAAAAAATATGAGTTATGAAATTTTTCATTTGCGTATTAATATTTCTTAACAGTTGCATTGGGAGACCTGCGAAAAATGCGTTTTCTGGAAATTGGTATACCTGCGGAAAGGATGGGACATATTATGAATTATTGATCAAGAATAATTTGTTTAAGTTTTCTACCAACAAGGGGTTGATAACAAAATGGTATAATTTTAAAATAACTGGAGATACATTGAGTTATGAAGATCCATATTTATATAAAGACTCGGTGATTACTAAAAAATCAATAATTCGGTTTAATAATATAGATGAAATGAGATTAGAATATATTACTTCAAATGAACAATGGACATTCTATAGAATTAATGAGAAAATATCTGATATAGAAAATGATGATAAATTAAAAATCAGTACTCGTGAAAGAGGGCAGAACGCTGATTGTCCAGATAAACGAACAGAAGAAGAGAGGCGTCAAGATTCTTTAATTAAGCAAATAAATTTTCAGTTTTAAAATTAGTTAAATATTAAAATTGAGGAAAGCACAGAAGCCATTACACACAACTAAGTTCAATTTGCTTGATTGTTTAAACGCTAGCCTTACAGCATACTCGTATGTCTAAGGTCAAGCAAAAGGCGCCAATTGTGGGAGCGTTAGCGGTCATTGAAAAATTAGACAGAAAGCGAACAAAATATAGATAGAAATGTTCCAATGAAATACTTGAAAAATAAATTTATGTAGACAAAAACTCATTCAATCACAACAAAAGAAGCCACAAAAAAACAAAAAGTGGACGCTATTTACGGACATAAATAATTGGCATGTTTGAAACAATGAAATTTAAATTGCTTAAAGTCGTTGAAAATAAATATTGAATAGAACTTGGAGAATTTCCGCTAACTAAATGTATTATGACCACATTATAAAGGAAACTCCAAATGATTTATCAATAACCAGCACAATTACAATGAATGGTATATTAAGACTTCTATGGGTTCAATTATTCTTTAGGAAAATTGCCAATACAATGGCTTCTTATGTACAAAAACAAATTAAAGTTGCCACAAAATTGTTTTAAATCTGATGAATTTATGTGTATATATTAAGAATTATCAAGAATTGGAAAACGCCAACAAATAAATTATATACGGACAAATTACTTAAGAAAAAATGAAAAAAGAAAAAATAATATTTTGGTCAGCGACAATAATAATTGCTCTATTTGAAGGATTAATGCCTGCTCTAACTTCACAAACAGAATTAGCGAAAGAAGGAATTAGACATTTAGGCTATCCTGAATACTTTGGAAACGCATTGGTTGTTTTTAAGGTTTTAGGAGTTTTAGCATTAGTTATTCCTCAAGTTCCAAAACGTATTAAAGAGTGGGCTTATGCGGGTTTTGCATTTGAATTCCTATTTGCTACAATAAGTCACGGATCAGTTGATGGTATTAACGGACAAACTTTTTTTCCATTGGTTGTTTTAGGAATTCTAGCAGTTTCTTACTTTTACTATCATAAATTAAACTCAAACAAAAATTAAATAATTATGTCATTTCTAGCATATATTGAAAATATAAAAGTGAAGACCGGTAAAAGCCCTACCGACTTCAAGAAACTTGCAGAGGAAAAAGGTTTTTTAAAAAATGTTCAACTTGTTAAAACGGTTAAAGCGACCGAAATAACAAATTGGCTTAAGGACGAATTTGAATTAGGACACGGACATGCAATGGCTATTTATATGACGTTCAAGGATAAAACAGATTAAATAAAACAAAGAACCGCTAATAAAGGCTCCTAAAACATAGCGGTTTCAGAGGTTCGCCAAGTGTACAACCCGCTTGCAGCATTTGCTCGGTGAATAATTTTGCAGCCAGCCACGCAGTCTGCCACTGAACAAAGCCTCAGGCGTTAGCAGTAGTTTTAGCATGACCACAGAGAAACAATAAATTTTGACATAAAATGAAAATAAAACTATCAATAATACTAATGTTCATAGGACAGCTTGTTTTTGGACAGAATAAAGCCCAAAAAATTGACAGCTTAATGAATGCTCTTTATTCTACAGATGACTTCAGTGGAAATGTTTTGGTCGCTGAGAAGGGTGAAATTCTTTATAACAAAAGTTTTGGTTTTGCCAATGAAACGACAAAAGAAAAATTGACGGAAAATTCAATATTTGAAACAGGCTCTGTTTCAAAGCAATTTACTGCAATGGCGATTATGATTCTAGAAGAAAAAGGGAAATTGAATTTAGACGATGAAATCAAGAAATATATTCCTGAACTTTCAAATTACAATGGTATAACAATAAGAAATTTACTTAACCATACAGGTGGACTTCCTGACTATATGGGGATTTTGGATAGTTTGTTTGACAAATCAAAAATAGCTACAAACAAAGATATTGTTGATATATTCAGTAAACATAAGCCGAAAATATTATTTGAACCTAACAGCAAATTTGAATATAGCAATACTGGTTATGCACTTTTAGCTATAATTATTGAAAATGTATCTGGCTTAACCTATGCCGAGTATTTAAGTAAAAACATTTTCAAACCATTGAAAATGAAAAACACATTTGTGTATAATCGGAGATTGAATCCTAAAAAAGTTAAGAATTATGCTTTTGGATATTTCAGCCCTGACAGTTTGACTGGATATATTTTACCTGACGACTTTGAAGAAACTAAATTTGTAATCTGGCTTGATGGTATTGTTGGTGAGGGGGCGGTAAATTCGACTGTGAAGGATTTATTTAAATGGGACAGGGCATTGTATAAAAACATACTCCTTTCTGAGAAAGGAATGAAAGCAATTTTTGAAGTTGCCACTCTGAACAATAAGACTAAAACATCCTATGCTATGGGATGGGAAATAGAGAAATTTGATATTTACAGTAAAATGACAAGACATGGAGGAAGTTGGCCTGGTTATGTGGCATATATTGAAAGACACATTGAAAATGATAAAACCATCATCATCCTTCAAAATCACGAAGACGACATTTCAATTCCCTTAAAAGCAATAAGGAAAATACTCTATAATAAACAATTATAAAATCAAGGGAGAAAAAAAACTCTTTTACATCTAATCTTTTCAATAATAATCTATGAATAAAAAAATTCTGAAAATTCAGTTTATTATTATACTCTTAATAATTAGTATAGCTAATTCTGAAGCTTGTACAATATTTTCTGCGATAGACAAAAATGGTAATGTTTGGACTGGAAATAACGAAGATGGAGTTTTTAGTTTAAATACATGCATTAATATAGTTGCACCTACCAATAAGACTTTTGGGTATTTTTATTTTACTAATTCTAAAAATCCAAATGAATTTCCACAAGGTGGCTTAAATGATGCTGGGCTTTTTTTTGATGGCAATGCCGTTCCGATTTCTGTTTATAAAGATTTCAATAAAAAGAAAGATTATCCAAATGGAATTAATGAAATGATGTTTTCCATTTTAAGATATTGTAAAACAGTACAAGAAGTCTTTAATGTTTTTAAAACATACAGGTTAAAAGGGCTTGAGGGAAGCCAATTACATTTTGCTGATAAGTACGGAACTTTTGGAATTATTGTAGCTGACAGTATGTGGATTACAAAAGAAAACTATCAGATTTCTACAAATTACAATTTGTGTCATCCAAATAAAGACAATATTAATTGCTGGCGTTTCCCAATTGCGGAAAGGATAATAAAATCAAGGACAATTGGATTAGAAACATTCAGAATTATTTGTGATTCCACAAGTCAAGAAAAATTTACAAATTACTCAAATATTCAAAATCTTGAAACAGGAGATATTTGGTTTTACTATGCAATGAATTACAGTAGACCATATAAAACAAATATAAAGGAATTGCTCAAAAAAGGGAATCGGTCGTTATACCTGTATGAGTTATTTAAAGATGACCCTCTTGTGAAACAAATTCTTCAATCAAAGGAAAAAGAAAATCAATTTTTCCTTGTTATTTTGGCATCACTTTTTATTAATTTACTTTTGATAATATACATTTTGATAATTAAAAGGCGACAACGAAATCTCAAAAATTTAGACACAAAGAAATAAAAGCAGACCAAAACTGTCGCTAATAATTAGGGCTTCAAGCGGTGCTAAGCACCCAGCCCTGCTATAGGCGGAGTAAACGAAGAAGCGCAAGTTGAACTAAATCGAGACCATTGCAAAACACCTAACTCTGCGTTAAATAAAATATTTAAACTACTTACTTAGAATACTCAATACATCGCATTTACAGGAGTAAACACGATAATTATCACGACCGTGTTTAAATATTTCAAAAGCCTTGATTTTGGACTTTTGCAATGGTCTCATATCTTTGGTTAAGTTTATGAATTTTCTAGTGCTATGCTAGGATTATCAGGCAAAACAAACATTCTCAATTAAATCATATCCCAAAGATTGAATTTATGCAATCAATAATTTCTTGTTCGCTATTTATATAATTTGTTGCAAATAAAAATGAAAAACTTGGATTTGTTGAGCTTAAATTGAAAAAATATTTGTATTATTGTGATACATTTTTTATCTATTGTATTATTAAATCCTTTTAAAATGAAACATCTTAAAGCTTTAGCAACATTAGTTTCTGCCGTATTTATAACAATTTTGTCTTTTGCTCAGAATAGCAACAACAGCAATACTGGATTAGCCGACCTCGTTTTTATACCAGGAAAGACCCAAATATCAACAGAAAGCACATATTGGGATTTTAATGTAAAACTAATTGTAGGAGTTAAAAACAATGGTGGCAAAGATATTTTGTTGCCATTCAGGATAGGTTATTATCTCACAAAAACAAACTCAGTATCAACCAACGACCTGTATCTCAATTCCGGTGAATTCGCATATATGTATAAAGGATCTGAAGGTACTATGACCATCAACATCAATCTTGGTTATGAAAATTTCAAACTGGTTGAAAACGGCATTTACCATATAGGGGTGATTGCAGATTATAAGAATGAGATAAAAGAATCGGATGAGACTAACAATAGTTATGTTGTTGAACAGGCTGTAAACTATGTGGTTCCTCCAGGACTGGCAAGCAAATATGCTGATGAAAAAGCCAAAACAAATGCCGAGAATGCCGAAAAGGAAATGGCCGGTAAAATATTATTCACATATGGCAGTATTGACCCAGGAGATATTTCAAAGAATAAATTCAGTAATAATTTTACATTTAAACAGTTTACCGAAGTACAGGGGGTGAATGGTGCCGACTTCTCTTTTATCGTTTTTTACAAGCAACCTTTAAAGGATTTATTTCAGAAATATATCAGCAACGGACTTGATGCTAAAACATGGAACACATCCGTAAATTATACAAATCTTTACTTTAAAGTATATATTGATGGAAAAGAAACAGCAGTTTCAGCAAATGAAGTTGAAAATGTCAGTTTTAATGCAAGTAGCTACACATACTCGCTACTTGGTGAATATGCGAACTCGCAGACTCTAAAATTACAATACATCCTTCAGAGCGAACTGTACAAGCTTTGCGCAGGTAAACATACCGTGAAGATAGAAACTTATGCCAAGTCGAATTTAACCATTACTAATAATGTAGGATCGGATGTGATTTCTGAAGGCGAGTTCACAATTGATGTTACCGCGGCTGATAAGATATCATATTTTAAAAAACGCGGTGCCGAGATTTATCCTGTATCAGCAATGAATAATCCTGCTGTTGAAGCAAGTGCAAAGAATCTTGCAGTAAAATTTCTTTCTGGACTTGACAGTAAATTTACACAGGCTTCAATAAAATATTTTGCGTTTAACAGCAGTGCTTGGAACTACGTTAAAAACAGCCTTGGTAAGGTTGAATACCGATGGGTGTCTGTAATGATGTATGTTAAACTTAGCGACGGAAGTTGCAAGGTCGCCAGTTTTAAGGTTGAGCAACAGTGTACTGGACCTAATGCATACGGTCAAGCAAACATGGGACTGGGGTATACTTATGATAAGATTCTCTCGCCTATGCCTTGTGAGGTTTTGAAGTAAGAAAAATAATTATACGTTTCATATAGAAGGTTGGCATCTTTTGTAATTGCGTAAAACAATAGACATCAACTTCCAAAAATGATACATGGACAAAAAAACGATACATAACACTAGGGTGTTACAAAGCCGAAAACAGGAGAAAACATTATTACCATCGATCTCAACGGTTTTACGAATGGAATTTATATAATTAAAATTCAAACTCCTCAAGGAGAAATCAATCGTAAGATAATGATTTCAAAATAAAATTCTTTTATCAGATGATGCAAAAAGGCTGTCGTATTTACCGACAGCCTTTTTTGTTTAATAGAAAAAAACATAGAAGACTGTCCATTTTATGTAATTTTGATGCTGCTTTATGGCGCTGAAGGCGCCAAATATTACTAACCCCGTGCTAGGTCGCTGAGCACGGCGAAGTAAAGCACGGAGTGTAAATGTATAGACATAAAAATCAAAAGCTATGATAATTGCTCAGCTAAATCCGGATTGGGGCTTTCCGGAAAAATGCATACTTTTGCCACGTTCAAAAATATAATAATAATGAATAAGAGAATCCATTCTAAAAAATCAATGGTTTATTTTAGCCGTTGGTCTAGAAAAAATTATGCTGTCTTTAGCAGTATTGGGAAAACAATTAAAGTCTGTAGTCTAGGCCTTACTTGTGCCTTAGTTACACTTCCTAGTAAAAGCAAAGCGCAACAAAACGATACTTCAACTGTAGCTGAACGTATAAGTTTGCAAGACGTAGTGGTAACTGCTGAACGCACACCTTCGTTATTAACCCAGACGGCCAAAATTGTGACTGTCCTGACTCTTGAGGATATAGCGCGGCGACCTTTTGTCTCTATCGATCAGGCGCTGAATGCTGCTGGTTCGATAGATGTGAGACAACGAGGCGGACTTGGCGTCCAATCTGATGTGAGCATTAGAGGTGGAAACTTCGAACAAACATTAGTATTATTAAACGGTGTAAACTTTAACGATCCACAAACAGGACATTTTAACCTAAACCTTCCCATCGATTTTAACTCCATCCAACGTATAGAACTTTTATATGGCTCTGCAGCCCGCTCCTTTGGTCCAAATGCTATGAGTGGAGTAATAAACATAATGGTTATTCCCGAAAAAACTAATTATGTCAAACTATCAGCCATTGCGGGTGACTTCGGTTATTATAATAGTAGCACAATTGTAAACCTAAAAATTGGGAAAACCACTAATTACTTTTCATTAAACAGAAATGCATCTAACGGATACATTAAAAATACTGATTTTGAGGCAAATAACGCCTACTATATGGGTACTTATGATGCAAAGTTTGGAAAATTTGATTATCAAGCAGGGCTCAATTCACGCGAAAATGGAGCTAATTGCTTCTATACACCAAAATATCCAAACCAATTTGAAGCAAATAAAACTTATTTAGGAAGTATAAAATTTGAAAACAAAGGAAAATTTAAAATTTCCCCCACAGTATATATTCGCCAAAATTACGACAGATTTGAATTGTATCGTGGATACACCGATGCTGCCTCGTGGTATTTACAACACAACTATCACAAAACCAACACTCTTGGAGCAAACCTCAATATTTGGCGTGAGTGGAAATTCGGAAAAACATCTTTAGGCGCTGAATATCGGAAAGAAGGAATCGTAAGCACCGTGTTAGGAGAAACGTTATCGACCCCAATTCCAATAAGTGATGGTTTTAACAAAAGTGGGAATCCTTTAGATTACACCAATGGACATACTCGTGAAGTGTATAATTGTTATTTTGATCATTCATTAACGTATAATAAATTCTCACTTTCGGCAGGAGTGATGGGTAATTATAACACCGATTTAAAAACAATGAATTATTTTCCAGGCGTGGATTTAGCGTACACTTTTTTGCCTCATTGGCGAATATATGGTTCGGCAAATTCCTCGATGCGAATGCCTACTTATACCGATTTATATTACACTTCTACTACGTTAATTGGAAACACAGCGCTTAAGCCCGAAGAAGCAATTTCTTATGAAGTTGGTTTTAAATTGTTTTACGAAACATTACGCGGAAATATTTCTGCATTTAAACGACAGGGGAAAAACTTAATCGACTGGATAAAATATCCTACAGATACAAAATGGAGAAGTGAGAATTTGACAAACATCGATTTTCAAGGTTTGGAAGCAAATATATCTTATTCTCCTAGCTATAGAAGAAAAAGAGCATCATTTATTAACACGCTTTCATTATCATATACATTTATTGAATCGTCGAAAAAAGAGCAAAATTTCTTATCAATTTATGTACTTGATCAATTAAAAAACAAGTTTGTTGGAAGTGTAGATTTTGCCATTTGGAAAAACATTGGCTGGTCTATTCAAGGAATATATTCGGATAGATATGGCTCATATCAAGCATACGAAAATGGATTACCTACAAAAATGATAGACTTTTCTCCGTATTGGCTTGTTGATAGTAGAATTCATTGGAATTCAAAAAAACTAAACATCTTTGCTGAAGTTGTAAATATATTTAATCAGAAAGTGGTGAGTATAGCCAATGTGGCTCAGCCGGGAAGATGGTTTAAAATAGGAGCATCATATACTATTCATCTTTCAAAAAAATAAAAAACCTTTTTACTTTCTCTCTAATAGTGAAAACAATAAACCAATTATCCACAAGAGTACTATTTAGTGTTTGCAAAAAAAATCAGTGATTGATAAGAATACTTAAAGAAAAACAAATTTGTGTTTAGTTTTTATTGTGAATTTTTTGTCCTAATTATTTGTTTCATGAGTTCTTTTATATGGATTTATGTCATCTTTGTCGAATTTATTTAATTCCTAAATCAATAATTATGTACCTTTGGGCAAAAATTGACAAACATGAAATCACACAAAAACATCATTTTATTTAGCTTCTTCCTTTTTCTGTTTTTAAACTTAAGTGCACAGACAAATAGTGATGATTACAGAAAAAATAGTGAAAAAATGAACACCGTTTTACAACTAATTAAATTTGGGTATGTAGACTCTGTTTCATTAAACAAATATGTTGAAAAAGGAGTTGTTGAAATGCTTAAGGAGCTAGATCCGCACACAGCATACATCAGCACAGAAGAAGTGGAACGGACAAACGAACCATTAGTTGGTAATTTTGAAGGTGTTGGAATTCAATTTCAAATATTAAAAGACACCATTATTGTTGCAAGTGTAATAAATGGAGGTCCATCTGAAAAAGTAGGAATTCTTGCTGGAGATAAAATTGTAAAAATCGACACACTTGAAGCCGTTGGAAAACATCTCGTTAACAAATGGGTATTCGACCATCTTCGAGGCAAAAAAGGAACTACTGTGGTGATTCAAATAATGAGAAGGGGAAGTTCTGAGCCTCTTACATTTACAATAATTCGCGACAAAATTCCTATTAACAGCATCGACGCATATTACATGGTGGCTCCCGAAGTTGGATATATAAAGCTAGACCGCTTCGCACAAACCACGATGGATGAGTTTAGAAAAGCGATTGCAGTGCTGAAAATTAACGGAATGAAACACCTGATTTTCGACTTAAGAGGAAATGGTGGTGGATATTTAGGAACTGCTATTGATCTTTCGGATGAATTTTTACCTGCCGAAAAACAAATTGTATACACAGAAGGTTCATCATCTCCAATTCAGCGTTATTATGCCACTGCAAAAGGCGAATTTGAGAATGGAAGACTCGTTATTCTAATTGATGAAGGTTCTGCTTCTGCAAGTGAAATTGTTTCTGGTGCTGTTCAAGATTGGGATCGGGGAATTTTAATTGGCCGTCGTTCTTTTGGAAAAGGATTGGTTCAAAAACCATACACACTCAACGACGGAAGCGTAATCCGACTTACCACAGCTCGTTATCATACTCCAACCGGAAGATGTATTCAAAAACCTTATGTTGATGGTTTAGATGATTACTATCTTGACTTCTCAAAACGCATGAAACATGGCGAGTTTTTAAATGCCGACAGTATTAAATTCCCGGATTCTCTCAAATATTTCACCCCTTCAAAAAGAGTTGTTTATGGTGGTGGTGGTATTATGCCAGATATATTTATTCCGATGGATACAAATAAATTGTCTTCATATTATACAAATTTGTTTAGAAAAGGAGTCTTTAATAATTTTGTAATGCAATATTTAGATGCAAACAGAAAACAGTTAAAAGAGAAATATCCTTCTTCAGTAGATTTTATTAAATCATATAATGTAGAACAATCCTTGCTTGATGAGTTATATGCTTTTGGTGCTAAAGAAGGAGTTACAGATTCATCTACCTTTAATTTCAGCGAAATGATGAATGCTTTTATTTTAGTTTCAAAAGACACTATGAATAAGATCCTTAACAGTTCTGAAGCAATTTCAAACCCATCAAAATCTATACAATTTATTACAGCATTTAATGAATATGTTACCAAAGAAAATAATCGAAAAAACGACCCAAAATTAGCCCTTGAAACCCTAAAATACATAAAATTACAAATGAAATTTTTACTTGCACGAAATCTATATGATTTTTCTGCAGGTCTACAAATTTGGGCTGAAGTGGATGATGCGTATCTTAAAGCACTTCAAGTGATTCAAGATGAAAAGCTGTTTAAGAAAATGAAAATTAATAGATAAGCATACTAAAAGTTCTAACATCCTCTAAATCATCTTTGTGAAAACAGCAATGCTTTTCTCCAATTAGACAAAAGCATTGCTGAAAACAAGGAAATTCATAACATAGATTATGATTTTTGTATAAATAATAAAAGAGTAAAAAAGTTGCTTTTACTTCATCAACAATTGCAACTTTTTTTTGCACGAAGCACACAATGATTTTTGTTCGGTATCCACAGATTTTATAGTTCCTTCTGCATCTCGCATAATACAAGATGGATTAACACAATGTTCCAATCCAAAATTATGACCCAACTCGTGAATCACCACTTTTGAGAGTCGCTCCCGTAAATGTGATTCAGATTTTGCACCCATTTTAAGTCTGAAAGTAGAAATCACACAACTCTTCCCTGGCATAAAACCATACCCAAAAACTCCCCAATCAGGATATGGATCATTTGTGCATGAAATATCCTTTTGTGTAAGTCCTACAATATAATCAACCTCTTTTTGACGAATTTGAAGCAAATAATTTAATAACAAATCTGCCCGATATCGATTTCTAGGCTTATAATATGCAGATTTTGGCAGTGGTGATCCCTTTAAAATTACAGCATCGTACCCATAAAACTGCTCCACTTCTTGTTTTAATAATTGTAAATGCAACGAGTCGAATTGACCTAAAGGGTATAAGCCTATTACCAAATTATGCTGCTTTATTTTGGAAATTATTGGATCCTTTGCTGGAGCATTTTCAAAGGAGCAAGCCCATAAAAATACGCTGATAAACATTGAGATTGGGATGAATCTTTTCATAATAATTAAAAAATAATTGATTCAAAGGTACAAGTTTTGAGAAATATATTAATTATTTTTTTGATCAAGTTTTATTAACTAGCACAATATCAATAATGTAAAAAGAAGAGACAAAAAGCAAACAACTCAAAAATTACAAAAATGACAATTATTAATTAAATTGCTATCATATCCAAAAAGTATTCAACCAAATGAAATATAAACAGTATATTTGCAGATACTAAACTAGTTTTTAGAATAACGTTTTTTTAATGAAATTTAATTCAATCTTTAATTCGTTACTTGTTATGATTCTGATATTCTTCAGTTTAGATACAATTAACGCACAGGACCTAGCTCAAATTAAAAACGAAAAGCCATTCACTATAAATGGATCTTTAGGTGCAAGTGGTTTGTTCTACGGAGTAAATGGCATTGAAGCCAGAAGCAAACCTTTTTCTTACTTGTTTTCGGGCAATTTAAATATGTCTATTTATGGAATTCAAATTCCACTGTCTTTTGTTTATAGCGAACAAGAGAGAGATTTCAGGCAACCGTTCAATCAGTTTGGATTAAGTCCTAAATATAAATGGGTTACTGTTCATTTAGGCTATCGAAATGTAGATTATTCATCATTTGCATTTTCGGGGCAAACGATTTTGGGAGCAGGAGTTGATTTAAAACCGGGGTTGTTTCGCTTTGGATTTATGTATGGCCGATTTAATCGTGCTGTGGGAATGGAACAAAGTGGAACCGCCAATTCTACACCGTCGTTTGAGCGAAAAGGTTGGACAACCCGAATTGGGTATGGCACGCAACAAAATTTTGCAGATTTGGTGTTAGTCCGTGCGCAAGACGATAATAACTCAATTTCCTTCGATTCTACCGCTAATTCGCCAAAGGCAGCTGCTAATATGGTTGTTGGATTGAACTCAAAGTTGAAGTTCTCAAAATTCCTGAGTTTTGAATCTGAGGGAGCATTGAGTATTTATACCGAAAACATAAATTCGGATGTTCTGGAAGGAAGCAACTCCTTTTTAGTAGATAAATCAAAGGGTTTTATCCCTGTAAATTCATCAACCTCAAGCAAAACAGCACTTAGAGCCCTGTTGAATTACAAAAAGAAACTTTATGGAGCTCGCTTGGTCTATCGAAGAATTGACCCTTCGTATAAATCTATGGGCACCTATTTTATGAACGACGATTGTCAACAGATTACGATAGAACCATCGGTGAATCTCTTTAAACAAAAACTGGTGCTAAGATTAAGTAGTGGAATTCAAAACGACAATCTGGAAAACACCAAAAAGACAACCACGCACCGATTCATCAATTCACTATTTGCATCATATAACCCCAACTCACGGTTTGCAATCGACGGAAGTTACGCCAACTACCAATATAATCAGCAAGCGGGAAGAGTGCCCTTGGTTGACTCTACCAAAACATATCAAACCAACGAAAACATTACATTATCACCACGATTAATCTTTGCTGGAACGAAAAAAAGTCAAATAATCAATTTTACCTATAATTTTATGCGGTTGATTGACAACAATAAATTCACCGAAAACTTCAATGAATATTCCGTTCACAACTTGCTTGCAGGATATGTAATTAGTTGGAATGAATTAAATATGAGCGTTTCTAGCGGAGTCAATTACACCAGCATGACCAACCAATTAGGGACAATAAATCTCTATGGATTGAGTGCCGGAATCAACCGGAATTTTATGAAAAACACGCTTACGCTCGCACTTCCCATCTGTTTGCAACGCAATAGCAACAACCTAAATAGCGCTTGGATTCTTACTACTTCCGTTGGGGTAAATTACAAATTACCAAAACATCACAGCTTGTCACTTATGCTCAATTACATTGGCAATTATAGCGACAACACCCTTGTATCACCTACATTCAACGAGATCAAAGGGGCATTACAATATATTTACACTTTTTAAAACATAAATTTATGTTGAAAATTATTAAAACTATTTCTCACAGATTTATCATCATAGGATTTTTGGTGCTTTTTTGTGCTACTTCCCTAGTAAAAGCTCAAGTTTCTGTGCAAGCGAATGTAGCGGTACTTCCTCCATTTTCTAATAATTTAAACGAATATACCGATAACCTAAATCGGGTAATGGTAACATTGCAAAATGTAAACGTAACTGGCGGAAATGCTGTTGTATGGGTAAAAGCACGAATTTCTGATGGAAACAACATCGAACTCACCACCGATCCAGCTAAAAAGCCTTTGCAACCCTTTATTATCCCTTTTGGTTCAATAAAAACATTGACTTACGGGGAGCTAAAAGATCTTATCGGAGTGAACAGCTTGGTCTATTCGGGAATTTCTAAACAACAAGTATTGAGCAACGGACTTCCCGAAGGGAATTATACCATTTGCATTGAAGTTTATGATTTTCGGACCAATGAACTCCTTTCAGGAATAGAACCTCAAGGTTGTAGCAATATGTTTACAATCATGAATTTAGAAGCTCCAACTATTCAACAGCCGTTTTGTACAGAAACTATAAATGTAGCTAATCCACAACAACTTATTTTTAGATGGATTGCGCCAATGGGAGCTCCAATTACTACAAAATACACCATTCGGATGACCGAAGTAAGTCCTTATGGGAGAAACCCTTACGAAGCAATGGCTGCAGCCACTTATCCATATTTCTTTGAACAAGGAAACATTGCAATGACGACGTATTTATACACCACAGCGCAACCCAAGTTGACCAAAGGACGCACGTATGCATTTACGGTAACAGCATCAGATCCAATGAATCATGGCGTGATTCGGAACAATGGACAAAGTGAAGTTTGTTGGTTTCGTTGGGGCGAACCCGATTCTAACACATTAGATTCTGCAACTATTCCAGTGGTAAAACCCACATTGACAGACACAATTAAAGGCACATTGAATTATACGTATGATAAAACTGGTAATCCGAGTTTTCCATTAAAAAACATATCCATTGCATTAAAAGTTGTTTATAAAAAGAAGAACTCAAAATTATTAAACGAAAATAGTTCCGAAGAAAAATTTATGGTGAACAATCGATTGATAAATACTTCCAGAGAAATTGTAGCGGGTATCGACCCAGACAATATTGTGACCACCAATGCCAAAGGAGAATTTGAATTTACCTTGAAAATGCCTGCTGAAGACACGGTAATCAGACACCATTCGGCAAACAGCAATATCTCCGAAAACTATACAAAAATGTATTATTTGCAAATATACAATCCATACTACGACTTGCCAGCCACTGAATTTGAGATAACTCCTGGACAAAACATTGATCTTGGAGTAATTATGGCAAAGGTAAAAACGTATAAGTTAAATGTAAATATCAAACAGATATACAACTGGCGAGCGGGTAAGATTTTAGAGAACATGGACGTATATCTGCTTCGGAAAAATAAAAGTTCTGATTTGCCCGAAAAAGAAGGAGACTTAACGTTCAACTATTTTGCTTTTAACGGATACATTGTAGTTGGAATGGCCACCACGAAAGCAAATGTGGCAGTACCTCAGCAAAATATTTTAGAAAATAGCGTTACTTTTTCAAATCTCGTAAAAAATGTAATTCCTGGAGATAATTATGTCCTTTATGCCCGCAAACATTCAGATAATCCTCAAAACACAACCTATGTGCTTGGCGACAACGAAACGGATTATGAAAATATTTCATTTAATCCTGCCGATAATGGAGCCAATATTCCCATTGTAAAAAGAACAAAATTTCTAGTAATGGGCAATCCTCCACATTCAAAAGTATCGGGAACATTATCCTATAAATTTTATAATAATAGCACAAAACCAGCCAAGCCATTGGCAAATACAAAAGTGAGTTTAGTGGTTCAATACAAACTTGTCGGACATATTGGAGGCGATACTGCCACTAAAATTCTAGACCCATTCAGCGAACAGGAACTTGTATTACCCAGTGATAATAACACAGTTTTAGATGTAAAATACACGAATTCTTCGGGAAATTTCACCTTTGATTTTGCCCATTTTGATAGCCTGGAAGTGGTTAATCCCAAATTTGTTTACCAAAACGGCGATCTCAGTTCTCGGTATAGTGGAAAACTAGAAAAAGTAATCCGAATTAAAGTAGAAAGCCCTTATTATGCTAGTCCCGATGACGATATTAAGGTAGAACCTTGGAGCGATTATAATGCTGGAAATTTAACCTCTTATGTTATATCGTATCAACTGAAGGTGAAGGCGATAGTTGCTGAGTTTTATAATAATTCATTGGGAAATGTAAATACAGATGCAACAGGAGCTATTTCGGGGGTAAAATTGGCTTTATATCGCACGTTTCGTGATGGGGATATTCCAACTAACGAAGGTTCGGGAATCAATCAAGTACGGAAAATCTATGGTAAAGATATGATTTTAGTCTCTGAGGATTATAACCTTAGCGATGGCACGTTTACCTTTAAAGATTTAGTGCGCAGCAACTATCCCGACGATTGTTATCTGATTTCTGCTTCTACGTCTGAGAACTCTACTAGCAGTAAGAACTATTACGAAAGCATCACCGCTTATCCCGACAAATCGGGTTTAATTCGCGAATCTGAGGGAATTATAAATTATCCATCAAATTTTGTGGTTTACAACAGTAATTTTACAACCACCAAGCCATATCTCCCCTACAGCAAAAAGTTGTTTGAAAAATCGGTAAAAATGGCACCTCGATCCCCAAGAGTTGCCGGAAGAGTAGTGAGTTCTGCTGCTCCAAATGGGGTAAAATCAGCAATTGTAAGAATTTTCGAAAACTCGAAAACTAAACCTTTTAAACTCAGAATTCAAGTTACAGATACCTTGGGCTATTTTGAGTTTGAAAATTTACCTGTAGAACGCGAAAATCCAGCAGATTTTAACTCAAATATCATTGGACCTTCACGATCATTGGGTATATCGAAGAGTGGTTATGCAAGTATTTCCATTGATTTACCCATCTTGAAAATGGGAACTCAATACAATAATCCCAATTTGCAACTTATTCCTTATGGAACCGGTGCTCACGGATATGTTCAAGATTCCATTCGAAACCTCGATAACGATGATGGAAAAGGAGACCCATTGGCTGCGCGGGTAAAAATTGGAGATGGTGCTTTTGTGAACACCTATAATCCAAAACCACAAGAAGCATATATTGACAAACAACAGTTTAAAATAAATGCCCCCAAATTAGATCACCAACTGCTCACAATTGTTCCGTTCGATTTAGCTTTTCCAACGAAGACTTTTTGGGTAAACATTAGAGAACCCAATCAATGGTTAGGAGAATTCGATTTCAGCAAACTTCAACACAAAGTGCTCGTAAAGGTAATTTACAATAGTGGTGGATATTATCAAATCCCAGCTGTAGGCGCTAAAGTAAAATTATTAAACTCCGAAATAGCAACAAATGCTCAAGGAGAAGCCTATTTTGAGTTTACCAATAATTCCACCACCAATTTTGTGGCAATGGTGACGCCAACGGGAACTCAGAGTTTTACTCCAAAAAGTTGTGCATTCACAAACACTGAATCGCAAGGAGTTCAAAAGCTATATATTATTGTTGAAAATGGGGTGATGATTACCGGAAAAGTAGTTTCTGCTGTCACTCAGCAACCACTCAAAGGGGCAAAAGTCTTTTTGGAGCAGGGAAATGGCACCAATCAGTTCTTTGTGGTAACCAATAATCAAGGCGAATATCAGTTAAATGGAGTTCCAAAAAATCCCAGCACCCAAATCATCAAAGCTGTTTACACAGAAAATGGAGTAAATCCACAGACATATATCGGAAAATCTATTTCTGTAACCATTCCTGCAAGCGGAAATCCAGGCAATGTAAACTTTGCATTAAACACCTTTAACGAGTTCGACTTAACCTCGCTCCGTGGTATGCCTATCGAAATTGACTCAATCAGAAATATGGGCAACAGTGTTTACGAAGTTACTGGAGCATTTATTCATCTGGTTTCAAATGAAAACTTTAAACTGTTGGATTCTAACTTTAGGGCTCCATTTGCGAAGATGAGAGTGATAAAAGGTACCGAAAAAAACTCACAAGGAGTGTTTAAGGGCGTTCCATTTTCTGATCCATTTGGATTGGATGTTTACTCTATTCCAATCAAAATTTTCAATGATTTTAACGGAGAAGTTCGCCCAAAACAAAGTGTAATCCAATTTACAAAAGATTATCCTTCAGGAAAAGGAAAAATTGAGGGATTGGTTCGTATTGTGGATAATTCATTTAATTTTCCGAGCAGTTATATGACTTTTGCGGCCCAAGATTTCTATCTAGGCACTTATGGACAAGGCGGTTCGAGTTCCAAAATGGAAATCCCAGCGTTTAAGGCTCCCGGTGTTTCATATCCAAAATCGAGGTTTTCTATCGCCAAATACGATGCAAAGGGTTTTAATTTCAAGCTCTTAGGTTTTAACGGAGTAACTTCGGCTTTTTCACCAACAGAATCTTACATCATTGACGACACGGTTGCATTATTTGTCCAAATTAATACAACATTGCCTTTTGATCCACCTATTCCCCTTAATATTTCTGCGGGAAAAGTAATCCTTCATCACGACAAAATTGACCCAATAGACAACCTCAACGATCTCGATTTTAAGCTAGAGAATTGGACCGTTAAGGGTGTGGGCTGGAAATTAGCAACTAATAGTGGTGGAATTTTCATTAAAACTGGCACCATAAATACTGGAATTCTTAGCGTTCCCTATACCAATATGACCATTACTCCCGACAACTTAGTATGTGAAGATTACCAAGTTGGCAATCTTTCTGTTGGCGGAGTTACACCGCTGATTGTCAGCACTTCTATTTCGCCATTAAATAAGTTTTTTGGATACGACCCAAGAGTGGGAGAAGATCAAAAAGGACATTATAAACTGATGATTCTTTCTAATGGCTCTAGTCCGGTGGCGCAGTTTGGTGGTGGTAATGAACTAGAAGGAATGGGCATTAACGACCGATTTAAAATATATGTAATTTCTCTGCTAAGTAATGGTCAAGACCAATTTAGCTTTGGCGACAATCATCCAATCGTTCCATTATATACGGTGGCCAAATTTAAACCACTTACCATTTTTGCACGTGATAATTCGATGGAAATTTTGGGGTCTATTGGATTTGATATTCCTGGAACGGCTAGCAACTATCAAGCAAATGTTCATTTTACAAAAGGAGCACTTCCGATACCCGCTATGCTAAAAATTGATCCAGTTGGATTAGTGATTAATGGTCCAGGAAATGTTGTTTTTAGCGCAAAAACCGTTCAATCTCTTGGTGTAAATGGATTTACGTCTGATGGATTCATTGAAGAAGACGGTATGTTTAAGTTAAAAGCAAACTTATATCGACCAGTGAATTCGAACAATATTATGATTAAAGTGGATACCGTTGTTGCTCAAAAATTGGCCATCAGTTCGAGTTCAAGTTTACAAAAAGTGTATGGGAAGATGGGCGTTATTAACAATAATTGGGATTACTTTTCCTTTGGCGGAACTCTTTCTGGAGCCAATGGAATTGGATCAACCACACCTCAAAAACTTGATTTTACAGTTTTTGGCGACATCAAAGCTACCAACCAAAGTATTGGCGTGAACAAAATAAACCTTCCCGGTGGCTTTGATGGCATTTCGTTAAATTACGATTTCAAAAACAGTCGATTGACGGGTGAAATGGGATTGGATGCCAGTTTTAATGGATTAACGGTTAAAGGATCAGCCAACGTGCTATTTGATAACGATGGTTGGTATTTTATAGCGGGCGGTTTAGTTAACGCTCCTGGTGTGGGCCAAGCAAGTGCCGGGTTATTAATTGGTGATTATGCATCCTTTACACCAACAATGCAAAACACATTGATGCAATTTTGTTACAATAAAAGTATTCCAAAAGGGTTTGAAAATGGAGTGCATGGATTCCTGTTCTCTGGTACCAAAGCCGTTCCCGTTATTAATATTCCCAGTTTTCACATGAATATTTTGGTGGCATCAATGGACTTAGGATTTGAATGTGGCTTAGATGCCCGAATGTATATGAATTTTACTGAAACAAGTACAAAAATTGGTATCGGAATGATGGCATTTGCGCATGCTTACTTTGTGCTAGAATCTTCTTTTTGTACCACCATCAGCGCCGAAGCTCGTCAAGAGATTTTTGTAGGTGGCTTGTATGATCATGCTGCAGGCACTTTTGACTTTCATGGCTGTGGAAGTCTATCCATTAATGGTGGACTAGAACAATGTATTGGCGCATTTGGAGTTTGCGGACCTTGTTTGAGCGCAAAAGTAGAAAAATCGCTCATGCTAAATATGTCGCTGAGTAGCTCAAATGGAATTTATGGAATTTCTGTAGGATCTGGTAATTGTAGTGACAAATAGACCATTAAAAAATAAAACTTTATATTATGAAAAAAGTCAACTTTATATATCTACTCCTATTGATTTCGTGCTTGATATCTGGAACAACTTTGTTTGCTCAGAAATATCCAGTAACAGTTTGTGCCGAAAAAGGGCTGATAATTTTTGTCGGGAACGATGCTCAGAAAGAATTGCAATATGTTGTTGAAAAGAAAGAAGGAAATTCCAGTAATTATTCCCCGTTGATTATACTCAGAAAACCGTCAACATTGGTGGAGTTTAAAAGTTTATTGCTCTATTATTCTACAATGGTGACTTCGATTAATGTAGGTGATGAAAAAATCGTACAAAATGCTTGGAACGAGTTAAATAATTCTACTTCAGGTAAAACCCCAGTTTTTGCGAACATTCCAGCAGTTGCATTAGCTTCTGGATTGGCATATTACGACACGGCAGTTTCAATAAACAACACGTATACTTATAAAGTGAGTGTGATGAATAATGGGAAATCCATTTCTAGCACTGAATCTCAACCGGTAAAATTTGTGAATCAAATAATTGCCAATTCAATCACTTTCAAATTAAAAACTACGGACGAAAAGCATGTATATATTGAATGGAAAGTTTTAGGGATGCCAAAACCCACTAGTTTTGAAGTTTTTAGAAGTATTGTTTCCAAAACGGAATTCACAAACACCGCTGTCATCAAAGGATTTCGTTCATCTGGAGACACCCTGATTTTGGTTGTTAAAGACACCTTGGTTCGCCCGAACGAAAATTATCGATATTACATTCAAGCCAAAGATCTGTTTGGAAACTCATTTGAGCGCTCCGAGCAAGTAAGAGTTTCAGCCAACTCAAATGCCAGCGATCCAATTGTGTTTAAATTCAACGCCATTTCCAACGAAAAAAGACGAGCCATTGAGTTGAATTTCACCATCAAACCCACACCCGAAATCAGGGGAATAACCATTGAACGAAGCGAGGAATTTGATGGCAAATATTCCCTATTGGCAAACATTCCAATCACTGATTCTAACTATTTTGATAAATCGGCAACCCCATTCAAAAGCTATTATTACCGAATGGTGATTCATACGCTGAATGGAAAAACGTTCCCATCGTCGAATGTCTCCGGATTCCTATCGGTAAAACAATTTTTAATGTCTCCATTTAATTTCTTAGCCACAACTACAAAAAAAGGTGTTGATTTAAGCTGGGAAAATTCGGAACCCAATATTGTTGGCTTTATCGTCTATCGTTGTGAAGGATATAAGGGAATTTTAGAGCCAATTAGTCAAGTTATTAGCCCAAAAGATCTTTTAAAAGGTTCGTTTACAGACAGTTTAGTGCAACCTAAAAAGGTTTACAGTTATGCGGTAAAATCGGTGGATAAGTTAATGACTGAAAGCTATTTTACGGATACCCTTTCGGTAATTCCCTCAAAAAACATGAACCCACCAGTCACTCCAACACGACTCCGGGCAAAACCGTCTTCAACTGAAATTATGCTGACTTGGGACGACATGTATTCACAAGAACCATTGATTATTGGATACAATATCTATCGAAAAAAATCAACTGAGAAAGATCAGAACTTTGTAAAATTAAATTCTGAAATCCTTTCAAATCAGCACAATTATTATTCAGACTCTACCATCACACCTGAATTTTCGTATTCTTATGCCGTAGAAAGCATAGATGTATTTGAGCTTCCTAGTGGAAAATCCGCACTAGTTCAATCTGCCTTAATCACTCCAAAACCAGTTTCACCATCTGGAATTCGATTATTCAACCAGCCCGAAGGAGTGTTGATTACTTGGGATGAACCCGAAAACAGAGACATTAGCGAATATCGATTGTTTCGAATTAATGGAGATAGCAAACCGATTCTTTTGGAAAAATTCAAACCAGGCATCAGCACAGCCATCGACAAAACGGCAAAAGCAGACAACTTTTATGTCTATTATTTGATTTCTGTAAGCAAGTACAATGTAGAAAGCGATGTGATAGGAGAAGTTTCTATACGCAGATAATATTAAATAAATAATCATTAATTTTACGTCTTAAAAATTAATTTTATAGGTAAATAGTGTTGAATATCAATGTAAATTAAAAATTTAAAGTATGAAAAAAAGAATATTTCTACTATTTGTATTGTTCTTTGTTGGATTAACTACAAGTTTCTCTCAGGCCATAACTTGGCAAAAATCTATTGGAGGTTCCAGTCATGAATACACGTGCAAATCAATTCCAACGTCAGATGGAGGAATGGCTTTTGTGGGCTTTTCAGAATCTACCGATGGAGATGTTTCCGGAAATCATGGTGGTGCTGATTTGTGGGTTGGAAAAATTAGTTCAGCAGGAGTTATTCAGTGGTCATACTTATATGGCGGCTCTGCAGACGACCAAGGGTATGATATTCTTCAAACGGCAGACGGTGGATTTATGGTTGCTGGTTGGACAGATTCAAATGATGGCGATGTAACTGGACATCATGGAACATCTGGCTCAGATTTTTGGGTATTGAAACTCACTTCTTTGGGGGCAATTACATGGAGTAAGTGCTATGGTGGTACTTACGATGATGATGCAAAAGCAATTGCAATAACTCAAAGTGGCGATTTTTACATTTCTGGCACTACCTATTCAACCGACGGAGATGTGAGTGGAAATCATGGAACATCAACAGACTTTTGGGTAATTAAAATTAACTCAACAGGCACATTGTTAGGACAAAAATGCGTTGGTGGTACAAATTACGAAGAGGGGATTAACATGTCGATAACTGCCGATGATGGGTGTATTCTTTGTGGCAGATCCAGTTCTACAGATGGTGATGCTGTAGGTGCTCATGGGAGCTCAGATATGTTGATTGCCAAATTAAATTCATCGTTAGTTGTTGAATGGTCAAAGTGTTATGGTGGTACAGAAACGGAAGAGTGTAATTCTATTGTTCAATTAAACGACGGCAGTTATGTAGCACTTGGATATACAAGCACTCAAAACAATGGCGATGTTGCCGGACATCATGGTTCGCAAGGTTCCGATGATTTTTGGTTGTTAAAACTAACATCCACTGGTGCTATAACATGGGCAAAATGTTATGGTGGAAGTGGTGATGATCAAGCAAATGGGTTAACAAAAACAAGTGATGGAGGATTTGTTATGTGTGGACTTACAAATTCTACCGACGGCGATGTAACGGGGTTTCATGCAGCTTTTTTTGATCCAGATGTATGGGTGACAAAATTAAATTCATCAGGAATAATTCAATGGCAACGCTGTTGTGGAGGTACTGGTCAGGATGAAAGTTTTAATGTTTTTGAAGTTGGAGTAGGCATTTATGCTGTAACTGCTTTTTCGTATTCTAACGATTACGATGTCTCCGGAAATCATGGTAGCGCAGATGGGTGGATCTTTAAAATTACAGGCAGTAATTCTATCGAGGACAATAATAATACAACCAATTTTTCAATATTTCCAAATGTTACCAACGATAAGATTTTTATAAAGGATAACTTCCCAAGGTCAACAGAATCAATTATCAATGTTTTTGATATTAATGGTAAAATTGTTTTTATTGGAAAACACAATAATGAAACAACGATTGATGTAAGCTCTTTTAAGAAAGGGTCTTATATAATCCGAATTCAATCAAATAACGATATTTTCTCCAAGAAGATAATTGTGCTATAATAATGATAAACGCAATTTTCTGGGGAAAATAACTCAGCGAAAATGTTTTTTCAAGATTACAAAACATTTTGAAAAGGTAGAACTTAACGATTACACGCGCCTTAGACACAAACCTCACAAAAAAGAAAGCTTCGGTTAGCGCTGAAAGCGATGTAATGGCTTGACGAACTATGCGTAATATTATTAACCGCTAGTAAAACTGGCGGCTGCCGAAATATATATGAAGCACAGTCCCGAATGGGGGTGAACAATGCACGAGCAAAAACAAGTACAACCACTTCGTGGCTGTATTGACTTTTTTACATTTATACCAATTTAATATCAAAACACCCGATATTTTTTGTATCTTTGCAACATGG
>JBAXTE010000047.1:0-31692 GCA_037130365.1 Bacteroidota bacterium
TAAATAGTTCATTTAAAGTTTGAAAAATGGACTATATTATATCTAGAAGCGGTATGAGTAATAAATCCAAAATTTTAGAGCTAATCTAAAGCTTGTTTCGTATATAAAAAATAATATTGTCACAATTTTTGGAATGTCGTTTTTGAGTAAATACTTCTATGTTGTTATAATTATGTATTTTTGTAAAAATTTAAAACACAAATAGCCATGAGTAATAAAGCAAAAAAAATCCTTAAAATTTCAGGAATTTCGTTGGGTGTTTTTATCATTCTTTTAATTGCACTTCCTTTTCTGTTTAAAGGAAAGATTATCGAACAGGTAAAAAAAGAGATTAATAAAAGTTTAAATGCTAAAGTTGACTGGAAAGATGTTGACTTGACCCTTTTCCGTAGCTTTCCAAATTTTTCGTTAGGAATCGAGAAGATGAGCGTTGTTGGTGTAGATCGCTTTGCTGGGGATACCCTTGTGAACGTTGAAAAACTTTACGTTAGCATTAATCTTTTCAGTGTTATTTCGGGTGATTCGTATAAAATTGATGGAATCACGCTTACCAAGCCCAATATCAATCTGATTGTTGAAAAAGATGGGAAAGCCAATTGGGAAATTTCGAAACCTTCTCAAACTCCAACCGATTCAAGCAAAGCTGAACCTTCGAAGTTTAAACTCACGCTCAGCAAATTTAAAATCGAAGATGGACACATTCGCTATACCGATAAACAAGGAAATATGTTTACCGAAATAGCGGGTCTTAACCATACGCTAAAAGGCGATTTAACCGCATCTACTACCGATATTCGCACCAAAACCACCATTAAAGAGTTCACTTTTGTTATGGATGGAATTTCCTATTTGAAAAAAGGAAGTGCCGACGTGAAATTCGATATGAATGCTGATTTGGACAAAATGAAGTTTAATTTCCTCGATAACACCGTGAAATTAAACGACTTAACCATGCAGTTCGATGGCTTTTTCGAAATGCTCAAAAATGGCTATAACATGGATATCAAACTAAAAACTCCAAACACCGAATTTAAAAATATCCTTTCGATGGTTCCTGCCATTTACATGAAAGATTTCGACAAAATTGAAACCAAAGGAACTTTTGAGATGTCGGCTTTTGCAAAAGGAACTTACGATTCACTCCAATTACCTGCATTTGAAGTGAATATGAAAGTAAAAAATGCAATGTTTAAATATCCATCGTTGCCAAAATCGGTAACGAATATTCAAATTGCTTCAAAAATATCTAACAAAGGTGGAAGTGCTGATAATACAGTGATTGACGTAAAACAATTCCATTTCGAAATGGCTAATAATCCATTCGACCTAACCATGTTTGTAAGCACTCCTATTAGCGATCCAAACTTAGACATGAAGGCAAAAGGAAAAATCGATATGAGTATTGTGAAAGATTTTTATCCTCTAGAAAAAGACCAAAAACTCACCGGAGTGATGAATGCGGATTTGGCACTTGCCGGACGGATGTCGATGTTGGATAAAAAACAGTATGAAAAGTTTAAAGCGACCGGATTAATCGAGCTTAAAGACTTTGTATACAGCGATAAAGACTTTCCTAAAGGGGTTAATATTAAATCGGCAGCATTAAAATTCACTCCTCAATATGCCGAACTCACAAACATGAATATGACCATGGAAAAGAGTGATTTTGGAGCATCTGGGAAAGTTGAAAACTTTATTCCTTACATGTTTAACAAAGGTCCACTGAAGGGAGTTTTATCTGTAACTTCGAACTATTTCAATGCAAATCAATTTTTGAGTGATCAACCTGCCGCTGCTGCTACTCCAGCAAAAACTGAGACTTCATCGGCATTAACGGTATTTGAAGTTCCAAAAAACATTGAATTTACCTTAAAATCAAATTTCAAAAAGGTAATTTACGATAAACTCGAAATTGAAAACCTCAACGGAACGATTCAATTACTCGACCAAAAAGTATCCATGAATAATGTGATGATGAATGTTCTGGATGGCCAAATTAAGATGAATGGCTCCTATTCGAGTAAATCTGTTCAACCAGAGGCAAAGTTTGCCCTTGTATTGACAAATTTGGACATCAACAAATCGTGGAAAGCATTTGAAACCATGAAGAAAGTGGCTCCAATAGCCGAACATGCAACTGGTAAATTCTCTACCTCGTTAGATATGGTTTGTACTTTAGATAAAACAATGACTCCCGTAATGAAATCAATAAATGCATCGGGCTCATTAAAAACAGCTTCTGTCTCCATTTTTGGTTCAAATTTATTAAAGCAAGTAGCTGATATTTCTAAAATTGCAGCCTTTAATCACGTGAACTTAAACAACATCGCCCTACGGTTTAAAATTGTAGATGGGAAAATTACAACTGAACCATTTGATATTAAATTAGATCAAGGAAAAGCCACCATAAGTGGAGTTACAACATTGGATCAAACCATTGATTACACCCTAAAAATGCAAGTTCCTCGAAAAGCTTTTGGCGCTGTTGCCAACGACTTTGTTAACAGTATTACAGGCAAAATTTCACAAGCTGGAGTTAATGTAAACATGGCAGAAATGCTGAAATTCGACATTAAAATTGGAGGAACATTTACTAAACCAATCATTAAAACTGGAATGCGCGAAGCTGCTGGAAATGCTGTAAAGGACGTGAAAGATGCCGTAGTCAACGAAATCAACAAAAAGAAAGATGAGGTGATTGCAGATGTAAAAGTGGAAGTAAACAAAGCACTCGAAGATGCACAAAAGAGAGCAGATGCCATGATTGCCGAAGCTTCTAAACAAGCAGAAAATATCAAAGCAGAAGCCAAACGAGCTGGGGATAAACTTATTTCGGAAGCAGATGTTCAAGGGAAGAAATTAGTAGCCGAAGCCAAAAATCCATTAACAAAAATTGCTGCTGAAAAAACAGCAAAAACAATCAACTCCGAAGCTAAAGATAAAGCCAATAAACTAAACAAAGAAGCCGAAGATAAAGCCAATAAAGTGATTGAAAAAGCAAAAACAGATTCTGATAAGCTGATTCAAGATGCAAAAGCGAAGGCGAAGTAACCGGTAAAGGGTAAATGGTATACGGTTCAGGGTACAGGTTAAATATAAAAGGAAGTCCCATTTTACTGGAACTTCCTTTTATATTTTTACCTTATTAAAAATTGCATACTGGAATCATCATTATTCATAAATTTAATATAAGTTTCTTGATTGTCAAGTGTTTGATTATTAATTAATCAACATCTCTAATAAACTCTTCTTTCTCATTTATTAAAAAATATTTTCCTTTATAAACTCTCCATATTTTCTCATCATCCGTTGAATTAATGTCACCATATTCAGTTTTAATTATTTGCTTAAACGACAAATCAATTAATCCGTAAAATGATTCATTTTTCTTTTCTTCAACTACAAAATAACGACATTGATAATTCTTATTGCCATTTGAATCGGTAAGAGGTGACAATCCTTCATATTTTGGTTCAACAATCACTTTTAATTGCTCATTCATAACCCCATAGAGTTCTTGAGATTTAATTTTGAATACAATATATATCTTACTACAATCTTTAGATTCGTATAAAAGCTGTATGTTTTCGAAAATTGGCTCTTTTAAAATTTGTCCAGTTGAACTAATAATACCCCAAAACTCACCCCTTTTAAAGGCAAAATACTTACTTCCAAGAGAACTCATTTCAAAAAACTGAGGCGAAATCACCTCTTTAAAATTCGGGTCAACAACTCCAATCTGTTTGTTCTTTACAACTTTAAAAAAACCATTTTCAAATGATGAGATGTCATCATAATTACAACTAATACAAAGTTTGTTTTTATTGTCAAGAAGTCCGTAGTTATAATTTAAGTCCAGATATGCCCATTCTCGAACTTTTCCTACCTTAAAATAATTGGTGTTTGGTAAAGGCTCAATACTATTAAAGTTAGTATCAGAAAATAGATTCAAATTACTATCTAAAAGTCCAACATAATCTCCATATTGCGTTGTGAAAAATAGCACTCGCTCCGACCCTTTTGGAGTTAAGGTTACATCCCATAAACCGTTGCTTTTCACTTTTCCATGTATCGAAAAATTGTCTAAATCAACAACACTACAGGTGTCCTTTTTCGTTGCTAGTAATTTGTTTTTTTTATAAGTGGTTTCAATTTTATTATAAATTGGAAGAATTTTAAGATTGAAATTTGAATCAGCAATCCCCATTAACTCATCTTTTTTAACATAATTGATGTTTTTATACATCTCATTATTTCGATAACGAAGATCTACAATTTCATCAAATTCTGGTTTTAATTTCAACTCTCCACTTGTTGATAAAACACCAACTTTGTTATTTCTGTATATCAAGTATATGTTTCTCTTACCTATACATTCGTAATTATCAAAAACATCGTTGAGTAAAATATTGAATTTAATATCTACAACTAATGTTTTTTGATTCCGTTTAATGATGTAATTACCTGTTTCATAAAAGATATTATTTGCAATTTTCTCTTTGTCTTTTTTATTTACTATTTCGGTGCTATGATAACGGTATATCGGTTCAATTAAATTAACACTGTCAATTACTTTTCCACTTAATTTATTTGTGATTATTTTGTAGTCAAAAACTTCAATACCATTTTCAATATTTGAGCTATAGAAAATTTCTTCTGAATAAACTGTTCCTATGCTATCTATCACAGGCCCACTCATGAATTTTGGTTCATATTCATCAACGTAAAGTTGTGCATTAACTACACTATTTAAACATAATAAAGTTAGGCATAACAGAGAGTAATTTTTCATATTATATTGTATATTAAATCATTGAAACATTTTTAAATCCAAATACAAATATCTAGTGTTTAATAAATGTTTTTGATTGTCAATTGCTTGATTTTAAACTATTCATCATCTCTAACAAACTCTTCTTTTTCATTTATTAAAAAATATTTTCCTTTATAAACTCTCCATATTTTCTCATCATCTGTTGAATTAATTTGACCATATTCAGCTTTTAAAATCTGCTTAAATGATAAATCAATTAATCCATATACAGATTCACTTTCATTATATTTAACTACAAAATACGGATATTGATAATTGCATTCTCCAACAGTGTTGGTTAGTGGAGATAGCCCTTGATATTTTGGTTCAACAATCACTTTTAATTGCTCATCCATAATTCCGGTGAGTTCTTGAGATTTAAGTCTAAAGGCAATATATGACATACTACAATCTTTAGATTCGTATAAAAGCTGTATGCTTTCAAAAATTGGCTCTTTTAAAATCTGTCCAGTTGAACTAATAATACCCCAAAATTCACCACTTTTAAAGGCAAAATACTTACTTCCAAGAGAACTCATTTCAAAAAGCTGAGGCGAAATCACCTCTTTAAAATTCGGGTCGACAACTCCAATTCGTTTGTTCTTTATGACTTTAAAAAAATCGTTTTCAAATGATGAGATGTCATCATAATCACAACTAATACAAAGTTTATTTTTATCATCAATAAGCCCATAGCTGTAATTCAAATCCATAAACGCCCATTTTCGAGCTTTTCCTACTTTAAAATAATTGGTGTTTGGTAAAGATTCAATGCTGTTAAAGTTAGTATCTGAAATAAGATTTAAATTACTGTCTAAAAGCCCGACAAAATCTCCGTATTGAATTTTAAAAAATGACATTTTATAACCCTTTGCATTATGAGCTATTTCACTTAAGTCATTGTTTTTTACTTTCCCGTGTGTCGAAAAATTGTCTAAATTAATAATACTGCAAGTGTCATTTTTAATTGCAATTAATCTGTTTTTTTTAAAACTGTTGGTGATTTTGCTATAAATTGGAGGAATTCTCAGAATGTAATTAGAATCAGCAATACCTAGTAATTCATCTTTTTTTACATAATTTATACTATTATATTCATCACTATTTCGATAGTTAATGTTTATAATTTGATCAAAATCAGGTTTTAATCTTAATTCTGCACTTGGAGATAGGATGCCAAATTTACCATTTTTTTTAACCAAGTAAACGTTTCTCCACTCTATAAATTCGTAACTGTCAAAAATATCGTAAAGTAAAATATTGAACTTAATGTCTACAACCAACACTTTCTGATTCCGTTTAATAATGTAATTTCCTGTTCCATAAAATATATTATTGGGAATTTCTTCTTCGTTTTTTTTATTAATTTTTTCAGTTCCATAATAACGGGAGATTGGTTCGATGGAATAAATACTATCAATTTGTTTCCCACTTAATAGATTTGTGACTTTTTGATACCTGGGATAATATCCATCTTCCGAATTTGTACTATCCGTAGTAATTATGGAATAAACGTTTCCAATACTATCCAATAACGGGCCCCTAGAGTATCTGGATTCATAGTCGCTGGAATATTGTTGTGCTGTAACAAAAATATTAAGGCAAATCATAATAAGGAAAAGAAGTAGATGCTTTTTCATATATAATTGCATATTAGTTCATTGAATCGTTAACTGGACTATTTTGAAATTATTCCTTAGATGAATTTATAAACCACAACCCGCTTCCACTTGTGCCTATAGGAACACCCTTATTGTAAGAACTGCCTAAAGACAAGATCCATTTATTGGGTTCTCCTTCAATTTTCACCCATTTTTCGCCCATAAGTTTATAAACACCATCCGCTTTTCCACTCTTAAAATTACCGCAACTAACATTATATGTGTAACCAGTCCCTGCATAAATATCATTATTAAGATCTATGCCTATACACTGAATTCCCTCCAATTCAGGAGTAGTAATTTCAACCCATTTTTTGTCAGCTTCAACCCATTTTGCTATTCCATTTTCACCATTGAGATAATAAAAATCGCCATTTGCTGCAAATGCAAATCCATTAATCCATCGATTTGCGGTGGTGGTGTAATATATTGATGTATCCGAACCATTCCCTATTTGATAAATTTTTTCGTCCCCTTTTAGCCATGTATTTCCTGCCTTATCGTTAAAAGCAAATGCTAAATAGCCGTACCAATTATTGGTGGTATTAATTGTTGATACAATTTCTGGGGTTGAATTTAAAGTAGCTAATTTTACCAAAACATTTTCTGAACTTTTACTTCCTGTTGATAGGTAATTATGAATAAAGCTCGCAACTCCGAAATAATTACCACCTTTATCCCGAGCCATACTTGTATAAAATAGCTTTTGTTTTAGATTATTATCAACACTATCTGGAACAATTGCGGATTGAATAACAGATTTTACTTGCCCATTTAGATCGATTTGCCAAACATCGCCACAAAAGCAAAATAGGATTGTTCCATCATTTAGCAAATTCAAAAGCTTAGTATCGTAGCCAGCTGGACTTGAACCTGATTCACGTTTTATGTGCTGTGAATATGCATTAAAAACGCACGTCCATTTATTGTTTTTATACTGCCAAATATCTGATTCTCCAACTAATGCATATAATATTTGATCTTTAGTGCAAACTATTTGTCGAACATCCGTTGCTACAATATTTTTAATTGGCAATGGCTTAATAATGTTTCCATCAAAGTTGTAAACTCCACTTTTTGCTAAAAGTATAGCCTTTTTGTTATCAGGAAAAACATTGCCAGCAGGTAATTTAAACATATCTCGAGGAAACGTTCTGTTTATCTGAGCCCAATGAGCGCTGGATTCATAAAAACCAGAAATATGCGAAAAAACATACCCTTCGTAAACACCCATATTAGCTCCCCAAGCAATTGTGTATGGATAAACGCCCCAATTCATAGCTAAGTAATCAGTATGTGAATATCTAGTATTTACTGGCGAAAAATTCATGAAAGGATATTCCTTTTCTAAAATTGTCGCATTTTTAGTCGCATTTTCTTCAAGTCTTTTCATTATATCATGAGCTTTATTCTCGTCTTTAATCTCTGACCATGTTTTGCTTTTTTCATTCCATAGCCAAGCTGAGGGACTTCCACTCTTTCCGAAAGTGTATTCACTTACTTGAATAAAAACAGAATCGTTCATCTTATTGATATATCCAATATGAACCGGGCCAATGCCATTATTTCTCTCTTCCCAAGACTTGCCTTTGTTTTTTGAAAAATACACCCCACCACTTGAGCCTGTTCCTAGCCAATAATTGCCATTGCCATCGATATAAAATGAGGTAGCATCACAACCAAAAGGTCCCATTGTTGGGTTCCATTTTAGGCTTTTAATATCAGTTTGTGAATACGAAATTAGGGTGCTAAATATGATTAAAGCACTAATAGATAAAATCTTGAATAATATTTTTCTCATACAAATATTTATTTAATATAATCTGAAACTACAATTCTATAAAATTTTGTTTACAAGTACTTAATTATCAAAAGTTAAAAGAAAATGCAAGCCCAAATGTTTTTTTATATGGATTTAACACAGGTCTAAACGACAATGTAATAGCATTCGCTTTTCGATAGTATTCCTTAGAAGCGCTACTCCAATCACCAGCACGAGGAAAATCGTCATCTATTGAAGTATATAAAGGCATAATTCCTAAGCCTAGTAAGCCTGCACCTAATAAGGAAATGAGCATATCACCATCTTCTTTACCAAGTTCATTCACAACTAAATAACTACCACCACAAACTGCAGCCAATCCAAAAATTAACTTTGCTGTACCTTTTAAATATAGGTTTGTTGCATCCGTTCGATACTTGTCACCAAGTTTTTGAAGATTTAGTCTTTCATCTAGTTTCTTTTTATTTTCAATGTCGATATAAATTTGTTTAATCTGTTTTAATCTATCCTGAATTGTACTGGAATTTTTTCCATTAGGAAATGCTTCAAGTGATTTATTGTAATATTTTTTTGCATTTTCATACTCTTTTTTTTCGAAGAAATCCTCTCCAAAATCGAAATATTCGCTTTCGAGAAAATTGTTTGAGTTAGAAATGTACTTGCCATTTGGATATAAAGTGTTGTAATCTTCGTAATCTTTAATTAAACCTGATTCTGTAGCTTTTAAATAACTTGCCTCTTCTTTTGCTTGTTTTACAAAAGCACCATTCGGATATTTTCGGATATATTCTCGATATGAAGCATTGGTATTTAGTTTTATCGCACTAAGTTTAACAACAAATTCGTTTGCAATGCTATTGTTTTTTCCAGTTGGGAACACAGATAAATATTGTTGGTAAGATTCTAAAGTGTTTTTTTCAACCGCATTTTCCCAAGCTAAATTATCTGCTGCTGCTTGTTGTTTTTCTTTTATTTGAAGTTCTATTTTTTTATCAATTACATCTGACAAAAGCAACATTTCGCTATAGCCTTCATCAGCAGGGGGTTTTAAATCAAAATATTTCTGAATTTCAACTTTTGCTTGTTGAAAATCAGAAAGCCCAAAATACGATTTTGTTAACAAAAATTGTATGCGTACATTGCTTGTCCCTAGCAACGTAATTGCATTGTTTAAACCAGAAATGCTCTCTTGAAAGCTATTGTTGGTAAATGCTTGATTCGCTTTAATAAATTCAGCTCTTGCTTTGTCGTTGTTGCTTTGCGCAAGACAAGTTGCTGAAAAAAAGGTACATATTAAGATGAAAAAAAGATGTTTCATGCTAAATTATTTTGTGTATAATATTGATTTATAATGTTTTAGATTTTAAGTGAATTATGTATAATGATATTGAATTTTAAATAATTAGGCTTATTATATTAGCGCTTTTTTTTCCCGGTAGTCCAATAAATAGTGATGGGTTGTGGCTCAGTATATGTTTTTTCTTTAGGAGGGGAAATCCATTTGCCAGATGGGTCAATAAATCCAGTATCAAAATAGCTAGTTCTTCCTACGATTTTTTTTAAAAGATCTACTTCAGCTTGAGCATTCTTAAAATCACTTGCATTAGTATAAATGGCAGGAATCACAAAATTGCTAGTCCCATCAATATATCCCCAATTATACTTACCATTTTGGGTTTTTACTCTCACTCGAGCAAGGTTTTCGTTGAAGTTAAACGCTTCAATAAACTGATAATTTATCACAAGTTCTCCTTCCTTATTCACAAAACCATATAAATTTGGAGAATTTTTAGATCTAACTGCAATATAATCAGCTTCAATTTTGGGTTTGTATGCCAACAGTTTATCAATAAATTTTACTTTATTTGTTGCATAGCTCAAATTGGGGTTGTTTTTAGCTACTTCTTGATAAAAAGCGCGCGCTTCCTTCCATTTTTTCTGGGTGTACAATTGCTCAGCCTGATCGAGTTTGCCAGCCCATATTTCTGAAGGCACCGAGGTTGAATTCCAGAAATCTTCTTCAACAGCAGTCTTTGAGGTGGTAGGAGTGGTGGTGTTCCAAAAATCATCGGTTTTGGTAGTTGTAGTGGGCGTTTTTGATTGGGTTTTTGCTAAAGTTGCTTTTTCTTCTCGATTACAGTAATCGTCGAAGATATATTTTAGTCCAGCCCAATTCCATTTTAAAGATATGAGTTTCGGTGAAGATGCAAAATTATTAGAACCAGCAACATAATTCCCCATTCCAAAATAATTTTCCCTAAAGGCTCCATATATTTCTATTTTGGAAATATTACTAAAAAGTTTTTGCATATTCTTTGCAAAAACTTTCTTATCCATATTCTGGTTATATCCATCCTCTTTTGATATCCAATAAGTTCTGTCCATCTTTTTGCCTCCAATATAAGGAGTTTCACGAATACTCATATCCGTATACATAATATCCCAATCAGTGCTACCGGGTAATGAAAAGTTTTCCTTAACAAATGCTGGACTTGCTAAATCAATATTCATCAAATGCTTGCAATTAGCAATTGGATAAATAATGCCGTTTGTGAAAAAATTTAAATATACCTCTATTTTAATATCTGGCAATGGGGTAATATATTTAAATTGCTTCATTAAATCGGGGTATTTTTCAAAATCTGATATCTTAAAATGATATGTTTTGCCTTTATAAGTATGCCAAAATGAATAATTTTTATCATATTCCCAATAAAATTTATATTCGCATACTGGTTCACCTAGTAACATCCAAAACCCAAAAATTACTTTAAAATTATCAATAAAAAAAAATGAGCAATTATTATCTTTAATATAATCCACAGCGTCCATATTATATGGAACCTGAGAAAATCCTTGAGACATGAAACTTCCACCTAATTCTAAGCCGTTTCTACGAACTTTTAATTCGCCTTTAAACATTCCTTTTTGTGGTTCAAACTGGGCAAAAACCGATATTGACATCACGGTGAATAAAAGTAAGATTGCTAAATAAATGAAATTATTATTTTTGTGAATTCTTTTCATACCATTTTGTGTTAATTATCCTCTTACTCCTGTTCCTTCACGCTTTATTTGCTTAATAATTGGGCTGTATGTAGCCAATACATCTTTTTTTGGTTTTTTTAATTCCCATTATGGTCAATTGCTTTGGGTATTAATCTTTTATATAACGGACCGAAAATCCAGCAGTTTTGCCACTATTGGAATCGCTACCCGCACAGCTATTGCCACTTCCCATTGAAGTATACTTGTAAACATCTGAATTATATTCGGTAGAGCTCCACCAATAACCGACATTTCCCATTCTGTCGAATGTTCCATCGAGCATCCGGATTCCTCCTGGAACTGCAGAGAACCCGCTTTCGTTAGTAGCTCCTGAATTAGGTGTCTTCCAATGAGTTGTTCCTTTTTCTTTTAACTTGCCTCCTGCAACACAGGCGCCACCCCTAGGACCACCTAAATAATTCGTTAGTGTTTTCCATTCTGCCTCACTTGGTAAATGCCAGCCTGAAGGACAGCTTTTTTTTGCAGTTTCCCAATCATATAAATATCCATATATTGCCAAATTGTTCTGATCGTTGTTATATAACCAACAGCCAGTTTTGGCCTTATAGGCAAAGTTTTCAGCCATCCATGTTTGTGTGCCAATTTTTACCGTTTTATATGTTTTGCCATCTCTTGAATCGGTAAAGGTGCCAGTTGCCTGAGCAAAAGAATATACAGCAATAAACAAAATTACTATTGTTATTAATAAAGATTTGTTTTTCATAATTTATAATTTAAATTAATTTTAAATTTTTTCCTACTAGCCCCTTATTCCAATTGCTGTCCATCGTATTTCTTTAATCAGACTGTTATCCTTTCCAATAATTTGCTCTAAGTAATTTATCAGCTTTTGGGGGTTGTAACTGGGTTGTTCATTAATATGGGTATTAATAATTCTGTAGACCGATTTTTTAGTAGCTGGCGTTTGATTATCAGGTGTTTTAACGCTATTATTGATTTCGCTTTCACTGTCTGCTTGCATCACAGTATATGTAGGGTAGTATTTTTTTTCTGCTTCACAATATTTGTTTTCCATTATGATGCCTATATACCCCTTTAATAATTTAATATTGATAATTTCCGGAATGGGAATATTTTTACTTTGTGCGCCTGATGTCATGCTTTTTTTAAGATTATCAATGGTAGTGTTGCTGTATTTTCCATAAATACAAGTAATATCATCTGTTTGTATTCCACATCTTTCGCTGTTTATTTTCTTGATAATACAAATAAATTGCATTTCCGAAGTGGTATTAGGTAATTCATTTTTAACAACCTTAAAATCAATTTTCGCACCTGACGGGCAGGTTTTACCTCCATCAGGATACCATACCAATCCCTCCCACTGGCCGGCTTTTGAGGAATTAGCAGGCACGGTAATCGTTTGGGGTGGCATTATAAACTCCTTTGAGTTCACAATAAATGTAGGAGTAAAATTGATTTTAACTTTAAGTGTGCTTTTATTTACGATCTTTATTATTGAACGATTCTGATCTTTAAGCTCATTCTTGCATTGCCAATAAAAATCGACATCATTACCTGAAGTCACATAAATCCATCCGTTCTGTGAGAATACTTCTGCTGTAAAAAAGCAGATAATCAGTGTTAAAAAAACTTTCTTTTTCATAGTAAATGTTTATATTCTTTAATTTATTACACTTGTTTTTCAATTAAAGCTAATAATCGAATAAGAAATTCAATGGAAGTTATTTCTTTTTTAGCATTAGTTAATTAACTTTATTTGTAAATTATTAATTTAATAACACAAAGATAATAACATTATCTAGAAATTCAAGTTATCTGATTGAATTTTTTATTAAAGTATTATACTGGTATAAATCATAGATATTTAACAAGTGGTAACTTGATTTAAAAACCGTAATAATTTCATCTAATGGTTGTACTGACAATGTCACAAAGACCGTTTATGAATGACTAAAACTAAATGTTGCATATAACATTACAGATGCTTCTCTTTGTTTGAATTTCAATAATAATTATGCTCTTATAAGTGGACAAATAAGCAAATTCAAGCCCTAACCTCTTCCATAAAGCATATTTAATGCAGAAAGTTCGTGTGCGAGGCAATCGTCAATTTGTTCTGGAATCATTTTCCAGAGCCAATTATTTTCTATTGTTCCAGGAGTATTCATACGTGCATGGGCACCTAATTCTAAAATATCTTGCATCGGAACAATAGCGGTTTCTGCTACTGATGACCAAGCTAATCTAATCATTGATTTTACAAACGACTTTCCCTCACAATCCATGTACTTAACAGACTTGATAACATCTTCCTCTGCAACTTCGTTATGCCAACCCAAGGTTGTATTGTTGTCGTGCGTTCCGGTGTAAACAACGCAATTTGGAAGATATGTATGCGGTAAATACACATTGTTTTCTGAAGAATCGAATGCAAATTGTAATATTTTCATCCCCGGGAATCCATTATTATCGCGAAGTGCTTCAACATCGGGTGTGATTAGTCCTAAATCTTCAGCTACAATTGCTAGTTTTCCAAAATGCAACTCAATTGACTTAAACAGTTCAATACCTGGGGCATCGACCCATGTGCCATTTATTGCAGTATCTTCTCCAAATGGGATTGACCAAAATTTTGAAAACCCTCTAAAATGATCAATTCTAACTCGATCGAAAATCGCAAAAGTTCCTTTAATTCGCTTTCGCCACCAAGCAAAATCATCTGCTTCCATAGCAGCCCATTTATAAACAGGATTTCCCCACAATTGTCCCGTTTGACTAAAGTAATCGGGGGGAACACCAGCTACTTTAAGTGGACGTAGCTCTTTATCTACCTCAAAAAATTCTGGATTTGACCACACGTCAGCGCTATCGTATGAAACATAAATGGGAATATCTCCCATGATTTCAACACCGCGATTATTTGCGTATTTTTTCAATTTCATCCATTGCCGAAAAAAGATATATTGTATAAACTTTTGAAAGCCAACTTCGTCTATTAGTTTATCGTAAATTGCAAAAATAGCTTCTGATTCTTTTTTGCGCATTGGCAAAGGCCAATCAATCATAGAAAGACCTCCATGATAAGCCTTTAAGGACATAAAAAGCGAATAATCATTAAGCCATTGAGCATGATATTCGCAAAAACCCAAGAAATCAGAATATTGACTTGATGCTTGCCTGAAATTTGAATATGCTTTTCTTAATAAGGGTATTTTAAATGTTTCAACAGTTTGAAAATCAACTAAAGAAGATTCTTTGAAATGAGT
Organism: Bacteroidota bacterium; assembly: GCA_037130365.1. Lineage (GTDB taxonomy): Bacteria > Bacteroidota > Bacteroidia > Bacteroidales > WCHB1-69 > JBAXTE01. The sequence goes on from JBAXTE010000047.1 coordinate 14,557, forward strand.
CTGATGTTCAATAATATCCTCATAAGTAATAACATTAATCTCTTTTAGCTGTTCCAAATCAATTAACAATGGATTTCCAGCAAAAGCAGAGTAACATTGGTAGGGTGAGTTTCCAAATCCAGTTGAACCTAGAGGTAAAATTTGCCAAATTTTAATTTTTGAATTCTGTAAAAAATCAATAAACTGATAGGCTTCGGACCCGAGTGTGCCAATTCCATATTTGCCAGCCAAAGATGTTAAATGAAGTAAAATGCCACTATTTCGTAACCTGTTTTCCATAACTAATTTTAAATTGAGGACAAATGGCAAAACTAAACAATTTTTATAAAGATTTTTGATTTTTGTTGATTCAAAGTCAATTAATTATACTTAAATGGATGCTGTAAAACTTCCAAAAATATTAATTTATGTAGAAAAAAAAGTAAATTATGATATTTTGAATATTTTTTTATTCTTTTTAGTACAATAGTTTGTAATTAAATAAAACAATAACTATATTTGCCCATAAACACAAACAAAACATAACAAACATGAAAAGAAAAGTTACATTAGCATTAATTTGTTTCTTATTGATTGCTGCAAGCGGGTATTCCCAGATTGGATCTTCGTGTAGCACGCCACATGATGTTACCTCATTGCCTTTTGTACAATCGGCGATGAACACCACAAATGGGGGAAACCCATTTGATTCTACAATGGCTTGTCAAAGCTCATACATGAACGGAAAGGATTATATTTTTGCGTATACTCCAACTACCGATGAAATCGTCAATATTGCATTGACAGGAACTGGACAAGCGGTTGGGCTATTTGTAACTAACCAATGCCCTAGTGCAGTTGGTGCTTCATGTATTGCTGAAGTAGAATCCCTTACAGGAAATCCAACAGCAAACTCTATCAACTTACATCACGATACTACTTATTTCATTATAGTTTCTACTCGGACACTCGTTATTTTTGGTCAAACATTTAATAATACTACAGCTTTTAATATTAGTATTACAAGTGTTAACCCTAATGATTTAGTGCTTTCATCTATTCTAAAACCTCAAAGTGGTTGTAGCTTATCACTTACTGATACAGTTAAAGTAAAAGTTCGCAATAGTGGACAAGTAGCTGCTGCTGCAACTCAAATTGCATATTCGTTGAATGGAGGATTACCTGTAATAGAGTCCTTACCTGCATCAATTATCCCAGGAGATTCCGTTATCTTTAATTTTGCACAGCTAGCAGATTTGTCATCACCATCAGATATTCAACTTAAAGTTTGGATTGTATTTCCTGCTGATGGCAACCATGCAAATGACACTCTTTCATCAACAATAACACATCTCCCAATGGTTTCTGCATTTCCTTATTTGCAAAACTTTGAATCTGGAGCTGGTGGCTGGTATGCTAATGGAACAGGATCTACTTGGGCACTAGGAACTCCTAATTTTACTTCAATAACTGCAGCGGCTTCGGGTACAAATGCGTGGGTTACTAATTTAACAGGAAATAGTTCTTCAAATGAAATTTCTTATCTTTATAGTCCTTGCTTAAATTTTACTTCGTTGACACTTCCAATAATTCGCTTAAAAACGAACTATGCTATGAGCGCAAGTATTCTAGCAAATGCTACTTTACAAACCTCTACAGATCAAGGTCAAACTTGGACAACAGTTGGTGCTCAAGATCCTAATTGGTATACATCGGCTTTAGGTTGGAGTGGAACTACGAATGATGCTTGGGTTTCGATGAAACATACATTGAATGGATTAGGTGGAAATAGCTCAGTTAGAGTTAGAATCGCATTTAATTCTGGTTTTACCGCTATACCTGGAATTGGCATCGATGATATTGAAATTTATGATAGTCCAGCAAATGATTTAAGTGTTATCAAAATTAATTCTCCAATCAGTAGTTGTGGATTAGGAACCGAACAAATATCTATTCGAGTAAAAAATCTTGGTACTGCTTCTCAAAGCAATTATTCTGTGGCGTATAAAGTAAACACAGGTAGTTTTGTTACTCAACTTCAAGCTCCAGCATTAGCATCTGGCGATTCGGTAGATATTTTATTTACTACTACCTATAATTTTAGTACACCAGGGTCTTATAATTTGCATGTAAAAACCGTTTTAGCAACAGATACAGATAATAGCAACGATACATTATCAGCTATGGTTACAAGTACACCAGCAATAACTAGTTTCCCTTACTTCGAATCATTTGAAACTGGCGATGGTGGCTGGGTACCTGGTGGAACAAGCCCATCATGGCAATTGGGATTGCCTGCAGGTACCGTTATTCAAGGAGCTGCTACAGGAACGAATGCATGGGCAACAAATCTTACTGGACTTTATAATGCAAGTGAAAACTCATATCTCGAAAGTCCATGTGTAAATTTGAGCACTCTGACTTTACCCGTTATTGAAATCATGATGAATTATGATGCTGGTTTTGGAGTTCCTGGATTTCCAATGGGAACAGCTTATGGATATATTGAATATTCAATCGATAACGGTGCAACATGGACTACTTTAGGAGCGAATGGTGATTTAGTTAATTGGTATAATGGATCGTTAACCACTGGCTGGACAGGAAATTCAAACGGTTGGGTATTGTCAAAACACACGGCACCAGCACTTGCTGGACAAAGCAATGCGAAAATCAGATTTCATTTTAATGGTGTAGCATCTGCAATTACACAACCTACAGAAGGTTTTGCAATAGATAATATCCGTATTTACGAAATGCCTCAAAAGGATTTATCGGTTGTTTCAATCACTTCTCCTAATAGCAATTGTAATTTATCTACTGAATATGTATCTGTAAGAGTTGCAAATTTAGGAGCAGCAGCTCAAAGTAATGTTCCAATCAGATATACAATTAATGGTGGAACCTCATATGTTACTGGAAGTATTACTGGACCAATTAATCCAAACGACACAATTCTTTATTCATTTGCTACACCTGCTAATTTTAGCACTCTACAATCGTATGATGTTAGAATCTTTACTGATTTAGTTGGTGATGAAAATCGATTAAACGACACAATTAGAACTACCATCATTAACGCACCAGTTATTAGTGCATTCCCATACTTAGAAGGATTTGAAACTACTACTCACAATTGGATTGCTGGTGGAACAAATTCATCATGGGCAGTTGGTAATATTACGAATCAAACCATTGCTACTTCTCCTGATGGAAAATGCTGGGTAACAAATCCTGCAGGTTTACATAATGCAAACGAAGACTCATGGGTAAACAGCCCTTGTTTTAACTTCTCAACGTTGACAAATCCTTACATTAAATTAAATATTTCTTACGATACTTATAATGCAAGTAACCCATTAAGTCAGCTTTCTACAATTTTAGAAATATCTACTAATGGCGGTCTTTCTTGGAGCACTGTGGGTGTAACTGGGGATAGTACAAATTGGTATAATGCAACTTCTTTAGTTCCTGGTTTTGGTTCTGAAGGCTGGCAAGGTTATGCAAATTGGGGAACAGCAATTCACCTTCTTAATGGTGCTGCTGGAATCAACAACGTTAAACTTAGAATCCATTTTGGAAATGCTACAGCAACTCAACTTCCTGGACAGAGTTCTCCAACTGCAGGATTTGCTTTTGACCAAGTTGTGATTAAAAATTGTGATGATCCTACTCTTACTTTTAATACTACTACAGTACAGAAAACAGTCACGTTCAATAATACTTCAGTAGGAGCGACTAGTTACATTTGGGATTTTGGTGATGGAACAACAGCTAATACTACAAGTGCTAACCATACTTATGCTAATTGGGGACAATACACTGTTAAATTAATTGGGTTTAACGAATGCACTTCAGACACAATCACACAAGTTATTAATCTATCTGGAGTTGGGATTGATGTGAATTCTTCTTCGATGTCAATTAATTGTTCTCCAAATCCAACTACTGGTAAAATCAACTTGAAATTTTATAATATTAACTCAAAGGAAATTACTCTTTCAATTGTTGATTTAACAAATAAAACTATTTACACCGAACAATTATCAAACGATAATGTGCTAAGTAACCATCAGTTAGATTTAAGCTCATTTTCAAAAGGAGTATATTTTATTAAAATATCTACTTCAAAATCTACCATCGTAAATAAAATAATACTCCAATAAGTATTATTCATTAAATAGAAAAAGAGGCTACTCAAACGGAGATAGCCTCTTTTTTATTAATAATTTTGGCATTCAAAACGACAAGTTTAATTTCTACAACCCGAACTGTCAGGAGTTTATTACGGAACATCCGCTAAAAACATTGGAAGAGAAACTCCCAGAGACATTCCTGCGGGTTTCAAAGTCGCATATCATCAACACGAATTATATGAAAGAGATTCAGCATTATTTCAGGGGCAAATATGTGATTACCATCGAAGACCGCAATCGAACCAAAATCACAAATTATCTGATCAGCAATCCCTGCAATTTCAGCAACTCCGTCTCACTAATTTTTACATCATAGCGAGCTGTGATAAGCCTTAATTGGGCATCTTCGAAGGTTCGTTGTACTTCTTTCAGTTGAATGTCGTTTATCATTCCCAACCCATATTTCTCCATTGCAATGGTTAGAGCAGTTTGTGCGACCGAAATGCTTTGCTCTTCCATTGTTACGATTTGAAGATTGCTTTCGTAAAGTTTAAATTGGCTCAACAAGGCAGTTTCTAGTAACAGATTGACTTCGTCGAAGGATAATTGCATGATTCTTTGTTGAATTTTCGCACTTTTCACACTTCGTTTAACGGCCATACCATCAAACAAATTCCAAGATGCTGTAAATCCATAGGTTGGGCCATACGTCTGGCTATTTAGCAGATAGCCAGCAGCATTATCCGTACTTGCAAAATTATAACTGGCTCCAAGTCCCACTTTTGGGAAATATCCAGAGCGTGCCTCTTTCGAGGTAAAATCTGAGATTTTTAAATAAGTGGCAGCCGTTTTTATCTGAGTGTTTGATTTTAAATTGGTTCTGACTGATTCGACATTAATCAATGGAGCCGTATTTAACGAATCATTCACTACAACTGGCACTTGCGGATTATTCAAAACAAGCTTTCCAAACGCATATTGTGCTTGCTGATATTGGCTTTTCAATTTTAACAATGTGGCTGATTGAGCATTCAAATCCGCCTGAGCTTGCAATACTTCGAGTCCAGAAGAGCTTCCGGCAGCATTTTTAGCTTCGGCCACTTGCTTGCGCTTTTGATACAGAACCAATAACGATTCCGACAATGTGATTTGTTGTTTGATTTTAACCAACGAATAATATTGGCTCATTACTCGATAAACCAAGTCTTCAATAGCCATTTGAGTTTTAATTTCACTCAATTTCTCCAACTCAGCAAGCTTATGATGAGTGGCAAACATTTTTGTTCCATCAAAAAGGGTCCAAGTGAAGCCAATTGCAGCATTTGCCGTAGATCCAGCAACATTATTTTTATCGGTGATGCTTCCAGTATTGGTTTCTTGGTGAATGTTATTGTTTGCCCAAGTATTTCCGGCAGTAGCTTTCAGTTGAGGTAAGAATCCAGCACTCCCCAAATCGTTGTTGAGTTTAGCGATTTCCTGTTCACCTCGGGCAATTTGAAGTCCGTAATTATTCTGCAAAGACAGTTTTATGGCTTCGTCGAGCGAAATTGGGTTTTGGGCCAAAAGAGATGTTATGGCAAAAAAGTGAGCAATCGCTATAACCAATATTTGTTTAATATTTTTCATCATCATCCTGTTATTTTGATTCATCGAAATCGTCCTCCGATACCAGTTTTCGATCTTTTTTACTGGTGAGATAGGTGTACATGGCAGGAATTACAAACAGTGTAAGCACCAGCGATAAGAGTAATCCGAAGATAATTACAATTCCAAGACTGGTACGACTTTCAGCACCGGCACCAAGAGCCAAAGCAATTGGAACTGCACCCAACATGGTGGCCAAGCTCGTCATCAAAATCGGACGGAAGCGAGCTTCAGCAGCAAATAAAACTGCATCCTTAATGGACAATCCCGCCTCGCGCTTTTGATTGGCAAACTCCACAATCAGGATCCCATTTTTGGTCACCAAACCAATCAGCATGATGATTCCGATTTCGCTAAAGATATTGATGGTTTGATTAAAATACCATAGCGAAAGTACGGCTCCAGACATTGCCAGAGGTACTGTAAGCATGATGATCAGCGGATCGCGGAAGCTCTCAAACTGAGCAGAAAGAACCAAATAGATCAGCACTAACGCCAATAAAAGCGCAAAAAGGATATTCGAAGAACTCTCCTCAAAGTCGCGCGACTGGCCCGCTAACGATGTGGAGAACGTTTCGTCGAGGACTTCTGATGCAATTCGTTTCATCTCTTTATTTCCATCACCAAGAGTATAACCTGCTGCTAAACCAGCCGTAACCGTTGCCGATTTATACCGATTAAAATGGAATAATGCTGGAGGAGCACTCTCTTCTCGTTGATCGACCAAATTGTCGAGTTGAATCAATTCCCCATCTTTATTTCTTACATAAATGGCGCTTAAATCACTAGGTTCATCACGGTTTTCTCGAGGAACTTGACCAATGATTTGATATTGCTTTCCATTTAGCGTAAAATATCCAAACCGATATTCACTCAAATAAAGTTGAAGTGTTTGAGCCACATCTTGAACAGAAACGCCCAATGTTTTAGCCTTATCGCGGTTGATTTCTATGTTGATTTCTGGTTTATTGAATTTGAGGTTTACATCTGCCATTTGTAAGACTTTACTCTTGTTCACTTCGGTCATAAACTTGGGCAAGAAAGTCCTTAACTTTTCCATATTGGATGCTTGAATTACAAATTGAACGGGTAATCCGCCTTTAACACCGCTTCCTATCGACTGATCTTGAATGATGAAAACTTTTGCTGCAGAAATTCCACTTACTTTTTTAGTCAAATAAGCCGCAATTTCTTGCTGACTACGCTTCCTTAGTTTTTTATCTATTAAAACCATTCTTCCAGAAGCCCGATTCGTGTTTCCACTTCCTAAATGTCCTGGGGCTGTATTGGTGATAAATACTAATTTTTCGGGAACGGAATCGCCAACAATTTTTATCACATCACGTACAACTCTGTCAGTATAATCAAAAGAAGCACCTTCGGGAGCTGTTACAGAAAGTCGCAACATGCCTCGATCTTCCATCGGCGATAATTCTGTGGGCACTAGACTTCCAATAATGAAAATGAATGCAGAAGCCACACCAACAATCACAATTGACCACCATCGATGGTTCATGAAACCATTAAGTGCAGATGCATAAGCGTTGGAGAGTCCTACAAAATATTTTTCAGAGAAATTATAAAACCAAGATTTTTTCTGTTCCACTTTCAAAATTCGAGAACTCATCATCGGAGTAAGCGTAAGAGAAACTACTGCCGAAACAATAATAGTACCCGCCAGCACCACTCCAAATTCTCTAAAAAGTCGACCAGTAAAACCTTCGAGGAAGATAATGGGTAGAAATACCGCTGCAAGCGTAACCGTAGTTGAAATAATGGCAAAATAGATTTCTTTAGCCCCTTTAAAACTAGCTTCAACAGGCGACATTCCCTTTTCAATTTTTGAATATATATTTTCTAGAACCACGATTGCGTCATCCACCACCAACCCTGTTGCCAACACAATGGCTAATAGCGTTAATATATTTATGGAAAATCCCGCAAGGTACATAATGAAAAATGCGGAAACTAAAGAGATTGGGATTGCAATTACAGGAATCAAAGTCGACCGCCAACTGCGTAAGAAAAGATATATAACAAGCAATACCAAAACAAATGCTAAAAGCACAGTTTCTTCCACTTCTTTTACAGAACTTCTAATAAATTTTGTTGTATCAATCGCCACGTTCAATTCAAAATCCTTTGGCATTTCTGCTTTAATCTTATCCAAGCGCTTATAAAACTCGTTGGCAATATCAATATAATTTGCGTCGGGAAGAGGAATGATTCCAATCCCAATCATAGGCACACCCGACTGGCGCATTACGGTCTCTTCTACTTCAGGACCAAGTTGAGCAGACCCTAAATCTTTTAATCGAATAATTTTATCCCCAACAGTTTTAATAATCAGATTATCAAATTCTTCTACTTTTTCCATTCGTCCTACTGTGCGGATATTCAATTCTGAAGCATCCCCTTGAATACGTCCCGAAGGCAATTCAATGTGTTCACGATCGAAAGCAAGTTTTACATCGGCGGGGGTAATGTTGTAGGCCGCCATATTAGCTGGATCCAACCAGATTCTCATTGCGTATTTTTTCTCGCCCCACATCTGGATTTGACTCACACCAGGAATGGTTTGAATCCGTTCCTTGATATAAGAGGAAGCCCAATAACTCACTTCGAGGTGACTTCTAGAACTGCTTTGAAGCGTAGTCATGATAATTGCATCAGAATTTGCATCCGATTTTGATACCACTGGAGGAGCCGCTAAATCTTGAGGTAAAAGTCGGCTGGCACGTGAAACACGGTCGCGCACATCGTTTGCAGCCGCTTCCATATCCACGCCCAAATTAAATTCAACTGTGATCGTGCTTGATCCCATACTACTTGATGAGGTAAGGGAACGTATTCCATCAATTCCATTAATAGATTCCTCGAGAGGTTCGGTGATTTGTGTCTCAATTACATCTGGGTTTGCACCCGAATAACTTGTAGAAACTGTTATTACTGGTGGGTCGATGGCAGGATATTCTCTGAGTCCGAGGAAATTATATCCCACAACACCAAAGAGAACAATCAACATTGAAATCACAATAGTGAGAACGGGACGTTTTATACTTATAGACGAAAGGCTCATTGCTTTTTAATTTTAAGGATGAAGTGGTTATTTCTTTTTACTGATTTTCACAGTCGAGCCATCGCTGATTTGCATGATTCCAGTAGTGATTACAGTATCTCCAGCGACTATGCCTTCTACAATTTGAATACGGTCGGTGGTACGAATTCCACTTTTGACTTTCACCTCTTTTGCTTTTCCCGATTTAAATAAAAAAACTTTTTGACCTTTGAGGATTGGGATCAAGGCTTCGGAAGGAATAAGTAGGGCGTTTTCAGTTTTTTGCATATTTAATTCCACTTCCGCAAAGGAGCCAGGAAATATTTTACCCTTTGAATTATCGCACTTAGCTCTAATTAATAAAGAACGAGTGCTTGGGTCAATTTTGGGTTCAATGGCAAATATTTTTGCTGAATATTTCTCCGTATTCCCCTTTATTTTAAAGACAACTGTTGAGTTCTGATTTATCAAAGAGGAATATTGTTCTGGAACGGAAAAGTCAATTTTTACAGGATTAATCTTTTGAATGGAAGCCACAACATTGGTTGGAGAAATGTACTGACCTTCGTCAACGCTCTTTAAACCTACGATTCCATCGAAAGGCGCCCTGATTTCAGTTTTATCAATTTGTGCTTGTAACAAATCAGCATCCGCTTTTAATGATTCTAATTGTGAAAAAACATTATCGTACTCCTCTTGGCTAACTCCGTTGATTGACAATAACTTTTTGGTACGTAATTCTTTATCGGCAACCAGTTTGAGCTGGATTTTAAGCTTGCGAAGCTGTGCTTGCAAATCGGCGTCATTGAGTTTTACCAAGAGTTGACCTTTACGGACGGATTTTCCTTCAGAAAATGAGATTTTGATCACTCTACCCGAAATTTCGGGTTTAAGCTGAGCCTCCATGTCGGAAATAATTGTTCCTGCAGACGTAATTTTATTCTCCAACGTCTCTGGATTCACCACATAAATGGTTACTGGTTGAACTTTTTTATCCTTACCCCCACTCCCTTGTTTCTTCTGTTCATCTGCGTTTCCTGGCAGAAGGAAAATTTTAATGATTACTAAAACGGCGATACTGAGTGCAATGATGAGACTGTTTCTAAGTGTTTTATTCATACAAAGTTCTTATAGATATCTTGGTTAGACAATGTAAAAGCAAAAAACATGCTTTGAAAAGGATTCGCACACTTTTTAATTTTAACCTTACAGATAGCAAAGTTAAGAAATAATTCGTTTTGAAAAAATCCGATTTTAATTTAAAACTACTTATACATAATCAGTTATCATTAAATGGATTTGTTAAATTTTCAGCTATTAGAAATTGGCCTTTTCAAGTATTTTTACGCAAATATTTTATAAAAACCTTATTCATACTTTTTATTTATAAATTTGCATAATTTCAAAGCTGTATTCAGCAAAAGCAATTTTGTAATTTTGATAAAAATAGTATCAATGACCATAGATCCTCAATCCACGAATACCTCAGATAGTGCTGAGGAACAAAAAAAAAATCGCCCATTAACACTTACTAGAGTTTGTGTTTTGTCATTTATTGGGAGTGGATTTGCAGTTTTTGGAGGCATTCTGCTAACGCTTTTTTATAATTCAATTTTGGATTTCTTAATATTAAATGAATCCGAGGATTCTCAGTTGTTATTCGATACAATGTCGCAATTATCTCGTGAATATTTGGCCATAAATTGCTTGTTATCAATTGGTTCACTTATAGGTGTGTTTTTTATGTGGAACTTAAAAAAAGCTGGATTTCACCTCTATGCAATATCTAATATATTGATACTTGGACTACCATTGTTTTTTGGAATTGGCGCATTTGATCTTCAAGGATTGATCTTTATTTCAGGCCCTTTTATTCTGTTTTATGGTATTCATTTAAAATTCATGAGCTAAATCAAAACTTCGAAAATTATTTGTTACAAACCATTTTGAAGGAGATTATCAATATTTGAAATTTTTTGGAGTGAGTTTAACTATGAAGATTTCGTTGAAAATGACTATCTTTGTCTAAGAAAATATGCTAATTATGATAGAATCAATACTAAATAAAAACTCATTTGACAAGCAAGACATTCTTCAATTATTGCAAGTTGAAGGTGATGACCGTACTGCATTATTCAAGAAAGCTTCTGAAGTTAAAGATAATAATATTGGGAAAAAAGTCTATTTTAGAGGGTTAATCGAACTTTCAAATAAATGCTCAAAAAACTGTTTATATTGTGGAATTAGAGCTGGAAATTCAAAGACAAATCGTTATGTAGTAACAAAAGAAGAAGTTCTGGAGTGTGCTAAATATGCTTATGACGAACGTTATGGCTCAGTAGTTATTCAATCAGGAGAGCGCTCCGACAAGGCATTTGTAGATTTTATAGAGGATATTCTTCTTGAAATAAAAAAAATGAGTAATGGAGAGCTTGGCGTCACCCTTTCGTTGGGAGAGCAAACTGAAGAGACTTATCGTCGTTGGTTTAATGCCGGTGGTCATCGATATTTGCTACGTATCGAAGCGTCCAATAAGGACTTGTATTATAAAATCCATCCCGTTGACAAAATTCATGATTATGAAACGAGATTGGAATGTTTAAATATATTGCGTAAAGTTGGATATCAAGTTGGAACTGGCGTGATGATAGGTTTGCCATTTCAAACATTGGAAGATTTAGCGGATGACTTATTGTTTTTTAAGAATTTGGACATAGATATGTGCGGTATGGGGCCATTTATTGAACATGAAGATACCCCTTTGTACAAATTTAATGATTTGTTGCTTCCAAAAATTGAGCGTTTTAATCTGTCATTAAAAATGGTTGCAATTTTACGGATTATGATGAAGGATGTAAATATTGCAGCCACTACAGCTATGCAAACGCTAGATCCTGCAGGTAGAGAAAAAGCAATTAGAGTTGGGGCAAACATCATTATGCCCAACTTGACTCCAGTAAAATATCGTGAAAATTACTTGCTTTACGAAGATAAACCTTGTTTAGATGAAGAGGCTTGGGAATGTAAATCGTGCCTCGAAGCTCGAATTAAAGTTGCCGGTGCTGAAATTGGTTATGGCGAATGGGGGGATTCAAAACATTTTGATTCTCGAAATTTGAAATAATTACGCTCATACAACTGTCTCTTTGAATTATGTTTATTAAGCCAGTTTCGAAGCGATAATAATTGTTTTTAATTATTATCCGAAACAGATATGGGCTAACCGAAGTATAATTCGGATAAAAACATAATTAATCGAAATATAATTCGAATAAAACAAATGATTTATTACATACTTATTTCAATGCTTTTAAGCGTGATGTGCTAAGTCTTTTATTCCATCTCTCGATAGTTCTCTTTAATCAACTCAATCATTTCTAATATTTCCGAGAGGGAATAGGAGGTTAAGAGCTTTAGTTTAAAGGGTTTAAATCCGTATAAACCGCTGAAATAGTGGCTGTATTGTCGACGCATTTCCACAATTCCTGCACGTTCCCCTTTCCATTCAATAGAGGTTAATAGATGTTCGGTGCAAATATTGGCTCGTTCCAGAAGAGTGGGGCGAGAGAGCAGTTCGCCCGTGTTTAAATAGTGTTTAATCTCACGAAAAATCCATGGATTGCCCGTAGCAGCGCGTCCAACCATAATGGCATCCACACCTGTTTCTTCAAATCTTTTTTTTGCAATTTCTGGCGAAGTAATATCGCCATTTCCGATAATTGGAATGTGAATATTTGGATTATTTTTTACTTCGCCAATCAACGTCCAATCTGCTTCGCCCATATACATTTGAGGTCGAGTGCGCCCGTGAATAGTAAGGGCTGCAATTCCAATATCCTGAAGCCGTAAGGCAATATCTACAATGGGTTTATCTGAGTTATCATAACCCAATCGTGTTTTTACGGTTACTGGAATGTTTACTGAATTTACAACGGCTTTGGTAATTGCAATCATCTTTGGAATATTGTTCAAAATTCCTGAACCTGAACCTTTAGAAGCCACTTTCCTTACGGGACAACCCCAATTGATATCGATTACATCAGGATTTGCTGTTTGAGCCACCAAAGCTGCTTCCACCATTGCTTGCTCTTCGTTTCCAAAAATTTGAATTCCTATTGGACGCTCCATTTCATCAAATTCCATCTTCCGTTTACTTTTCTCCACATCCCGACGAAGTGCTTCGGAAGCAATAAACTCAGTGTAAACCATATCGGCATCAAATCGCTTACACAATCTTCGAAATGGAGCATCGGAAATTTCCTCCATGGGGGCTAGAAAAACGGGACGATTCCCAAAATCAACAGTTCCTATCTTCACAAATAATTGGGTTTTAAAGTGCAAAAGTAGTGAAAATCGTGAAAAGATTTTTCGTGAAAAGTGAAAGGACGTGAAAAGATTATTCGTGAAACGTGAAAAGACGTGAAAAGATTATTCGTGAAACGTGAAACGTGAAAAGAGAATACAGAAGTATGAAGAATGAAAAAGTAGCCTTAGTGGTTCTTAGTGAACTTAGTGCCTTAGTGGTGAAGGGACGTGGAAAGTCTGTAAAGTTGAAAGGGAATCCAGAAGTAAGAATAAAGAATCCAGAATTATAAAGTCTTAGTGTTTCTTAGTGAACTTAGTGACTTAGTGGTTTAGGGACGTGAAAAGTCTGTAAAGTCCCGAAAAATAAAAATCTTTTATTTCTTAATTTTTCGAGGATCCTCGAAAAAACACGAAATTGGAAATTTCTTTTTTTTCGGGATCGAGAGTCCGTAAATTCTGAATTCCTTTTCATTATTTCCCTCAAAATTTCTTACATTTGCATAAAATTGAACATAAAAGTTATGAATAACTTCTCAAATTTAACAGCAATCTCCCCGATTGATGGAAGATATCGTAAAACTACAGAATCTTTAGCTGATTACTTTTCAGAATTTGGCTTAATCAAAGCTCGTGTAATGGTAGAAGTTGAGTATTTTATTGCGCTCTGTAAATATCCAATTCCACAACTCAGCCATATTACCGAAAATCAATTTGTCAAGATGCGTGCAATTGTAGAAGGGTTTTCGCAAGATGATGCGTTTCAAATTAAGGAGATCGAAAAAACCACAAATCACGATGTAAAAGCAGTTGAGTATTTCTTGAAAGACAAATTTGCCACCATCGGAATTCACGATGAAATTGAGTTTATACACTTTGGTCTTACCTCGCAAGACATCAACAATACCGCAACTCCATGGCTTTTAAAAGGTGCATATAGTAATGTGATTTTACCAACACTAAACGAAGTTAGCCAAGCCATACTTGCATTAGCAAATCAATGGAAAAACGTTCCAATGTTGGCTCATACTCACGGACAGCCAGCATCACCGACAACTGTTGGTAAAGAATTTTACGTCTTTTACGAGCGAATTGCAAATCAACTAGAGCTATTGAAAAACATCCCATTTATGGCAAAATTTGGGGGTGCAACCGGAAATTTCAATGCTCACAAAGTAGCTTATCCAGCAATTGATTGGGTTGATTTTGGAAACAACTTTGTAAAAAACCAATTAGGATTACAACGACAATTAACTACCACACAAATAGAGCATTACGATATGATGGCTGCTTTTTTCGATGCCATTGCCCGAATCAATACCATTCTCATCGATCTCGACCGAGATATGTGGAGTTATATATCAATGAATTACTTTAAACAAAAAGTAAAAGCGGGTGAAGTAGGCTCATCTGCTATGCCTCACAAGGTAAATCCTATTGATTTTGAAAACTCAGAAGGAAATCTAATGTTCGCAAATTCTATTTTTAGATTTTTAGCCGAAAAACTTCCAATCTCAAGACTCCAACGAGACTTAACCGACTCTACAGTCACCAGAAACATTGGTGTGCCGATTTCGCACACACTTATTGGATATAAATCATTACTTCGCGGATTATCAAAAACAGAATTAAATGAGCTCGCTTTAGATGCTGATTTAGAAAAAAATTGGGCTGTTGTTGCTGAGGCAATCCAAACAATATTGCGTCGCGAAAATTATCCTCAGCCTTATGAAGCACTCAAGAATTTAACGAGAGGGAAATCGGTGGTTACACAAGAAACAATTCATGAATTTATTCAATCGTTGGAAGTTTCTAATCAAGTAAAAGCAGAGATTATGAGCATTACACCTCAGAATTATCTAGGAATAATCACGTTTTAGTAGTTTTGAAAGAATAATAGATGAAAGGAATTCGCAATCTTACTCCATGGTTAAAACCATACTCATTTCGGCTATCAATAGTGGTGTTTATTAATGTATTATCGATTTTTTTCTCCATATTTTCACTCTCGTTATTGGCACCTTTTTTAGTGCTTATTTTTGGAAAAACAAAATTGATTACAGAAATTCCTGCTTTCGGATTTAGCGCTTCCAAAATTATCGATATTGTAAATTACTACATCAGTAAGACTATCATTTCCGATGGAAAACAAGCTGCTTTGCTAATGGTTACCTTGCTGATATTAAGCATGTTCGTTTTAAAAAATGCATTTAACTACTTGGCTCAATGGATTATGGTTCCCATTCGGAATGGTGTAATTTCTGACATCCGAAATGCTATTTATGATCGGATTTTAATTCTACCCTTATCATTTTTTGGAGCTCAAAAAAAAGGTGACATTATTTCACGCGCAATAACTGATGTGCAAGAAATTGAAGTTACGATTCTTCGGTCTATTCAACAGTTATTTAGAGAACCACTTACCGTAATATTATATCTTGTTGCACTTTTTTCCATCAATGTAAATCTCACGCTTTTTGTGTTATTAGTAATCCCTATTGGCGGATTTGCCGTTGGGAGAATTTCAAAATCTTTGCGTAAACAATCTTTTGAAGCCAAGAGTTTACAAGGTGCTATTCAGTCGATGGTACAAGAAACTGTTGCCGGAATTCGTGTTGTTAAAGCATTCAATGCCGTCGATTTTGCTTCAAATTTGTTTGCAAAATACAATAATAAGTATACTCAGAAGATGATTAAAATATACAGAAGAGTGGATTTGTCATCTCCAATTAGTGAGTTTTTTGGTGGAATTATGATTATGACCATTTTGCTTTATGGTGGGAACTTAGTACTTAACAAACAGACCGATTTGAGTGCAGAATTATTTATCACCTATCTTGTTATGTTTACTCAAATAATAAATCCTGCAAAGACAATTTCGGTGGCATATTACAACTTCAAAAAAGGAGTTTCTTCATTTGATCGTGTGGATTTGATTCTACAAGCAGACGAACGAATTATTGAAAAACCAGACGCAGTTGCCATTTCGTCCTTTGAAGATAAAATATTGTTCGAACACGTAAATTTCAGTTACGATTCTGAACTAGTATTGTCAGATATTAATTTAGAAATTCCAAAAGGTAAAATTGTAGCTCTATGCGGACATTCAGGAGCTGGAAAATCTACCTTAGTTGATCTTTTGCCTCGATTTTACGATATCACTTCGGGAAAACTTACTATTGACGGAGTTAACGTTGATAGTGCCAAAATTGCAGATTTAAGATCCTTGTTTGGAATTGTTTCCCAAGATACCATCTTGTTCAACGATACTATTTATAACAACATTACTTTTGGAACACTCACTGCCACAGAAGAAGAGGTATTAAATGCTGCCAAAATTGCAAATGCGCTGGAATTTATAGAACAACTTCCAGAAGGAATGCAAACAAACATTGGCGATCGCGGTGTAAAACTTTCTGGTGGTCAGCGACAACGGATAAGCATTGCACGAGCAGTTTTAAAAAACCCTTTAATTCTTATTCTCGATGAAGCCACATCAGCTCTTGATTCAAATTCTGAGGTGTTGGTTCAACAAGCGCTTGAAGTAATTATGAAAAATCGTACTTCTATAGTAATTGCGCATCGATTATCAACCATAAAAAAAGCAGATACCATTGTAGTTTTAGAAAAAGGAGCTATTGTTGAACAAGGAACCCACGAAGCACTGCTTGCTCAAAAAGGATATTATCATCGATTGATTTCTATGCAATCTTTTGCGGAATAATGAGCCCATTCTGAAAAGTTTGAAATATTGATATTCAACTTTTTTTCGCCCGTTCCATCAAGGGTGAAGTATTGAATATTAGCATTTTAAACAAGTATATTTAGGGGCAAATTGGGTTCTATGCAAAAAGTAGTCGAAGACGCATATAAAAAGAAGTTCCTTTTTTTTTCTAATGGAAGAAAGCATATTTTTAATCTAGAGTGTAAAAAGAATAAAAAATTTCCTTTTACATGTCCTCATGCCGGACGGGCACTGACTTTTTTTCTCCAGCAAAAAAAAGATACTGTGTCAAA